>CAZECN010000081.1:0-2140 GCA_964510575.1 uncultured Bdellovibrionales bacterium | reverse complement strand
GTCGTCAGCTCGTGTTGTGAGATGTTGGGTTAAGTCCCGCAACGAGCGCAACCCTCGCCCCTAGTTACCAGCATTTAGTTGGGCACTCTAGGGGGACCGCTTGGCTATAAGCCAGAGGAAGGTGGGGATGACGTCAAGTCCTCATGGCCTTTATGTCCAGGGCTACACACGTGCTACAATGGAAAGGACAAAGCGCAGCTAACTCGCGAGAGTGTGCTAATCGCAAAAACCTTTTCTCAGTTCGGATTGGAGTCTGCAACTCGACTCCATGAAGTCGGAATCGCTAGTAATCGCGGATCAGCAATGCCGCGGTGAATACGTTCCCGGGCCTTGTACACACCGCCCGTCACACCACGGGAGTTGGTGGTACCGGAAAACGTTGAGCTAACCTTCGGGAGGCAGGCGTTTAGGGTAACATTGATGACTGGGGTGAAGTCGTAACAAGGTAGCCGTAGCGGAAGCTGTGGCTGGATCACCTCCTTTAAAGAGTAACAACCTTACTGGTATAGGCCAGAAGGCTACTCTCAGATTAGGGGATACCTTGGTACTGTCATTAAGTATTCGTACTTAATGACTTTCGCAGTCCTTGAGACTGCAAATCTGCAATCATCATATTCTTTAACGTGATTGTCGTTGTCTGCTTGTTTAAGTTTGAGTGCTCTTTTCGTGCCACAATACCAAATGATTTTATAGGCATATAAGTTTGTAGTTTATATTACATGTAGCATCCCTCGGGATGCTATTTTGTTCTCTATACAATTGAATTTTCGGGTAGATGAGTGACGACATAATCAGTCGCTCTTAGTTACGACCTCGGTCGTAGTTATGAAAGCGTAGGATCAGATCTGGATAGAGGTCTCCCAACGTTAGACTGGTTATGAATACTAAGTATCAATTTTACTTGATTTGGATGATGGTCGTAGTAGAGATTTTATCTCTGCATGCGGCGTTAATATTCAAATCACAATACTCGTGTTTATTTGAAAGCCTGTTCTTTGTTCTCTTCCTTTAACCAGTTAGAGATCGAGGGTCTTTCTGTCTTGAAGGCTGGATAATAAACACAAGTGCCAAGTATTCTTTTAATCAGTTTTACTGATTAAAAAATGAACATCTAAACATTTTTTGAAGCGATAGATTGAGTTTTCATTTTATGAACTCTCGATTATCGAATTGAAAATTTTGTGTTCCGGATAACAAACTCTTAAAAACGGCAAAGTTTAGGTAAATTTATTTATTTAGATTTTGGTGTTGTGTCTTCGTAAGGAGGCACATAATTGAACCAGATTAATTTCGAAAATTAAGTTACTAAGAGCACACGGAGGATGCCTTGGCGTTCGGAGGCGATGAAGGACGTAGTAAGCTGCGATAAGCTTCGGGGAGTGGCTAAACACACTTTGATCCGGAGATTTCCGAATGGGGAAACCCAATACCTTTTTAGGTATTAACCCGTAAGGGTGGCAAACCAGGGGAACTGAAACATCTAAGTACCCTGAGGAAGAGAAATCAATTGAGATTCCCTGAGTAGCGGTGAGCGAAACGGGATCAGCCCAAACCAGAGAAACTTCGGTTTCTTTGGGGTTGTAGGACCATAACATCTGACCAGTGAGGATAGGTGAACAGAGTTGGAAAGCTCGGCCATAGAGGGTGATAGCCCCTTAACTTAAATCTAATCTGGCGGTATTGGTATCCTGAGTACGACGAGACACGTGGAACCTTGTTGGAATCTGGGAGGACCATCTCCCAAGGCTAAATACTACCGAACGACCGATAGCGAACTAGTACCGTGAGGGAAAGGTGAAAAGAACCCCGAGAGGGGAATGAAATAGATCCTGAAACCGTGTGTTTACATACAGTCGAAGCACTATGTACTTGTACAGTGCGACGGCGTACCTTTTGTATCATGGGTCAGTGAGTTACTCTTCTGTGGCAAGGTTAAGTTGCAAAACGAAGCCGAAGCGAAAGCGAGTCTGAAATGGGCGTTTAGTCGCAGGAGGTAGACCCGAAGCCGGGTGATCTATCCATGGCCAGGATGAAGCTGGGGTAACACCTAGTGGAGGTCCGAACCGGGTGACGTTGAAAAGTCATCGGATGAGCTGTGGATCGGAGTGAAAGGCTAATCAAACCCGGAGATAGCTGGTTC
>CAZECN010000080.1:0-2253 GCA_964510575.1 uncultured Bdellovibrionales bacterium | reverse complement strand
TCAAACTGACTATTAGCTGGAGCTGGTGGAGCCGGAGTTGTTGGGGCCGGCTGAGTAGGAGTCACGGTTGGAGCTGGTGTTGGTGCTGGTGGAGCTACCAGAGTTGGCTCGGGCATTGGTTCAGGAGTTGGTTCAGGAATGGGTTGGGGCGTAGGCTGAGGAGAAGTATTTGAAGCACCTGGCCCTTGCAAATAAGTATAGACTCTTCCATTAGTTCTGGGATCTGAATTGTCAGAAGCTGAGAAAAAAAGATTTCCCTTCCAGTGATTGAATCTTCCCTGGCCAAACTGTCTGATATCCCTGCTCAAACTATGAGCCTCTCCAAGCTCTCTGCCATCTTCAAATAACCTTAGTGGAGAAATAGACTGGTTAGAATCGTTGTTAGAGACCACTCCGAAATCTTGTCTAAGCAAATAGCCAAAGCCGCCGTTGTGTGCAGCAAGAGATTGAACATTAACAATCTGGTGTCCGGGAGAAAGGTTTGTGGAGTCTGAGGGTTCAGGACTAGAAGATTCAGGATTTGAAGATTCAGGATTTGAAGATTCAGGGGATGAGGCAGATTCCTCAAAACTAACTTTCGCGGAAAGAACCACAGAACCAAAAGTTCTACGATGAGAGAAAAAGAGTCTATTTCTGCCTTCTCTCCAAATAGTTGCAGGGATAGAGAAACTTACCCTGGCACTCCTTCTGTCAAAATTAGAGGAAGCATCTGAGCCATATAACCGAACTGGCTGGTCGTTACGATCATTAATTACCAGAAGGGCTTCATCTGAGAAATCAGGGTCCTGGACAAGAAGGGTTAAGGTGGAGCTACCTGCCTCAGGAACCCTCTCCAGCTCTATATAGGCAGTACCGGAATTTATTCCTGAGCGTTGTGCCAGTTCCAATGGAAACTGAGCCAGAGCAGTCTCTGAACAGAATATAAGAAACAAAGAAAATAAAAATATTGGTGCCTGGTAAAACTTCATTATAATCCTCGATTAACAACCTTAAAAACTTACTCTGTATCTCTTATTGCAAAATAGAAGAGCAATATTAAACCAATGTAAACTTATCTGAATGGACCCGCGTTTTGCTGAACGTAGGCTTTCACCTGGGAAGCTGGGAGTATATTATACTGATAAGGAATATTCGGTGCTCCTGGCCCACTGTTACTGCTTTGATGTAGATGTCTCGGACTCCCGCAAGTTTGAAGACCATTATAGATACTATTGCCGTCGACATACATCCATCCACCATAGTTAACAAAGGGATCAGCCTGTTCAGCACATGTGAATTGAGTATTGGAAGTTTCATAGACATTGCTCTGAGAAAGCATATTCGAGTCGACTGTTCTGTTGCCTGCGGAACTCTTAAACTGAGTTAATCCCAGACCACCAGAATGATTCGCTGAAAAGCGCCAACCGTGAACCCAGTTATTAAAGAAATGAAAATGCTCAGCACCTCTATTCATTGGATTTCTCTCGGCACCATTGAGTTCATTAAAAAAGGCGGTTACATGCCCCTCGCCCTGACTAATCTGATTCTGATAAAAACCAGTTAAAGCTTTTCCAGTACTGTGTATCTTACAGTTAGAAACAGTGACGTAATCAGCGAAACCGGGCTGGGTGAAACCGACAGTGATCGCATCATCCAAAAAGTCAGTTATCTCAAGGCGATTTACCCAATAGTTTAAACCTTTATATACCGCCAATGCTCCTGTTTCAGGACCACCTCTGGAGCGTCTTCCATCTAATTTAAAGCTATGGAATATTTTATTTCCCTGACCACCAACTCCGGTGTTGTTGATCATAACAACATTCGCAGGGAAGCCAGCTGCAAAGTCTGGAAACATTACCAGCCCAGGTGCCAGACTACCATCAAGTGTTATGTTGTTGGCAGGGTAAAGCGTATTTGTAAATCCTAACTCCTTTCCTGCCAAGCTAGGATCAAGAATTACATAGTTTCCATCTACCTGAATCGCTGAATTAAGTTCTTGAAAGTTTTGAACGTAAACGTAATTTGTTCCACCAGTAGCATCTGCTCCAAAGCCAATACGATCAGGACTATTTAACAATCTAGTACGCAAATCATTGGATTGATTTGCAGGAGTTGTTGCAACCGGCGCAGTTGTAACTTCAGGTACAGGGGTCACAACAGCAGGTGTTACAGCAGCTGGCTGAGAAACATTTTCAGGTTGGACAACCTGAGGAGCAGCACCACTACCGGCTATATAAGTATATACCCTTCCATTACTTCCGGGGTCAGAACTAT
>CAZECN010000079.1:0-2313 GCA_964510575.1 uncultured Bdellovibrionales bacterium | reverse complement strand
CGGCATAGATTTCCAAGGTTCCATCCGTGCCAGTCCAGTTTTGAACTGCGCGACCTAAACGGTTTTGGGTTTCCTGAGTGCAGGAGGTTAAAAAGACTAATAATAAGGCTAAAATAAGAGCTGGAAGTCTATATTTCATAAATTTTACCGAAAACAGAAAGATAGCGTTAATCATACCGAAAGGCACAGACCTTCTAACCCAAACAGCAAGCTCTATAAACTAAGTTATCTAGAGACCTTGTTTCTCTAAGATTGAAAATACAATCTTAGGAAATTTCAATAAATTAAGGGGTTTAGCTTAAGCCTAGATAACGAGCTTAATGCAACATTTTTCCACAAATAACAATAACATAACTAACACAGAGGTAATTAGTTCAAAATGACGGGGTATAGATTCAAATGAGCACGCAACTAAATGCTAATAAGCATCATAACGGACACGATTGCGACGAGTTGGAACCAACGAAAGTCGGTAAACCTGATCTAGATGAATTAAGTCTACCAAAAGAAGCTATTGGCCCAAGAGTTTGGGGCCCAGCACATCTTGAAGAAATTCGGCTTAACAGAGCCGAAGATGTGGAGATGAACTACATCAAAAACGCAACTCACTCAAAAGCGATGCTTGCCAAGGGTCACAGCGGAAAAGACGTAAAAACTTGGCAAACGCTGATGCAACAAGCTTTAGAGAAAGACCCTGTCCTACGGGATCTTGCCATTTCAACCAATATTATTAAGCCTGGTGAAAACATTGTAGACCAAAAAGAAAATGCCGTTTTTGGTGGTCAAACTAAAAAGATGACCCAGCTGATTCAGCTGCGTTATGACATTATGCCGGAAGGTCAAGCTACTGGCCAAGTTGGTAAAAAGACATACCAAGGCCTAGTAGAAGCTTTAAACAAAATTCACTGTGGAATCGACCAAAAATTCGATCAACTTACCCCAGTTCCAGTTCCTGACCCAGCCCCTGCGCCAGTCACACCAACGCCAGTAACTCCCCCTCCAGTAGTAGCTGCCCCGGTCACTCCTGAACCCGTTACGCCTGCTCCGGTAACGCCTGAGCCTGTAACACCTGCACCAGTCACGCCAACGCCAGTAACTCCCCCTCCAGTAGTAGCTGCTCCGGCCACTCCTGAGCCCGTTAAACCTGCTCCGGTAACTCCTCCGCCGGGAACGGAGCCAATTAATCCAAGTAATATCGACAAGTCTCAGTTTGGAAAACATGCGGTGGCAGGCTTCAAAGACAAATTCATGGAAGACCTAAAAGCCCTAGCGACGCCAGTAGGCTTAGCTACTGCTGGCGTAGTCGTTGGTGGCGTAGCATTAGCTGCTGGAACCGCTGCTGCTCCATTTGTTGCAGCCGGACTTGGAGCAATGGCTGTAGGATACGGGGGTTGGGGAATATACAAGCTTATCCGTGGTTTCAACAAAGCTGAAGATGCCAAAACTCAGGCAGAATTTAATCAAGCTGCCAGAGAGACTGGAGAAGGATCAGTTGATATTGCTGGAGCGATACCTATTGGTGGAGCTGCTTACCTGACACTGAAAGCTAGGAGCTACTTCTCAGCTGCTAAAGGTTTGGTCGGTCGATTAACTAGTAGGTTTACAGGTCGAAGTAGTTCAGCAACCACACCTAGTGGCACTCCTCCAACAGCTGGAGCTACTAACCCGAATGCTACACCGAACCCTGCAGGAAGTCCTGCAGCTGGAGCCACTAATCCTCCTGCTACGCCCAACCCTGGTGGGAGTTCTGCAGCTGGACCCACTAACCCGACTGCTACTACTAGCGGACCTTCAACAACCGTTGTTCAAGGTCAAAACACATTTTCTGGATTAAACTTTCCTGGCTCAACTGCAAGAGGCCTAAACCAAGCAGATAACGGCTTTGAAGTAACCATTAATGGCAAAAGTCAGAATGTAGACTTTAGTTTTAATCAAGCTAATCAGTCCTCAGCGCAAGACCCACTCTACGATTTTATTTTAAGAGGGATTACTGACATTTCCGATCCAATTGATAGACAAGTAGCAGCGAACAAAAAGTTTGCAGAATATATAAATGGAAAAAGCATTGAAGAACTGAACAGAACTAGAGACGTCATCAGAAATACTAAGGCTAAACCTTTGACAAAGGCTGGAGAAAACCCAGCACCTAAGCCAAAACCTAATCCAGCAAAAGAGCCAGAAGCCGCAGCAAACAGCTCCAAAGCAAGTGATCCGAAAGAGAATCTAGCCAGCGGGCCAGTTAACTCTGGGAAGAAAGTTACTTCGCCTAAAGTTACGCCTGACGGGAGCAAGAGCAAAGACACTTCAATAGAC
>CAZECN010000078.1:0-2362 GCA_964510575.1 uncultured Bdellovibrionales bacterium | reverse complement strand
ATCAGTTAGAATTTTAACCGAATTACCTAGCTTTAAATTAGTTAACCAAACTAACCTTACAGAATCAAAGCAAATAAAAACCGTTCGTCCCCTATTACCTAATTTTAACTATTTTAAAGTGAACTAAGCACATAGTTTACTTTGGAATAATTACCGTTTCTCTCTTTTTGATGATACTTTTGGATACCCTAAAGTAGGCAGTAGGGGGGCAGTTTCTCTTTATCTCAATTGCTTGAGAATATTTTAGTTTTTCAATCTGGAAGAACTAAAGGAGAGCAGGCTAGAGTTTGAGAATGTTCTTAAAAACCCTTTGAGACTACGTCTGATCGTGGAGAAGTCTTTAGAGCTGGGTATGTAATTAACCTAGAACGGTACATATCGGTTAAGCCTTTAAATGAGCAGTCAAAAATCCGCTAAAACGCTGTTCGTAAGCCACTGAAACAACTTCAGCTTTTTGAAATCCAGTTTAACAGTGTTAAAGTTTGCCCCCTGGCTCTGAGGAGTTCTAGTTAAGGTAAGAATTATAGTTAACACTCAGCCCCAAATACTCCATAACACACTAAAAGCAGTAATATTATTGGACTCTTGCCTGGAATCTCAGGATCATAAATATTTCAAGCTTAAGAAGAATTAGAAAATTTAAAATTTGATTCATGGAGTAATTATGGCCGATGGTCCAACAATAAGCTTAACGCCTAGAAAAATAACAGCAGAGCTACCCGAAGAAGTAAAGCCGGACTCTGCAAACCTTACTTCACCCACTTCGGAAGTCTCAATTATGAAAGTCGAGGTCTCCCAAATCCCTGTATTACAACCTCAAACAGAGTTAACAGCCCTAACTACTCCAAGGCCTGATCTTGTTAAATCGATAATCAATTTCCAAAAATTAAATCAAGAAGATAGAAATACTGCCAATAGCACTTCATTCAAAGAGTTTCTCTCTCATATGGATCGCTATCGTTTTCCCATTGCCAGCAACGGACACGCTCTACTGGAGCTTTTCAAGAATCCTGATTCCAAACTATTCAAAGTTCTTAGTTCGGAGCAAGGCCTGGCCGCTGCTAAAAGCACTGGCATTCTTGGAACAAGGTTTGAAAATTTAAAAGACTTCCAGGCTCTAGACACTCTACTTGCAACAACTGGACCTAATTCTTCCTGGGATACCGTCTCTCCTGAATTCTTTCAGAGTCGAGCTAATGCTATTGCCAAACAACAACTTGAAATTAGAAACAGTATGCCTGAAAAACATCCACTTAACAGTCGCTGGGTTAACTCAATGAACAATGCTACTAGCGAATTTAAAGAAACATTTGCTAATGGCGGCGTCACTGGTTTGGCAGGAAAATATTCAAGTCCTATGAAATACCTTCATGACACATTCAATTCAATAAGCAGGGAATTACTGCCAGCGGCAATTAGTCCAGATGAAATGATTCTAGCTGCTTCAAAAAGCGAAACTGGTCGCCTTGACTTTAACCAGTTACTAAATAAGGACACTCATAAGGCAATCATTCGTACACTTGCAAGTACTGGCCAGGACCATCACCCCACAATAATGGCAATGTTAGAGTTTGATTCTGAGGTGCTTCAGCCACTGGCCCAAGTAGGAATCAAGAGAGCATATATACCGAGGCTAACGAATCTGTTGGACTCAATGCAGAGTTCAATACTGGGGATGGACCCAGAGGGACTTGGAAATAGTGAGGCAGGGCACATTCTAAGCGTTATAGAAAATCCTGAATTTATTAGTTTTGCGGCGAATAGAATCCCAACAGATTTCAAAATTCAACCGCTTGAAAGCTTCAAGCAGCTAGCTCAACTCGCAATTGAATTCAACTCACAGAAGACAAGCTCTAAGTAAACTGTGAAAAGTTCTCAGAATCCGCTCTGAGGAGTTTTAGAGTACAGTTCGTCTTTTCTCTAACTGTAGCCCCCCTACTGCCTACTTAGTTCTAGTTAGCCTTCGGGGCTGATTGATGAAATACCAAATTCCTTTGGTTTTGACCAATAGTTAACCCAAAGTTAAGATACAAGGAGTTTTGGATTAGGAGTTCTAGTTATAAATGAGTCACAAACGAGTTCTTTTTTTGTACTGCCCACCAGATGCGCTTGACCTAGTCTGGAATTTGAAAATTAAACTTTCAGACCTTCGCTACTTTAACGATCCTTTCGAGTTTTATCCAAAAGGCGAAGATAGTTCGATACAATCCCTAAAAGATTCATCAGACCTAGATGCTAGCTTGGCAGAACAGAGATTACTTATGTTAGAACCCTGGCTGGAACATTGGAGGTTTATTTGTTTTTCTAAAAAAAACCTGTGCCCTTTGATGTCAGCCCTATATGCAGCAAAAGGAACAGGATT
>CAZECN010000077.1:0-2385 GCA_964510575.1 uncultured Bdellovibrionales bacterium | reverse complement strand
CTATTATGTCCTGCTTGAATTCCTCTGAAGCAGAATTGTCAGTTTCTATAACTTCAATTAAATATGCAAAACTAAGGTTACTTTTATCCCGGTAACGCTTCGAGTCCATCATTCTTGAAATAGAGAGCAAAATATCATCAAATAAAGTTCTCCGCACAATGTAGAAAAAAGAAGAGGCTAAATCGTTAAGGAGAATATTCGTATTTTCATCCTCAGTCAGAACAAGATAGTTTTCTAGTTTTCTATCTGTCCAATGAAATTCCAGATCTAGCTCTTCCCAAATCTGCTTAACTTGACTAAGCACTCACCTATCCCTTCCTTTAGATCTTCAATTTAAAATGAAATACATATTGAAATCTACTCAACTACTCTAAGAATACTCTCAAATACTCCAAACAAAAAAAACCCGCCCAAGATAAAAACCTTGAGCGGGCACAAAAAATAAATCCCCGGCAACAACGGCCGAGTGACGGCGCAGCCGAATCTCGAGGCCGTAAATCGCTTAATGCGACTGAATAAGGAGCATTTATCTCTATAGGGAGTTGCCGGGGGTTTTTCGAAACCCCAAAAAAATAACCCCCAGCTAGTCAAAAGACTAACTGGGGGTTGAGAAAAATCCCCGGCAACGACCTACTTTCCCACGAGTAGCAGTATCATCGGCGCTAGAGAGCTTAACTTCTGAGTTCGGAATGGGATCAGGTGTGGCCTCTCCGCTAAAATTGCCAGGAAAACTGTTACGTCTTCCAGCGAGTTCTTATTTAATTACCACTCCTAAAGTAGCAACTAGGTAAAGTAAAAAGTGGCTTCGGGGTTGGTCGAAGTAGCAGAACTTCCTGCTAAACACTTTACCTTCTAAGAACTCAGACGAGATCAAAAATGGGAATTACGATGAGCTGCCCCCTATTAAGTTAGAAACTTAAAAAAGGGCATGACGACTAAGTATCAATTTCAACCAATGCATTCATGAACATAAAGTGATTCTCCAATCACGTTCCGAATAACACTTGATGTTGAAATTGTTTCAAGTCCGAAGACTTGTTTAGTTTTGATCCTTATAAAATCTCTTTATTTTACCCTCCGTCGCCCTGGAATCCCCATTTTAAATGGACATTCTTAAACAGGCTTTGGCGGGTTTTGTTTTCACCGCAGTGAAAACAAAAAAAGAAGAAAATTAAGTCTCACGGCTAATTAGTACTGGTCAGCTACATGGGTTACCCCACTTCGACCTCCAGCCTATCAACGTCATAGTCTATAACGAGCCTTTAGTTCTCCGAAGAGAAAGGGAGAAATAATCTTGGAAGAGGCTTCCCGCTTAGATGCTTTCAGCGGTTATCCCGTCCATACGTAGCTACCCTGCTATGCAACTGGCGTTACAACAGGTACACCAGAGGTATGTCCGTTCCGGTCCTCTCGTACTAGGAACAGCTTTCCTCAATTCTCCTGCGCCCACAGCAGATAGGGACCGAACTGTCTCACGACGTTCTAAACCCAGCTCGCGTGCCACTTTCATGGGCGAACAGCCCAACCCTTGGGACCCACTCCAGCCCCAGGATGTGACGAGCCGACATCGCATTATTCCGTGTGTTTCCACCGGTGTAGACTATATCTTCTTCTTGATTCAAAGCTTTAGCATTAAGAAGTTCAGTTAATCCTAAGATTAACAATGGCCCAAAGGCCTGCGATATCTAAACTTCGAAGGAGTCCCTACAACTCCTTTCATAATGCATTGCTTGATTTTGGAATATCAAGAGTTGGCGTCTTGCCTTGGATATTTAGTGTAGCTCTTTAGTTAGTGAAGAGAACTACTTGTCCAAAGCCTCCCCTTTCGGGTCAGTCGTTACGGGGTCACAAGCTTTAGTAAAATGAACAAACCGTTTCCTGACGGCGCAGCTCCGAAGAGATGCTGTTTCATTCGTTCAAACCTGGACTTCCCACGGTATTGCCGGTCAATCAATACAGAGAACACCAATAACTAAATTGGTTTCACTTCTACTGTAAGACTAACTACGGTTTCACCGTTATAAGCCAATTTTTTGGTATGGAATCACTTCCATAGCGCCCCGATAATGTTGAGTAATAGTTGACACTATTATCAGGTTTCGTGCTTTTTACGCACTTGTTGAGGTGCCAAACCTCCCCGTCGATGTGAACTCTTGGGAGAGATAAGCCTGTTATCCCCAGGGTACCTTTTATCCGTTGAGCGATGGTCTTCCCATGAAGAACCACCGGATCACTAAGGCCTACTTTCGTACCTGCTTCAGTTGTAGCTGTCGCAGTCAAGCGGGCTTATGCCTTTACACTCGACGACTGGTTTCCAATCAGTCTGAGCCCACCTTCGCGCGCCTCCGTTACTCTTTAGGAGGCGACCGCCCCAGTCAAACTACC
>CAZECN010000076.1:0-2404 GCA_964510575.1 uncultured Bdellovibrionales bacterium | reverse complement strand
CTGAGACTTCTTTCCAAATCTCTTCCTTAACCAATCCCTGGCTTAGAATTTCTTCCGAAGAAATCGGCTGGTCATGTTCTCCCACTTCGGCTTTTGTCGAAGGAGTTAAAAGCGGGACTTCGAATTTATGAGACTTTTTAAGGCCTTCGGGAAGCTTAATCCCTGAGATATCTTTTCCAGCCTGGTAATCTCGCCAGGCACTACCGGTTAAGTAGCCTCTTATTACTACCTCCACTGGAAGTATCTCTGCTTGCTTTCCAATAAATATATTTGGATGTGGGCGGTCAATGACATGATTTTCAATAATATGCTCGGTTTGTTTGAACCAGTAGTGAGCCATGTCGTTCAGAATCTGACCTTTAAAAGGAATGGAAGTTAAGACCACGTCAAAGGCACTTAAGCGGTCAGAGGTAACTAAGATTCGCTTGTCTCCAACCACGTAAGAGTCTCTGACTTTGCCAGGAATTTTCTCACCCAGACCAGAGAGTTCTGTGTCTTCAAGGGTGTTGGAAATTTGCTCTATTGCTCGGTCTTTTACACTCATTTTTTCTAATTATTTTAGATTTTAATTAAGCAGTTTTTAATGAAGAGGGGTTATAGCTTTTAAGGCGGCCAGGCTGCAAACTCAGCGAAATTTGGCTATCAATCTATTAAAAAAGGGGACCAATTGAGATTGCGTTCAAATAACCTTCAATTGGTCCTTGGTGCGGATTAAGCAGCTTTTTCAAGATCCGTTACGATTTTAGCCAAATTTTCAGCCGTATCGTATATGACTTCAAAGCCCCGTTCTTCGGTTACATTTCGCTTCTTTCCGATACGAAGAATCACGACATTGTGTTTTTTCGGATTTTCCGCAGTTCCAGCAACCCAAAAGTATTCAAGCTGCTTCATTAGACCACTCCACATGTAAACTTCACCATCTTCTGGGTGGTTTATCTTTGTGTCGACAATGTACAGCTTCTGTTTATTGTCTCCATATGGACCCGCTAAATTCGGCAACTGAGTGTAAAGAAGATGCACTGCAATTTCATCCAGTGTGCCAATTCCTCCAATGAACACCACAAGACCTTTGAAGTTAGAGCGACCGAGGGCGACAAGTAAGTTCAAAGCGTAACGGCGAAGTCCTATCTCAGCGAAAGGAGGGCCTACGACTACGCTTTCTTCATCGTCGTCTTTGAAGTTCTCTTCGGTTTGGCCAGAAGAACCGGGTTCTCCTAACCATAGTAGAGGAATTAGGAACAGTCGGTATCTGGAGTTACCTTCTTTGGCATGCTTAATAAGGTTCCGGGAAACATAGCCCATAACTCCAGATTTAGCCCCGCCATTTCCGATGCCAATCATATTTTCGGCGCAAAGTTTGGTTAGGGCATCAAGCACAGCCATCGAATCCTTCGACTTCTTTAATGCTTTGTCTCTAGCGGTTCCGTAGGTAATTATAAAATGACCATCGGCGCGCTTCCAGTGGTTGATAGCTTCAATGTATTCTCGAAGCTGTCTTTTCCATTCATCTATTTTTTGGGAGCAACTAATCTCCCTGATGGTAATGAAAAAATTGGTTTGAGCTGTATAGAAAGCTTGGCACAGCTCTATGTAAATTTCTCTTGAACGTGTTTTATTAAATAAAGACACTCTAAATCCTCTTTTAAAAAACCAAAAAAAGAACCTTTTAAATCTCAAAAGGTCCGCCTGTCAGAGAGAAAGTTGAGCTTGAAATACAGCATCTCCTTAACAGGGGGACCTGGTTGATTGTCTGACTCAGATGGGTAGATTTTTGAGAGCGCCTCATGGAAAGAGGAAAGCCTATAATAATACTAGGAATTGTGGAAAAAGCAATTTAATGCTCTGGGTGTAGGCGTATTTTACTACAATTACTTGAGATTTCATTGAAGTTGATAGAGAGAGCCAGTCAATCACCAGTGCCTATCACAAGAGTTAGGAATTGTAGGAGCAGATGCCAAAGTTACTTCCTAGCAAGGGGGTCTTAGCGTTCAGCTTAGCCACTAACCCCCGAGCTGCTTCAGCTCCGCTGGTTTATCCCTGAACATTTTTTTGTAAGATTTAAGGTTGTCTTAATGGTTTTACTCTTTCTGCTAATTTTAGAATTTTATTTTTTACATATAAAAAACCCCGGCCGAGGTAGGCCAGGGTAGTATGGAGTATTGTGAAGTAAAATTGTTTCGAGCTCTCTTTCATACTGAGTGTGTAAGCAGGTCTTGTCGAGGCGCTTGGAGGGCCGACGAGTGAGTCGTGTTTAACACACGTCGCAGCGAGGAGGCCTTCCAAGCAACAAAGAGAAGAGCCGCTTACGCGTTCAGTTAGGCGGCTCTTTGAATTCGTTTAGTGGTATTGAGAAATATCTTATGCTCATCAGAATAATCTTCGTAGAATCTTCTAAGCTTCTTTC
>CAZECN010000075.1:0-2937 GCA_964510575.1 uncultured Bdellovibrionales bacterium | reverse complement strand
GAAGAAATTCTAAGCCAGGGATTGGTTAAGGAAGAGATTTGGAAAGAAGTCTCAGAAAAGGCGATGGAGCTGTTTAAGTTTGGCACTAAGCTAGCTGCTGAAAGAGGATTAATCCTAGTTGATACTAAGTACGAGTTCGGTCTAATTGACGACGGAGAGGGCAATAAACGCCTGATTTTGGCCGATGAGGTGCATACCTCTGATAGCAGTCGTTACTGGATAGCTGAGAGCTATCAGCAGGCATATCAGAGCGGAGAGGAGCCTAAAAAGCTGGATAAAGAGTTCGTCCGTGGCTGGCTAATTGAACAGGGTTATATGGGTGAAGGAACTCCTCCAGAATTCTCCGACGACTTCAGAGCTCAAGTTGCTGAGAAGTATATCGAAGCCTACGAAACTATAACGGGTGAAAGCTTCAAAGCAGAAGTAAGAGATATCAAATCAGAGGTAGAGACTGTTGGTAGTAGCCTTAGTGATAAACTTTAGTTTTTTAGCTTTTGTCTTCTAGATATCCTCAACACCTGTAAACTCAGGTCCGAAGAAAAGTTCCACTAAAGAGCGAAGAATAAAAGAGCCAACTGCAACAACAAGCATTGCAACAGAAGCTCTATAAGCTCCCATCGTAGCAGCAACGATTGCTGCAATTCCAGCTACAACCATAACCAAGGCACCAAAGGCTCCTTCGATAACAGCTAGTAAGTAATCAGCAGCTCGCGCTATACGCTCCTGATCCCAATCAGGCTCAAAGTTCTGAGCCTGCAATGATTCCGTAAGGCCTGCGAAAACTAATACCACTCCTAAGACTCCAACAATCCGGTTGGAGTGGACTTGTAGCCAACAGTAAGAATATCTGGAGGAGCTTGCTAAAAATTCCATTACAACTACTCATTAAGCTTGGCGCAAACTAGGCGAGCCACGCAGTATCTAGTGAGGGGTCAAATACCGCCTCTAATGAAGTGAAAATACCACCTATTAACAGTTTGTGGAAGAGTTTAGGAGGGAGTCAAACAGATTGATTGATAGCAAGCGAAAGGAGAAAAAGCCTTTTGATATCAGATAGATCGTAAGGCTCATAAAAAAAGCCGGCCCTATTGCTAGGAACCGGCTTCTTTGCGTTTTACTGCCAAGTATTATCCACCAAGTGGGTTTGAAGCACCACCTTCATCAATTCCAGTGAAGTTATCACCAAAGAATAGAGTAACTAATGTTCTAAGGATAAACGCTCCAACAGCAACTACAAGCATACCAACGGCAGCTCTGTAAGCTCCCATAGCAGCAGCTACGATAGCTCCAATTCCAGCAACAATCATTACCAAAGCTCCAAGAGCACCTTCAATCATGCTAAGTAGGAATTCAGCAGCTTGAGCAACTCGAGTTTGGTCCCACTGTGGGGCATCAACCTGAGCTGAAGCGACATCAACAAGTCCAACTGTAATAAGAGTTAGACCAGCAGCAACGGATAAAGTGTTAGCGTTAGCCAACATCTTTGAGTGAAACGAACGGCTTAGCTGGTTAAAGCTCTCCGCTCCTTTTTTCAAGAAAGTTTTCATAGTAATATCTCCTAAATTTTGAATACACATTTGCATTCACTTCATAAAAGCCGCTCAAAAGGCGACCACAATACTTTCTATAATTGTTATGCGGGTGAGCCCTGAAGGCGTGACTTGTAAAATGGGAAAAATACTGGCAATTACTTAGTAATTCAGTGTAGTTAGGAGAGGTAAGTGGTTGAAAACTCTTAATTGAGCCCAAAATGGCTCTAAAAAATCTCCTGCCACTGAAAAACTCGAGAAGATTGACCAATAGAAATTAGGACTAGAGTTTATCATTTAGCTAGAAATGTGAACCACTGCAAAGAATCTGACACAGGGGAAAAGTTACCTCCTCCCACTCCTAAAATCTAGTGCTTCTAGAATAGCCGATCCCTCCTCTGAACTTTTCTCCGCTTCGCTTAGACTATTCCAATAACCAATCAGATCCCGATCCGCTTGGATGGGTTTGCCATTAAACCTATTGCTGAGTGAGCTAGCTAACAACTCCTGCTTTTCAGGAACATTATCAATTAGGACATTCATAAAATCTAGAAAGGAAATTCCCCCTATTTCCAAATCACGACCTAATTCTCGTGGATTTTCAATAGTAGCAAGTTGAATAGCAAGTGACAGGGGGGAATCTGCATTTTCTAAGACAACATCTCTAAGTTCTTCTGGAGTCACGATAGCAATAAATCGAGATTGACTTTCCTCCGGCGCCGTCATGACAATTTGAGATTTAGAATTTGGTGCAGTCATTACAATTCCCGACTTTGCAGTTGCGGATTCGTCAGGATTAAGTATCGCGTCAACTCCAGCTGCATTCTCAGTTGCTCGCCGAACGAAATCCTCCTCTTCAGCTGTCAGTCTATTTGGTGTAGTTTGTGTAGCACCGGCTTGATCCTCTTTCGTGCCGATGTCTTGTCCCACGGACTTCTCTGGTTTCGGTGCTGCAGCACGTGCTGCTAAGTCTTTATTGACGCGATCTACGAAACCAGCTGGATCATCCTTCCAAGATATATCTACTGACACCCCTGCCTTATCAACGATTTGCGCACCTGATGGCTTAGCTTCGACTACTGTCTGGGATTCAGTTGCAGCAGCTAATGGAGGACTTACCGGCTCTGAGCCTACGCCTCTATCAAGTGAGGAACTAGACTTAATCGCAGGAAGAGAAAGGTCAAAAGAGCCGTCCTCAAGTTCAGTAGGGGTAGTTTCAACTACGGTTTTATCTGCACCAGAAACTTTCGAATCCGGTGCCAGCCTATTAACAAAACCATCTTCATCAGTATAAGATTTTACAGGGGATACCTTGTTATCCTTAGCTTCGAAAACTCTGTTCACTTCCTCATCAATACCAGTAGCTACATCATCTAAGCTTCCTGCATCTAACGGGGGTTCAACCTTA
>CAZECN010000074.1:0-3773 GCA_964510575.1 uncultured Bdellovibrionales bacterium | reverse complement strand
AAGTTTACTCCTCCTCCAGGGTTTACTTTAACACCTCCAGGGGTAGGTGGAGATCCAGCACTGGACAGTAATGCGGACCCAGTAACTGGTCTTACACCAACGATCACTTTGGTTGGTGGTCAGAATGACCCAACAATTGATGCGGGAGTGATTCCTCCAACGGTTGTTGACGTTGTGATTAACGTGTTTGATGCAGCTGGTTTATTGATAGCGTCTGAGCCAGGGTGGGTATTACCAGGTCAGGCTACGGAGCTTAACCTTACAGCCCCTCCTTTTAATTTGAGCGAGGACCAGTATGGTTTGGTTGAGATAGTAAGAACCTCGGAGCCAAGTCTTTCAGCTCTTGCGGGAACCTGCTTTGACGAACCACAGGATAACCCACTGGTTGTTCCATGGAACGGATTCCTTGAGCAGTTTAATATTTTGACTGTTCAAAATACTTGTCCAACTACTGAAGCGGTAGAGCTTGCGCTCTTTGATGCTGATGGAGTTCAAAGGTCAAGTGAGGTGATGGAGTTTGCTGGTAATTCTCAGCTTGATGTTAGCTTGAACGCTCTTGAAGGGTATCAAGTTGACCAAGTGGGAACCGTGACACTGTCCTATCAGAACAGTGGTTGTATCAGCGGAAATCTTGCAAGGTTTAAGCTGGATGCTTCAGGTTCAGGGGAATACGATTTTGACTTGAATTTGCCGCTTGTGAACATGAGCACAGGTACGACGTATGCTAGTTACAATACGTTCCAGCCTAGCTTGAATCCAGCAGACGCAGCTAATCCAGTATATAACTGGCTAGAGGTGATAAACCTTTCTGGTTCAGACCTAGGTTTCACAAAGAACATCTACGATGTTGCTGGAACACTGGTTGAGACAGAGGAAGTTGTTATTCCATCTCAAGCTAGACGCGACTTGCAGGCAGGACACGAGAACCCTGGACCAAGTAATGTTGGAGTGGTTGAGTTGATACCAACAGATCCTGAAGCTAGTTACTTTGCAAGAGTAATGCGCTACGGCTCTAATCCGGCGGTAGCAGGAGGGTTTGACTTCTCTAGCTCGTCTGACGCTACTGTAGGAGAGACTGGTTGTAAGTATGCATCAGTGTCTTCCGGAGCGAATGGTGAGAACTGGCTAGTGGTTAGTAACCTCAGTGACAGCGAAGCAAGAGTGAACATTACAATCGCAACGGGTGGAGTGTCAGCTCTAAACTCCCCAGCTTTTGTAACAGTTCCTGCCAAGGGTCAGGTGCATATAAGTGCAAGTAGCTCGCTTCCAGCTGGAGCGGCAGGTGTAGCAACTGTATGTTCTGTGGACGAGCAGCCACTTAGTGTGGAATCTAACTTCTACTTCAGAGATGCTGAGGCAGGGAACGTTAGTTCTGCTTACACTAGAAGAAGCGATGAAGGAGTGTGTGGTGATACTTCGGTGGCTAGCTACAATACCTTCCTCGGTCAGGCTAACTGGTTAAGGCTGACTGGAATTGGAGCAGGAGAGATTGTGGGTGAGGTTGTTAGAATCGAGCCAGAGTCGGGTCTATCCTCTTCCTCTGCGCTTCAGTAGAAGCAGAGTTTTAACTCTCAAGTTAAAAGCCTCGGTAGAAATACCGGGGCTTTTTTGTTTTTTGAGTAGTCTAAGTTCAACCGATATTTTGATGATCAAGTTAATATTGCTGCATAGTTATTTTGATAATTGATTGGCCCTTGGCGGTAACAAGGAAGATACCCGGAAGGCTTTAAAGTAAGTTACATGCTAGAGGCTAATAAAAAAGCCGGAAATTACTATTAAAGTAAAATCCGGCTTATAAGATCTGAACGGTAAAGGCTGGTTTATTTAATTTCAGATAAAAGCTCTGGGCTGGTAACTATCTGTCTTACTCCATGAGCTTTGTTTTCATTGAAAGCATTAGATTCGCACCATTTGCTCAGTGAGTTTACGTCAAGCATTTGGCAACTTTGACTAACGTTCCAGGTAACTTGTAGAGGGGAGCAGGTTTCTTCCGTGAACTTCGGTCCAGTAGTTGAGCCTAAAAACTGTAAGGCATCATCCCTATTTGGCAAGGTTTTGGCTTGATTATATTCCCCAGATTTTCCACCTTCGGCAAATTCATCAAAGCTTTGTGCTTTTGGGTCGTTGACTAAAAGAAACACTTTAGTCTCCACTCTCAGGGAAGGGTTAGCACAAGAGTCTGACAAGCAAGAACCTAGACCTGGCCCTGGCTGAACATCGCAACTTGAGTGAACCCAGTGCACCTCAATCGTATCACCTACAGTTACATTTTCGCAGTTGTTTACTACAGGTTTGGCCAATAGCTCTTTGCTCAGAGAAGCTGTTTCATTGCATTTCCAACCACCAAAGTCTCCTTCTCCACCTGAGAGAGAAAAGCCGGAAGCTTTGTGCTCAGCATTTTTATGAAAGTGAATATTACAAAGGTTTAGGTTCTCTGGAGCGGGAGCAAAACCAAATTGAACTGGGTTGGTCCCGGTCTTGCTCGTTAAATCTCTTGGAGTTTGAGGTCCGAAATCTTTGCAAAGCTCAGCGCTGGAAGTGGTGGAGCAAGCAGTGAGAACTAAAACACCTAGTAATTTTTTCATTTTGTTACCCTAATTGATTGCATATTTACTGTTCTAATTGACGAAAAGGTTAGCAAAACCTTTTCCACAAAGAAAATTCTGTGCAGACAATCTGCGAAAAGTTAGAAGGGGTAGTTGTAAGTCTAAGTATTTTTGAAGTGATTATCGAAATCGGAGCGAAGATCGTTGGCATTCTTGATGCCGCCACTATTTCCGGTCGGTTTACTTAAGAATTGAATCTTGCCTACCTTGGTTGCCACATCGTATTCACCAAGTATGGCATCAAGGTAAATAAAACCGACCTGTCCGAAAAGGTCTTCGATATTTTGTCTAAAATTATCGAAGTAAAGGTTGATACCCACCTTGCCAGGCTCATCTTCTTCTAGACTATAAAAGATACTGTCTAGAGAAAAGGTCATACCTTCACCGACCTGAATTTCCCCAATCTCTTCTTTTCTTTGCTTGTACTTAACAAACTTCCATTGGTCTGACTCGGGAGCCAAGGCTGCCAAAGATTCAACTTGTGGGAAGGCAGCCATTACTCCTGCGCCACTAATATAGAAAGTTTTTAGTCCTTTCTCGTCAGCTTCGAGGTTAAGTTCAAACTCTAACTCAGGGTTAAACTTGGCCAGTGCGTCATCTAACGAAGTGAGCAGTTCTTCCAAGTTTTCGGAGTCAGGAGTGAGAGCGTAAAGAGGTTCTTGGTTCTTAATAAACCAGTTCCAAAAATCAGCTTCTTTCCATTTCTTTTCGATTGGCATACTTAAACCCTAAGCAGGTATTCAAAGTAAGGATTCTAGAACAGAATCGGGCTATCTTTCCAGACTATTTTAGACAAAATAAACATTAATCTAGCTATTTCAAAGGAGTTTCTTGAAATTAGTGCTTAAAGAGCTTGATGACGGGGGTTCTATTCGCCAGTTTCTTCAATTATCAGCACGGGCCTGCCGTTGGTCCCGTACCTAAACCTTCCTTGAGAAAGGTCTCCATCGTCTAGGCTACGATCTAACTGTTCCAGCTGTTCCTCTGTAGCATTTTGCTCAAATAGAGCAATACCTACATAAGGGTAGTTGTCATATTCTTCGTAGATGTAACAACCACTTAAGGCAGTTTCTCGATCCCAGTTATCTTGGCTAATCAATTCTTCCATTCCATCCGGGATTGTTATATTGCTGCTGTCTAGCCAATTTCTATGCTCTGCATGAAAAA
>CAZECN010000073.1:0-4176 GCA_964510575.1 uncultured Bdellovibrionales bacterium | reverse complement strand
GTAATGACATCATCTACGGAGGTCGAGGCAACGATGAACTTCGAGGCAGAGGAGGTGCTGATAAAATTAATGGGGGGGCAGGTAATGACTTTATTACTGGTAATGACTCAAACGACATCCTCAACGGAGAAACGGGCCACGACAGGATCCTTGGAGGAAGCGGTAGTGACGTGTGCTACAATTCGGAGACCTACGGAACGTGTGAAACAGTCAGTTCGCGATCTCCGATTTGTCGAGCCTTGGCTAACATCAACGGCTCAGTCACCTTGTCTTGGGATCCTGTACCGAATGTAGATCAGTATAATGTTCGCGTGCTCAACGGCGATTTTGTTTCCACCGTTAACGGGGCCTCATTTTGGACTGGTGGCAGCAGCGATAGACGCTACGAAGTGCGTCATCGTGTCAATGGTAAGGTCGTTGATATTGAGTGTGAGAACTAAACTGGCCGGCAGTAAGCTGGGAATGAGTGGCTTACAGTAGTGGATAAGTAGGCAGTAGAGGGGCTACAGATCTGAGGAGTTCTAGGTAATCAAGTTACTAGTTTATTTTCAGATCCATTCAGTGAGCTATAGAGTGAAAAGTAGAGGGCTAGAAACAGAGAAGTCGCTCTCAAAAAAAAACGGAAAGCGACTCCCCCTTAAATCTAAATTGGAATGATTTACAATTTACCCAAGTCTTTGCCTTTAATGTCTTCCCAATTTTTATGAGCTGTTTTTATATTACTTGGTTTGTCTTCTGCCCATTTTTTCTGAATCTCTCCATCAAGGTTCAAGTATAGTTTTCCACTAACTATCTCGAACACAGTTGGATCCACATGGAATTTTTTGCCCACAGAAACTCCATATGCACACCACCCTCCAAACTGAGGTAGGTATTGGCCAGGATTACTTTCAAATTTTGCTTTATTTTCTTTAGAAGAAAATAAATAGCTTTGACCATCAAATGTAGCTGTATGAAAACCACTTCCTCTAACAGCTTTACTCTCGGTGAAATAGGCAACTACATCGTAACCACCAACTGCAGGTAATGCTACCTCATTCGCAGCAGATGCAACATTCGCTGTCAGTAAAGTAATTACTAGCATCCATAGTGTTTTCTTCATTTTACAATCTCCTGATAATCCATATACTTTCATTCAAATAACTAAAATCATAACTGAGGAATTTTAAAAATTACCCCAACTAGCAATTGCTAAATATGAGATGGTCGTTATGAGATAGTCGTTTATTCGAGAGATGTCTTCTACCTACTAGTAGGTAGAATGTCAAGCCTGAAGTCCAGAGGGGTGTCCCAGGGGAGTAGCCTGTTCTATTACTGCCTACTGGATGGCGAATAATCTAAGAACTAGCAAGCATTGCCTAAAACAAGGGAAAATTATGCAAGGTGATATTAAAAACATAATTCTAGACACGGCCCAGGAACTAATTCAGCGTCGTGGCATGAACGCAATGAGCTATAACGACATCAGTAAAGAAGTTGGCATAAGCAAGGCCAGCATCCACCACCACTTTCCTTCAAAGGAAGAGCTAATAAATTCGCTTCTGATAAGATTTAGAAAAGAATTTAGTGCAGCAACTGCTGAAATTCTAACTGCAACAATAAAACCTAGTACTAAACTAAAACGCTTCATGGCTCTATTCGAATGCACCTTAGCTGAAGATAAAGCCTGTCTTTGTGGGATGCTGTCTGCAGAACTGTTTAGCTTAAATGACAGTACTATTAAATTTGTTACAGCTTTTCTCAATGATTGCCAGAAAACAATTATCGAAATTCTGCAAGAGGGTGAAAAGGACAATAGTTTTATAATAAAGGGAAACATTGGACCCCTCTCCGATCTATTCTTGGCAACAATAGAAGGAGGAATATTTATGTCCCGTGTGGAAGGCGGACCTGAGCGCTTTAGTAAACTACTAAGACAGTTGGAAAAAACTATCAGTCCTTGACCCTGTCTAAACCCAGCAATTAACCCTCGATCAAAATTTCCAGTCTTCTGCACTCCTAACTTTTCTTTGGGATCCTGTAATCCTCTGACTTTTTCAACTTTTTTAAAAAACTCCAATGGCCAAGCCCAAGCCAACTCAATCAATTACCCTAGAACGGGACATATCAGTGAGAATTTTAACCGAATTACCTAGCTTTAAATTAGTTAACCAAACTAACACTCTAAAATCTAAACAGATAAAAACCGTTTGTCCCCTATTACCTAATTTTAACTATTTTAAAATGAACTAAGTCTTTAACTTACTTTAGAATAATTACCGTTCCCCTCTTTTTGATGATACTTTTAGATACCCTAAAGTAGGCAGTAGAGGGGCTACAGATCTTAAAAAGCCTTTGGATGAACAGTCAAAAACCTTCTAAAACGCTGTTCGTAAACCACTGAAACAACTTCTGCTTTTTGAAATACAGTTTAACGATGTTAAAGTTAGGGACCCAACTCTGAGGAGTTCTAGAGTAGCAGTCTCCTCGAAGCTCTAATTTTTTATGTAACTAATCCTGCTATTCCAATCACAACTTTAGCAGGTTCCTCTTAAATTTTTGGGTTATTATGTTTAGAATAGTTCTCTTTCTTTGTTCCTTCCTAGTAGTTAGTTTTCATTCATCTATTTCTTTCGCTCTCGAACTTTCGACTAGCGGTGTAGTTAGAGCAACTCATGATGGACAAGTTATAGAGAATTTAAAAATCAGTAGCACCTATTCAGAAGAATGCGCCGTCCAGGTCATCAACCAGCACAATGTAACTATTAGAAATATCGAAATTCAGCATTCCAATTCCGGGATTTGCATTCACGGATCAAGAAATATCCGACTAGAGAATATTAGAATCACAAGCAATTCCGCTCCAGCCACAGGAATACATAGAGCTAGAGTCGATCAGGCAGGAATTAGCCGCAATGAGTTAGTACAAACACGGCAGAATGTTTACATCAACAACTCACCAGGCTTGACAATGATCAATATCCATATGGAAAAAGGATCTGCTGGCGCCTATGTCTACAAAAGCCCTGACAGTGTTCTCGAGTCAATTGTCTGTGAGGATATTCGAGGGCCATATCCCAGAGGTCACTGTGTTCTTTTTCATTTATCGGACAGAAGTAGTTTGAAAGAATTTTATGTAAAAAGTCATCGTGAAACCTCTTTTGAAGGTGACAATGTTAATGCTTTTGACAGTGACCACGTAAGAATTTCCGATGGTCTGATAGATGGTAATTATAGCCGAAATGGAATGGGAGTAATAGCCGACAAAGGTTCAGACTTTATGACTGTAGAGAATGTGGACTTTGTTCGCACCGGCGGTGGTGCGTTTAACGTCTGGTCCGGTAATTCAATCAAAGAAGCTCTGGAAGCTAATCCAAATCACAGATTTGAGGATGTAGGAAATAATTTTACTGCTCGTAATATTAGAGTTAAAGACACTGACTGCGATGGAAGAAATGGGCGCGCTCCCTCTTCCGGAGGTTTAGTTTTCGCTATTCATCCCTACGCAAAAAACCCAACTGTAGATGGAGTTCAATACTGGAACCATTGTCGGGAAACCAAATTTTACTGCATTCAACCTTCTTGTTTTAAAGGTTCTGGGGAAACTTTTATAAATATTACTGAAAGAAATTTTAAACTACGAGCCCCTATTCAATTAAATTTCCCCTGGGAAGATTCCACAACCAGAGGCACTGCCAATCTACTGGTAGAATCTGATGACAATTCAAACTCTGAGGTTCAACAAGGTCCGGTCATAGCGACTAAAACATTCCCGGACTTACTCATTCAAGAAAATGAAGTACTAGAACAAGGAGCTATAATTGATACCAGTATTAATCCAGAGGAATACAAATCCTGGTGGATTTTAATTGGAATCGAAACATGGGGTAAGGAGTATCACGATAGCGGTAAAATTTTGGCAAATGAATCTTCTTATCAACTTAGAGAACTACCTGATACCAATGAGGCCGTTATTAGCCTAGCCTTTCAGCGCCAGGACTCGACTTGGGGTGTTGTTTCAAGAAAAGTATTTTTCAGGTCTTTCAGTAAAACCCCTCAGAACAAGTCTGAAAATATTATCCCTATCCCGCTAGAAAACGGAATTTTCCTCAAGCCAATTGAACGATAAAAATTCTCAACCTCGATAAGCAAACTATAGCAATTGATACCTCAGAGCCGATCCCACCCCCTATTTAT
>CAZECN010000072.1:0-4432 GCA_964510575.1 uncultured Bdellovibrionales bacterium | reverse complement strand
GGAGCTGGAGCTGGAGCTGGAGCTGGAGCTGGAGCTGGAGCTGGAGCTGGAGCTGCTACTGGTCTAGGTTCTGGTGTCGCAGTTGGAGCTGTAACAATATTGCTATTTGCCGCGGCGTCTACTCTGTAAGAGTAAACTCTGCCGTTTCTTGTGGGATCTGTGTTGTCAGATGCTGAAAAGTAGAGGTTGCTGTGCCAAAGGCTAAAGCGACCCATGCCTATTTCTCTAATATCTCTATGCAAAGAATGAGCCGGTCCTAGTGCTATGCCGTTTTCAAAAAGTTGTAAAGTGGAGCTCCTAGGTTGCTCAAGAGTGTCTCCTGGGGTTCCGAAGTTGTGGTGGAGAATATAATTGTGACCAATTTCTGGCCGAGCAGTGCTGACATCAAGAACAGTGTGCGAACTTATTGGAGGAGTATTGGTTGCAGTATTCTGATTATTTGAAGCAGGAGCAGCTATGGGTGCTGGTGCAGGTTCTAGCGTTGGAGCCGCTGGTGTTGTCTGGACTGTTAAAGGAGCAATGTTCAGGCCTGGAGCCTGCGATAGGGAACTTATATTATTGTTAATGTTTTGTTCTGAACAAACCCAAGTACCTTCAATTGCATCACAGTCATGGCCTCTGCCTTTGTTATAACTAGTACCACAATTGGTTGAAAAACTTCGAATAGCAGAAAACAAGGAAGAAGCCATTACCGTGCAGGGGCCGCCGTCGTTTATAGTTTCATTCTGAGGTGTAGGAGTTTGGGCGGAAGCTAGGTAAGCAGGCGCTATTAGTAAAAACAAAACAACTTGTGTAAAAAACTTTTGGTAAATCATTGAGCAGTACCTAGTCCTGGAACTTCACTTAGTGAAGTAATGCTATTGTCGAGATTTTCCTCTGAGCAAACCCAACTGCCTTCTATAGAATCGCAATCATGACCATTGTTTTTGCTGTATGCCTTTCCACAACTGTTAGAAAAATTTCTGATTGCAGCAAATAGTGAAGATGCCACTACGGTGCAGGGTCCATTGGTATTTATTGCTATAGGGCTAGATGAGGAAGGAGCAATGGCTGCCGTGTTTGTAGTTTCACTATCTGTAGGATCACTGTTCATGAAGGAATCCGCTGTTTCTGAATCAGAGTTAATGTCTTGCTGATTGTTCTGGCCACTCTGGCTTTGTGCATTATTACTTTCCGAAACTTCTTGGTTGATCTGAGTTTCGCCATCAACATTGCTTAGTTTACTTTCAGTCATGTCTATAGGGCCATTGTTGTAACGAATATCATCGATATAAACAGCAAAGTCGTCGGTAGCTGGAATAGAACCTCCATGGTAGACGTTCAAAAATAGTGCGATTTGACGATACTTGGGATTGTCAGAGAAGCTAATGTTTTTTCGCTCGTAAGATAACCTACCGTTTAAATATCCTCTGAGAAGACCATTGGACCTTCCTATGTCATTCAGTTTTATATAGTGTTTTACTTGGTGCCAGTCTCCATCTCGTATGTTTGCAGTATTCCAACCGTTTCTATCCCACCATTCAGGCTCACCGAACTGTCTACCATCTGAGTGAATATTAGTACTGTCACGATGGTAAAGCTCATAACCGAGTTGAGCTTTGCTTGTATATTCGTGATTGACACCAGAAATTATCATTCTGGAGCTCCAGGATTTTCCTTTGCCATCGGGTCCGCCGGTGGTTCCTCCGGCCCCACCACCGCCATTGCCACCGATCGCCGTAGGAAAAGCAGCTGCTGAAGGCGCATTACCTGTAACTGTTGCACTAGGGCCAGGCAGTTTCATTGAGTGTTTACTTTTCTCCCAGTTTTCCAGGCGTATATGGTAGGATATCCAGCCTTCAGTAGAGTTAGGTAACACAGGAACTTTATACCCAGTGCCGTAAAAATCACCTTTCTGAACTGGTATTCTTAGCCACTCACTGGCTCCCGATGGTGGAGTCGGACCTCCCCAGGAGCCCATGGAGGAAGTACCGAGTTGTGCGGATTTGGATTTGTCTCTTGCCGCAATAGGGTTTAATACTCGCTGGTAGCCATTTGTCTCAGTGTTATTTGAGTTTTCAGGACCTTTTGTAGTCAGGCTATACCAATCTGAAGTTTGCTTATGATTAGAGCTTCTCTCCCCAACAAAATGAATTCTGTAGTAATAATTTGTTCCCGGTTGTAGCCCTCTTAGTCGCTGAAGATGGTCTTTATACTTGAATGACTCTTCAGCAGGACCTGTAAGAGTATTGACCTTATTTTCTCCATATTCGATGTAGGCTTGGGAATAGTCCGATATTGAAAAACTTACGTCAGCTCCGGTTTCAGTTGCGGTGTAAGTTGGGGCCTCAAGAAGCTTGGCTTGTTCAAGGTCATCAGTCCTTTCTGTTGAACTTCCATCTCCTAGGAGGTCAATGGGCCCAGCATTATAGCGAATGTTGTCGATATGAACTTCATAGTCATCAGGAGCTACCTTACTTCCTCCGTGATAGACGCTAAAGTATAAGGCTATATTTCGATATTCTGGATTATCTGCAAAACTAAGGTTTGTTCTTTCGTAGGCCAGTCGTCCATCATAGTAGCCGCGAAGAATTCCGTTGTTTCTTCCTATATCATTAAGTTTCACGTACATTTTTACGTTGTGCCACTCTTCATCAAGAACCTCTTTTGACTCAACTCCGTTTTGCGTCCACCAGCCCATCTGACCGAAAATGCGCCCGTCGTTATGTACGTTGCTGCTGTCTTTGTGATAGATGTAATACCCAAGACGGCCGCGGTAGGCAGAGTTATTTGGTCCGCCTCCAATAAACATTCTGGCACTCCATGATTTTCCTTTATTTTCTGGCCCTAGACGAGTGCCACCAGCTCCACCACCTCCGTTGCCCCCAATCGTTGTTTTGAAAAGTGCAGCATTTCCAGAAGTTCCGTTTGTGACATTGCCACTAAGGCCGGGGAGTTTCATTCCTTCATCACTATTCCAGTTAACCATTCTTAGGTTGTATGAAACCCAACCCTCTGTTCCATTTGGAAAAAGGTTGTTTCTTAGTCCAACACCATTTTGGGAACCTTTGTGGATCGGAATTTTGACCCAATTTCTGTTACCTGAAGGTGGATAGGGAGCTCCCCAATCACCATATTTTGAATCGTAGAACTTTTTATTCTGCTCTGTTTCAGGCCGCAGATTATCAGTCAGAGGATTAACTATTCTATTAACCGTTGTTTGTTGAGCTTCTGCGGTGGGTGAGGGAAGAGCTAGGAAGAGCGCCGCAGAAAGTGTACCTAAAAGAACAGAGCAGGGAAAATTAGAAACCATGTAAAACCCAAATTTTTGTAAAACCAGTAACTCAAGGCTCAAGGCCTTAAGAAGTTTATCGACAATAGAAAGGGTGGGCTTGATAGCCCCACCACTTTAATATTGTGAAGAGTCAAAACAAAAAGGTGACTTATGTTTTCTTGCTAAAAGCTATGGGTTTTTGAAGGGTTAATCTCACTTAGCTCCGCTGAGCTTCAACCAGTATTAAAGACTTCTCTAAGTTTTTTAGAATAACAATGAAGAGTTCTGAAGATACTAGATCACCGATTTTTCTTGCTTCTGAGCTGGCATCTCGTAAGGCAATACCAAAATCAAGCATTTCACTTGCAAATTCTTCTATTAAATCATCTTCGTTGTTGATGGCCTGGCAGCTCTTTTTCAAAGAAGAGGTGGTGGCGTCCATGACGGCAGAGCCATAGGCTTGTCCTCCTAGATTAACTATTCTTCTGGAAATTGCCTCAGAAGAAGTCGAAGCATCCTTTTGAACAGCAGCAAGAAGTTTTCGCATTCTAGAAAATTTAGATTCATCAAGGTTCCATCTTACTTGTTTTGCTCTAACTGTTAAGGCTAAGGCATCGGCAAGTCTAGCCTGTAGTATACCTGTTCCTGTTCTTTGTCTGTATCTTAGTTCTGGGTTTAGTTGAATTTCCATGTCAATGCTCCAAATTTTTATATGATTTATTTCGCCCGCACTAGGTGAATCTATTTCTTGAGACTTAAAGATAATACAGAAAGGTCGAGGTTTTCCTTTGCCCCTTTGTTTTTGAGTAAGCCTAGAATTGAATTGCTTTCTGAAAAGCCTTTGCCAGAAGTAGTTGCGCTGAACTTAGAGCTTTGCCTAAAAGGTTTGCCAGCTAGCTCGAAATTTCTCCAATCAAAACTTTTAGTATTTAACTTAAAGCGATCTTCTCTAAGCTTGATTGTTACTAAGGGCACTGGTTTGGCAGTGTCTAAAGGATCGGAGAAGGAATCAATAGTAGTTCCTCCGGCACTAGCAGGGTTAATGGGTAACAATGGGGCAAGACCCATGGCAGTTAACATGAGTGTGGAACTCTTTGGAGCAAATTTGTACTGAGTGGGTTTTAAGCCGAATGTTGGAGAAACTGGGTTTGGGCCATAGTATGGGCCTGTTCTTGATTG
>CAZECN010000071.1:0-4450 GCA_964510575.1 uncultured Bdellovibrionales bacterium | reverse complement strand
CTCTGAAATATAACGAATGTTCTAGGTCAGGTTTCACAGCAAGTGCTTTTTTAAAAAGCTTATGAGCTTCGCTGTTTCTGTTTCTCAAGTATAGAACTAAACCCAGATTTGATAAAAGACGGTGATTTTCAGATTCTTGAGCCAGAGCTTTTCTGAAATATTTTTCTGCTTTCTCAAGATTTTGACTATGGAAATTTAAATTTGCTAGAGCAAAAAGTAGGTCGACAGACTTTGGTTCATCCTTGAGTAAGTCATTTAGTTTATCGATGCTGTGAGGAATAGCTTTGTCGATATGAGGTGAGGGAATAAGCGGAGAATTCCCAACAGGAAAGTCGTCCAGGATCATCTACTTGGCTTGATTCCCTAATTCTTGGGAGACCAATTCTAAAATGGAATTAGCAAGGCAGTATTTATCTGATTCTGGTAGCAAGGTTCTCTCCCCTGTTTTAGAAAAAATAGTTACTTGGTTGTTGTCTGAACCAAAAGAGTTCAGAGTAACGTCGTTTGCAACTACTAGGTCGACACCTTTCCTACTTAACTTGAGTTTAGCGTTGGCCTCTAGATCGCTAGTTTCAGCGGCAAAAGCAACTTTAAATGGGATTTTTGCTGTTTTTACAATATCGGGATTCTCAATTAATTCTATTCTAGGAGGCTCTTTTTGAGGGTCCTTTTTATACTTATCACCTAGGGGTTTTTCAGGCCTGAAGTCTGCAACCGCTGCCGCCATTATTAGTAGTTCCTTACCAGAAGAGAGGCTATCGATTTTTTCTTTCATTTCCCGAGCTGAGCTAACCAAGTGAACTTCAATATTGCTGCTTTGGAAATATGGAATAGTGGTTACAAGAGAGACATCAGCTCCCATGTCTCGTGCAGCTTCAGCAAGGGCGTGCCCCATCTTACCGGAAGAATGGTTGCCTATGAACCTTACCGGATCGATGGCTTCTTTTGTACCTCCAGCAGAAACGATGATCTTTCTGCCATTTAAGAGACCATCTTTCTTACCTAATCTATACTTTACAGATTCAAATATATCTTCCGGTTCAACTAAACGACCTGCTCCACTTTTTCCGGACGCTAGTTCACCGCTAGCCGGACCTATAAAGTGATAACCACTGTTCTTCAACGTGCGGCAATTTTCCGTAGTTTTTTCGTTTTCCCACATCTCTGTGGCCATAGCGGGTGAGACAATTTTCTCCCCTTTAAAAGCCAATGCAGTTAGAGTAACCGGGTCGTCAGCAAGGCCGCCGGCCAACTTAGCGATGGTGTTAGCAGTGGCAGGGTAAATCACAAATAAGTCAGCTTGCTCTGCAATAGTTATATGAGGTTCCGCTCCTAGACTCTGATCGCCTCTATAGCTTGCTGAATATGGAACCAAGCCAGTGATTCCGCGGAAAGTTTCTGGACCAATGAAATGACTGGCTGATGAAGAAAAACATGCTCGCACGCGGGCCCCTGACTTGACCAGCAAGCGGGCAAGTAGAGGCGCTTTATAGGCTGAAACTGAGCCACATACTCCAAGTAAAATACTTCGACCTTTAAGCGGCTGGCATTTAGATTCGCTAGATTTCAAACTCAAAAGCTCCATTTGCATAAAACTGCGTAGTGTAGGGTAAGCTGGTTCGCAATGAGTAGTGAAAACCGAGCAATATTCCCACAATATTGATGTATCAATTTGGAATGAAGCTTGCAAATATTCTGCTTAGTTAGGTGAAACTGTAATAGCAGATTAGGGGATGGCAATGATTGAGTTTAAGAGAAAAAGTAGAATTACCACTCGGATCATGAGAGAGCGGCGAAGAGTTTGGCATTACTTTTCACTAAGTCATATCCTACTAGTTTCTGCCATATTCGCCGGTTTACTTCTAATCAATCAACGAAAAATGAGCTACGACGAAGCGCGTATGCTGGTTGAGGTCAATTATGGTTTACAGCAGGAGATGCTATCTAGAGCTATTTCGGATAGTCGTTGGGAAGAAGAATAGATACTTGGATGAGACTATCTCAAAGCCCTTAATTCCAACTTCAGGTTCTCAGTAAAGGTAGTCACTAGCTCGTTTATTTCAGTGGTGATGTCTAGGTCTTTGTACCTTATAAGGTCTTCAAGTTGGGCTCTGTTCCTCGCTCCTAGTAAAACAGAGTTTACTGTTGGACGCTGCTCAACCCAGTTTATAGCTAAGTGTTGCAAATCCACTCCTAAGTCTTTGGAGGCTTCTTTCAATTTGTTGGCGTATTTTTCGACTGCTTCTAGTCGATTTTCTGTCAGAAGACCGGAGAAATTTTTTCTCCAATCTTGGCTGTCTAAATTTTTATAATATTTTTTATTAAACTTATTAGTTAAAACGCCATTTAATAGAGGGCTGTATGCATGAAGAGCTATGTTATTTTGTTCGTAAAATTTTATCTCAGTACTAGTGGGTGTGGCCAAAAAATTTATTTCACGTTGTAGAAAGCTTGGGGTCTCGATACTTGAAATAGCTGCAATTTGCTTAACAGAAAAGTTAGAAACTCCTGGCTGCGAGATCTTTCCTTCATCTCTGAGCTTAAGGAGTTCATTCCAAGCCAGTAGGTTCTCTTGCTCAGTGCCAGGGTAGTGCAAGGAAAGGAAATCTATATGGTCTCTCTTGAGATTGCTGAGTGAGTTCTCAACTTCGCTGCGAATCCTCCCTGGATCTAGGTCGACAACTAAATCTTTCGGTGTGTGCCAGCGAAGCCCGCATTTAGAGGATATAAACACCTTAGCAGTTTTATCTTCAAGAGTCTCTCCAAGGAGTTTTTCAGCTTGACCATGACCGTAGCTGGGAGCCGTATCAAATAAGTTAATATCTCCATCGAGTGCTAACTCAATTGTTTCTTTTGAGTCTTTCTCAGTTTGAGGTCCCCAACCATATTTCCAGTTAGCGCCAGCCATAGACCAGGTTCCTATTCCAAACTTAGAGATTGCAATTTCCGCTGGACTACTTTTTAGGTCTGCTAAGGTCATTGCTGATTGATAGCAGCTAAGTGTTGGGGATACAATTTGCTATACTGAAAGCTAAGTAGCTTGAGGAGCAGGTTCTCGGAAGCTTAGCAGTAAATCTTTGTCAATCTCCCCACTACTCAGAGCTGGTTCAGCCGGAACGGAGACTAGGAATTTGGTTCCCAAAGCTGGAACACTTCTCACTTGGATCGTGCCTCCTATTAGCTCGACTTGTTTCTTTACAATAGCTAGTCCTAGTCCGGAATCACTACTTTCTTGAGAGTAGCCGGAGTCAATACTTCTAAAGGGTTGAAAAATGTCATCGATTTTTTCAGATTCGATACCTACACCTGTGTCAGAAACCATAAAGGAAAGCATACACTTGGCCCGGTCATAATCGACTGAAATAGTTATAGTTCCTTCTTCTGTGTACTTGATTGCATTCGAAAGAAGTCCAACCATTACTTTTTCAAGTATTTTCCAGTCCAACACTAAGGCGGGTAATTTCCCTATAATTTCTAAGGATGCGGCAACTTTTTCGTTCTTCAGATTATCTTTTGCATAGCTATGAATTTTCCTAACGAATTTTTCGCAAGAACCTGACTCTGATTTGGAGTCAATGTCGCCACCATCTAATCTGGAGAAGCCAATAATTTTTGTGACAAGAGACTGTAGCTCCTCGGAAGAACCGAGCATTCGACTAACTACCGTGGATTGTTCTTTACTAAGCTGTCCGTAGTCATTGTCGAGTAGAAGTTCTGCAAACCCTATCAAGCTGCTTATAGGGGTTCTAAGCTCATGAGACATATTACTCAAAAACCTGCTCTTACTGTCTAAAGCACTTGATAACTGATCCGCAAGCACCTTTCGTTTGTTTGCCTCTCTTACTAAGGCCTGATACTGCCCGGCATTTTTCATAGCCATACAGCAATTTACTAGAAGGACGCGTGAGTATTGTAATCTGTCAGAAGAGTTGATTCCAAAAAGTATCAAGTAGAGATCTGAGTCCCAAGAATTCTCAACAGGAACCAGAGTGAATTGAGAGAGCTGGATTTTAAGGTCTCTCTTTTTGCTGTCTTCACCCTCTACCATTGGACTCTGCTGACAACTTGCAGATGAAATTGTTTTTTCGACGAATTCAAAGAAAGTTTTATCAATGGCTACGCTGTTTTCATCGTATGAATCGGCTACAATCTTTCTATTCATTCTTGAAATAACAGTAGCTCTACTACTCCCAGAGAGATTTCTTTCAGCTTCGACTAGAAGTTCTAAAATTTTGGTGCGATCTAAGGATTCAGAAAACCTTTGAGATAGCTCAGTCACGTAGGTAGCTGTGTTAAGATCCTCCTGATAACGCTTTTTGGCCACTCTTTCTTTTCTAACTAGTGATACCAAATATCCGTAAAAGACGGAGGAGACGAAGAAGAAAGGAACTCTTAAAAGAGTTTTAGTTTTGAGAAGTTCTTCAGTTCCATTGCCTACCAGCACCATTGT
>CAZECN010000070.1:0-4697 GCA_964510575.1 uncultured Bdellovibrionales bacterium | reverse complement strand
AAAAAAAGCCGGAATTTAAAGTAGACCGGGTATACAGTGCTTTTAATCCTCCCTATTGGATACATAGGCCCTACCTTGAGGACAGCAGCCAGTCATCAGCCACCAGTAATCAATCTAACAATTGATGGAAAACAGAAGTTAACGGAAGAAGCTGGCTTTTTAATTATTGGAAACTGTAAACAATATGCACTATCAATGCCTTTTCTACCTGAGGCTGACAGTGAGGTTAAGAAACTCGTTGCTCGGTTTTTCCCTTATAAAAACCTTCCAGGCTATTTATTAATCAACATAAAAACACTGCTTGGAAAGAAGAACTTAAAAGGATCTATGTTTTTCGAAGGGGAAAAATTTATAATAGAAACCACTGAAGCTTTTCCTGCACAAGCTGATGGCGATTTCTTATCAAATACTCCACTAACTGTAGAAACCACAACAAACACAATCCAGGTCCTCACTAGCAAATAAGAAATTTATTTTGGTTCAACTTTCTCGGGTCTCTCCACGATACTTAATTTGCAGTCCCATTAAAAAATTTCTTAATATTTGATCTTTACACTGACGAAAATGCTTGTTTTCTGGTTTGCGAAAAAAAGCGCTCAACTCATGATTACTAATTCTAAAATCTGCCAACTTCAAAATTGCAATCATATCTTCACTTTTGAAGTCCAAAGCAATTTTTAGCTTTCGAAGTATAATATTATTATTCAGCCTCTTTTCAATTTTTCGCTCTACTCCTTCCTGCTTACCTCGATTATGAACAATCAAACCATCCAAAAAAGAAGCTAGTTTAACATCAGGACAATTCACAAAACCCTCATCTTCATCTGATTTTAACCAACTACAAACTTCCTCTTTGTTGACCTCACAATTTACATGAGCAAATATTTCTATCATTTTAGAATCTTTAAAATCGAAGCAATAACGCAGTCGTCTTAAAATCTGATTGTTGGTCATAACGTTTAGAAAAATTAATTACACATAAACAAAGACTATTCCTTTTAACCAACCTGGAGAGTAGCCAAATACCAAGCCAGTTACCAACAATCTAACCAAACGATAGCGCTGATCGATCCTGTTTCCTTTAAATATCGGGAGAATAGTGGTTTAATCCCTGTGAAGCTCTAATTACTTCTAGTTAAGAGCCTGAAACAACAGGCTTTTTGAATGTTAATTTAATTTCTCTCTCAACTTATAACCTAAAAACGACTCACCCTGATGACCTCTGACAATAAAAAGCTCGACGCTGCTCAAAACATTCTGGAACACCTTGGCAAAAAACTAGATGCCAATATCTCAGTTCGACTTTGGGACGGGAGAATGATTCCTCTTGGCTCCGATGTTCAACCTGGGTATTTTTTATCTATCAACAACCCAGACTCCTTTACCTCCATACTTCGAAAACCAACTATGGAGACGATCCTGCTCAACTACGCCTCAAGAGATATCGATTTTCATGGAGGAGATATTTACGAGTTTGCAGAAGTTGCTCGAGAGAAACATTCAAAAATAAAATTCAAATCCTTAGATAAGGCCTTACTTGTTAAAAACATATTACCGCTACTTTTCTCTTCTTCCAAAACTCCTTCCGTAGAAAACATCTACGACGAGGACGAAACTGGGCGAAAGGTTGCCCGAAAAAATAAAGATTTTATTAAGTTTCACTACGACGTCAGTAACGAGTTTTATTCTTTATTCCTGGATAAAGAGATGCTCTACTCCTGCGGTTATTTTACTGACTGGAACAACTCTTTAGATCAAGCTCAGTTTGATAAACTGGACATGATTTGTAAAAAACTTCAGCTCAAAAAAGGCGACCGATTTCTGGATATCGGTTGCGGTTGGGGTGCTTTAATCTGCCACGCAGCTAAATATTACGGTGCGCAGGCCCATGGAGTCACCCTTTCAGAAAACCAATTCCAATATGCCCAGGAAAAGATTAAAAAACTCGGCCTTTCTGATTTAGTTAAAGTAGAGCTTAAAGATTATGCGGAACTAGAGGGTGAGTACGACAAGATATCCAGTATTGGCATGTATGAGCATGTTGGAATTGCCAATTATCCTTTTTATTTCAACAAGGTAAAATCTTTGCTTCGCGACCGTGGAATTTTCTTAAACCACGGAATTGTCAGACGAGCTAAATCAAGCGCCAAAAAATTTAAAAAGATCAAACCCACCAGAAGAATGATCCTCAAGTACATTTTTCCTGGCTCTGAGCTAGACCATATTGGTCACTCTACTCAGGCACTTGAGCTTTCAGGTTTTGAAGTTCACGACATTGAAACCTGGCGCGAACATTATGGCCTGACAACAAAACACTGGTGTAAGCGCCTGATCCAGAACAAAGAGGAAGCAATTAGGATCGTTGGTGAAGAGCGCTATCGAATGTGGATAGCCTATCTGGTAGGTGTCTCTTTGGGTTTTAAAGATGGCACTATGAGAATCTACCAGACTGTTTCAACGAAATACCAGTCGAAAGGCCTCTCAGGCATGCCTTTAACTCGCGAGCATCTTTACCAAGAGAGTGAGGCAACAAAAAAAGTGGCTAACAACTAAATAAGTTTTTATTCTCTGAACATCAGTAAAACCCTGCCGGCTTTTCAATCAGTTCAAAGCAATCCCAGAACTTCGTCAAGATCTACTCTTTCACGATAATTAGGATTAAATGATCTATAGAGAATTTTTCCCGAGGCATCTACCAAAAACCTTGAAGGAATTGGCAAATGGTCGCCTTCTGATCCATAGCTATCACTTAAGTTAAGACCCAGCTTTGCTATCATAGTGATGAAAGCCGAAGGTCTAGGGGCAGCAATACCAAATTTGCTACCAAGCTCACTCTTAATATCACTGAGTATCTCAAATTCCAGATTTTCTTTCTCTTTCAGGTTCAGAGAATTATCAGGAAGTTCCGGGCTAATGGCTACAAACTCACACCCCTTGGACTTAATATAGGATAAATTCTCCTGGTAATAATTCAGCTCTATATTACAGTAAGGACACCACCCTCCACGATAAAAAAGAATAATTGTAGGGGCGCTTGAATTCTCAGGAGAGAGAAGGACTTTTTTACCGACGGCATTACTTAAACTAACCGTTGGTATCATATCCCCTACCTTCAATGCTTTACTTTCGACATCGTAAGCAATCAGTTCCTCGATAGACTCCTCGGTTAATTTATTGATCTCGTCAGAACACTGCTTTTCGATTTCTTTTCTTAAAAAATAAAGCCTTTCATTCAAAGATTCTGAGCTATTAATTTTCATATACGATCCTCAAATTAAACTTTCTAATTTTAGCATTATTCTGATCTGAAAAAGCAACCTGAGTAGATTACTTACCCCCTAACTATATCTTTTTGTTGAAAATGAAAACCCTACCTGTTTTATTGAGATCTATGTTGAAAAAGTAAGCGCAAAGGAGAGAATTGGGCAAAAGTAAAAATATATTACCTGTCATTGTTGCCGCTCAGTTCTCCTGCACCTCCCTGTGGTTTGCAAGTAATGGGGTAATCACTGACCTGATTGCTAATTTTGGTCTGGGCAAAGGAGCCGTTGGAAGTCTGACCTCTGCTGTACAGTTAGGCTTCGTTGCGGGAACATTCCTATTTGCTTTACTTAGTATTTCGGACCGTTATTCACCATCCAGGGTGTTTTTCGTAAGCGCTCTACTGGGCAGTTTCTTCAATCTATCTCTAATCATAGAAGGGCATACTCTAATCAGCATTTTATTACTCAGGTTCCTAACAGGCTTCTTTCTTGCCGGGATCTATCCAGTTGGAATGAAAATCGCTTCTGACTACTTTAAGGAAGGTCTAGGCAGATCTTTGGGCTATCTGGTTGGAGCTCTGGTAATCGGTACCGCTTTCCCCCATTTGGTAAAAGAACTTGGCTCTCTCTGGAACTGGCAAGTGGTAATAATATCTACTTCCCTGCTGGCAGTTTTTGGTGGCCTGGCTATTCTCTTTTTTGTACCAGATGGCCCATTCAGAAAACCAGCTCCACGCTTCGAACCTACCGCTATCGCCAGTGCCTTTAAGCTTCCGAAATTTCGCTCTGCTGCTTTTGGTTATTTTGGCCATATGTGGGAGCTCTATACCTTTTGGGCTTTTGTTCCAGTAATTCTTGCCTCCTATCAGGGACTACACCCAGACTCAGCTTTTAACATTCCAGTTCTTTCCTTTTCGATTATTGGAATTGGAGGACTAGCCTGTGCTCTTTCAGGTTATCTTTCTGAGCGTTCAACACCTGCTCAAATAGCTTTTTTATCGCTATCTCTATCCTGTCTTTGTTGTCTGACTTTTCCACTTTTTTTCAACTATGCCTCAAGCAATGTTTTCATTGCTTTTCTTCTTTTCTGGGGCATTGTTGTAATAGCAGACTCACCTCTTCTCTCTACTCTGGTTGCTCATAACGCTTTACCAGAAAACAAAGGAACTGCCTTAACAGTTGTTAACTGCATTGGCTTTGCCATTACAATAGTAAGCATTCAGCTTTTAAGTGCAGCCCAGATAAGATTTAGCAGCAGTGCCGTATTTATGTTGTTATCAATTGGCCCAGCGCTTGGCCTTGTGAATCTAGCCAAACTAAAAAAGGCCCCGCAGCAATAAGCTGCGAGGCCTCCTTATTTTTGCCTTATATGAAAGCTACTGCAGCGGAGAAGAAGAAGATAATCCTGATTCAGGTTCAACTCTTACAATCTCA
>CAZECN010000069.1:0-5099 GCA_964510575.1 uncultured Bdellovibrionales bacterium | reverse complement strand
GTACTTAACTTCTTATAATTACTCATATTTTAGATTATTCATAACTTATTTAATACTTAATGCAACACATTACTTGTAAAATGGAATAAAGTAAGTAGTTGGTGAGTGGAGCAGTCCTCAACTCGAAAAAGCCAACGCTCTTTCATTTTCGAATCCGGGTATTGAAACTTTGAAGAAAGCTTTCAGGAAGTTCCAAACCTGGACCTTGCCGTTTTGCTGTTACGGTAAATTGTTGACTGGCTGGAGGAGAGGCCAGAAGAGCCGGAACATAGACTCTTCTATTTTTCCTTAAGCCAGTGAGCAAATTGATTGCCTTCTTCAAATGTTTCAGAGTTTTTTCAATATTCAAATCTAGAATCTTGATAGTCCATATTTCATTCTCTGTTCTTGGTGCTTGTTGAGAGCAAGAGCAGGGAACTGAATAGTGACATGAATGTTTTTTATTTTTTTCATTTAATTTGTTCAGTTCCTAAAACCCTATCCTAAATTAACTCTCTGAGGAGAAAAAAATGGTTAAATATATCACAAAAAGCGATCTTTCTATTTTGGTTAATTTGGCCTCTCGCCAAATCAACGAAAAAAAAGAAGGGTTTTTCGATTGGCAGGATGACCCTGCTATCGAAGATGGAGAGTTCGCGGTCGGCTGCAAAGCCGCTGCGAAAATTTATAAGGCTAAGCTTGACGGAGCGTATGCGGAACGCTGCGCCGTCACCGTCGGGTACATCATCGGGGCAGTAAATGCTGGCCTGAAAGTCGCCCTTCTCCAGAAGGTTAAGGAGCCGGGCTTGCCATTCAACGCTGAGGGGTGGGTGGTAGTGTCAATTTGCGGCTACCCGATCTTCCATTGGGCTCCATGGGATTTCCCAATGGAAGCCGCACAAAAGGAGGGTCTGATCTCCCTGGTGGAACCAAATACGCGGGACGACACTGTCCACGCATGGAAAAACACTAACAAACCAAAGGAGCTAACCATGCTCCTTGGATGGATTGCAGACCCGTCTTCCGCTCCAGACCCCGAAGCCTCTACTTAGGATTGACTAAAAGCTTGGGAAACCACCACCTGAAGTAATAGTTTAGACTTCAGGTGGATTTGGACTGAGTAGTGTTTTAATTGAGGTTTTTGTCACTCAGTCCCATTTTCTTATCTATTCACATCCATTTCTTCTTTTATAAAGGCTTTTCCAAAATGCCTTTATAAAAGACGAAAGAAAGTAACAGCCTAAGGTTTAAATATTGAGAGATTCCTGGACCCTCTGGGTGTTGGAATTTCTCAACCACAAGGAGGCCATCATGGCCTATCAAGTAAAAGCTGTTGCTCCCACCGACGAGTGGCAAATCGTAGTTGGACTAGTGTCCGGCTACACCTACGCTAAAAGCCCCATTCTGAGATTCTTTGCCTTCCTGTTTTGGGGGCTCATTAAACTCCTACCGCTAGGCGAATACTTGAGAGATCAAGTTGAAGCCCTCTTTGGGCATTGGTCGGTTGAGCGAGTCTTTGCCTCTTGGCGAAAAGAACGCGCTGAAGCCGGCCAAGAATTTGTCACTGGATTTGTTGACTATACTTCCGTGTACTATAGCTCCAAATCCAGAAGCCGGTGGACTAAAAAAAAGTTATGGATATCCTGTAGTGAGCCAGTAGCAGTACTATCAGGTTCCAGAAATCCGTTGTACGATAAGGACACAGATGCTTACAAAGAATCTGTCCTTGATTTGGCGAAAACTCTAGGCTCTCGCCGTCGCCAAAGTCGAATTTACCTAAACGTCCTCGGAGAAACGATTATAATCCAGGACGATTCGATTAAGCGATCCTAACTTAAGAAGGTCCTGTAGGAGGCAGCTGTGTGGAAAGTAAGAGGTTGTTTGCGGTGCTTACTTTCTTCGTCTCCTTTTTTTACATTCTGTTTTTTATGAATTCAATCGTTCATACATAACAGAATACTTTATAAGGTTTTTATGAAGCCCCTGCTAAAGACAGTGAATATCTAGAATTCGAAATAACCATTAATCTTAAACTACTAAGGCCTTGAGGAGAAAATCCTGAAGGCCTTAGTAACTAGAGAGCTAAAAAGTATTTCGTGAGAATCGAGCCACTTTTGGTTTGGTCACTTTTTGGTTTTGTTGCTTTGGAAAACTCTAGAGGATTGTTATCTATGTTAAGCTCACTTTGGACTTGGGGTCTCGAAAACGCCCAACACCTGGAACTATTGGACCTTCTGATCGGGCTACCTGTGGTATTTTTCACCGGATTTCTGACACTGAGAGCGATCTCAGGTCAGATAAGGGCTCGAAAACAAATATCGCTGAAGCTGCAGTCCGACAAGGATGGCAAGGAACTTCTGATCCCGTACCAGCCCCGTCGAGATTCACTCTCACGGGGCGAATTATACGGGGCTATCGGAACATTATCCGGCAGCCGGAGGTTCGATGGACAAGCGTTGACCGCCACAGTTATGTCAAACACCTGGGGCGAGATGCTTGATGGGAAAAGAAATTCGCTGGAGTTCACAATTCCAGATCGAGAATTTCAGGAGTTCGCGGCAGATTTGACAGCTTTTGAAACAGGCAAACCACGAGTCAGCCCGTTTCCTCCCGCTCAGCGTCGCGACTCCGCTGAGCTACAAGCCATCAAGGCTTTAGCTGCCCAGGTTGAAGAGCTGCAGGGAGAGGTCGCAACTCTAAAAACTTCCAAGTAGACGGTTCCTAATCATAGCAGACGCAAAGTCTTCGATATTACGTGCGGACTGGTCTGCTATGCTTCAGGGTTTTCAAAGTATCTATTTTTAAGAGCGGCATCTCTCTAACTGCCATAAATCTCAAACTATAGCTTAGCCATAAAATTGGCTTTTGATGAATTTTTCTAAATCTCTAAAAGGGGCTCTAAACAAAGTTCTAAACAACAAAAGATTTCAAGAGGTTTTAACAGCGATTTCAGAAATAAAACTTCTCCCTTTGTCCATACATTGTCCCATCTAGAGAGGTCTTTGAAGGCTCCAACCTTCGAAGGCCTTTTTAGCCTGATGACATTTTTCATTTTTTTTTGGGCAACTATGGGAGAAACCTATGTCCACACAAGAAATTAGCATTACTGAACGCGGTCCACAGCTCGGCAACGAACAAGACTTCGAGACCCTACGTCAGTGGGCCTGGGAGAAACGTCTTCCCTGGCTTGTCGAGGAACTCGGTCTGACCGCCGGAGTGCTCTGCGGCACGCTGGACGAATCAGAGCGCCGCTCTGTCTATGGCCTGGGTAAGTCTGATGACGTGCCTACTTCCATAGACTGGAGAAAAAATAATATAGTTGTCTCTGGTCCAGGTACGGGCAAAGGCATGGCGTTATTTGTCGAGGCACTTAGTCAATTCGACAAAGTAATTGTACTTGTGCCCTCGGTAATACAGGCGCACAAGCTCGAGCAGAGCCTCGACACTTTGTATCACCACAACTTGGGCGGCTGCTGGACATCGCAGCGTCGGGCTCCAGGTCTAATCCAGATTGTAACCACTGGTATTTTTGCCATGATGGTTCACAATACTGAATCTGATCTGTGGAAACCCGACACATGCCTGATTGTGGATGAGGCTCAACGAGTCTTATCTGACGATCCTACCACAGAGTTATTAGTAGGCTACGTTGCCTCGCAAGGGGTCAATGTAAACGTTGTGTCTGCTACCATCGACCCGAGCAATCTGGGGAGTGTCTACGGCGGTCGCAATGACGTTGCCGTTCATGAGCTTTACCGCCAAATGCACCCGGTGAACATAGAAGTTTGCCGTATGACTGACAAACAGAAATGGCCATACTGGGTGAAAAAAATCGGCATGAAGACTCCGGCAGGGATAACCTCGTTGTATTTTTCTGCCGCTCGCCGAGTGGTTGAGCAAAGCTCTCGGATCCTTAGGGAATGGCGCCACAAAACTGTCCCTGTTACGGGAGGCCATATTGTGGAAGAAGCGCTGGATACTCTGGAAACACTCCAGAACAATGAAGACGCTACTATATCGGTTGTTGCAACACCCGGGACCATGGACTCATCGGTTACAGTCCCTGGGCTTTCGGAGGTCGTAATTCAAGACCTCCGGTACGTTGTTCAACATAACGAGGAAGGCTGGCCAGAAATGCGCCCGGAAAATTTGCCGATGAATCATCTTTATCAGATGGTTCGGCGGGTTGGACGAATAGCAAGGACTGACGGCAAGACCGACAAGGTATATGTCGTTAGCCCTAATCCCAGAAAAGATATTCTGGCCGATGTTCCAAAGTTTGAGCAGCTTACAGGCTGCGGACAGTGGACACCCCTTGAGAAGTTATTACTCGAGTGTCTAGCCCTGGATATTCCTTTCGAAGAGGTGCATGGCTTCATGCTTAGCACCTTTAGCAAAGATCGCATCGGGGCTGCCCTCGAGAACCTGATTCAGGATGACATGGTTGATCTTGCCGAAGAGGAGCGAGATATCGATGGATGGAAGCTAACTGACCTTGGTTGGAAGGTCTTTAAACTCCCGTTTGAGGAGTATAAGACCTGCCGGATGATAGCCGAGGCTTCACCTGAACATCAGGTCAACCTGCTTCTCGTAGCTGCTGCCAGTTCATTAGAGCAGTTACGTATGTGGGAGCTGGGGCTCAATGTGGATGAAATAATCACATCTGAGCCACTGCGACGATTAAACATCCTGGCCAGTTACATCAGCCTTGGGGACAATAACTCACAGCGAAACGAAGCAGACGCAAGAGGTCTCTCTTACAGACGCCTGGAATCCTGTGAAACATTGTTTGACCTTGGCTGTGAGGCTCTCGGTCTAACCATTGCTGATGATGAGCTTGTAGTACTGAAGGACGATGCCGCCAAGCAGTTCGAAGCTGATTGGGCTCGACTTTCCCTGAAGTATGGGGTGGCAGAGCTTTTCCTGATGAACCACGACGCGCAAGGCGAGTGGTTGGAGATTCGACCTGACGCAAAGTTGGGCGACAATCAGTTCCGAAAGTTCTTTCTTCGGACTGACGGCGAAATGGCCACTGATGAGACGGTCCACAAAGGCATTTTACCTGTGGTTGGTCCTCTGATGTATTTCAGTCGCCGAGCTAGCGTCGACATGCCCAGTGT
>CAZECN010000068.1:0-5164 GCA_964510575.1 uncultured Bdellovibrionales bacterium | reverse complement strand
ATGATCTATATTTTATTTCCTTGGGTAGTCAGTTCAACTGCTTTTCTATTTTTCTAGAGAGGCAGGAAGAACAAATGTTTTGACCCAACTTCAAACCGACACTAAAGGCCTTTTCTGCCTGCTCCCTACTTCTCCCTGTCTGTTTGTAGTTGGGTTACACGTTTTATAAACCAACTAACTCCTCAACCAAAAATAAACCAAACCAAGGATAATTCTAATGCAATATACTCTAGGGCATACCCAGGAGTGTGCGATCGGAGGTGTTTCCGATCCACTTGGGCGTTTTACCCGGACACTACTAAATGTAGCTATCAAGGCTATATGGGAACTCCGCCACCGAACTGGTGAAAATCCCGACGGCACCAGTGATGGTGTTGGGATCAACTTTGCGTATAACCCGGAATGGGCCCATAAACTAGCGGCTCAAGCTGGTTACGCCGACGAGATTGCCAGTGATCAGCAGGTGATCATTACTCAGCTTTTCATCGACAAATCAGTGAAGTTGAAAGACGTTATCGAAGTTAGCAAAAAAGTTCTTCCAGAAGGACTTGAGTTAGTCGACAGAGAAGTCCCCACGGAAAAAGATGTTCTCGCGCTAATGGCACTTGAAACAATGCCCCATATTCACCAGTTGTTGTTGGTGGGTAAGGCTTTGACGCCAAAGCAAGAATACAGGCTTGAGCGAAAGCTGGTCCGAACTTTTGATCAGAAGTTCGGGATTGACCGGGGCGGCTGCCCAAAAGTGTATCTTAACTCCTGCTCTTCAAGGCAGGTGGTATACAAAGGGTTAATGTCACCAGAATATCTGGCTGTATTTTTTGAAGATCTTCAGGACGATGATCTGAAAATATCAGCAGCCATTTTCCACGGTCGATTTGCTACAAATACCGACCCAGCATGGTTTCGGGCTCAGCCAGGCAGGTACTCTTGTCATAATGGTGAGTTCAATAGCATCGAGACGATCAAGGCTGATGTGCGAGCTCTTGAGGCCACCCTTCCGGATGAGATGCTTCCATTGTTGTTTGATGGATCTACTGATTCTGGTCAGGCGGACACCTCGCTTGGAGCGATTGGATTTGAATCTGGGCATGGAATTGGGTTGGCATATCAGATGTTTATGCCGCCAATATACGAAAATGCTCAGTATCCTAAATTTGCTACAGACTTCTACCAGGCTCTAGCGGGAAGACACATTCCTGGCCAGGGACCGGCTGCTAAGCTTGGTCTGATGCCATCTATGGATGGGTCAGGTATGGAGCTGGTAGCTCATCTGGACCCTAACGGTCTGAGGCCTCTGCAGGTAACTGTCAGTGACGGAATCCTTTACGCAGCTTCTGAACGAGCAGCGTATCCAGAGATTCCTTTGGGTGAAATGGAAAAACGTCCTGATGGAGGTCATTCCATTTTTGTTACTGGAGGAAATATTTACTTCGACCTGGAAGTGGCCAGCTATTTTAAGAACGTTGCTCCCTGGAGTGAAATTGCCTCTGATGTGGAAGATGCTGAAATCATCGACCACTGCGGTGATCTTACTTTAGATCTATCTTCAGAAGATGTATTAGCTGAGGCCGTAAGAGCTGGTCTTGATCATGGAAACATTCGGCTTCAGGTTGAGAACCTGATGAATGCGGGTGGTGAAATGATCACTGCGATGGGTAATAGTTCCCCAACTCCGGTTCTTTCGGAATCTGGGCGACCTATTACTGACTATACCCCCCAGGACTTTGCGATAGTCACAAACCCTCCTTTGGATCCGATTCGTGAAGCACTCAAGTTTGTGGTTACCACTATTTATGGTGGAAGCCTGAGTCCTTTTGATTTTGGCCCAAGACGTAAGGCTTTGAAGATGTCGTCGATCCTTACACCGGGGGAATTCTGCAGACTGCAAGGTTTCGCAGGAAATAGCATGGGGCAGATCAGTCTCAACTATGATTCCAAGAATATGTCTTTGCGGGAGACTCTTGAGACTATTCAGTCTCAAGCATCTAAACTGGCAGAAAATGGAGTCAAGTTTATCCGCCTGACAACTGGTTTGATACCTGTGGGTGCGCGTAAACTTGTGGTTGTTCCATATCTTCTAGCGGTTGCTGCTGTAAGAAAAGGGTTAACCAAAGCTAATGCCCTACGAGAAACCAGGCTGATTTTGGAAAGCCCCGAGGTGCATAGTAGTGCTGAAGTTGCTGCTGCTATTTCTTACGGTGCTAATTCGGTCTATCCGTCCTTTCTGTATCAACTATGTGTAACTGAAAATCTTACAGAACTTAGCGCATTGGAGATGATACTTCGCATTCGAGCTGGCCTCGAAATGGGCTTGAAGAAGACCATTGCTAAAACAGGGATTCCTACTGTTGATGGCTATTGCGGAGGACGTCACCATCATGTTCTGGATTTAGACCCTGAAGTTGCTCGACTGCTTGATTCAGATTATCAGGCTGGTGGCGACGGATTTGAAAAACTTCAGGCAACCTACCAGGGGTTTCTGTCCGAGAGTGATAGATTCCGAGTGTTTGGAACACTTCCAGACTATGGAATTGTCCGTGGTTCGGAAAAGGAACGCACCCGGTTTGATGGCAGGGTTATTGACATGATTCGCAACATCGTTGGGCTTGACAGTGATCAAGAGCCTGATTTGTTTCAAGACTTGAAAGCTCTGGCTGCCAAGTTCAGGAAACTAAGCGAGTATCATCATTCCAGAAAGCCTTTCGATATGATTGGCTATTTGAGAATCGTCAGTGATCGGAAGGCCAGTTCTGTTGTCTTTTCGCTGATGGCCTTGAAAGTCCTTTTTGGACGTATCTTTACAGGTGCGATGAGTCGAGGAGCCTTATCTGAAAATGCTCATAGTAATCTTGCCCAGGGAGCACAGCTTTCTGGTGATATGGGGAACTGTGGTGAAGGAGGCTTGCCTAAAAACCGACGTGATAAATTGTCGGGGAATAAGGTGCGTCAGATTTCAACAGGTCGTTTCGGAGTGGATTCTGTCTACGTTGCAACTGCCGAGATTCTCGAGATCAAAATGGGGCAGGGAGCTAAAGCCGGTCAAGGCGGAGAACTCCCTGGAGGTAAGGTAGATGAGGTCGTGGCGGATATTCGGCATGCAAATGCTGGCTACCCGTTGATATCTCCTCCTCCCCATAATGATATCTATTCGATTGAAGATCTTTGTCAGCTGATATTTACCCTTAGTGAATATAATCCGCTTGCTGCAATTTCAGTTAAGATTCCCATCAAGCCAGGTGCCCCCGCAGTAGCTTGCGGAATTGCCAAGGCTGGCGCGACACATATTACTTTGTCGAGCTATGAGGGAGGAACTGCAGCAGCTCCAGAAACGAGTAGACGGCATTCAGGGTACCCAAAGTTTGTGGTGCTTTGTGAGATAATATCTGAGTTGGCGAAACAGGGCCTACTGGATAAAGTCGTTCTACAAATTGATGGTGGCTTAGGATTGTCGGGCAAAGAAATCGTGATTCTCGCGATGCTTGGTCTTCGAACCTTCGGAATTGGTTCGGGCTTCATGATCACACAAGGTTGCGTTATGTATGGCACCTGCGACAGCAAATGCCCTACTGGTGTAGCGACCGAGTTCCTAGATACCTTTGATGGCCGATGGGAATATTCGACTATTTACTCGGATGGCCTGAAGGTAAATATCCTCGAAGAGCTCGCAGCTATAGGTTACAGCGATCTTGATCAAGTATGGGGACGAAAGGATCTGCTTCAATTCAGTGACGAAGCTCTTGAGATTTATCCTGGTTTGGATTCACTTCTTGAACAGTCTGAAGCCGAGAAAAAGCTCGCTGGTAAACTTCCAATTAGCGAAGTCATTGCTCTCAAGCCTCACCGTGAGGAAAGAGACTTCACCAGTTGGCTGGCTCAGATCCTGACACAACTTGAATCAGGTCAGCTGGACCGCGCAGAGCCACTAGTTTACGAAAAACGGCTGGAAGCTGCTGACAGAGCCGCTTTTTGTCGATTTTTCGGTGAACTGGTTCGACGAGAAATGACACCTGTTGAGCCTGGACTTACCTTCAAGATTCGTGGAATGCCCGGACAAAGCCTCGCTTATTGGGCTCCAAAGGGAATTCGAATTGAATTAGATGGGGTAATTCCAGATTACGCTTTTTCAGGTAATGATGGAGCCGATGGTATTCAGTTTCTGAGCAGTGTTGCGCCAGAAAAACGCCACGAGCTTTGCCTTGCAGGTGCGGTTGTAGGACATGGTGCAATCAGTGGAAACATTGTTTTGCCCTGTACTACTGGATCGCGACTGGGAATCCTTAACTCAGGAGCCAAAATTGGTGCTTTGGGAGCGGGAGAGAATACCGGTGTCTTTGCAAAGCGAGGCCGCATTTTTGTTTTTGGCGAAGTCGGTCAAAATATAGGTGGCGGTATGAACGGACCAACTGATGGAAACTGTATAGTTGTTCCGGAACCAATGGCGCGATTCCGAAACCCGGCAGATACGAAGGTGACGGAGCTGGACGATTTACTCTGGGCTGAAGCGCAAACTATGGCTGGAAAACTGGGTCTTGACGCGGTAGATGCTTCCATGAAGCAGCTTGGCGGATTCACTCGAGGTAATCTGGCTGTAATTTCAGGTTCAAGTATACCTGTAGAGGTTCCATTAATCGAGCATACAGTTAGGTTTAAAACTGCTGCCGAAATGAATTCCGAGGGTCTTGAATATCTTGAAGCTAGGCAACGACTTGCTGGCTAATTGATTTTAAGGTTATCGGATGTTGAGGAGTCAGTTTTTTAACCTGACTCAATTTAGGTGGGGGTTGTAGCTTGCTGCACCCCCACCAGTTTTTTAGTTGGAAATTAGGAGGTTCTTTTGTGAAATGTTTTGTTCTTCCTGCTAATTTTAGAGCTCTATTTCTTAAATAAAAAAACCCCGGCCTAGGTAGGCCAGGGTAGTATGGAGTATTGTGAAGTAAAATTGTTTCGAGCCCTTTTTCACCTGAGCATTCAGGTTGTTCTTATCGAGGCGCCGGTCGGACGAAGAGTGAGGCGTGCTGCTGCACGCCGCAGCGATGAGTCCTACTGAGCAACGATGAGAAGGGCTACCTGAATGCTCAGGCGGCTCTTTGAATTCGTTTAGTGGTATTCAGAAATATCTTATGCTCATCAGAATAATCTTCGTAGAATCTTCTAAGCTTCTTTC
>CAZECN010000067.1:2815-5300 GCA_964510575.1 uncultured Bdellovibrionales bacterium | reverse complement strand
CTGGAGCTGGAGCTGGAGCTGGAGCTGGAGCTGGAGCTGGAGCTGGAGCTGGAGCGGCGTTCGAAGAAGAACTACCTAAACCAGGTACTTGGGAAAGGGAATTTATAGAGTTTGCTAAATTAGCCTCAGAGCAAACCCAAACTCCCCCAATTGGATCACAATCATGTCCTCTAGACTTGTTATAACTTTGGCCACAAGTGTTCTGAAAGTTTCTTTTTCCTTGATCCAAAGTTGAAGCTGTTACCACACAAGGTCCACTACTAGACGGTGCCGATGCTGGAGTTGGTGCTGGTGGAGCTGCAGGCGCTGGAGTTGGTACTGGAGCCGGTGCTGCTGGCGGTGCTGGTACCGTTGGTTCAGTTGGTGCTGGTGCTGGTGCTGGTGCTGGTGGAGCTGAACCATCAACTGATTGCAAAAAGATTTGGCTAAACAACTCTAGGTCAACCAACTCATCTCTAGGGTCAGCACCAAGAATTGCAAAAAGAGACAAAAGATCTGCGTAACCCGTATCGTCAGAACCATCAACAAAAGCAAAAGATAAAAGGAATGGCTCTCTATACTGACTAGCAAGAGCAGCTTCTGCAAACGGTGAAACCTGCTCATCTATAAAATCAAGAGAAGGAACTTCAAGTCTTACATATCGGGAAAGTGAATCAACAAGATCAATCGCCTCATCACTGGAGTTAGCTTCATTGCTACTTTCACCCTGAATTACTGTAATGGAATCTACAGTTGATAAGCTCGCATCTTGGTCTCTAATTTCTCTCAAAACTAAAGCAGTAAAATCAGATGAGCCTCCTTCAACAACCCAAACATGACCACCTTCTTCTATTATTTGCCTCCAAGCTTCAGATGCATCTTGGACCGCATCAGCAAGATTGGAATTAGTATTGATGAAACTATCGCCCCATAGACTACTTAGAAACTGCTCTGAACCGTCAAGCAATGAGCTTGATTGATTACCAGTTCCTGCCACCGGCAGAATAGGTAATCCAAACTCTGATGTTACTGTGAAAGCACCTGCCGCTAAAACTGCATCAACTCTGCTATCAACAAAGTCCTGGTGAAAAGAGATTAGGTCTAAACTCGGATCAAAATCAAAAGATGAAATATCGATATCACTTGATGTCGTGAATTCAGTTGAGCTTCCTCCGTTAGACGCTTCAGGACTCGGTGTTGCTGGAGCTGGGGCTGGCGTCGATCCCGTTGGAGTCGATGCTGTTGGTGTAGCCGGTGCCGTTGGCTCAGTGGGTGCCGGGGCTGTAGCTGGCGACGTAGTCGTCGTTGTTGAAGTTGTTGTCGTCACAGGCGCTGGAGGTGGCGGAGGTAACGTAGTTGTTGTAGTCGTTGTCGTCACAGGGGCCGGTGGAAGCGTTGTGGTGGTGGTTGTAGTAGTCGTAACCGGAGCTGGAGCTGGAGCTGGAGCTGGAGCTGGAGCTGGAGCTTCACTTGGTTGCAAAAATATTTGACTGAATAACTCTAAGTCAACTAATTCCTCAGCTGGGTCAGCCCCGAGAACAGCAAATAGAGCGAAATATTCATCAAGCTCAGGAATGTCCTCTTCAGCAATGAACTCAAAAGAGGAGATAAACTGTTCTCGGTAAACACTTTCGAAAGCTGAATCAACGAAACCATCTAATTGGTCGTTTAGAAAATCAAGATCTGGTGCGTCTAGTCTTACATACCTTGTAAGTGCTTCTATTACTTCTAGTGCACCTTCAGAGGTAGCTGCTTCATTTCTTGGATCACCTTGGATTAAAGTAATAAAATCCTCAGAAAGTAGTGCTGGTTGTTCAGTAAAAACCTCCTCCAAAACCAAAGAGGTAAAATCAGATGATCCTCCCTCAACAACCCAAATTCTTCCTCCATCATCAATAACTTCCAACCATAAACCAGCTACATCAGCAGCATTTCCAGTGGTATTCGCAGGAATCCACTGATTGCCCCACAGTCCGTCTAGGAAATCATCAGCCCCTTCTACCAAAGAACCTATAGGGCTTCCCGTGCCGGCGACTGGAAGTATAGGTAAGTCGAACTCCGAAGTTACAGCAAATGCTAAAGCTGCTTGAACAGCATCAATGGTATTTTCAGAAAAATCTTGATGAAATGAAATTAGATCTATTTCTGGGTCAAAATCAAAAGATGATATATCTACTCCGTCTGTAGGTACTGGTGGCGGTGTAGCTGCTGCTGCCGGTGGTCGTGTTGTCGTTGTTGTTGTAGTAACCGGAGCCGGTGGTCGCGTTGTCGTTGTCGTTGTCGTTGTCGTCGTAGCTGGTGCTATAGAGAAAGTTCCTATGCTTTGAGTTGCACAAAGCCAGTAGCCTCCCATGGGATCACAGTCATGACCTCTTGACTTATTATAGGGACCACAGCTCGCGATGAAAGCATTTCTAGCGATGTCTAGGTTGGAACCTCTTGCCCAACAAACTCCACTACTAGATCCCGATGAAGTATTTGATGTAGGGGCTGGCGTAGGGGCTGG
>CAZECN010000067.1:0-2715 GCA_964510575.1 uncultured Bdellovibrionales bacterium | reverse complement strand
CTCCACTACTAGATCCCGATGAAGTATTTGATGTAGGGGCTGGCGTAGGGGCTGGAGCTGGTGGCGGTGCTGGTGTTGGAGCTGGTGTTGGTGTTGGTGTTGGTGTTGGGGCTGGTGGCGGTGTATTGCCTCCGTAAAATCTATTTAGATTCCAAGTTGGCCCAGTAATATTGCAACCTGAACGACCTTGATCGACTCTTCCAGGACAAGTATGCTCATCGCCAGCATCATTCGGTGGACCATTACCACATTGAACGTCGTTATATATTGGGTTGTTGCCGACTCCAGGACCACGCCCTATTCTAGCACAAATCTCTCGAACCGTTTTTCTACCCTCAGGTGTATTAACTAACACCCCTCCAATGTTGTGATCAAAGGTGGTCGCACAATAACATTGCCCATTTACCGAGTAGCTATCAGCCCAGTTCCGCTGGGGATTTTGCGCTGAGGCTTCTGCCCCAAGTGAAATGATGAAAATTAGAGCAAATACGCTTCTTAGGAGGTGAGATTTAAACTGCATAATAACCCGTAAAACCTTTGGCCACTTCGTAGAGGGCCATTAACAAAACCTTGGACCCATTAGAAAAGGATCCTATATATCAACGTTGTTATGCACTAATCGGGGTTAAACGTTGAAATAATTCTAAATTAAAAATTTACCTAGATATTTTAAATACTTAACAAGGTGAGTTGTTTAGAAAAAACCCAGCTAGTCTGAACCCTTAACCTTTGGACGCCAAGCTCTTAACCATCATAATCATGTTAGTGAGGCCCTGCCCCTTACCCATAGACAATTGCTTGCCGAACAAGGTGTGAACAAACTCACTATCGATATCTTTAACAAGACTGTTTTCAACCCCTGAGAGCGTTTGATCTATAAAGGCAGCCATCGCCATAGCGGAGATTCCCTGCGGATTATCAACTGCAAAATGATACTTAAAACTATTTCCACTAGTCTCAGGAACTGCAAACAAATAGACATCAGATTCGCAACCAGGAACCTTTAGTGAGTCCGGATATGGACGCGACGCAATACTATCGGGAACTTCAATGTAATCTTCAGAAAGCTCAATCAGTAAATCGGCCCGCTGACCTTGGTCATCTATCGAGGCGAAATCCTCAACTAGGGAATGAAAATCATTTAGGTCTTTCACTGATTAAATTTCACTGTCTAACATTACCTGTCTAAACCGTAGCTGCTAAAGTCCTCAGGCAAGAATCCTAAGGTTTCTCAATTGGAACTCCCACCAGGTTACCCCACTCAGTCCAACTACCATCATAATTTTTAACGTTTTGGTAACCCAACAAGTAAGTGAGGGCGAACCAGGTATGACTGCTTCTCTCACCAATTCGACAATAAACAAGAACCTCATCCTTAGACGAAAGACTCTTTTCACCCTCGTAAATAGCCCGTAATTCATCGGCTGTCTTAAAAGTGCCGTCTTCATTGAGAGCTCTAGCCCAAGGCACGCTTGCTGCTCCTGGAATATGCCCACCTCTAAGAGCCCCTTCATTAGGGTAATCAGGCATATGAAGTCGCTCACCAGTGAACTCCTCCGGGCTTCTGACATCTATAAATTTACCATCGGCGTTTATATGATCTAGGACTTGATCCCGAAAAGCTCTGTATACTGAGTCATCCCGATCCTTAGACGGATAATCAGTGGCACTGTATGACGGAATGTCCTTAACTAACTCTCGACCTTCGTTGACCCACTTCAGTCTCCCACCGTCCATAATTTGACAGTTCTCATGACCAAAAAGCTTAAAAATCCATAAAGCATAGCAGGCCCACCAGTTATTCTTATCTCCATAAAAAATAACCTTAGTGTCAGGTGTTATGCCCGACTTTTCCATCAAAGCTTTGAAGTTGGATTTGTCTAGATAATCCCTTCTTAAAGGGTCGTTTAGATCCTCAATCCAGTCAATTTCAACAGCTCCAGGTAGGTGCCCAGAGCGATAGAGAAGCTGGTCTTCATTGGACTCGACCAATCGTATTGAAGGATTGTCTATGTTTTCAGCTACCCACTCGGTCGATACCAGCACACTACTGTTAGAATAACCTCTATCCTCAATTTTCTTCATTTCAACTCCGGGGTCAATTTTACTCAGTGTTAACCTCTGATAGGTCACAACATTTGAGAGGCTTGTCTATAACGTCTTGAAAGAACAGGCAAATCGGCCAAACAAAAAACTAATCTAGAAAATCACAAATACACTCAATATTTTTAGGGGCTTAGCTTAGACCCGTCCCTAGGGTCTAAGACCTCAATAAAATGCGCTGGGAATACGATAAACACTTATAGGTATAAGGAGAGCTTGAGACAAAAAATGAACCCTAGCAGCGAAATATTTTCGAAGGATCTAGACGGTTACTTCGACAACGCTACAAACGAAACCACTAAAAAGTATGGTGTGGTAATTTTGCGTTGGTTGCTGATTATAGCTAGCTCCGCAGTACTACTCTCTGTCGCCAATACTGAGAGTGGCATAGCAAATCAATTTGCTATTCATTCAATAATTTTAGTCTTACTGGTCTCAAATCTAATTGTCACATTCTTGCCGAGAAAATTTTTTGAGAAACCCTCCTTTGTTCACTTCGTTGTAATTTCAGATATCGTCCTAATCTCTGCTGCCATGTGGTTAACGGGATCACTAAATTCTGACTTCTACCTACTCTATTTTGTAATTATCATGATTTCAGCCGTAAGTGGT
>CAZECN010000066.1:0-6917 GCA_964510575.1 uncultured Bdellovibrionales bacterium | reverse complement strand
TCTGGTTTCAGTATACCTGTTGTCTGGCAGTGCTACGCACTGCTTATACCCCTTTCCGACAGGTACAGAGAAAGCTGAAATTTCAAGTAGACGGGGTATCTCTATTATCTATTGCACGAACAAAGCCCATCCTCAGTTAGCGAGTTGATCTCAGCAGTGTTTTCGAGGACAATAGGCTGGGGTAGTGAACAGCCGAAGGTTTTTTGTTGATGGGTCCCAGTTGTTGTTAGCAGTGCCTGGGTCCTTTCAACAAGTTGTCAAAATTAAGAGGTTACTATGGTTAGTCAAATTCAACTTGGTTCCAAGAACATCTTGCTTCTTGAAGGTGAACCTAGCACTGATGAAACGATTGAATTAGAGGTTCAGCCTAATCATCCAAGATACAAAGAGGTGCATGAGTTAGCAGGGCAACCTCCTTCGGAGATTCTTGTTACCTTTGAGACTAAAGAGACGGAGTATATAGGCTTACTTTGGTCACTTGGTTCAAATTGGAGGAACGGGTTCGATAAACCTCAAACCGGTTATGTCATGACGTTAGCCGATATAAAGCTCACTTCGTCCTCCTAGATTTCACGAATTTAAGGAGTTTTTTGCTTAATTATTTTAAGAAACCGTCGAGTAGCTAAGCTAGATCAAACCAGTTGAACCAATCAAAGCTGTTCGCTACTCGACTTTTTACATTAAACCATCGAAAGCCCATTCTTAATCGCAAAGCGAATTATTTTTTTGTTAATTTAAGACTCTACTTATCTAAACTAAAAATGCGATAAGCCGAAATATAAGCCAACTATGGTTTTTGTATTTGCTCATAGAGCTGGTTTTTATAACTAAACCTTTGATTTTAGAGATTTTTTTATGAGGAGATGAGAGTTGATTTTTTCTGTTGTATACGTGACATTGAAGATTCCTTAAGACACACGGTTTTTTGCTATGACTGCCTTTATATTTAGAGCTTTTGCGACATTAATTTTGTCAATCGGAGTTGGTGTGACCTTTTACTGGCCAGAGTTTTACAACGCTATAATCCTCAACAAGGAAAGAATTATTTGGTTTATTGCGAACATGTCTCTTTGGGTGCTGTGGACCTGGTTTATGGTGGCTCAGATATTTCCAGATGCAGATTGCCAAAAGGGGCAGAGGAACACTTCCTGTATTTATGCACGCAGGGCTAACATTTTAATCCAGACTTCGGTAAATATTTTATTTTTATCTGTTCTTGTGAATAAAATGTAGAGTCCCCGAGTTTAGCCAGGAACCCCAGGGCCTGAATTTCAGGCCCCTATGGTTTTTAAAAGTGTCTTTTGGTTTTTTATCTAATAGACATCTTTTCTAAAGATGGATCTATATTAAATTACCTTAAACCATCGAAAGCCCATTCTTAATCGCAAAGCGAATAATCTCACCATTAGTCTTAAGCCCAAGTTTTCTAACCACCCTGGCCCTGTGAGTCTCAACGGTCCGCGGACTGATGAATAATTTCTTAGCTATCTGCGAATTTTGAAGTCCGTCAGCAAGTAGATGAAAAACTTCCCGCTCTCTTGGGCTTAGTGGCTCCAAAGGGTCGCTGCTATGATTTCCAGCAAGCTTAGGTCGATTGTCCAGGTAGTGCCCAGTTTCAAGGCTTTTTGAAATATGCGGACGGCCTCGTTTCATCGAGCTGAAGCACTCTTTGAACTCTTCCACTGGGTCAGACTTTAGTAAATAAGCCAGCGCCCCGGAGTTAATCGCAGAGTCACAGGTGTGACGGTCAGCAATGTGAGTGAGGATTATCGTTGGTACAAGCATACCTCGTCGCCGAAGCTCATGGACTAATTCAATACCACTTCTTCTGGGAAGCTCAATGTCCAGCACGTAAAGTGAGGGTTGAAATTCTTCAATAGCAGGAATTGCCTCTGAAGCCCTTGAGGTTTGGGCTACGACCTCAAATCCAAAGCGTTCTTCGAACAGGCAGGCTACGGACTCCCGAACAAACTCGTTGGGGTCAGTGATTACCATTGTTTTTTTCACTTCACGTTCTCGCGGAGAATCATTTACTGGGTAAATTTTTCTCTCTAGGTTCCTTTCTGGAATAGCCATACTGTTTAGCATTGTTGTCATAGTAGCTCCTCTTAATAGTGTTGCGTTATTAAAAGCCTCCATCGCTACTAACCTCGGAAACAGCGCTCACTCGCTTCCGAACCGTAAGCCCTCATTCTCTTCGTTGCTCCGCAGGCTCATTCACTTCGGCGTGTATAAGCACGCCTCATTCGCTAGCCTTTGAGCGCCTCGACAAGAATCTGAGCGCTTACTCCTGATAAAAAAACTCTTCAACAAACTTTAATAAACCAGCTCACAAATCCTCTGAGCCATCTTATTGAACAGTATGATCTGATCTCTCAGGAAATCAGGGCACGCTGTTCGTCAACTTACTGAAAATTATAAAAACCGGAATGCCCAACCGCCCTGCTTAACAGAGCCATTTAACCTGAAGTGAAAGTGGGGACCGAGCCGTTCCGATTAAAAGAATCGTTTGCTGTTAAGCTCAGAAAAAATAAGAAAAGAACCTTGGATGGCAGGTAGCACCATAGGCCTAACCCCGAATAGGGATCTGCCCGTTGCTACAAATTTGTTTACTTAGAAAAACAAAGTGGGTCTCTAATGCTTATTAATTGTAATCTTCTTTTTGAAACTCTCTAGAGAGAGGTCCAGCCCATAGAAGCTTTTGCATCGAAACTATTTGTTTTCTCAACCTGTTTTGGATTTTACGCCTTGCCTTAGGGCTAATCCAGTAAGGGGGAGCACTTATTTTCATCCGTGATAGTCTGACAAAGTACATACGGGCTTAACCACCCGAAAATTAACAAACTATTTATCTGAAAATTTATTAGATTTTTTCTCTTATCGGCGTCAATCTAAGCAGTTAAAAGCTCCAGCGGTCGAGTCAGGTGCCTAGCTCTGCTTTTAAAAGCCAAGGAATGTTCCCCGCGAGGAACCTTAGAAAAGCCCTCTAAGGTCGCAATAATCTGGCTTACGCTGTAGCGGCCAGCCACTACGGCATCAAACAGGGATTCGCTGTCTCCAGTGTCTTTGCTTTCTGCTAGAGCAATCAATGGCACTTGGCCAAAAAGCTTTCTACAAGTGGATTCTATTTGGCGATTAGCGGCGCTTTTTTGGCTACTGCTGGTTACGACAATTTCAGGTTGCCATGATGCGGCGTCTTTAGCCTTGGTGATGCTGGACAGGCTTTTTACGTTAAAGCCTTGTTTTCTCAAATGAACAGCAATGCTTTCTCTGATTACAGGGCGCTCGCTAACTATTAAGATTTTTTGGGAATTTTTAAGGTTGTGGTTCATACTACTCCTACTGCTTTATGCTCTGCTCCATTATGCAGCGGCTGGGACCCGGCGTAGCATTTGAAACGAACTAATTTACTAACCCTAAGAGCAGGCTAGCTTTTTGGCTGAAAACCGGCCAGCCCTTGAATTATTTGCAGAGAATTAAGCTGTAAACTTAAATGGCTGGCAGGCTTGCTAGAAGCTTTCTTCTGAGGTCAATTGTCTTCTATTTCAAGCGTTTAGCTCTATGCAATTTGACGCCTAGGTTTGGCAGAGCTTTTAGCAATATTTCAGAGTCAGTTTTTCAATGACAAAAAAGGAAGCCGGTAAAGAACAGGAAAGCATAGCTGCAGTTTTTGCTGCCTTAGGCTCTTCGCTGAAGGAGCAGCAGCTAAACTTCTTGGTGGCACCTAATGCCTTTGCCTTGGAAAAAGAATTCACTGCTCGTCTGATAGAAGCCTCTCAGCAGCTCTTTCCCTTTGTGCCACCTGGAAAAGAACTAGGAGAGGAAGAGGAACTGTCTGTTCACCGCTCTGCTGCTAGCAGAGCCTCAACTGACTTTGGTTTTTTAGCGACTAGGCCTGTCTTTCCAGTTCAGTTTGCAATTGATCGTTTTCAGGAAATTACAGTGGCTGAATACCTAGGCATCTCTTCTCAGCTGAGCGAGATGGTTATGGCTAAGGGCTGTTTTTCTTGTCCCGTAGACGGTGGAGAGCTTTTGCCTCCTTTTCATTTAAAACCTTATCCTTCAGATAAGGAGCTAGAGGCTTATGACTTTGATAGTGACCATTTTCTGGTTTTAACTGTTGAGGTTGATGGTGCTTCGCAGGAGTTTAACCGTTTGGTTGAAGTTTCCGGTAAGGAGAGCGAAGCCAGCAAGGAAGGAGTCTTTCGCCGCCTCAAGCTCGACACCTCTAATCTAGCTTCTGAAATTCAGCGTTCTGCAGGGGAGGCAATGTCTCAGTGGGGAAGTCAGGTCTTTTTGCGAGCGGTTTCAGCGGCTGAACTTGAAAGCGGTAGGCTTAGCCAGGAAGAGCCTTTGCTTAGCTTTCGCTACTCTTGGCAATGCTCGGAGTGTGGTGCGGTTTATCCTAATCCAGCAAAGGCAGGAGCTGAGGTTTCTTTGGGCGGGATGAAGCTGACAGAGCTTCTATCCTCTAGGCCAGAGGAGCTGATAGAGTTTTTGGAGGATTATCGAGAGAACTTTATCGAACAGCTTGATCCTTTGACTCAGCAACTTGAACAGCTCGAAGTCCTTGACGTTTCATTAGACTATCAATTGAGAGAGCTCGGAAGGTTTCAGCAGGTAGCGGTAACGATGCTGAAGCTTTCTAACCTTTCGATGTCGGCGGGGGTTTGTCTTTTAGAGTTTTTACCAGCAGATCTTTCGGCCAAAGGTCTAGAGCAGTTAAGTGCCCACTGGAATACAATCATTAACAACGAAAACACCTTAGTGGTGTGTGTGACGGAGCAAGAGTTTAAAGACTTGGACTTGGTGGCTAAGCATCCCAAGGCTGGAGTGATAAAAGATTTTTCGTCTGCTGAATGTCCAGGCTCTGGTAAACTTGGAAAGCCTGTAAAACTCGAAGAAGAATCTAAAGAGATTTGCCTAGATGAGCTTTATGAACTTCTGGAAGACAGGGAACCAATTGGCCTTACCGCAGTAGTTGATAGCGTTTGGCATTCCCCTGAGTTTTCAAGCCGAAAAAAACTAAACCGACTGGCCAGTGTGAAGTTAGCTGGGGTTAAGGTTGCGGGATTTGAAAATACCAGGCCCTGCAGCTTGGTTGAACAAACTGGTTTGCTGGATCATTTGGCAGCTCTCTTTTCACGAACTCCAGAAGCGAGAACCCTTGGGCTGCAGTCAGCGGACTTTCTGAGTTTAAGTGAAGGTATCGATAAGGTTAGTCGTGCAGGTATTAAGTTCTCTGAGATTCTAGAACAGACTATTAGCTCTATTCCAGAATGGTCAGGGGATGAGTATTTTTGCGAGTTGCTTTCCTCTCTCTGGTCTTCACAGGGTCTGGGTCAGTTGAAATTAGGGGAGGAGTTCTTAAACCTTAACTACCGACTGCGCTGTCAGCTGGACTTGGCCGGGTTGTGTTTACCGCAAGCTCAGAGCAGCAAGTCGAGCCTGATGCTACTCAAAGACTGCCAGCCGGATAGCTTCATGGTTTTTGAGCGTCTCAGGGCTGAAGGCTTGGATTACTCTGTTTTGACCAGGGTTGGTTCTGTGGCTGAAGCCCGCTCGAATCAACAAGGACTATTACGTTATATAGTGACGGGTCTCTAGCTGATATTCTGTGCCGTGAGTTAGTGTCCTATACATAGTCATATATATAGTCATGCCGTTTGAGGGGAGGGGCTCTAGCCGCCCGAACATAAATCTCCCTAGCTTTAGCTTAAATATAGCTTCTCCGAGAAGTCGAAATAGGTTCGCACTGGCTAAGGTAAGTGCACTATTCCTAAACGCATTGAGGTTTTGTTGGGACTTACCGGTCAGTAGTTTCTTAAAACAAAAAACCGATTAGAATAATATGTTATAAGCTTTTTGGCCCAGTTTTGCTGGGTGAGCTTGAGGTGAACGCGGTGCTTAACTTGGTTATCCACAAACTAGTTTGAAGTAGTTGATCAACAAAGCGTTACCTTCAAATTAGAAAAACCTTAAAAGTATTAAAAAACTTTCACATTTCAGCTCTTCCCCCCTTGCCTTCCTATTTCCTTTAGGGCAATCTACGGCGCCGCCATTGGGTGGGTATGCAGTTTGTTCTTTAAAATCATTGTGTTGGGTAGGAAGAGAGCACTTAATACTTAAATTGACAATTGTCGTTTGAGTTATGATTGCTTGCAGATAGTTTTTACTACTATCTGTAATCGTTGATTGTAGTCATCTTCGGATGATGAAAATCGGCGTGACCAAATTAAGAAATATTTTTCATTAAATTATTTCGAACAATAGTATAAACAGCCAAAGTATCTTTAGAGAACTATTAAGGACTGTTCATTTAACCGAACAGTCTAAAGCAGATTTCTGAAGTCTTTTTTGTGTAACAACAGAATTGATTTCGTACAAGATTTTTCAAACTGAAGAGTTTGATCCTGGCTCAGAACGAACGCTAGCGGGATGCTTCAAACATGCAAGTCGTACGCGAAAGCACTTCGGTGCAAGTAGAGTGGCGCACGGGTGAGTAACACGTAGCTAACGTACCCTTTCGCTGGGGACAACTCCGGGAAACCGGAGCTAATACCGAATGATCTTTTAGGTTCTGCGGAACTTATTGGTAAAGCCTTCGGGCGCGAAAGGATCGGGCTGCGGCGCATTAGCTTGATGGTGGGGTAAAGGCCTACCATGGCTACGATGCGTAGCTGGTCTGAGAGGATGATCAGTCACACTGGAACTGGAACACGGTCCAGACTCCCACGGGAGGCAGCAGTTGGGAATATTGGACAATGGGGGAAACCCTGATCCAGCAATCCCGCGTGAGGGATGAAGGCTTTCGGGTCGTAAACCTCTTTCGACAGGGAAGAAGGGAAACTTGACGGTACCTGCAGAAGAAGCACCGGCTAACTCCGTGCCAGCAGCCGCGGTAATACGGAGGGTGC
>CAZECN010000065.1:0-7104 GCA_964510575.1 uncultured Bdellovibrionales bacterium | reverse complement strand
GCTCCGAATCAAGTTGATTGGGAACACTGTTGGCTTCAGAAACAGACATCTAACCTCACCTTAGAGAATTCTTGCATACAAAAGGGGACAAGAATGATTTTTAAAAAGGTAGTAAATACCTAATCTTACAGAATCTTGTATTCATCACGGCCAATAAAAGTTGTTTTGTATACATGACGGCGATACTATACGCCGCGTAGCTTACCAACCCTTGCCATGGGTTGAAAGGGCTGGATTAAAGGGGTTCTTTAGTCAGCTCGTGTTTAATTCTTAATTTTTAGGAAAATCATGACTTCCAATAGTAATACCCTTAGAGAAAAAGTGGCTGAGTCTTTGAGAGAAGCGATTGTTAAAGGTGAGATAAAGCCTGGCACTAGGCTTCAGGAAGTTGAAATTGCTGAAAGCTACAAGACTAGTAGAACTCCAGTTAGAGAAGCCTTTAGACAACTTGAGACGGAAGGTTTTTTGGCCATAAAACCTAGGCGTGGAGCTATAGTCACGGAAATTACAGCAAGGGACATTAGAGAATTCTATGAAATGAAGTCGGTTTTAGAGGGTTTTGCGGCCCGAAAAGCGGCTGAAACTCTTACCGATGCTCAAATAGATCGCATGGAACAACTGAACCTTCAACTGCGTGAGTGTTACGAAAAATCGAATCTTTCTTCGATGATTTCAATTCACAATCAATTTCATGAAATTTTTGTTAATGCGGCTGGAAATGAGCAATTGGCTTCTTTGATTCGAAGCCTAGTGAATCGCTTTCAGCGTTACCGAATAGCTCTCAGTCATACCGATTCTATTTTGGAGAGTGTAGCACAGCACAAGAGGATTATTACGGCTTTCAGAGCTCGTGACGCGGATCAGGCCGCTTCGTTAGTTTCCCTCAATTCCCAGCTAGGGTCTAAGGCTTTGATGGATAACTTGAAAATCGCCGCCTAATCAAAGCTGATAATTTTCAATAGGTTAACTGTATTTCGCAAGGTTAATACCCTTACTGGCTTACTTTAAGTTACTACTAGCAACTTAAAGTAAAGTATGGTTTGATGATGGTTTTTCTCAGAAAGGGCATTTAGGCAATTACATAGTTATCTCATGCGTATTACTCGATTAGAAATCTTTGGATTTAAGTCTTTCGTTGATCGTTTTGTGTTGAATTTCGACACGGAGTTGATTGGAGTCGTAGGTCCAAATGGTTGCGGTAAATCTAATGTGGTAGACGCCCTGCGCTGGGTCTTAGGTGAGACACATGCCAAACAACTGCGGGGATCTGTCCTTGAAGATTTGATTTTCGATGGCTCTGAATCTCGTCGCCCGCTAGGAATGGCGGAAGTCTCAATTACTATTCGTCCAGACGAGAACTGGTATCAAGGAGAAGTTAAGTCTGAGTCTGACTTTCTTGCTGATGCCTTAGTAGAGGATATTGAGGACACTGGGGAGACTGAAGAAGGTGATCAAGAACCTTCGCAGGAAGATCAAGCCTCTTCTTTGCCGCACGGATTCGTTGTTCTAGAGGGTGGTAAGGATAAAGATCCAGCAGACCAAGACCAGCCAGAAGCTGCCGGAGTCACTAATCAGATTCTACCGGACAGCATACTTTCGATTCCAGGATTGTTTTCTGCTTCGGAAATTCAATTAACTCGACGGCTCTACCGTTCGGGGGAAAGTGAATATTTCATCAACAAGGCACCTTGTCGTCTGAGAGACATGGTTGATCTCTACAGAGTTATTGGACTTGGAGCTCGAGGACTTAGCATTGTTCAGCAAGGAACAATTGGAGATATTGTAAAGAAAAAGCCAGTAGATCGTCGAGAGCTTCTTGAAGAAGCCGCCGGTATTGCAGGGATTCGAGCCAGACTTGAAGCTGCTAACCGAAAGCTGGACAGAACATCTGATAACTTGGCTAGACTTCAGGACATAATCACTGAGGTGGATAAGCAGGTAAGGTCCTTAGATCGACAGGCTAAGCGAGCCGAGAAGAGAAAGGAACTTAAAGCAGGTCTTTTAGAGCTGGAAACCAGACAATTTGTAGCTAGATCGGCGCGAATCGTTGTCGATAAAACTTCAAAAGAAGATGCGATAAAAAAGCTAGAGCAAGACATTGAAGAAGGTAAGGCGAGCCTAAGTACTGCTGAAGCTGAAGAGGAGAGAGCCAAGGCTGAATTGCAGCAGATTGAAGTATCTTTGGTCCAAAAACGAAGAGAGCGTGACGCCCTTCTTTCAGAATTGAACCAAGCGCGTAAAGCTGAAAGTGATGCAAGAGTTTCGGTAGCTAAACTTGAAGCTAGTTTGAATACTCTTTCCCAGACTATTGAAACCAACGGTCAGAGAAAAGAAGAAGCTGGAGTCGAAATTGAAAAATTTCTATCCAGGATTGATTCGGCTAACCAACAACTTGCTGATTTTCAGGATAGAAGAGACGGAGTTGAAGTTGAGTTTGCTGGAGTTGAGATCGAGCAATCGGATTCGGTTTCTGGCAATGAAAACCTAGCTGCTTCGACTAGTCTTTCTGCTCAGCTCGAAGCTTTAGAAGCTGTCTACCGCGGTCATAAAGATGACATAGTTTCTTTTAGAGATGGTTATCACTCAAAGCGGAATCAAGAGACCGAGTTAAAGGTGAAAGTTTCTGCAATCGAGTCAGAGATTAGCAGTATTGAAAAAAATCTCGAGAGTATTAGTAAAGAGGTGACTGCCTCAGGTTCTAACGATCAGTTGGAAGGGAAGGCCCTGATTGAGGGATTGATAGTTCCAGAGCAGTTGGAAAAAGCTACAGCTACGGCTTTGGGTAAGTCAGCTTCTTTTAAGGTAGTTAAGGAACAGGCTGCCTTAAGCGGCTTGAAAGCTGTAGTCGGTGGAATTATCTCTCCCTTGCTTGAAGATCAAAGTATTACAGTTTTGAATTCAGAAGATAGCTTTTTATCTAAGCTCGAAGTGCGTTCGGGCTTTGAGTCTGCAGCTCAGGCTCTTTTATCTAATGTTGCTCTCGTAGGCAGCGTGGATGAAGGAGTTAGGCTGGTGAAAAAATATAACAGCCCGCTGGTTAGTGCTGTTACTGAAGAGGGTATGTTGATTACCTCTTGGGGTGTTGTCGGTGAAGAAGGATCTGGCCATCATTTAGGCATGATGCGTCGGCTTGAAGAGCTTCAAGAAAGTCTCAGCGTGGAGCAAAATAAGCTCGAAGAAACTCAGCAGGGGATTGCCGCTGAGCAGCAGAAGATATCTGAAAAAGAGCGAGGTCTGAACGAAAGTGAAACAGCCCTTGCTAGGCTTCGCGGTGAACAGAAGGAACTCTCTCTGGAAGCAGAGAGAGCTCGAGATAGGGCTGTTGCTCGGGAAAGAGAGTTTCAGAGAAAGCTCCAGGAGATTAAGTCAGAAGAGGTTAAGGTTCAATCTGAAATAGGATACATGGAGCGAGAAATTGAGAAGCTCCGTAACGAAGTCCAAAAGATTGAACAAGATGCTGATTCGCTTTCTGCTGAAAAAGAAACTCTAATTGAAAAGAAGCAGTATGTTGGTGAACAGTTGTCTATTCAGTTTGAGGATCCAAATTCTCCAACTCGAAGAAGAGCTCATGAGCTTGAGGATAATCTGATTATTCTTGACCAAGATATTAAGAGCATCGAGGGTAGCTTTGACCATAAGCGCTCTGAGCTTTACGACAGCAAGGAAAAGTTTGGTAGCTCTCAGGCTGCATACAACAGACTCAATAATCGCCTGTCAGAGATGCGTCTCGACGCGGAAAAGGGGGACATTGAGCTAAATCTTCTTGTTGAAGAATTTAAGCGTAATCAGGGTGAAGAGATACCTGTCCCAGGTGAGTCTCAAATCTTGGCTGTTATCGAGGAAGCTGGCTCAGGTATTGCTAGTTACCTTAGTGAAGTAAACCAAGAACTAGGTGATCTTCGCTCTAAACTAGAAAAAGTTGGAGAGGTCGACCCCGAAGCGGTACTTAGATTCCAGGAAGAAGGCGAGAGGCTTGAAGGCTTAAAGGTTCAGCACGAAGATTTGGATTCGGCGCGTAAGACTCTGATTAGAACTATTGCTGAGTTGAAAGAAGTGTCCAATAAGCGCTTTCTTCATGCTTTTGAATTTGTCAGTAAGAAATTTAGCGAACTCGTTCCAAGGCTTTACGGTGGCGGAGCAGGTAGCTTGCAGTTGATTGATCCTGAAGATCCACTTACCAGTGGAGTCGAGCTTACTGTTAGGCCTCCAGGTAAAAAGCTAAAGAGCATCGAGCTGATGAGTGGTGGAGAGCAAGCGTTAGCGGCTACGGCTGTGATTGTAGCTATGTTCTTGTACAAACCTAGTCCGATTTGTGTTCTGGATGAGGTTGATGCACCACTGGATGATGCAAACCTAGATAGATTTTTGACCTTGATTAAAGAAATATCTGGTTCTACTCAATTCCTAATCGTTACTCATAACAAGCAGACCATGGCTGTGGTTAATAGACTGCTAGGTATTACGATGGAAGAGAAAGGAGTTTCTAGAGCGTTGGAAGTGGACCTTGAAGAAGCCGAAAAAGTAGTAGTTAACGGTTAATTCTCCTGTCTGGATTTGATTTAGATTCGCTCTAATTATAAGAAAGCTCTTAAGACGTTCTCTTTTTTCACCTTAACAATCATTCTCATCCCCTATGGAAGAAATAAAAAAATATTACAACGAGCTTTCTAGCCTTTTTTTAAGAGCTGACAGTTTAACCCAGACTATTGCCGTTATCTCTGCCTTAGGTTTGATAATAGCCCTATGGGCCTTTGTGCGCTCGAGAACAAGGGGTACGGCTGGGCACATGAATAGAGTTTCTAGCTCTGTAGAGGATTTGAGAGTTAAGGTTGCTGATCTTGCTTCCAAGTCTGAAAACCTAAATGTCGATATACTGGATGAGCTCAAGCGGATTGATGCCAGGGTTTCTGGTCTAGAGCAGCATATTGCAGAGGTTAAAGATTTAGCTCTCTCTGAGGGCGCTAAAAAAAAAACTAATTTAGACAGTAAGTCTGCTTTAGTTGCAGCTGGTGCTGCTTCGACTGCTCTCTCCGGACTTCTTAGTACACCCTCTAAGCTAGAACAACTAGAAAAAAGCTCCCAAGAACTTAAAGAAATCTCCCAGGATATTGCAGCCACTGCTGTTGTGCTTCCCGGTGTGGAAACTGGTGAGGGGCTGAAAAAGACCCGAAGTAAACTCTTTTCCGGTTTAAAAGGTCTGGTAGGTGATAGAAGTTCTTTTTCAGAACAAGACCTAGAGGCCGTAGAAGAGCTGATGCTCGGAAGTGATTTTGGAGTTAAGACAAGTGCTCGCTTAACGTCAAAAGTTAGAGAAGTTGTTGCAAGTGAAGGAAGTTGTTCCTTAGAAGGGCTTAAGATTGCTTTAGGCTCAGAGTTAAAAACAATTCTGGATGCTCCAGTTAAAGGGCTTGAAGTTCAGTCTGACAAAAAACCTTTCGTAGTTTTTGTGACGGGAGTTAATGGAGTAGGCAAGACTACAACAATTGGTAAGCTAGCTACTAGGTATTCCAGTCAAGGTAAAAAAGTGTTGTTAGCCGCTTGTGATACGTTTCGAGCTGCTGCGGGGGAACAACTCGGCGTTTGGGCTGAGCGCTCAGGGGTAGAAATTGAACGTGCAGACGGGGAAGAAAAGCCGGCGACAGTAGCTTTTCGTTCTGTGAACAGAGCTGTGAATGAGAGCTTTGATGTTCTTTTGGTTGATACTGCTGGGCGTCTTCACACTAAACAAAACTTAATGAGAGAGCTTGAGAGTGTAAGAACAATAATTTCTCGTGAGTGTGATGGCGCTCCACATGAAACTCTATTGGTTGTTGACGGCTCCACAGGGCAGAATGCTCTTCAGCAAGCTAAGGAGTTTAACTCTTCGGTAAACCTAAGTGGTGTTGTAGTTACTAAGCTTGACGGCACTGCTAAGGGTGGAATTGTGGTTGCTATTAAGGATGAGCTCAATGTCCCGATTCGGCTTGTTGGCTTTGGTGAGGGGGCAGGAGACCTGAAAGATTTCGATTCTGAAGATTTTGTTTCAGCTCTTTTAGACGATCAAGGACTCGAGCTTGATGATAATGCTTCCGATGCAGATGAAAAGCCTAGCGAACACGGTAAGATAAGACGGAAGCGTCGAAGGCAAGCTTTATCTTAGAAGTTTGGTTTGGGGTCTAAAGAGCTAAGTGCCTGACGCGAAATTGCAATCAGGCATTCGTTATTCTTACCTTTTCAGCACCAAAGATATGCAAAGAAAAATTCCTTGATACTGGGAAAAGTTTGCGAGGCGAAGGACTGAGTAGTGGTAATGAAAATATTACTTACAGTTTTCATCCATCCCGGAACGAAGTCATTTCCAAAAACAAGACCGAAATAGATTCTGTGGTAAACGAAGCCTAGCGATAGAAAAGTGGGACATATCAATTTAGCTTTAAGGCTCATTGTCTCACCAAAATCCAAGCTAACATACCTGTAGACTGGATTTAGGATAGCGATCATGCATAAAGACACTACGGGGAGCATGTATCCTAGAAGTATTAAATTATCTATCGAGAATAATCCGTTAAAAAATTCGTATACTTCAGAGAGTTTACTATCTAATGTTGCCTTAGCCGCATTAAGCGATTCCATTTGAGTTTCCTTATAGTTGAGTTGACCTCTAAACACCCTGGAGAATCTTGAGGCCAACCCATCTTGAAAAACCTTTGTACTTTTTAGACCCAGTAGGAGTCTACCTTAGTTGGGGGGGAGATCCATTTTAGAAATGGAGCCTAAGTTCAGTGATTGTTAGTTTTTAGTATTTTTCCTAAGTGTCGCTCCTTGGCACTGTTAGCGAATAGCCATTCTAAGGGAAGGCCCTAATATTTATCGGCGCCTAAACTATTTATAATTGCAGAAGAGTATTGGGTTTCTTAGCGAAGGAGGTTTAAATGAACTGGTATCACCAACCTAAGCCTCACTAAAATCCGCTTAATGCTGTTAGTTTTCCTAATGGCAGTTGCGGGGTTCAGTGGGGGAAATGCAATGGAGGGTCGTCCAGGAAGAGGTTCTGCAAGTGCTTTGGTATTTAGTGCGGCAGAATCTGTAGTTCTGACGAATGCGGTTAGTTCTAGTATTTAAAAT
>CAZECN010000064.1:0-8695 GCA_964510575.1 uncultured Bdellovibrionales bacterium | reverse complement strand
GCACATTACTTGACTCCACCCTCTTTCGAGAGTAGAATATTCGCTGTAATATTAACGAGTTACAACTTACTGATTTTCTGGGGTTCGACTCCCCCCACCTCCACCAGCCGTCGCCTTGAAAGATTTTTGAGGGATGAAAAAATTTAACCAAGGCTATGGCTGGCAGGCCAGCCTGATTGTGTTGGCGACGGGTGGTGGAGCCCACCATAGCCTTGGTTTCAGAAAATCATCCTTCCCCATTATCTCAAGGCGACGGAGGGCAGATTTCCTCGGCTAGAAGTTGCTAAAAATGCCTCCGTGTAAACGCTCTCCCTGCGCCTGTCTTCAAATACCTCTCAAACGCCAAAGCCTTTTCAGGATCAGAAAATTTTACATAAACTTCCAATGACCAGGGACGATACTTTCTGGTGTAAGGAGACCTACCTAAGTTGTGATCAGATAATCTTCTTTTCAGATTCTCAGTAGATCCCACATACCTCTGGTTAGGTTGCCGCTCACTCCGAATTATATAAACAAAGTACACATAATATTTCGACGAAACCACAGTTGTGTTTCATATTGAACTCCCCCCACTTCTAAAAGCTCAATTCACTGGATATCGATAGTTTAGATCCGTACTATCAGACCTATTCAGAGGGTTGTGCCTATAAAAGTAGGGGGCGGGAGGGTTCAAGAGGCTTAATATGAGTGCCTATCACTACAACAATTGACAGCACATCAACTCAATTTTTTCTCATAACTCTCTAGTAGACCTCGATTCTGCTTGGCTTTTATCTGCCTGTATTTACAGCATATTTTGAAAAGCCGAATTTTTCTTTTTCCAACAAACGACCCAACAAAGGACAACTAAAGATGAAACTAAGTAGTACTGGAGCTAGATTCTTAAAATTATTTTTCACTCTGGCTCTTTTCTTTCCGAACTTAGTAGCAGCTCAGTCTTCTCAAAATTTAGCTGGCACTAGTTGTCAGGCCTCGGCTTCAAATATATTTGGAGCAATACTAGCCTTCAATAGAGAGTGCGGCTCTTTTAGCAAGAGTGACGACTGTCGCAGGGTGGGAACTAGCTGGACTTGTTTTTCAAATACCAATGTTCAACCAGCAGCTCCTGAAGAACCCGTTCTTCAACAGCCCGCTCCCCAGCCAGCTGCCCCTCAACCAACAGTTCAATCTCAACCCACTGTTAATAGCACCCCTGCTGTAACTAGCTCTGACCCGACAGTCTGTGAGACCTCAGGCCCTAGTTTAGGATTTGCTAAATCTGCTTTTGAAAGAGAGTGCGGAGTTTACGATAAAACCTTAGGGCATGACTGTGACCCGGTTGGGGGGCGTTGGATATGTTCTGGGCAAACTATAAGGGCTGGAAGCAGTGCCTCTCAGCCTCCAATTACATCGGCTTCTAACCAAGCCCCTACTACTTCGGTTACTTTTCAACCAGATCCTACAACTCCAACCGTTGTGGCGCCGCCTCCTTTACCACCAGCACCAACTCCTGTTGTAACTAGTAGTGGAAATTGCAATAGAACAATCAACCCAGGAGGTGGTCTGCAGGGAGCCATAAATGGAACTTCCAATGGCCAAACTTTATGCCTTAACTCTGGGAGTTACGATACATCAGGTACCTTGGTAATTAACAAAAACATTATTATCAGGGGAGTTAATGTAAGTAACCCTCCAGTTATAAGAATGACTGATGCTCGTCGGGGAGTTGCTATTAATAGAACTCAGAATCTGAGACTAGATAATTTAATCTTCGATGGGGGCAATGCCGCAGCGAGGGAGATTACAGTTCTAATCACTGGGAGTAGCAACACAAGATTTCAGAACGTCACTATTCAAAATGCAGGCGGAATAGGCCTTGGTATTCATAGCTCTTCTAATACAACCTTACTGGGAGGAACGATTCAAAACATTGGTCAGGATCCAGGTTTAAGGCAAGCTATTTGGGCTGCAAATGGCAGTTCTAATGTTATTATTGATGGCTTAACTGTGAATGGAAGAGCCAATGACCGAGCAGGTGGAGACCATGCTATAACATGCATTGGGATTAGTGGCTTTACAGTTAGAAACTCTAGGTCCACTAATGCTGGCTCAGGTGTGGTTGCAGCTAATGACTGCGATAACATTCTCGTAGAGAATAATACCCTCGTAGGTGGTAAGGAACACGGGGTGGATATTGTGAACGGTTCGACTAATGCCGTTGTTATAAATAATGACATTCGGGGTATGAGCAGAAGTGCAATGGTATTCGATGACCATTCCTGGAATCAGGCAGGTGGAGGAAATCCAACTGGAATAACAGTATCTAATAACCGTATGTCAGGAAATAATACTGCTGGCTCTGCTAGGTGTAGAGGAATAGGTGTCGACCGTAATATGGTAATTAATCCCAACGCCGCTGAAAGAAATAGTTCTCGCTGGATTGTAATTGAAAACAACAACTCTGTAGATTCTGGTCCGGTCTTTTGCGATCATGTTCACTAAGTGACCATTAGCAGCCGTAGGCTAAAAAAATAACTTTCTTATAACTCAGTTGTTTTTGTCGATGTAAAAAGTTAAATCTGTGACACTGTCATTTTCTTCCTAGCGCCCTCCTGCTCCATGTGCGCGAGCACTCTTGACCATTCTTCCCAATCATAACTTTCCTTAAAGAATTTAGTTCAGTATAAAATTGTGAATAATTTCGCTTTTGAACTACTAATCTTTTAGCAAGGACATAATGGCCAATCAAAATGAGCTTCAGCCCAATACTTTTTTTATTGAAGTGACGGGGGCCGGTATACCAGAAATTGATGGTCTGTTTGTTCCTTCAATAGCGCCACCCACTGAATCAGAATCTGGAACACTTTCCAGCTTAGGCTATTGGAACGGTAAAATGGCCTGGGACAGGGCTGATGGTAAGTCCGCCAGAAGTCCATCGATTTCCTATTCTAATAGTTACAACTCGTGGAGAATATCGCGACTTGATGGTCACCTTGCTTATGACCTGGTTTGTGAAGATGAAATGCCACCTGTTGATAGGGAGTGGCATGTATATAAAAAAGGAGTGGCTCCTGCCCCAAAAATAACCATTCATTATTTTGATCCAAGAGAAGCCTGTCCAAAGCCCAATGTGGTTTTTGTGCTTGGTGGGCCAGGTGCAGGGAAGGGAACGATGTGTGAGCTTGCAGAGTCTCAACTTGGCTGGACACATCTTTCCATGGGAGATCTTCTTCGAAAAGAGCGTGAGAAGGGGGGTGATACAGCGACTGTTATTGAAGATTATGTTACTGCCGGTAAACTGGTGCCAAACGAAATCACAGTGACTTTACTACAGAAGAGCATGGAACAGATTACTAGGAGCACTGGAAAGAATAACTTTCTGCTCGATGGTTTCCCCCGTTCGCTGGATAATATGGAAGGTTGGTATGAGATATTTGGCCGCGATGCAGAACTGCCCAGGATGCTTTATCTGGAATGTCCCTACGAAGTTCTAGAAAAACGTATAATAGGCCGGGCTAAGTATTCAGAAAGAAGCGATGATAATCTAGAAAGTATGAAGCTCAGGTTCGATACCTTTAAAGCAGAGACTTTGCCCACCGTTGAATTTTTTAAAAGCAAGAACAAATGTGTAGAGCTGAATACAGGTCAGGACAGACAGGCTGTCTATACTTTAGTCAAAGAAGCTCTGGCTGAGCATACAGATGTTGAACTCGCGTCTCAGGAACTTTCTGAGAGAGCTGAGATACTACTTGGATTGCGACCATACCCGAAGAAATGAGCTGGTCTAAGAGATGAGCAGGTCTGAGGAAATTTTTTAATGTTTCATGTAGCAGAGTCTGAAGATGACCTGAGAAAGGTAATGGCCGTTCGTGCAATAGTATTTTGTGAAGAGCAGTCAGTTCCTTACGATATAGAGATTGATGAGTTTGAGGATTCTTCAATTCATATTCTGGGTCAGCTTAAGGATGAGCCAATAGCTTCTGGACGGCTCAGGTTTGTCGAAGATTATGCCAAAATCGAGCGTCTGGCAGTTCGTAAAGCCTACCGCAGGAAAGGTTATGGAGACCTTTTGCTTAAATATATGCTGGATCTTGCCAGAGAGCAGAGGTTTAGTAAGTTCAAACTTCATGCTCAGGTAGTAACTGAGAGTTTTTACCTCAAGCATGGTTTCAAGCCAGAAGGAGAAGAGTTTCTGGAAGCTGATATTGCCCACCGGGTTATGCTGAAGCATGATTCGTAGAGCAAAAATGAAAATGGAACTTAAGAATGGAAATATTTAATAATATTTCTGCTGATGAATTTTTTAAGAATTACTGGCAGAAAAAACCTCTCCTTATAAAAAATGCTGTTAAAGATATTGAGAGTCCAATGGATCCTGATGAGCTGGCTGGACTGGCCTGTGAGCCAGAGATTGAATCCAGACTAGTTCTGGAAACTGGAGGGGAAAAACCCTGGGAAGTGATAGCTGGTCCACTTTCTGAAAAAACACTTACATCTCTTCCAGAATCAAACTGGAGCCTTTCAGTTCAGGGAGTGGATCGTCTGGTGCCAGAAGTCTCAAATCTTCTTTCATATTTTAAGTTTCTTCCTAACTGGCTTCTAGACGATATCCTGGTTAGCTACGCCCCGGATAAAGGGTCAGTTGGTGCCCATATTGATAACTACGATGTTTTTATTATTCAGGCCCAGGGTAAGAGACGCTGGCTTCTGGGTGGTAAACCGGAATACAACGAAGAGTATGAGGAAGGACTGGATATTAGATTACTCAAATCTTTTGAACCAGAGCATGAGTGGGAGTTAAGCACTGGTGATCTGCTTTATATTCCTACTCGTTTTGCTCACCACGGTATTGCAGTCGGGGAGTGTTTAAATTACTCAGTAGGATACCGGGCACCTACTGATGGAGAACTTATTCGCTCACTTTCTAACTGGGTAATGGAGAAGGATTTATCAGAGAAGTTTTTTCGAGAAAGAAATCCTGCTGTACAGGAAAGCCCCGGGGAGGTCACCGAGAAATCACTTGCGGCTATAGCAGAGCATATGAAAACGCTTATTGATACTCCAGACTTTAAACTATGGTTTGGTGAATATATCAGCGAGCCGAAGACTTTTTATGCTCCTTTTGAACCTGAGCTGCACCTGTCCAGTGAAGAGCTGGCTAAAAGACTTGAAGGCGGAGAGGTACTTGAGTCAGCTGAAGGTTTGAAACGATGTTGGATAGACTCTGAGCAACCAGCATTGTTTATGGAGGGAGAGAGGATTGAAGTGCCTGAAGCTTGTGGCTCTGAGGTTCTGGCTCTGCTGTGTGATTTAGATCAGATTAGCTTTGAAAATATATCGAATTCTAAAAATAGTTCTGAGTCTCTTTTAGAGCTATTAACTATGGTATACAACAAGGGTTATTTTGCTTTTGAGCAGTAGTTTGGGCAGAAGATTTGATGCCATCAAAGATAGAGAGATAAACCAACCATTCTAATAATGGACAATCCAGACACAGATAAAAAAACTAAAGAAACAAAACTTACTCTCAAGTCTATACGTGACGCTACGGCTGTTCTGCAAAACCTGCTTAGCGATACTGGGAAATTGAGTTTATTATCTGAGGAGGAGCGTAAAGAACTATTAATTGCAGCAGGACAACTTTCTCGACCCGATAAATTTGAAGCTCGAAAGCGTGGAAGAAAAATGCGTTCGGCAAAGAAAAAAATCCTTAGCAGTCACGATCGTGCTATCAGGGCAAAAACAGGAATCCGGACAGCGCGAACAAATGAGGTGTTCTCAGCTCCTTTGCAAATTTCTTCATCAGAGCAGGAGGGGTCTTCACCTGGGGAATTAAAATCTCCACGGACCTGTTATGTCTGCCAGGAGAAGTTTAAGACATTGCATCACTTCTACGACACTATGTGCGTGAGTTGTGCAGATTTCAATTACCAGAAAAGACATCAAAGCGCGGATCTGACAGGCCAGGTGGCCTTGATAACAGGCTCTCGGTTGAAAATTGGTTATCACGCTGCGCTTATGATGTTACGGGCCGGAGCTACGGTTATCGCAACCACCCGTTTTCCAAAAGATTCCGCCATCAGGTATTCAAAGGAATCTGATTTTAAAGACTGGGGGCATCGTTTGCATGTTTATGGACTTGATCTTCGCCATACGCCAAGTGTAGAAATTTTTTCACGATACATTGAACAGGAATACGAGAGGCTTGATTTGTTATTAAACAATGCAGCTCAAACTGTAAGAAGACCTCCAGGTTTTTATAAACACTTACTGGAAAATGAAGATAAATCGCTGTCTGAATTTAGTGATGACCAACGAAAGATTTTAAGTAGCCACGAATCCTGTCTTAATCAGCTTTTACTGAGTAGAGACTCTCAGCAGGAGGATACGACTCAGCCAGCGGTATTGGTAGATCTTCCAGGTGCTGGTTTAAGATCCTCCGCTCAGCTTTCCCAAATTCCTTACTCTCATGATGAAAGTCTGGAAGTGAAGCAAATATTTCCTGAGGGAAGGTTGGATGTTGATTTGCAACAGGTGGATTTAAGATCGACCAATAGCTGGCGTTTGAAAATTGGAGAAATTAATACTTCTGAAATGATGGAAGTGCAGCTCGTGAACGCTGTAGCACCTTTTGTTCTGTGTAATATGTTAGCCCCAATGATGAAGCGAGATAACACGGGGCAGAAACATATAGTGAACGTCACAGCAATGGAGGGGAAGTTTCAACGTTTTAAAAAAGCAGCCCGTCATCCTCATACCAATATGGCAAAGGCTGCCTTAAACATGTTGACCAATACTATTTCTGGAGAGCTGGCAGAGCATGGAATTTTTGTTAATGCTGTCGACACCGGCTGGGTAACTGATGAAGATCCGGTGCAGCTTGCCAGATTTAAAGAAGACGTTCACGACTTCCAGCCCCCTCTTGATATCGTTGATGGAGCTGCTCGGATTTGCGATCCATTTTTTGATGGCATTAATACCGGTAAACACTGGCGAGGCAAGTTTTTGAAAGATTACCGGCCGATAGATTGGTAGTTCCGAAAAAATGTATCAAAACAGCGCAATTGGTTACTACTTACTTTGATCCACTGCTCCGGCATTAAGTCGGATCTTGTCTAAATGAAACTGAATGTCACCTAGAGAGCTTTTTCGCTGGTCTGTTTATCGCTGGCTTGGTCACTTTGGTTGGTTACTGTTTTCCTGGCTTAAGAGTTCAGTGGAAAAGCTTAAGGGCTTAGCCGGTGAGTGATAGATTTAACTTAAGCCTTTAGAAAATCTTAAGTTCTGATTATTTTAGAAGTTGTAAAAAATAAATAAAAGTAGTGAAAGGCAAGGTCAAAGTGCTTAGCTTCTATTAGAAGTCTAAGCACTAACCTTATATTGAACTTCAAAATTAAATTGAAAAATCAAATTAAAAAATCAAGCCGTTGTCTTTCGCTCCATGTGAATATTAGATGATTTATTTCCTCATCACCAATGAAGAAAAGTGAAGTTGGTATTCCCAGTTTATCTTCTTGTCCGGTCTCCTCTATCCACTCATTTTTCTCGAGAATGAGAAGCTTTCCAGGAGTTTTTAACTGAAAAAGGCCATCGGTATTAGCTTTGAAGTACTTTTGATACTGTGAGAAATGGACCTGGAAAGTTATTATCTCTCCATACTGATCAGACTTCTTTGTGACAGAAGCTTGACTCGATACCAATGCTACCATCTGACTGTCATCAACTTTCTCCCCAAGCATGGGAACTGTCTCTGAAGTAAAACTTTCAACGATTCCTGGAAAAGGTGAAGTTGGGTTAAGTGGATCGATGACATGGCAGGGAAGAAGTTGTCGTTCTTCAAGCCTTGCTTTGAATCGTGATGGAAGGTCAGTCCAACTATCTATCTCGACTTCGACGTCATTACTGAAAAAAGTAATAAGTGGCATAAAAAACTCCTGTTTGATTTTTGAAATGCAGCTCTGTGGCTTAAGCTTAAAAGAGCCCGCCTAATAAGAGCTCATATAAAAGGAGCGACACAGGTGCATTTCAAAATAACCTAAAAACCTTACCTCTCTACTACCAGACATTAGTTATACTAATAATTAGAGATTAGGTCCAAGTTGAGGAGAACGGGTTGCGGGGAAGTTAAGACTTTCAATAGCCCTATTGAGCTTTGGGCTTCAAGCTAACAATATAATTACCAATATCCCAGATTTGGTCATTGCTTAGAGTGCTTTGAAAAGCTGGCATAAACTTACCCTTGCCATAGATGGTGGTGTAAACAAGAGAATTAACCTTTCGTCGATTAATATAAGAAATCAAATTTGGAGGTCGTTTGCCAATTGTTTCAGCTTCTGGCCCGTCCCCTGTGCCAGAGCTACCATGACAACGTGTGCAGTTTGACTCGTAGAGAGCTAGACCTCTGGCTTCGGAGTCAGCAATATCATCTTTATGGGGATTTTTATCCATTGATAATAATACTCTTTTGCCCATCGAGCCACTGATGATTGCCAGGCCAGTCAGGAAAATGATGATGACAGCGAAAGGTTTTAAATTAAATTTTTTCATAAGCTGCTATTTTTCCTGATTCGTTGAGTGAAGGCTTCTATATCACCAGAGAGTAAGATAGTGGACCATGGACACTGAATTAGAAAAGCAATAAGTGTCCTTACTTTGCGGAACTCTAGATCCACTAATACTAGCCAAGCTTATGGCGAAGATATTCACTGAGTGATTC
>CAZECN010000063.1:0-8884 GCA_964510575.1 uncultured Bdellovibrionales bacterium | reverse complement strand
CCTTTTGTTTTAACTTTGAGCCAAGTATACCCGGCATAACAATAATTGGATTTCCATCTGGCCCATGAGACTTAGCTGCCTGATTGTAGAGATTGCCGAGATCGGGAAAATTAAGGGTTCTAGTGCAGGAAGAAAGGGCCAGAAGACAGAGAAGGGCTAATAGAGAATATGCTTTATTCATGTGTCTCATTTTGCTATAAACTATTCAGTTCCTACCACTAATAAGTCAAACTCAAGATTCCTTCAACTCAGTAATGATCTTAATCTCCGAATGAAGCGTTCGGTGCACTGGACATTTCTCAGCAATTTCCAACATTCGTGTTCGTTGCTCCACAGTAAGGTCTCCAATCAGCTCCAACTCTCTGTGGAAGCAATCTATGCGTCCAGATTCAGTTTCGCATTCAGCACAATCATTTGCATGAATCTTTGAGTGGGTAACCCGAACAAGAGCAGACTGAAGATCGATCTGTTTTCGTTTTGCATACATTTGAAGCGTCATCGTAGTACAAGCAGCTAAGCTTGCCATAAGTAAGTCATAAGGAGAAGGCCCAGAATTAGTCCCTCCAACAGATTTAGGCTCATCCGCGATCAGGTAGTGTCCATTGGCAACCAACTCAGTGCGGAAGCTATCTGCCCCAGTTCTTGCTAATACTAAATTCGATTCCTGAGAAAGTTTGGACTCAACTTTTTCTGGATCTTTTATATACCGTGATGCCCAAGAAGCGATCACATTTGCCGCGTAAATTGCATCTTCCTCTCTCTTTAGAAGATGGTCAGCAGGATCCAGCGTTACAAAACTCTTAGGGTGCCTAGCATTAGAATATATTGAGCTTGCGTTCTCAATACCAACGGTTTGATCAATCGGTGAATGCATAACCAGCAGAGCCTTACCAAGCTCCTCTATCGTCTTGGCTGGATTCCTGCCTTTCAGATCATTCAGAAAAGCTTTTTTGACCGTGAAGGGACGATTTGCCAGTAGCACCTCAGCCTCTCCTTTTTCCGCAATCTCTGGAATTGCGCACTCCATATGATGGGTAACATACTCCGGATTGAAAGGAGCGCCAATTGTAACTACACCTCGGATTGAGGGGATCTCTTTTGCTGCATAGAGAACTGCAGTCCCTCCAAGTGAGTGACCAACAAGAAGCTCCGGAGCCACAAAATTGGCTTCCAGAAACTCGGCAGCGGAAACAACATCTTTCGTATCACTTGAAAAAGTAGAATCAGCAAATTCACCTTCACTCTCCCCAAGGCCGGTGAAGTCAAATCTAAGGGTTGCTATCTTCTGGGCCGCAAGAGCACGACATATTGAGGTTGCAGCTCGAATGTTCTTTGTGCAAGTAAAACAGTGAGCAAATATTGCATAGGCCACTGGTTCATGATGCTCCGGCAGCTCAAGTCGTCCTTCTAGCTTGTAGCCTTTACTATTAACAAAATTGACCTTTTCAGATTTCATCAGACTTGATATCAAAAATTTCTATATTAATAGACGGTCTCTTACAGCTGCTACCTGACGTCTTTCATAAGCATCATGATTGGTCCTGTCAGTTTTAAGTTCTTCGTATTGAGAGCGAGTCAAAATCTGTAGCTCATAGGGAAAGAATGTTCGTCTTCCAGAGGGTAAACGCACAAGCAGTCTCTCAACGAGCTTAATCATTTGAAAGTCTTTACTTGAGAACGGGTTTTTCTTGTTATCCTTAAGAAGACGACCCTCTGCCTTGGACAGATCCTGATGAGGCGAAGGACTGTAGTCTTTATAAAGCTCCTCAATATGAGCAAGGTTTGCCAGAGAATTTTTGGTATCTTCAGGAATATTATTTGCATACATAAAGATAGTTCTTGAACGTAAAAATTTAATCAGCAAAATTGAACTAAAAACATCTTCAACTACGAAACGCACTCCAATATGGTCTCTGATATTAACCGAACTGTTGCCTGGTTTATGCAGGAGCTTGGTAATGGTGCGGAAAAGTTTTTTATTCTTTTTAACTTTAAACTCAAGCAAAGGAATCTTACAGGCATCATCACCTATCCACAACAGCCCCTCGCTTTCAGAAAGCAAAGGCTCCACCCGTTGCTCAATCACCTTAAGCGCTGCTTCATGAGCCTCCAAATCGTGGCCCCATAAAGCATGTGCAATTGCGTGGCATACCTTTAAAATTAGACATGGCCAATTAACCTGCGATTCATCGTCCCAATTAGCCGCCAGGCATATAAGTTCCGAAATGGGTCTTTTGGTATATTGCTCTGGCAATGACAGAGCGTCTTCCTCTGCGAGCAGGACCTCGTTTACATACTCTACCGCCTGATCTCTGATATGCTCTAAGGTAGCAAAACTATCCTTATCGTTTGAGTCAAATCCATAACCTCTCAGGAAGGTTGCTGCCTCTTCTTTTGATTTGGTGTGTATTTCAGTGAGATCTAGAACGGAGCTTCCCGCGATAATACTTCTTAAAGTTCTCCAAGGGATCGTGAACTCCTCAGAAGAATTGACAACAGGCAGGGCTCTTTTAGTTGTCATTGCGGTTTTCCAATAATGTAAACACCATTCCCCTTCCCTGTTGAGCAAAAAGAACTAATTCCTCTCAGGTGAAGTCCATCAAATCCTCTCTGTCTCTAGTTCCCAAAATAGGTGCAGACACCTACTGGCGAAACTTCAAAAAAGAGTTGAAGCCAGATTTTACCCAAGGCTTCAATTTCGTCTTGTTATACAAGTCGCCCGCCATACGAATACCCTCTGACTGTGTAGGATAGGGATGTATCACATTAGCCAGCTTTCCAAGATTCATGCCTGCAGCCATGGCTACTGAGATTTCTGAAATCTGGTCACCTGCATGAGGACCTACAATTGTAGCACCCATGATTTTTCCGGTACCTTTCTTTGTATGTATTTTTACAAAACCTACGGTCTCTTCATCCACAATGGCTCGGTCCACTTCTGAAAATTGCTTAGTATAGGTATCAAGCTCTATACCCATTTTTTTGGCATCATGTTCATAAACACCCACATGAGCAATCTCAGGATCTGTATAGGTAGCCCAGGGGATAGTCAGTGCACTTAATTTTTTTCGTCCAAAAAACAAGGCATTTTGGATCACCGCCCTCGCAGCAAAGTCAGCAGCATGAGTAAACTTATGCTGCATACAAATATCTCCTGCTGCGTAAATATTTTTATTTGTAGTCTGGAGGTGGTCAGTAACCGTTACTCCTCTTTTTCCAAACTCTACACCAGCTTTCTCTAAATTCAGCCCATCAATATTTGGAGTTCGTCCAACAGCCATCATTACCTTGCTAGCTTCGGTGGTGAACTCTTTGTCACCACAGGAGCCAAATAGCTTATACCCAGAACCCTCTTTCTTTCCTCCAGAGATGGTGGCGTTTAGTTTTATTTCAACTCCATCCTCCTCAAGGCTTTGCCGTAGAATTTCGGCCGCATCTGGGTCTTCTCGTGACAAGAACTGCGGGCCACGTTCGAAGATTGTAACTTTTGAGCCAAGACGGGCAAAAGACTGAGCCAGCTCACAACCAATCGGGCCACCCCCAACAACAGCTAATCGAGCTGGCAACTCAGTCAGATTGAAAATAGTTTCATTCGTAAGGAGCTCGGACTGATCTATGCCTTCAATTGGTATCTCAGTGGCTCGCGCACCCGTAGCTATACAGGCTTTCTTGAAATTCAGTTTCTTCCCTCCAACCTCCAGACAATTTTCACCAGCAAAGCTACCCTGTCCAAGAAAAACATCGATACCAAGGCCGCTAAAACGTTCAACTGAATCGTGATGGCTTATATCTGAACGAATTCTACGAAGACGTTCCATTGTTTTGGCAAAATCAATTGAAACAATCTCAGTATTAACTCCGAACTTCGCCGCCTTGCGGGAGTGGGCGGCAGCCTTACCGGCACTAATAAGCAACTTGGAGGGAACGCAACCAACATTGAGGCAATCTCCTCCCATAAGGTGCCTTTCCACTAAAGCAACTTTTCCACCTAAACCGGCAGCTATTGCTGCTGTAACCAATCCAGCAGTTCCAGCACCAACAACTACCATATTGTAGCTCGAAGCTGGCTCAGGATTCGTGTAGTTGCCTGGGTGAACATGCTCAACCAGTTTCTGGTTGAACTGATCCATTGGCTCGACTGTTACTGCATTACTATTCTTGGGCACGAGTAGTCTCCTTATCAAGTGAGGCCTTAGCCGTTTTTGTAATATAAACTGTCACAGCAATTGTTGCTATAAAACCTACAATGAGAAAAGTCCATTCTAAGGCTGATCTACCCTCTCCTCCTGCTGCCCCAGCCCGGGCCAGCTCACCAGCCAGCGAACCAAGATAAACATAAAGAACTGTACCAGGCAGCATCCCAGCCCAGGATGCTACCACGTAATCAGGCAGACTAACTTTGGTGATACCAAAGGCATAGTTAAGAAAGTTAAAGGGGAATGCTGGAGATAGTCTAATTAGAAAAACAATCTTCTTACCGCCTTCCGATATTGCCGAATTTATAGCTTCAAACTTGGGATACTTTTCAATCTGACGGCTTACCCAATCTCCTGCGTAGTGTCTCCCTATCAAGAAAGCCAAAGTTGCACCAAGAACGGATGAGATTGAAACCACCACAGTGCCCCAAAATACACCGTAGATTGCCCCTGCCCCCAAAGTAAGGATTGAGCCAGGAACCAGCACCACTGTAGTCACAATATAAAGCAGAACAAAGAAGACAGCTCCTAACACTCCCTGAGCTTCAATCCATGTAAGGGCTTGATCAAGATAGACAGGAATTTCTTTTCTGAAGACCAGGCCCAGGACTAAGACCAGGCCAAGCGCTAAAAATAGCCCTAACTTAGACTTTTCAGATCCACTGCCACTATCATCCGCAATACTATTCATAGTTTTAAGCCCAACTTCCGTTTAGTCAAGATAACTTTTTAACATCCATATTATTTTTTCATGAATCTAGACTTTGGTGATCATCAGACTCGGAATTATTCGCTTCACCTGCAAGGTCTCTGGCTACTCTTAAATCAGCAACTGTTTTCTCATTACATTATACAAGATTTTTAACCATCACGATCGCCGGAAGCCCACTCATCTAAATCGGCAATACCTGCCTATTTACTAACTCCCTAAAAGTGTTATTTGTTCTACTCTTTTGTGTTCGTACTCTACTTGTTGCAAAGAGCGAGACATCTCAACTCCAGCCAATAGGGTTCCTAGGAGCATACTAACTGCTCCAAGAATAAAAACAACAACTGATAGCTGACCAAATGTTGGAATAAGTAAAGATAGTCCAATCATCAGAGAAGCAAGAAGCATACAAACAACAGTAGAAATAAAAAACAGCAATGAGTTTCTGACCAACCTTGCCCTGCTGAGCATATCTTCAGTTTGCCTAAAAACTCCTTCGAAGCGGATTTTGTCTGCCTCTGAGCACTTTTCGTCATGTGTAAAAACCTTGTCACTGAGAAGAAAGCGTTCTGAATGAAACTCGCGGATCCTTGTTACAATTGTAACCAACCTATTGCTCAAAGCCATATAGAGCACGCCACAAGCTGATATCATTACCACAGGAGCAATCAGCGAATCGATTATACCAGTTTCCATACAACTAGGCTTAATGCTCTTTTCTAAATTATTACTATGACCTAACCTGCACACGACGCAGACTTAGATTCTTATCACTGCCATCTTATCTTGAGTCATGTCATGCATAGTATACCCGATGCCTCCGGTATTATAACCGGAATGACGCCGCCCACCAAAAGGCATCCAGTCAACCCGAAAAGCCGTATGATCATTTACCATCACAGCTGTCGCATCTAAATTTTGAATTGCCTTCATCGCAATATTCAGCCGCTGAGTAAAAACTGAAGCCTGAAAGGCAAAAGGCAGGTTGTTTGCAAGCTCAATCGCCGAGTCCATGTCATCAAATCCATAAACAGCAATTGCCGGACCGAATATCTCGCTGGTTGAAATCTTACTTTTACTAGAAGGGTTCAAGATTACAGTTGGCGCGTAAGTTGTTTCGCTTAGTTGCTCACCCCCGGTAAGAATATCAGCTCCCTCTTTTCGAGCCTCATCAATCCACTCAGCAACACGCTTAACTTCTCCAGTCCGGATCAAAGGACCACACTGGGTTGCTTCCTGGGTGGCATCTCCCACTACCAGCTTTGAAGCTTCATCAGCCAGTTTTTTGGCAACTTCAGCAGCAATCGATTTAGGTGCGAAAACGCGCTGAACAGAAACACAAACCTGGCCTGAGTGGTAAAAGCCGCCCTTTAACAAACTTGGAATCACCGTATCGAATTCTGCGGTCTCATCAATAATAACTGGGGCAGCCCCACCATGCTCCAGAGCGCAACGGGCTCCAGGGGCTAGCTTGGAGCGGAGCATCCAACCCACCCTGGCAGAACCAATGAAAGTAAAAAAGGCAACTCGTGGATCAGTTACCATTTTTTCCGCAACAGGAATGCTACAAGGCGTAAAACGACACCACTCCTCTGGTAGACCTGCCTCACGCATAATTTCAACAAAAGCCTGACAGGATAGTGGCGTGTCATCTGCAGGCTTCACAAGCACAGGACAGCCAGTTGCAATTGCAGGGGCCACCTGATGAACAATCAGGTTCAGAGGATGATTGAAAGCCGACACCGCTACCACAGGTCCAATGGGCTCACGGGTGGTAAACGCTAAGCGTCCTGCTCCGGCTGCAGTCAAATCCATTGGTATTTCCTGCCCGGAAAGATGGGATAACTCTTTAATGCATAAGTTAACTCCATCAATAGCGCGAGCTACTTCCACTCGGGCATCTATCAATGGTTTGCCACCTTCGGAGGCAATTAACAAAGAAAGCTCCTCAGCACGCCCCTCCATGATCGAAGCTGCCTTTTTTAGAATTTCAATTCTTCTATAAGCCGGCATCCAATTACTTCGATTACGAAACAGCCTGTTTGCTTCCTCCAGGAAACTGTCAATTTCACCCCAGCTTGCAAGCTCTACCTCGCCGATGGTTGAGAGGTCAAAGGGATTGACGACTTTGAGAACTTCCTTCCTTTCTTGGCTCATATAAGGCAGGCCTTTTGTTCAAGTTCATCAATAAGAACTCGCTGATTCTCAGAATAATCTACGGGCAGGTCTACCAGGTGCACACCACCCGCATTAAAAGCTGCTTCAAAGGTCTCAATAAGATTATCTGCGCTAGACACCCGGTGACCCGTAGCACCATAACTTTCGGCATACTTCACAAAATCGGGATTATTGAATTCCAACCCCCAGTCCTCAAAACCTGCATGGGACTGTTTCCAACGAATCATCCCGTATGAGCTGTCATTAAGCACTGTCACTACTAGGTTCAGTCCAAGACGCACTGCTGTCTCTATCTCCTGGCTGTTCATCATAAAACCACCATCACCACAGATGGCCATCACCCGGCGCTTAGGGTTCAACATTGCAGCCATCATGGCTGAGGGCAGGCCAGCGCCCATGGTTGCCAGAGCATTATCAAGTAAAACGGTATTAGGCTGGTGTGCATTGTAGTTTCGCGCATACCATATTTTATAGATTCCATTGTCGAGAGCAATAATGTCATTATCCCCCATAACTTTTCTGGTATCTGCGACGAAACGCTGTGGAATTATGGGGAAACGTGAATCATCGGCTCCCTCACCAATATGCTTTTTGACTTCTTCCTGAACTTTTTCAAAATAAGAGTAGTCGGCATCCACCTTACCCCCAAGGGCTTCTTTCAGCTTCAGAATTGAAGCTGCCAAATCGCCAATTACCTCAAGCTGAGGAAAATAAACCTGATCCACCTTGGCAGCCTTATAGTTTATATGAATAACCCTCTTCTCGCCCTCGCCCATAAAGAATGGTGGTTTCTCTACAACATCATGACCGACATTAATTATAAGGTCGGCTTTGCTAATTGCACAATGAAGATAGTCCCCATCCGAAAGTGCCGCCGTCCCCAAAAATAGTTCTGACTGTTCATCCACCACTCCTTTACCCATTTGGGTGTTAAAAAACGGGATACGAGTGGTATGCACGAAATCACAAAGTGCTTTCCGCGCATGCTGGCGATTTGAGCCAGCCCCAAGCAAAACTAGAGGAGATTTAGCAGCTTTGATCATCTTGGCAGCTTTTGAAATTACATCATCCGCAGCAACCGCGTAGTAACGCTCATGAGGAGGAATAACACTCTCATCTGTATCCTCCGCAGCAATATCCTCTGGCAATTCCAACAGAACTGCTCCGGGACGTTCCTCTTCCGCCGTGCGGAACGCTTCACGCACCAGAGCCGGAATTGTATTTCCATGTACAATCTGTTTTGACATTTTACAGATTGGGTCAAAGAGACTAACAACATCAATGATCTGAAACTGACCCTGTTTTGATTTCTTAATGGGTTTTTGTCCGGTAATCATAATAAGCGGAAAAGCCCCTAAATGGGCATAAGCAGCTGGTGTAGCAAAATTAGTAGCGCCTGGTCCAAGCGTGGCCATACAGACGCCGGCCTTGTTAGTAAGGCGCCCATAGGTCGCTGCCATAAATGCTGCTCCCTGTTCATGACGAGTTAACACTAATTTGATATTTGAGGTACGAAGAGATTCTAGCAGATCTAGGTTTTCCTCCCCTGGAACCGCAAACACGTATTCAACTCGCTCTGCTTCCAACGCTTCTACAAACAGATCTGATGCTTTGGTCACTCTATTCTTTCCCTCTTTGCTCATTCTGAACTCTCCCAATTCCAGCTAGTAAACCGATTAATCCCTACCTACCTACTACTACAGACTCCCCCCTATGCCTCAACCTGGAGCGATCGAAAAAGTGGAGAAATTCTTAAGGAGGGAGCTAGATCTTAAGTTAACAGCAAAAGGTCAGTAGCTCA
>CAZECN010000062.1:0-9153 GCA_964510575.1 uncultured Bdellovibrionales bacterium | reverse complement strand
TCTAGATCCACTAATACTAGCCAAGCTTATGGCGAAGATATTCACTGAGTGATTCTTAGCAACCGTAAGCTGTCAAACTAACTTTCTTATAATTTTGTTGTTTTTTGTCGGAGTAGAAAAGAGTCCATTCCATGGCGCTGTATTTACTCGAAGTTGACATAAAGAAATCCGGGATTCCGTCTCCGTTAATATCTCCAGACCAGAGAAGGGCAGGGACTTGAGCACTGTCAGTAGCCTTATGTTCAAATAGGATAGTGTTTTTTTCACCCTGTTGAGTGCTTACCTGGTAGTCTTGAAACCCGATTTCTCCACTCGAACTTTTTTTGGCTAAACCTGTTACAAGTAATCTTAAATATCCATTCTCTGCAGGAAAGCCTAAGCTTTGGCCTGGATAAAGATCTACTTTTTCCTTCTTTACCATTTTGACTGGGCCTAGCTTAGTGCTAGGTAAGTTTTTCAGTAAAAATAAGGGAGCTTTTTGATTTTTGGCACTTGCAACGGAGATAGTCTTTCCTGTCTTATCGGATTCTTTTTCATCGATTATAGGGTCATGAACTGCTTCAACCGAAATAACTACATCTTTAAGTTCGAAACCTTTCTCCGTTTCAATCAGCGCAGTCCATGTCTCGCCAGCTTTAGCGCCTACCTCATCGCCGTGAAAAGAGCCGGGTAGAAGTAGCTCAGGCTTAGGCGTGATTTCAGCAAAGGCGGGGAGGGCAAAAAAAGCTATAGAGTGAAAAAAGCTTAAGCAAGTTGTAAGTGTTTTTTTGGACATGGTTGAAGATTCTCACCTTTGGCATTGGCAGAGTAATAAAATACTCTATTTGGCACATTTCTGTCCAACAATAGCTATAGGACTATCTTTACAATCAGAGGACCAGCCGGCTCGGTTTAAAAACCTGCTGGTCTCATGGTTAAACTAACTACAGATTGTTTTGTTTTAGTAACAGTTCAACCTGTAGATGTTCCCCTTTTAAAGAACCTCCTTTGATTCTTTCTTCGTATAGCGTAAAAGTATCATTCTTGTTATTTAGATCAACTCTACTCACTGCCGCTTCGAGTTTTTCATCTGGGTTTTTGGCATGGTGAGTAAGCTGTTCACAAAATGAAGCTAGCTCACTCATCACTGCGATTTGAAACCCAGAAGTTTTGACCGGTAACTCTCCAGATGTTACGACCTGGTAAATCAGGTTACGTTGCACCAAGTTCGTAAATTCATTGTCATCTTTACCAAGAGCTTCGGGTTCAAACACTGACGTGTAAGATCCCAGTCTCGCGGTTAACTGTTCTGACAACTCTTTTTCAGAACTGTTGCGCTTTGTTATAACCAAAAACACACCCATGTTGGATTTGCTCACGTTGTTCTCCTATTTGTAAAACCATTGAATGAAGAGCCAGAAAGGCCCTCTGAATGCAAAAATTTGGACTACTCGGTGGAAAACTGTGAAGGAGCGATTAGTGGTCGAGGCTACTATAAATTCACAAAAAAATACATTTCAGGAGTTTGTTAACCTGCTAACCCTCTGAAATGGGTAAGCATAAGTAATCAATGAGAAACTGGCCCCCCTCTTCAAAAAAATTCCTATTAAGCTATTTCTTTCTTTTAGTCCTATTTTTCGGTGCTAGCACGGATCAACTATCTTCTAGGCTCGTGAGAATATTGAAAAGCTAAAAACACTTTTCCAACGCTTGTAGCCAAAACAATTTCTGGAAGCAGTATTCCCAAAGTAGTGAAGCAGGTTGTTCTGGGTGCATGTGCACTGTGAGAAGAGGGTTTTACTATGGGTTTGTATTTTGACCTAGTTTTAGATCTGGCAATTTTACATTTTGTCATCACTCACCTTTTTGGCGGCCGTTTTTTCGGAAGAAGACTCACCCCGCCTACTGGATCTACTTTGTGGATCGCCATTGCCGTTGCAGTATTGATATCGATTAACGTTGCCAGGAATCTCTACACAATATTCACTGGTTAAGCGTTCGCTTATCAAACGGTAGTATAAGGAGCTTTACTTAATAGGAAACTAGCTTTCATCTCTGTGGAGGCTAGTTGCTATGTCAAGTTTAATGGTTTTCACTCACTTTGCACTCACCTATTTTTTTTCTGCTTGAGCTACCGATTCCCGTGGAGGCACCTGTGACTATTGCTGTTTTGCATATTGTCATATTGACTTTCCCGCTACTTAGTATTTACTTATTTAGCTATGACTCTCTATTTTACTACAGGGTTCCAATGAAAAAAACCTTATTGCCGCTAATTTGTATCCTTTTAATTTGTCCTGAATCCAGGGCTTCAGTTGTTCATGAGTGTCGGGCAAAAGCTAAAGTAGTTAAGATTTTAACTACTGATGTGCTTGGTGAAAAAGTTAAAATGATAATCAGCAACAATGCTAAGATTAACTCTTGTGCAGAGGGATTTAGTGGAGGTGGTAATTCTACAAGAAAAATATCGGCAAGTTGGGGGCCGAACTTACGTTGGAAACAGAATTTTCGATTGAAAAAATTAGCTGCTTCAAATCTTAAAGTTGGTTCCACCTTGGAATTAAATATTTATCCATATTCCGCAAACACACCGAATGGCCCTATCTCAAGCGAGGTTTGGGAGATCATTTCTGTGATTCCGGAAAAAACTAATCTAGGCCAACCTCACTAATTCTTCTCGATATTACTTCTCCACAAGGGACCTGGTAATTTGTTCGCCCTGTGGATAACAACTTTAGTTTGCCTTGATTGAGTCTTTGTCGCTTAGTTAAACTGGTGGCTGCTATACTTCTTGTCCAAATATGGGCAGTAAATTATAAATGGAAGCAGTTTTAATCATAAACAACCGAATCAAGCGGTTTTAATAGCTAAGAGAAGAAATTGATATGAATCAAAATTTATTTAAAAAGATGTTTGCTCTGGCCTTGGTTGGTCTTGTGCTGAACGGTTGTGGTGATGATGACATCGACCTTTCTGGTGAAGATGGTTCGGTTTCAGTAGACGGATCTGATGGCAGTGCCAGCGTGAATGGTGGTGGAACTAGTATCAATGCGGGAGGAGACTCCGGTGCAGTAGTTAGTGTGCCAGCGGGCAACTTTCCAGCTTCAGGGACTAGTACAAGTTTCTTTATTCCAGATAACTGCTCTAATCCTCCAACGCAGATTTCCTCTAACGATGGTTTTCAGTGTATCTCTAGTAGAACCCGGAACAATAGCTTAGTTTGCTTGCTACCTTTTCAATTCACGTGGCCGCCACTTCAGAATTTCACCGATGACGCTGGTTTCACTTTTGGCTGTAATGCCAATGGTGACTTCTTCGATTCGGTGACACTTGTATTGAGTGACGGTCAGTCGATTCCATTGGCTGAAGCGGGATGCTTTAACTTTGTTGCAACAGCTGATGGACCTATCGGACGACAGCATTGGCGAAGTGAGAGCACTCAGTTTAGCTCAGTTCAGAATCGTCTAAGTATGATGATTATGACCAGAGATGGACAGGACACCTGTTTGAGGTTCTAGCTCCGCTTATGCTTTGCTCTTGATTTATTAAGAGGAGGGTTTGACGCCGAGGCGACTTTTAAGTTGTCTCGGCGTTTTCTTTTTTAGCAATGAGCAGCTTAGAAGCTTTCATTTTGCTTGCGGATTATGAAAATAAAACTAGTGACTACAAAAAGAATAAAACTGAGAGCCAACATTAATTTTCCACCAAAGGAAACCAGGCTGTAAAAGTCTAGGCGGGCTCGTGCTTTAGCCAAATTTTCTTCGAACCTTTTGTTTTTAACCTCAGCCAATTCAATTCTTTTTAAAGGAGAAGAAACTGGGAGACTTGCTTCCTCACTTGCAACTACTGACAGCTCCTCCATTAGCTCCTGATACTCTGCAGTTTTGTAGTGTCCAACTCCAATATTTCCTAGTCCTAGTATAAAAAGGAAGGCTCCTGGAACAAAAAGCCTAGCTAGTTTGAATGGAGTAGGCGGAGAAGTAGCCAGCTTCGGCCTCTGAGATTTTTCACTCTGGGAAAAAGGTTCAATATTGCTATTTTTCGCAGTTGCCACTCTATTTTTCTTAGTGCTTGATAGATTTAAATTCTATAAACTAGGTCAAGAATATTTATAGGCTCGCCCAGTTGCTTCGGGCCTGTTATAGCCTATCGTTTGATTTTAGCGAAATCTGGTGAGGGATTCATGCCAAGTCTTAGAGATTCAGAAGCAGGACTATCCAAATTTGCAAACTTTGTGCTGATACTAGTTATTGCTTGTTTTGGTTTCTTTGGGATTAAAATTATTGGCCATCTTTACAATGCTGAAGAGCTGCGTGGTCTCATTCAATTCCAAACCAAGACTGCTGACTCTAGAACAGATAAGCAGATCGGGCGGTTGATTAGACAAGAAATGCGTAAACTTGATATTAACGCAGATGAAGAAGATTTGGTTATTGAAAGCGGGCATTCTGAGATTTCAATCTCTCTCTATTATGAGGAAGATGTAGAGCTTTATATTAATGAAGACTATAACTGGATTCTCTACACTCTTGAGTTCGATATTTTTGAATCAGGTGAAACTTCTTCAGAGCGTCGAAGACGATAGCTAGTGGCTTTGTTATAAGAGATGCTAGGTAACTCTGAATCGGGTACTAAGGCGAATTTGGCAAAAGGTTTTAAATCCTTTTTATTCTCCCAGTTCCTTGGAACTCTAAACGATAATTCTTTTAAGATACTGGTTTCTCTTTTGATTGCAGAGTTTGCTCTGGTCAATGGGGAAGGGATTTCCTACCTGTGCATGACTCAAATCTTTTTTGCACTGCCATATGTTATTTTTGCCAGTTGGGCAGGGACTGTTGCTGACCGCTACTCCAAGTCTGAAACCATCAAGCTTTTTAAATTACTGGAAATTGGATTGATGGGCTTGGGAGCTTTTTGCTTCGTTTCCGGATATTATAAAATCCTCCTTTTAATTTTATTCCTTATGGGCTTGCAGAGCACTCTGATGAGCCCTTGTAAGTATGGAATATTACCTGAGCTACTCAAGAAACAAGATCTATCTCGAGGGAATGGTCAGCTAGAGTTCCTTAATTTTATGGCGATCATTTTTGGAACAGCCTTAGGATCTGTGTTGAATGCAATGAGTGATGCGAGGTTTCTGCTTCCCGGATTGGCTTTGGTTTCTTTTGCTTGCTTAGGGTTTATTGCGTCATTGAAGATTCCCAAGCAAGACGTTGCAAACGGGGAGTCTCGGTTCGAAAAGCTTCCCTGGGGCGATGTCTTTTCAGTGCTTAAAGAAGTTAAAGAGAATCGTAATCTCTGGCTTGTGTTTATTGCGATCGCTTTTTTCTGGTTTATTGGCTCTTTTATTCAACTAGCGGCTTTTGTTTACATCGGTGACTTTAAGGAGCTTAATTTTGATATATGGAGTGGAGCTTTCCTTACCTCTTTGGCCATTGGTATTGGAGTGGGAAGTATCTCAGCGGGTATTGTCTCTCAAGGAAAAGTAGAACTTGGCTTGGTGCCACTTGGGATGGTTGGAATGTCTCTAGCATCTCTGGTTTTAGGGATTTTTGGTGGCTCCATAGTTTTAGGTGTTATCTCAGCTTTCTTTTCTGGGATAGCTGCTGGAGCATTTATAGTGCCGCTAGATGCCTATCTTCAAGAAAAGAGCCCTCTTGATCGACGAGGTAAATATATTGCCGCTAGTAATTTTGTTTCACTCTCCTCCGTAATAGCTGGAGCTTTACTGATTTGGCTCTTGGTCGATGTCTTTGGCATTGGAGGAAGAGGTCTGTTCTTACTGATTGGGTTAATTGTTCCTTTGTTTACTGTATTCGCGGTGAAGACTATGCCTGAAATGTTTGTTCGTTGTCTTAACTGGCTCGTTACTAATATTTTTTACAAAGTCAATATCAAGGGGCTCAGTAACATTCCTGAGGCAGGAGGAGCGCTAATCGTTTGCAATCATGTTAGTTACGCTGACGCTTCGATTATTCTGGCAGCCACGAAGAGACCTGTTCGCTTCGTCATTTATAAACCTATTTATGAAAAACCACTTGTAAAGCTGTTTGCAAAGGCTGTGCAGGCTATTCCAGTAGATTCGAAAGGGAATCCTAAAGAGACAATGGCGGCTCTAAAAAAAGCCAGGCAAATTGTGGAGTCTGGAGAGTTGGTTTGTATTTTTGCAGAAGGTGGTTTGACTAGAGTTGGAAACATGCTCTCCTTCAACAAGGGCTTGGAAAAGATAGTAAAGGGTCTGGACCAGCCAATTATACCTGCATGTTTGGATCAACTTTGGGGTAGTGTCTTCAGCTATTCAGGTGGAAATGTTATTAGAAAATGGCCAAGGCAAATTCCATATAGACTGAGTTTAGTTTTTGGTGAAGCCATGCCTTCAACCTCAAAGGCTTGGGAGGTTAGGCAGAAAGTACAGGAATTGGCAGCTGAGTCGGCAATCAGCAGAAGGAAAGATTTATTACATCTGCAGAATAGATTTTTGTCGGTGGCTAGAAAAAATCTTTTTAGCCCTTGTATTAGCGATACTACTGGCAAGAGTTTAAACTATTTTAATACTCTTAGTTCCACCCTAGCGCTTGCCTCGAAGCTAAAAAGTGAGGAGGGCGATATGGTTGGGATTCTTCTACCGACTTCAGTCGCTGGTGTCGTTAGTAACTTGGGAGCTCTCTTTGCTGGAAAAGTTCCAGTGAATTTAAATTACACAGCTTCCTCATCTGCACTAGAATCAGCCGTTCAGCAATGTGGAATAAAGACCATCATTTCAAATGGGGAGTTTATTGAAAAAATACCAGGAGAGCTTTCTGAAAGTAGTAGGGGTTTAGTCCAAGAAGTCAGCTCTTTATTTGAGTTTTCAGCTGTCGAAAAATTGAAAGCAGCTTCGATGGCTCTACTTCTCCCAAGTTTTGTACTAAAGCGCCTTACTGGATTTCGAAGCAGCCCTGAGGAATCTCTGGCCACTGTGATTTTTTCTAGTGGTAGCACGGGAGAACCTAAAGGCGTTAAACTTACCCATGCGAATATAATGAGTAATATCGATAGTATGTATTCGGTTTTCCAGGTGGGTAAGAAGGACAGTATGATAGGAGTCTTGCCTTTGTTTCACGCTTTTGGATTCACTGGGACATTTTGGCTACCTATTCTTTCAGGTGTTCGTTCAAGTTATCATCCCAATCCCCTAGAAGCCTCTGTGATTGGTGAGTTAGTGCAGAAGGAAAAAGGAACTATCCTAATGAGCACGCCGACTTTTCTAACAGGGTTTTTACGTCGCTGTAAGCCTGAGCAGTTAAAAACTCTGCGTTTCGTAATTACTGGAGCAGAGAAACTGTCTGAAAGATTGGCTAGATCTTTCCAGAAAAAGTTTGGAGTCTTGCCAATGGAAGGCTACGGAGCGAGCGAGCTTTCTCCGGTGGCTGTGATGAACGTACCTGATTTCAAAGACAGTCGAGTTGAGCAGACCGGTAATAAGCCCGGTACTGTGGGGCACCCTTTGCCCGGGGTTGCGGTTAGAGTTGTGGGAATTGAGGATGGAAAGCTGCTAGCTCCTGGCGAAGATGGTTTGATGCTAGTCAAAGGTCCTAACGTTATGGAGGGTTACCTTAATGACGAGGAAAAGACTGCTGAAGTCTTGCAAGATGGCTGGTATCAGACTGGGGATGTCGCTCGTTTAGATGAAGATGGTTTTATAACTATAACAGACAGACTTTCACGTTTCTCTAAGATAGGTGGAGAAATGGTTCCCCATTTAAAGATTGAAGAATCCATCTATCAGGTTGTTGGTTCAACTAAGGGCGAAAACTTCTCTTGTGTGGTAACAGCGGTTCCTGATGAAAAAAAAGGAGAGAAGCTCGTAGTTTTATCAACGGTCGAGCTAGATGCGAGTGATCTAAAGCAGCGGTTATCTGAAGTTGGTTTGCCTAACCTTTGGATTCCTAAACAAGGAAGTTATATTGAAGTTGAGGAAATACCAATGCTAGGTTCTGGTAAGACTGATCTCAAGGCCGTTAAAGGTATTGCAGCTAAGGCTTTCGCCTAGTTTTAATGTTGTTCTAAATAGCCAATTGCTCTGTTATGAGAACTGACTCTTTATTTGATCGATATGAGCTTTATGTTAGCGGAGCAATAGTTGCTGCTCATGCTAGCAATGGAGATAGCGGTTTTCGACAACGAGACGTGAGATTCATGATTGAGTTGTTCACCAACTGGATAGAATCAAGTCTGGACTCTGATGTTTTAAAGCTTAGCAATACGCAGATTCTTCGCTATTTGGATAAGTTGGTGGAGGAGGGTTTTGTTCGTAAGGTTCTCAAAGATGGAAAGCCGAGCTATCGATTAACCCGACCAGGTCTTATTGAGTTGGTGGCTCGAATGCGAGGCTCCAAGACCTTACTTCGTCCAGAAAATTTCAGCTTTCTTCACTATTTTTTGAGTAGTTATCAAGAGCTAGTCACTGATTTAGTGGAATCAGAGGGAAGTAAGTTTCCTATTGCTTTAAAGATTGAAATCAAATCTCTTTTCGATACCAGAGACTTGATTAGTGAACAGAAAAAAAGGTTAGAGCAGGAAATTTTCAAATTGAGAGTGCGAGTTGACGAGGGAAAGAAAAGTGCCCAGTTAGCATCTGATTTGTTTCGCAAGGGACAAGAACTCCAACAGGTCGCTGAGACAATAGAGGAAAAGTACCCCTACGGATTGAATAGCCAAAAACCTTTAAAAGAACTAATTGGTTCGATACCTGTTAGCCTTGGTCGGTGGGAACTTGAGACTGGTGGCGAAAACAGGGCTCGCTACCTTTGGCAGCCTATGTTGAGATATTACGAACGGCAACTCGAGAATTTGCAAAAATCTTAGGAGCTTATCGCAAGCATTTTTTATTAAAACTTGATGCTAAATGTTTGGTAATTTTCGTTAAAACGGACTTGTCTAGCAAGCTCCTTCAAGTTACCCTATCCTTTCAAAATTTTACTATTCGAGGGCGGTTAAAAATTGAAAAAGAAATCTGCAAAAGAGCGTGAGCTTGAGTCTCAGGTTAAAAAACTTAAGAAGATAATTGAAAGCAGAGGCTTCTCTGTTCGACGAGAAAATCTTTCTCGTGGCCCCGCTTTCAGAGTGAAGAGTGGGGGCTGCCATTTTTCTGGTAGTAATGTGATTTTTGTAGATGGCAGACTTCCATTAGAT
>CAZECN010000061.1:0-9819 GCA_964510575.1 uncultured Bdellovibrionales bacterium | reverse complement strand
GTAAAAGTAGAGCGCCCCTGCGATATACAAAAAATTGCACACGCTCACTATCTTGCTTTGGAGCTAATGGCTCAGATCGAAATGTATGGAGAGGATCCACTAAAGACAGAAACTCGAAACTTTCCGGGCTTTTGGATTGGTTTTATCGAATTGGCACCCTATGAGTTCACTGAAGGACCATATTTTGGTTTGCCAGATGATTTGTTAGACTTCAATCCTAAAAATATAGCCGCGTATATAAACAGCTAGTCAATACACTTTTAGAGAAGGTTTTTTAAGGCACTTCAAAACCTTCTCATTTTTAAAGAAACTAGGCTTATTCTAAAACCCTAAAAAAGGACTGTTAGGCAATTCCAACTAGTTTATGAACCTGAAGACAAAGGGACCAGAGTGGGTTATCAAGGCAATACTTTACTGTAGCCTGAAGGTGAAAGTTGTTCTTAACATCATCTCCAGTGTCCAAAGGCATCAAGTAAAAATGTTCAAAATCAAGTTCCGAAACACTTTTAGGCTCAACTTCGTGCGGAAACACTAATTTCAGCTCATCGCCTGACTCTATCAAAAGCTCAGATGATGGTTTGGGGCTGATAGTTACCCAATCAAGATTATCCGGAAGCTCAACGGTTCCATTACTCTCAATGGCAACTTCAAAACCTTTGTCTTGAAGAGATGAGACAAGTCCTTCGTCAAGTTGTAACCCTGGCTCGCCGCCCGTACAAACCACGTAGGCACCAGGTCCTTCTGGCCAGAGTTCAAACACCTTCTGGGCAAGATCCTCGGCAGAAGCAAACTTCCCTCCGTTCTCTCCATCAGTCCCCACAAAGTCAGTGTCACAAAAATAACAAGCTGCTGTTTCTCGATCCTCCTCCTTTCCAGACCATAGGTTGCAGCCAGCAAATCTTAAGAAAACAGCGGGTCGGCCAGCGCGAGCTCCTTCTCCTTGAAGCGTATAGTATATTTCCTTTACCTGATAAGCCAAAACTGCTGCTACCTGGGAGCTCCAAAGGAGAAGTGAGTGACCACTGCATTATCTCCTTCTTCACGATCAAGAGGATAGCCAAACTCTATTCTTATCGGTGCAATTGGTGAGCGCCATCGTATTCCCCAGCCTACCGATTGCCGAAGCCCGTCAAAATCAATGTCTTGCTCATCATCAAAGGCATTTCCAATATCGTAGAACAACAGTAGATTGACTCCACTCTCTGAAAGCAATGGGAAAATCAATTCAAAGTTAGAAACCAACTGCTTATTACCACCGAATTCATTTCCTTCTTCATTTCTTGGCCCGAGCTCCCTAGCTTCAAATCCCCGAACGGAGTTTATCCCCCCCGGAAAAAAGCGACGGAATAAAGGAAAGTTGTCATCTCCCTCGTAGTTCTCTCCCCAGCCAAAGTTAACGCGGTGGGCAAAAACAAAAGAGCCAAAAGAAGCTTCATAAAATGGATAGTAAAAAGTATTTGAAGCTGTTCCTAACCAAAATTGTTCCTCCAAGCCGAGCCCAGACAATTCTAAGCTTACGCTTTGCCTGGAACCTTTTGTAGGAGCAAGAGGGTTATCAATCGTATTTCTTACCAGTCGAGGAGTCAGACTAGAACTAGTGGTTCTTCCTTCCTCTTCCATAATCAAAAGAGGCGCATCTTCATCTACATCATCAATTTTGATCCTTAGGGCCTCGTACTTAAGAGAGAATCGAATATCCTCCAAATACTCTGGCCCTAAAAACCAAAGCGGATATCCAACGGTAATCGAACCACCTGCTTGGCTTCGCTCAAAGTCATCGAACTCTCTTTCTACAGCCAACAAATCTATGCCGCCAGACCACCAAGTGTCACGAATCCTAGGGTTATTAAAAGAGAGCACATAGTTCTCTCTGTTTGTCCCCGTATTGATATCCACACTGAGTGAATTACCGGATCCAAACAGGTTATTCTCAGTCACTCGAGTTGAAAAAAGAACTCCATCACCAGAACTAACACCAGCTCCAATACTGAAGGTTCCAGTCTGCCCCTCTCTTACACGAACATCTAAATCAACTTCATCCGCCCGACTAGTTGGTGATGGGGTAATACTTACTTCCTCGAAATACCCCAGACGTTGCAGAAGTGCCTGACTACGTTCAATTTTAGAACTAGAAAAGTCTGCTCTCTCGTCAACCCTCAAAGATCTTCGAATTACATTATCTCGAGTTTTATCATTACCGAAAAAGTTAATTCGGTTAATTTGAACCTTATCCCCTCTGTCGATTATATATTTCACATCGACAGTTTTTTCTTGAGGATTTACATTTGTTACTGGCTCCACGTTAGCAAAGGCGTAACCAACATCAGTAAACTTGCCTGTAATTGAAAAAGTATCTTTTCTCAGCAGATCAACATTAAAAGTCTCACCTTTTTTAACTTCAGTCTCTTCAAGAGTTTCTTGAAGACTTCCGTTCACCAAGTCGCCAGAAACTTCAACCTTGCCGAAATCGAAAAGCGGGCCTTCAGTAATTTTAAAAACGACGGCAACGCCCTCTTCAAGCTCTCGAATCTCAGGGTCAGCTACCCTAACCCCTGCATAACCGTTCTCAAGATAGTATCTTGATAAGCTTCTGCGATCTTGTTCAATAAGCTGCTCTGAAGCTACGCCACTTCCTGTTAACCAAGAACTATACCAAGCGTAGGGAGACGATTGGATAGAAGACTTTAGCTCACTTCGGGAGAAATTTTGATTTCCTTCGAATACTAAATCTCTAATATAACGCTGCCCACCTTCTTCAATCTCGTAGACAAGATCAACTAGGTTCTCCCCTACTTCTTTCGAATCATAACTGATCGAAGTGCGATAATAACCCTTGGACTCATAGTAAGCTTCAGCTCCTCTCACACTTTCAAGAACCTTGGCACGGTCGAAAAACTTTCGCTCTTCAACTCCCAAAATCTCTTTTAAGGTATCGTCCCCTACTTCATCGTTCCCTTTGAAATAAACATTACGAATGGAAGGCTTTTCCTTAACAACAAAAACAAGACCTAAACCGCCACTAGGAACCTGAACTCTCTCAGCTCTGACTGACTCAAAGTAGCCAGTTCTAAATACTGCTTTGAGGTCTGCGCCAACCTGAGCGGAATTAAAGTTCTGACCAGCAGAGCTTTCAACCTGCAAAAGAACCGTCTCTGGGTCTATTCTGCTAGAGCCTTGAACACTAACACTATCAATTACCTGCGCCTCAGCTAGAACCGCTCGGAAAACATAAATTATACATACAACTAATAGAATGCGAGTTCTCAAGTTTAGTCCTCCTCAAGCAAGTTGTTAGCTGTCATTCGGACTCGTCTGTCCATTGCACTAGCCGACTCATTGGAATGAGTTACCATTATTAGAGTCAATCCACTGTCTCTCTGAAATTCTTTCAATATGTTCATCACTTCGTTTCCGTTCTGACCATCAAGGTTACCTGTAGGTTCATCAGCTAATATCAGACCTGGTTCAGTAATAAGGGCTCGAGCCAAAGAAACTCTCTGCTGTTCCCCACCACTTAGAGCGCCAGGCCTGTGATCCATCCGATCTTTTAGCCCAACTCTTTCCAAAAGATATTCAGCGCGCTGCTTTCCAAGTTTTAAATCTTCCCCTTGAATTCTAAGAGGCATACAAACATTCTCAACTGCATCAAACTCAGGAAGAAGGTAATGGAACTGAAAAATCATTCCTATATTTCTTCCTCGAAAAACTGAGATATCTTCTCCACTACGAAGCTTCTCACCGATATTTACCTGATCTAGTAAAACATCCCCGTGATCAGCCACTTCCAATCCACCAAGGATATAAAGAAGAGTAGTTTTACCCACCCCACTCTCTCCTAAAATGGCAAGGGACTCCCCTGAACCAACAGTTAGGTTCAAACCAGAGAACACCGGGACTTCATTGTCACCGTTCTGAAAACTCATACCAAGGTTCTGAAGAACAACTTCCATCAATCGAACCTCAAAATTTCAGCCGGCTTAGTCCGTCCGGCCTTAATAGCTGGGTAAACTCCAGCTAAAGCTGTGATTAAGAAGGCAGCAACAGCTACAGTTAAAAAGTTAATGGGCTCCATTCTTACCGGCACAGTACTTAGGGAAAAAACTGTCTCCTGAATCTCAAAGCCATAGCTCCTCAAAGCCACGCAACCTAGGTAACCAAGTATGGTGCCGATAATTGTACCAAGCACTCCGATGATAACTCCTTGGAGAAGGAAAATTTTAGTTACCTGCCGATTAGCCGCTCCCATAGCCTTCATAATCGCTATGTCTTTTCTCTTCTCCATCACAACCATAACCAGAGTTGATACGATTGAAAAACTGGCAACAAGTATCAAGAGTAGCAAGACTATGAAGTAAACCTTCTTTTCTAGCTTTAGGGCTTCCCATAGCGGCTTGTTAGGCTCAGACCAATCAGTAAAGTAGTAGCCTCCTAAACTGGCATTCACAGTTTCAGAGAGTTCGGCGGCAAGCTCTTGAGCCTGCCAAAGATCCTTAATTTCTAGCTCAATGCCAGTAACAGCATCTCCCATTTTAAAGAATTTCTGAGCCTCTTTTAGGTCTACATAAGCTAGTCCATCTTCATACTCCACTAAGCCCGACTTATAGCTACCTATAATAGTGAAACGCTTTGACTTAGGAATAAGACCTCTGGGAGAAGCGTTCATCTGTGGAGCAAGTAAAGTCACAGGCTCACCAACAGGTAAGCCTAGTTTCTTTTGTAAACTTCGCCCAACCAAAAGCGATGGCAAATTTACTGAATCATCTGTTCCATCTGGTCGATAAACTTTAACGGGCTGGCGCTGAAATAGCTTATTTAAAACTTGCTCATCTGGAAGATTCTCTAATAATTTTTTTCGTGGAATCTCTTGATCTGCCACTCCTCGTATAAGCAGTCCTCTTGCTCCAGCCTGCGTCATCACCATTGCCTGGCTATAACTGAAGGGAGTAGCTGAAACAACCTCCTGATGAGTCTCTAATTCAGTCGATAGGTTTTCCCAGTTCTCAATAGGACCTCCGTATCTGCGAACAACTATGTGAGCATTGGCATTGATTAGTTTACTCTGAAGTTCCTCAGTGAACCCGGTCATGATCGCCAAAACCATATCAAGAACCATCACACTAATTGCGACTCCCATCACTGAGATCACCGTTATGATGGAAATGAAAACTTCCTTTCTTCGGCTCTTCAGGTAGCGTAGAGCAATGAATGGTTCGAATTTAGTGAACATAGGCGACTGAATTAGCTCTCAGAGCTCTCCGGTCGCATTTGAGGAAAAAGAATCACATCACGAATACTTTCGCTGCCAGTAAGTAGCATCACCAAACGGTCGATACCTATTCCTTCACCAGCAGTGGGGGGCATACCGAACTCCAATGCGGCTAAAAAATCTTCGTCGAGGCTCATAGCCTCGTCATCACCGCCAGCTTTCAATTTCATCTGAGATTCGAAACGCTCTCGTTGATCAATTGGGTCATTTAGCTCACTAAAAGCGTTCGCAACCTCCATACCAGCGATGAACAATTCAAATCTATCCGTAAATCTTGGGTCCTCGTCAGACTTTCTAGCTAATGGCGATACGGAAAGAGGATGTTGCGTAATAAAAACTGGATCTATTAACTTACTCTCAACATGCCGATCGAAAAGTTCAAAAACTGCTTTTCCGTAATCTTTCGCCTCAAGCAAGTCCTCGCTGCCAAGTTCCTTTGCAGCTTGATAAACACCTTCAATAGAACCAAGGTCAATGTCCGTTGAGACCCCGGCCACTTGATGGATAGAATCAACCATTGTCATTCTTTTCCAAGGACCAGAATAATCAATCTCGTGATCGCCAAACTTAATCTTTCTAGAGCCGATCACATCATCGCAAATACCCAGCACTAACTCTTCAGTTAGCTCCATTAAGTCTAAATAGTTTGCATAGGCTTGATAGAATTCTATCATAGTAAATTCAGGGTTATGTTCAGTTGAAATCCCTTCGTTTCTAAAAACTCGTCCTAACTCAAATACTCTCTCAATCCCTCCAACTACCAGCTTTTTAAGCGGCAGCTCCAAGGCTATTCTTAGACTCAAATCTAGATCTAAAGAATTATGATGAGTATTAAATGGCCTAGCAGAAGCTCCACTCACAATTCCACTCATCATAGGGGTTTCTACTTCAACATAACCTTTAGAATTGAAAAATGTGCGAATTGCGGCAACTATTCCAGCCCGCTTAATAAAAACATCTCGAACATCAGGATTAACAATAAGGTCTAAATAGCGCTTACGATAACGAACCTCTACATCAGACAAACCATGCCATTTTTCAGGAAGCGGATGTAAACACTTTACGAGAAGCTTAACCGAAGTTGCGTGCAAACTTGGTTCTTCAGTCTTGGTATAAAAAGGATAGCCCTCAAGATGAATCAAATCACCAATATCCCAAGTCTTGAATGACTTATAGCTATCTTCGCCTACATCATCTCTTCGAACATAACACTGGAGTCTTCCAGCCGGATCCTGAATATGACAAAAAGAAGCTTTACCCATTTTTCTGATCGCCATTATTCTGCCAGAGACTGAGAACCTGCTCCGCTTATCAGGATCTAAGTCCTTCTCAACTTCACAAGTGGCCTTTACTTGCTCCGAAGGGACTGTTGTTTCAACATCGTTAGGAAAGCTGAAGCCCTCTTCTCTCAAGCTTTCGAGCTTTTCAAAGCGTACTCGGGTTTGCTCCGATTGATCGTTTTGATCCTTTTCACTCATTCTTTGTGGTAGTCCCATTAATTCCGACCAGTTTCAGTATGTTCAGGACCTAAAAGACCTAGAGGCTAGTAGAAGTATTCCCTGTCCTCGTTACGCAGACAGGGTAGTTCTCGAGCTATCAATTAAGGGCCAGCTGAACGGGTTAAGGCGCCTACTCTGCCCCAGACTGTTGCAGCTTTCAAGAGCTTGTAAGCTAGGGAATCGTCCCTTAAACAAAGGGTAATTCACAGCTTTTCCACAATAGTGGGGTTCATCTCAACAAGTGAAAAAGGGCGATAATTTCCGCTCTCAACTATTCTGACCAAGAATCTCAGTAATAGTTCTAGCAATCCTCTGACTCGCCTGACCATCGCCATAAGGGTTATCCACAGCCCCCATCTTTTCCAGCTCTTGCGGGTTATCAATTAACTCCAAAGAATTTTTGATGATTAGCTCACTATTTGTTCCGATAAGCCTCGCACAGCCAGCCTCTACCCCTTCGATTCTTTCAGTCTTTTCCCTAAGTACCAGTACGGGTTTATCCAGAGAAGGTGCTTCTTCCTGCAAACCTCCGGAGTCGCTTAAAAGAAAGTCTGACTTCATAATCGCGTAACACATTGCCGGATAAGATAATGGAGGGACTAGAAAAACTCCTTTCACTTGTTCAAGCACAGCTAGCTTACTTTTAGCCTGAGGGTTCGGGTGCACAGGAATTAAAATATTTAAGTTGGGTCTGAGCTCTAGAAGAGATTTTAGCGATGCAACGATAGAGTTCATACCCTCACCAAAATTCTCTCTTCGATGGGCAGTCACTAAAATTCTTGGTCCCTCAGACTGAAAGTAGTCTGAGGCTGTGCCAAGCTCCTCAGGAAACCCCTCCCCTTCGGTAAACCTTTTCGCCACCGACAAAATTGCATCAATTGCAGTGTTACCTGTGACTCTTATACTTTCGCCGCAAACTCCCTCTCTCAAAAGATTTTTCTTGTTTAGCTGCGTGGCAGCAAAATGCAGTGATGAAATCTGATCAACAAGCTTTCTATTCCCCTCTTCAGGAAAAGGCTGAGATAGATCACCAGTTCGCAACCCAGCTTCGACATGAGCCACTGGAATCTTCTGGTAGAAGCCTGCCATAGCTCCAGCAAGGGTTGAGCCAGTGTCACCTTGAACTACGACCATCTCGGAGTTTCTAGTAGCAAGCTCTTTAGCCAAAGCCTCCAAACCTTTTCCGACCACAGAAGCCGGACTCTGGCCCGGTTCCATCAATCGCAAGTCTAAGTCCGGTTCAAGCTTAAAATAATCGAGCATCTGACTAAGCATTTCGTCGTGCTGACCAGTGGAAAGTAGCTCGACACTAACCCCTTCAGATCTAAGTGCCGCAATCACTGGTGCCAGTTTAATAAGCTCTGGCCTGGTTCCAAAAACCACACTGATTTTCATCTCATTGCCTTTTTCGGTCTAAAATAGCCAAAACTTCTAAATGCTCAGTCAAGGGGAACATATCAAAGGGCTGAATGTTCACCAGCTGAAAATCACTTTGCAAAAGCTCAATATCTCTGAGCAATGTTTCAAGATTGCAACTAGAGTAGATTAGTCTTTTCACAGCTCCAGCACAAATTGCAGAAATAGTCTGGGCATCTACTCCTCTGCGAGGAGGATTAACCAACACTAGGTCAAATCCATCTATGGATAGACCCTGCTGCCAATCCTCAACATCACTACAAACAAATTCACAATTTGCTATTTTATTTTTTTCAGCCGACTTTTTAGCGCAAACAATAGACTTGGGAGATCTCTCGACGCCTTTTACTTTCTGAACCTTATCAGCAAGAAAAAGAGAAAACCCCCCAACCCCACAGTAAAGATCTAATGCATTTTCAAAGCCAACTGCAAACTCACTTGCCTGAAGATAAAGTTTTTCGGCAATCTCAGGGGTTGCTTGAAAAAAAGCTTGAGGGTGAAGATATAAAGAAATACCGCTAAGCCGCTCTTCAATTTCCTCGTCTTTAGTAAATACCATTTCCTCTGGTCCCTCCAATACTTGGTGAGGAATGGGCTGAATGTTCATGCTAACTACCCGCAAAAACTTAAAAGTCTCTTGGAGACTTTTGGCTACAGAGCGCAGAGCTTTTTCCTGGACCTTGCTTCGGACTACAAATCTCAAATAGACGGAGTCTCTGGCCGAGTTACTGCCAAGAATAACTCCCTTCAGTTCCCCTTCTCGACTCTTAACCTTATAGGGGGTTACCTCAAATTTCTTCAGAAGCGATGGAATGGCTTGAACCAATTTATTCAACTCTTCAAAATGAAGAGGACAAGAGCTCAGGTCGATCCCCGAGAAAGAATTGTTTAGCAGACCAATGACCGGTTCGTTATCAGTTTCTGAAACTGACAACTTAACTCTTCCCCTAGAGTTAGCTGGTGAATCCAAAGCCATAAGATCGAGAACCTTTGAAGACTCGACCCCAGCTTTTTCTATTCGATCTAGAAACCTGGAGTTTTTCCAACTGAGCGCCTCAGCAAACCCTTTGGGAAGCAAACTACAGGAACGACAATCGCCCCGCTGATAGTAAGGGCAGCTAAATTCTTCAGTTTGAGTTTGACTCAAAGTATCGCCCCCATAACAAGCTGTTTTTACGAAACAAATTCTAAATAGCTGAACATATTAAACACAGCAGTAAAGCTCAAATCTTTCTGTAATTGGGCCGATATATACAATGAGGTAAATACAATGAGGAAACAAATGGATCAACGCAACGAACAAGGTTTTACGTTACTAGAGCTGCTGATTAGCGGGGTCGTCGTCTGCATCCTTGCGGCAATTGCCTTTCCCATAGCCTCTAAAACCATGGACAGGTCTAAAGTAACAAACGTCGCCAGTAGCCTTCGACAGTTCGAAACGGCGTTCTATGTTTTTCATGCAGATCATGGTGAGTGGCCAGACGACAGCCATCGAACAATACCGGATGGAATGGAAGAATTGATTAGCCAAGATATCTGGGATCGAGAAACGGCCTTGGGTGGTTTTTACAACTACGAAGGTCCTGACAACTACCCTTATGTAGGTATTGCTCTATTTGAGCAAAATGCTACAGAGGA
>CAZECN010000060.1:0-9842 GCA_964510575.1 uncultured Bdellovibrionales bacterium | reverse complement strand
TGTTCCAACGTTTACATGCGGCTTGCTACGATCAAATTTTTCCTTCGACATTTTTCCTTTCCTTTCTTCTTAACTTTAAATCTTGAAAATTTTTCTTAACCAGACTTACTTAGCTTCAATACTTTCAGCGATGCTGGAAGGTACTTCTTCATAATGATTAAAATGCATAGAAAACGTTGCACGACCCTGGGTCTGCGACCTTAGGTCGGTTGCATATCCAAACATCTCACCAAGAGGAACTTCTGCGTCAACTACTTGAGCGTTACCACGAGCCTCCATTCCGTTAATACGACCTCGACGTCGGTTAATATCACCAACAACGTTGGACATGAAATCATCTGGGGTAACAACTTCTACCTTCATCACTGGCTCAAGAATCGCAATTCCAGCTTCCTTAGCTGCTTCTTTCATCGCAATCGAAGCACAAATTTTAAAAGCCATTTCCGAGGAGTCGACCTCATGGAATGAACCATCAAAAAGATCCGCTTCAACATCAATCAGCTCATAGCCCGCTCTAACCCCAGCGGCCAAAGCTTCCTTAAAGCCTTTTTCAACAGCAGGAATGAATTCTCTAGGAATAGATCCTCCCTTAATTGAGTTGATAAAGTTAAAACCTTCACCTCTCTCTCTCGGACGTAACCTGAAGGTCACATGACCGAATTGACCTCGACCACCTGACTGCTTGGCATACTTATGGTCCTTGGTAATCTCACTCTTAATGCACTCTCGGTATGCAACTTGTGGCTTACCTATATTCGCTTCCACGTTAAATTCTCTGGTCAAACGGTCAACGATGATTTCCAAGTGAAGCTCACCCATTCCAGCAATAATAGTCTGGCCGGTCTCTTCGTCTGACGTAATTCTGAAAGAAGGATCTTCTTGACCAATCTTAGCCAAAGAAACACCTAGCTTTTCTTGGTCAGCTTTTGTCTTTGGTTCAATCGCAACCGAAATCACGGGCTCAGGGAACTCTATAGATTCAAGCATAACAGGTTGCTTTGGATCACAAAGAGTGTCCCCTGTAATAGTGTCTTTAAGTCCGACAACCGCTGCTATGTCCCCTGTTTCGATAAAAGGGACCTCCTCTTTCTTGTCCGCGTGCATTTTTACGATGCGACCGAAACGCTCCTTCTTACCCGTTCTCACATTGAGAAAACTAGCACCTGATTCGGCCCTACCACTGTAAACCCTAACGAAGGAAAGGGTTCCATGCGGGTCAGAGATAATCTTGAAAGCAAGAGCACTAAATGGCTGATCATCGCTAGCGTCTCTTTTTACAACCTTTTCTGCGTCGTCGACGTCCTTACCTTCAATAGCTGGGACATCAAGTGGAGAAGGTAGGTAAAAAACAATTGCATCAAGCAAAGGCTGAACACCTTTATTCTTGAAGGCAGTTCCACACAAAATTGGAATTGCCGAAATTTCAAGGCAGGCCTTTCTGATACCTTCCTTAACTTCTTCGATAGTTAACTCCTCACCACCCAAGTATTTTTCAAGTAGCGCTTCGTCATTCTCGGCAATACATTCGATCATATGGGCACGAGCAGCTTCAGCCTCGTCTTTCATGTCAGCTGGAATATCCTCATAATGATACTCCGCTCCCATTGTCTCTTCCTTGTAAAGAACAGCTTTCATTCTTACTAGGTCGATTACACCTTTAAAATCCTCTTCAGCTCCAATCGGCAACTGGATTGGCATAACAGTGCACTCAAAGCGGCTTTTGATCATGTCAACGCAGCGTTTAAAGTCAGCACCAGCTCGGTCCATCTTATTAATGAAACAAAAACGCGGAACTTCGTATTTATTTGCCTGACGCCAAACTGTTTCAGTTTGAGGCTCAACACCAGCAACAGCATCAAAAACAGCTACAGCTCCATCAAGAACACGCAAACTTCTTTCAACTTCTACAGTGAAGTCAACGTGACCAGGAGTATCTATAATGTTGACTCTATGCTGCTGAAGATCTTGTTCTTGTCCCTTCCAGTAACAAGTTGTCGCAGCTGAGGTAATAGTAATTCCTCTTTCCTGCTCCTGAACCATGTAGTCCATGGTGGCATTTCCTTCGTGAACTTCTCCAATCTTGTAGTTCACACCAGTATAAAAGAGAATTCTTTCCGTAGTAGTAGTTTTACCAGCATCAATGTGGGCCATGATGCCGATGTTTCTAACTCTCTCTAGGGGGATTGAACGTTTCACTTTTGTTCTCTCAAATTAATCTTAGCAATCAATAATAAATTCTATAACAATGCAGCTATTCAAAGGGCTCTTTGAATAGTTGCATAATACTACCAGCGATAATGAGCGAACGCTCTATTCGCTTCTGCCATTTTGTGGGTATCTTCTTTCTTCTTAACAGCATTCCCTCTGTTCTGAGATGCATCGTAGATTTCGCCGGCAAGACGCTCTTTCATGCTTCTCTCGCTTCGGTTTCTGGAATGCTCAATAAGCCACCTGATAGCCAAAGCATCTCTTCGCTGTGGTCTAACTTCAGTTGGAACTTGGTAGGTAGCCCCACCAACTCTTCGAGACCTTACTTCAACCACTGGTCTTACGTTGTCCAAAGCCTCTTGAAAAACTTCAATACCAGGCTTCTCGAAACGCTCTGTGATCGTATCCACTGCACTGTAGAAGATGCCTTCACTAGTGTTTTTCTTTCCATCCTTGGTCATGCAGTTGATAAACTTAGTAATTATCTTCTCACCATACTTCGGGTCTGGAAGGACGGGACGGGAGTGGTCTCTTTTTTTTCGCGACATAAGCTTACGCTGTTCTAAAGGTTAACAATCAGATCTTTAAATGATTTGGGTCTCTAAGGGTTTGGAAATCAATCCTCTAATAAATCAACTAGTAGCCACTATGACTTTGGCTTTTTAGCACCGTATTTAGAACGGCCCTTTTGTCTACCGCTAACACCCTGAGTATCGAGTTTTCCTCTTACTATGTGATAACGACAACCTGGAAGGTCTTTAACCCTACCACCACGAATCAAGACAACACTATGCTCCTGAAGGTTATGACCTTCGCCCGGAATGTATGCTGTAACTTCCTGACCGTTCGTTAACCTAATACGAGCAACTTTGCGTAGCGCTGAGTTAGGTTTCTTAGGTGTGCTGGTAGTAACCCTAAGACAAACGCCACGCTTCTGCGGGCACTTCTCTAGTGCAGGGCTACCAGTCTTCCAGATTTTCTTCTTTCGCCCTCGGCGAACAAGTTGATTTATCGTTGGCATAGAAACAAAGGCTTTTGCCTTACAGGCAAGAACTCAAACATATTAATCAATTGGCCAAAGCAGGCTGCACCAACGCAGCAACTGCAAAAAAGGGGCCGTCAGTAATGACGGGAACCTAACAGGGCAACCCGCCCAAAAGAGCGCGAAACCTAACACATATATAGCGTCAGGCAAGCCCCACAAGACGGCCTTTTAGTTCCGCGGAGGGCCGGTTATGTCAAATCTGGTTAAAAAAAGAAAGGCTATACTGGTAAACTGGCAAAAGTCGTAATTGCCTATTAAAATAGTATCAATGCAAAGTTGTCAAATCATCCAGTTTGATTGCTCAAATATCCCGATATAGTTGAGGCAACAATTAAAAACGGAGATTTTAAGTGCATAAAAGCCCATTACCCGTGGTGCCAGGAAGCCAATTATTTTCCACTGAACTGGTGGAGCGCTGAGCTAAAGAAAACTGGCTTAAGACTGAAAGGCCTTAACAAATTCACGTGCGAAGACTTTGAACTGGGCACTTACTAGTAATGTACAGCGAATCTGGTCTGTAGCGCATGGGAATCCCCAACCGAATCCAAGTCTGTATAAACATAATCGAGCAGGACTCTAGCGTTAGAGTGCAAGTACCAATTTACACCAGTTGAGGCGATTTGCATTTCACCACCCTGGACCAGATCATCACTCAAGTCTGTAGAGGAATACCGTGCTTTAACCTCCCAAGCCCCACTACCTCTCTCTTCAGCAAGAAAGGGCGACAAAGGTTTGATGTTGCCAAACTTTCCTCTACCTAGCTTATAGGGCTTACTCTCACCTGTTAGAAAATAACTACTTTCAATATACCAAGAGTTAAGATTCTCAGAGCCACTATCTACCCCATCCACAATAGCCATTGCATACTCACCTTGAATACTTAGAGGGCCGAGAACCGTGGCAAGCTCTGCATTAACCAGTTGAATCTGCTCAGCCGAAATCTCACCAGTATCAAGGAAATTAGGTTGCTGATTGTTTTGCGGTCGCGCACGAAACCGCGCACTTTCCCTGTCAGGATTTCTAAACGAATAGGCCACTCCTAGGTGAACAAGCTGCTCTTCGGCCTTGTCATACACTGGTGCAAAGGTCACTCGACCGGTGTAACTAATACTGCTCTCATCCTCAAAAGAGCCTTCACCTACTCCGTCAGTTTCTCTAAAGGCTCCGACAAACCAGCCAAAATTAGATTCCTTAACTTCGTCGTAAAAAGCGATTCCAACATTTCTGTCAGGTGTAAAAATAAACGGTCTCTCGATAAAACTGATATAGTTACTGCTTGTCATCTCTTGAAGGCTATAGTCTTCATGAATATGGCCGATTTTTAGATTACCAACTGGCGTATCTAAAATACCTACAAAGGCATCCCTCAGATCCGCATCGCCTCCACTTAGATCCCAATCAGCTTTAAATATTAAACTCTTATAAAGCGAGCCTGAAAAAGAGAACCTGAGTCTTCTAAACTCAACTCCATCCTGAAGTGGCCCGACCTCCGCATCCAGCTCCTCATCTTCTGCCAGTTGAAAGACCCAGTCGTTATGAATTCTCCCGTTAAAGGCGAGCTCAAAATTTCCATCGGAGCTAGAAAAGCGAATTCCTTTTTTCCAAGCTACAGCTAAGTTACCATCATCGGCCAGAACCTTCGCTGGAATAATCAAAGCAAAAAGGCCCAATGTCGCAATAAGATGTTTCATTCTAACTCCAGTAAATTAACTTAAAAACTAGGTTTCTCTCTTGAGGGCACAGCAGAATCTGAACTCGTCAACCTTGCGCTACCAATTTGGCTCGGGGTCAAAGACCAAGCCTGTCTAACACTGACAAAGTGAACTTTAAAGACTGACCTCCAATTATTTTTAACGGGAAGAATTTAGATCTCTCAGATGCTCCCAACTTCCTAAATTTACAAGCTTTTTCACCATCTAAGCCAAGAATGAATTTCCTCAAGAAATTGTAACCCGACAAGCCTATCGCTCATCTAAAAAACACTGAGCCCCTACTGAGTTTTTCAAGGTTGATAAGAACAATTGAAGAAGATTATAAATAAACAGAATAGCTTTTTTTGGTCCTATGGCTTACCCAGCTTAGTAACCACCGTAGTAGCAATATTGGTTCTTGCTCCTGCAGCTATTTTTCTTTCAAAAACGGAAGAAGCACGCCCCGAACAAGGCCCTCTGCTTGCTGCCTCCATTGCTCTTTTCCTTTTACTAGCAATTGTTCATCAATACCTAGCTTGGAAATCAAAAAAGAAGTTCTCTAGAACTCTGAACAGCCTCCATAGTGGCATCAATTCACTGCGAGAAGACTCGCCGTCTAAAGAGCTAGACACTGAAGAAATACCAGAAGATGTAAAACTAGCTCTCTCCGAGCTAAATGATGAAATCTTAGGACTTAAAAAAACAACAGCAGAGCTTGAACAAGTAGTAACAGAAAAGGAACATCAAAGATCCCTAACAGTAGCTGCAGCCGGTGCCGCAGATTGGGAATACGAGACCGCAAGTAAAAGTTTTAAGGTCGATAAAGAATGGCGAGACCGATTAGGCTTCCCTAAACAAAAAGACCCTTCAGAATTTCTCTCCCAGGTCATGCCAGAGGACCGCAAAATCCTTCTTAAACAACTATCAAGTCCGGGAGAAAATCCTAACCAAATGATAGAAGTTCCTGTGAGACTGAACAAAGAGCATGGAACCACCAGGTGGGTGACCGTAAAGGGACAGGTAGTTGACGAAAAAAATAAACTTCTAACGGGAGTATTAATGGACTTGACCCCTGCAAAAGTCTTAGAGGGAAACCAGGTTATCTCAGAGAGGATGGAAGACCTAGGTCATCTAGCAGGTGGAATTGCTCATGAAATAAATACACCCATGCAGTTTCTCGGAGACAACTTAGGGTTTATAAAGAAAGGACAAGATAGAATACAACAATACCTAGCTGCCTGCGAGGAGCTGCTTAACCATGAGCATCTACAACCGGCTCTGTCTGCAGAGTTGGAAGCACTAGCCGAGCTTAAGAAAAAACTTAAAATTGAAAGAATGCTTAACAGACTAGGGCAAGCAACAACTGACTCAGAGGAAGGAATTCAAAGGGTGTCAACAATAGTGAAAGCTATGAAAGAATATGCTCATCCAGAAACGGACACTAAAGCTGATTGTGATCTCAATGCCATCATTAATACGGCTTTGACAGTAGGTCGTAGCGAATGGAAGTACGTTGCTAAGGCTGACTTAAACCTCGCTGAAGATTTAAAAAGTTTGCGAGCATTTCCCGGGGAGCTCACCCAAGTAGTACTCAATCTAGTTACTAATGCCGCCCATGCTCTTAAAGAAACCAAAGACCAAAGAGAAGAGCCTGGAGTAATTAAAATAGAAACTAAAAACCTACCTGATTCAAAATCAGTAAAGTTAAGCATTAGCGATAACGGGCCAGGGATTCCCAAAGAAATTCAAGATAAAATTTTTGAACAATCCTTCACTACTAAGCCGGCCGGAGTAGGTACAGGGCTGGGCCTATCGATCTCGAGAAAAATTATAGAGCAAAGACATAACGGAGAGATTAAGCTCGAGTCCAACTCTGAAGAAGGAACTGCTTTTCACATCACCTTACCGCTAGGCTCGACTTCTTCCGAGGAATCCGCTGAAGCTTAAGAGCTAACTCTATTTCCTACAAAACTAGAGAGTTATTTTTTAAAAATGTGCAATTAGAACTTTTTCCAGCTATCCTGATCAGCCAAGGAGCGTGAAAGGTATTGCCCATTTCTACAATTTCTAACTTGGCTTTGAAATCTCAACCGAAAACATCGGTCAAAAAATTTGACCAAGCCACTGAAGCGCGATGGCGCCAGCTACTCATAGAAGCGTCCACAGGGGACAGTGAGAGCTATGAGATTTTTCTCAGAGAGGTTGGAGAGTATCTCCAATTCTATTGCAGAAGATATCTCCCCTCCGCGGAACAAACCGAAGACTGTAGTCAGAACTGTTTGATTGCAATCCATAAGGGCAAACAAACCTACCAACCATCCAGACCTTTTGGACCCTGGTTCTTCACCATCGTTAAAAGAAAAATCATAGATCAATACCGAAAGAACTCCCGAAATATGGAGGTCATCAACCAAGATATAGTGGAGAACGTAGCTAGCTCAAATCCTTCTTTCGACATCCCTTCGGAATTACAGAAGCTCCTGCCGAAGATTGAGCCCCTATATAGGGAAGCCTTTACGCTAACCAAGATTGATGGTCTTAGTGTGGCCGAAGCCTCGAAAAAGCTTGGAATAAAGGAATCTGCCCTCAAGGTTCGAGTACATAGGGCCTCGAAATTACTAAAGAAACTGATCGAGGAAGATTTTTCGGCTAAATTTTAACTATTTTTGTAACTAATGTTTAAAAACATCGAATAGAGAGTCATGAACAAGAATGACCAATTTATTGAAGATTTAACGAGTGAGTTCAAGGGCTTCCAAGTGGTTCGCCCTTCTTACCATGTCGCTTTGTACTGGACTACGACTTCGTTAGCCTTAGTGGCCCTAGCTGCCTATTTAAATGGTCCATTCCGACCAACTTGGGTTAGTCAAATCTTGCTATCTCCTCGGTTCGCTGCCGAAATGGCTACCGGAGTGTTAACTGTATTTTTCACCTGCTGGCTATGTCTGGCAGGAGCAATCCCTGGAAGTAAAACTAAGCGTCTCGCTTTCCTATCTTCTTTGTTTGGCTCTGCTTTTCTTGCACTAAATGTCTATTCGCTATTCGAACCAGCCGCTACAGTTTCAATGGCTGGAAAAAGGCCACACTGTTTGATTGAAGGTTTTGCTGTTTCAATAGGTCTGACAATTGGACTGCTGTTTTTGGTAAGAAGAAGAGCACCAGAAGGACTTGTTGCAGCTGGACTTCTTTCGGGCCTTGCCTCATGTCTAATCTGTGCAACCACTATGCACGTTGCTTGTATGTATGATCCAATGCACATCATGAAGCATCACGTAGGCTTGCCGCTATTGGTCAGTTTAATTGCTGGGGCTGGTTTAGGAACTGTCTTTTTAAAGAAACACTAGCCTCTTAACCCATCGAATCCCTACTCTCCTAAATATCTAAAATAACTCTATTTTCGACAGGCTAGCGCTAGCTAGTAGTCTACCACACTTTTTTCTGAATATTTTTCATAACAATACTGATATGGGAAATTTTGAAGAAGAGAAAATAGTATACTACTCAAGCAGTAGCATAGAAGAAGCAGAAGAAACGATAGAACAGTTCCAAAAACTCTCTAACGGAGAGCAAGCTTTCGCAAGTCTAGCTTCAAAGCTAAACATCACCACTGGTGACCTGAAACGAGCTGGGGCTTTAGAAATTTGGGATGGCAACAAGACTATTCTAGTTGAGAGAAACTTAGAGGACACTTCTTCAACGCCTCAAAAATTAATCCTTCCTGAACGCGCAAGTCATCAGACCACCGAAAAAGAAACTATAATAGGGGCAGAGCATCTCCCCACAGGTGAGCCCGTTGAAGATTACATTGTTGTTGATGGAATGGATGATAGCCTAAATAGTCTCGAACCTTCGACACTCGAAGATTATTCAAAACCCTTTTCTTCTGGCAAAGCTGAAATCGATGCTCCAATTCCGGGCTCGACTGAAGCAACTGCTTTCAACGAAAAAGAAAATATCGACAATTCAACTGACGACTCTATTTTGGGACATGAACATCTTCCCACGGGTGAGCCGGTTGAGGACTATGCTGTTGTTGGCGGACCGAACGAAGCATTAAATTTAGAAAAATGGACGCTCTATAATATTGACTCAGCAGAAAGAGCTTCCTTAGAGGCAGGTAGTATAAAGAGAGGAGGTCTCCTATCTAAGTTTATGCAACATAACCGGATAACACCTCAGGAAAAGGAATACTATTTAAGTGTAGGCACTTCAGCTCTCAATTCGAAGAGCTCTTCTTCCGAGAACGAATTTCTTCCCTCTGGCGAGTCAGTTCAAACTGTTATCGTTCATGAAGATGGTTATGTGCAAAAAACAGCATCTGGTTCTGAACTCACTTTTAAGGAACAACTCTCAGGAGCTGGACTAGATAACTTTAGCTCTGAAAGAGCCGAGGAGTTAACTGACCTGCAAAAAACCGAAGCCAATCTTCCCACTGGAAACCCTGTTTCTGCAGTAATAGTAGAAGAGGGATCCGTTCACACTGAAACGGGAGCTATGATCAAAGAGCTAATTTATTCGGATTCAAACAAGCTCTCCGGTGCTGGACTGGATAACATCAATCCAGAACAAGCGGCGGAATTAGCTTACCTCGAAGAAACCGAGTCCAACCTACCCGTAGGTAGTCTTGAATCTTCAACGGGACTAAACATTGCTAGTCAGCTTATTGGTCGTCCCCTGGGCTACGCAAAGAGCCTCTTAGAGCTTATGTGGAAAACTGCCAGAGGCCGCACTAATAAAATGAAAATTTCAGAAAATAAAACGCCAAGAGCCAACCTTCGGCCCCAGACTGGAATGAGCTCTTATCAAGAATAGCTATTTCAACTAGTAGCCGTACTCACTTTTTTAGGAACAAAAAAAGTGAGTCTCGCGATTATCCCTATTACAATAAGAGATAATAC
>CAZECN010000059.1:0-10039 GCA_964510575.1 uncultured Bdellovibrionales bacterium | reverse complement strand
GGCGTAACAGAAATCACAAAAGAATATAGTGATTTTCTTATTTATGAGATTACTTCCCAAAATGGCGAAAAATACAATATTTATGCCGATAACAGTCAAATCTTCGAGTCTACAGAGGCCGAGCATTTACAGCTGGGGCGCCCAGAAATTGGAGACATTGTAAAAATTAGAGCTGGCATTACTGCTCCTGGTGGTCGTCACGAAGATTATTTTAAAAGTCTTCCTGAGAACGAAGCAGGGGTCTTGCCGGAGAAAATTCTTAAAACAACATGGTTTGGTTCGTTTTACCTGGAATCCCCAAGTTCAGCTCGGCAAGCTCGGTACAACGAAACAAGGACTAATGTAAAAGAGCAGGTTTCTGAGTTTGAGAATGAAGTAGCGGCAGGTAACTTCGATAAAGCAAGGGACAAATTCTCGGAGGCAGTTAGCCTGATGCTAACTAAACCTGAACAAGAAGTGCTGCAAAGTATTAGGGAATCAATACCGGAAAGTGAAAGACCGGTGCTTCTTGATAGACGATATGGCCGCGGAAACGACCAAGAAGAAATTGAGAAGATCAACAAAGAACTTAATATCGATTTAGAGAGCTTAACCAAAGCTGAAGCATATGAGTTAATTGAGGGCCTAGCTGCCGTTGATGAACTAAAGGATGATAAAGCATCCCTTCACCAGCTCATGGATCATATGGAAGCAATGGAGTTTTCGGTTGAAGAACAGCAAGATTTATATAGGGAAATATTAAGTGAGCGTCTCAATGCCATAGTAGAGAACCCACTCGCAGCCGAATTCAACACCAAGTTTAACATCAGAACAGCTGGCTTTGGTTTAGCTTTTGAACCTACGGTTGAAAATGCAGCTCTGCTAATAGACCTAAACAAACGGGGAATAGAGATGGTTTTAAACAACCCTGATGTTCAAGCGAGAGATTTGGGTCTTGATACATTTCAAGCTGGAACACTGTTGGATATACTTGCTGAATCAGCAGTCAGGGAAGGAAAGGGTGAAGTTATCGAGTATCTGCGTAATCAGAAAAGCTTTTTTCAAGACGCTAGAAACTTTCATACTTTGACAGATAGTCCATTAAAAGCTGAACATTTTGAAAGAATCATCCGAACCATTGCTCCAAACCACTCACCATTTTCAGGTAAAGATATTTCTGAATACATTACCAATAAGTACGGCGAACTTTCCAAACTACATCCGATTATGGAGAAGGCCTTAAAGGCTATCCAGAATGATGATTGGAAGCTCTTGAAATATGACCCAGCGAATCCAGACGAGACTGTGCCGTTTGACTATCGTAGAGCCCCCAGGCTTTCAGCTTTGGCCGTGGCTATGCCTGAGCTCAAAACAGTTGTTTTCGATACGAACAATATTGAGGCAGAAGCTTATAGCTCTGGAGTTCCTATCGAAAACCTTATTGCGGGTATATTAGGCAATGAGGCAAGGCATATAACTCACTCACCAGGAACAATCAGTCCTGAACAAGTACAGAAAAACCTGGCTGTATTCCTTGATGAAAACAAAAGCTGGAGTGCTGGTAGCGAATTCTATCAGCAAATGGTTATCGAAGAGATGGTTAGTTGGCTTCAAGGCTACGCAATTCAAGAAAGAGCTGCGGGTAGGCCTGATTTTAAGCTAAATCTCAATAGCGTGATTCAAGATAGCAATTTGTTAGGAACGATGCAGCAAGGGTATTTTAACGATATCTTTGCTAGTAATTATGGCATTGGCTCTCAGCAGGCCCTGGATATAGCAAAGTTTGAACTTAACTACTCAGAGGACAGTCTTCAAAAGCTGCAAGGTAAAATTGAGAACTTGTCCAACTTCGAGCTAAACTATCTTCAGTTGGCTATCGGAATCCTTAGAAAGGAAGGATTGTATCAGGACTAACCCCGCTTGGTTGCTCCAATAATCTCAGGCTACCTCCTTGCCTGTTGCCCGATAAGGTTTCTTATCAGGCATTAGAAATAGGGGGGTTCTTCGCCTCAGAATTGAAAGGCCGTCCCTTTATTCAATGCTGAATCAAACAGTAGATCAAAGCTAGCAGGGTTATCATCTTTATTCATACAAACATTCCTGCTCTGAAACTTCAGGTATTCCTTCTAACAATGTGGCTAATGCCTGGAGAATAAGTTTTATGGAGAATTTAGTTCTTCTGATTTCCAATACTTGGTTCCAGTTATATTGAGGTCGGCGATAATTCCTGCCTCATTTATCTGGTAAACTGCCAGGCCTTCAACAAAACGAGCATTACCTTCCAGAGAATTTTTGCCAAACACAGCAGTTGCAGCTGCATTTGCCTCTAATCCCCTACTAATAAAATTATTGATGGAATCACTGTTTTCAAAAAAGAAAACTAGCTGAAAAAACTGACCTCCAGCACCAAGCCCCACTCCACCAGTCGCCATATGCATATAGGTCCTTTCAGTAGTTTCTCGGTTTACGACAACACCCATGCCAAACCCTGATGTTAAGAATAAAGAAATCTTTCTAGAATCAAAAACAGCGTAACCAAGCGCTTCCTTGTTAAGTATGCGGGCAGAAGAACTATTACTAACTAGCTTATCAAGAGTTTTGTTGGCAATTCTATTGATCTCTTTTTTAGTTTCCTCCCCAGTTTTGGCATTGGTTAGGGAGTTCGTCCCAGCCTGTATAGTCTTACCCAATGCAGCTACACTGCTCCCGATTGCGCTTCCCACCTCTTTTACAATTTTTTCCCCGACAGGCACGGACCCTGTTTCTGCAGCAGCTTCAAGTGGGACCAAGGAAAGACAAACAAGGGTGGTGATTATAAGTCTAAATGGGGTTTTATTTTTCATAAAAATGCTCGGGATTCTAGTAAAACAATGGCTAATGACCTAATGATGATAGAGTATCAGTAACTATAGATAAAGCGAAGCAATTATCGCCTTCTACCGGGATGCAGCTTGGGTTGCCAAATCCTTGAAACTTTTAATTTGTAATCTTTTGGCATTGGCTAGTGGAAAATGCTATCTCAGCGCTTGAGAATATTGTTTGGGGAACTAGCGTTAAGCTGGTTTTATGATGGTGGATCGAATTATGAGAAATGAGTTTATATTCGTTAGTATATCGCTGGTCGTTTCAATTTTACTTGGCTCTCTAGTTTATCCGGCTGTTCTGTGGGCTTTTCTCCTTATTGTGCCCCTTCTGGCTGTGGGTTTTTATGACTATTTTCAAACTCATAGCACCCTTAAAAGAAACTTCCCTTTACTTGCCCGCGGTCGCTGGCTGGCTGAGACTCTAAGGCCGCCAGTTCGACAGTATTTTATTGAAGGTGACTTAGAAGGCACACCAATTAGCCGAATGTTTCGTTCGGTAGTCTACCAGCGTTCTAAGAAGGCTTTGGATACAGTTCCTTTTGGCACTCAGTCAGACGTGTCGGGTAGGCTATGAGTGGATAGGCCATTCTCTTGGGGCGGTGAAAGGAGGACACTCGGAGACGGACCTTCGTGTTAGTGTTGGATCCTCCCAGTGCAAGCAGCCCTACCAGGCAAGTATTTTCAATATTTCTGCAATGAGCTTCGGGGCCCTTTCCAAAAATGCGGTACTTGCACTCAATGGCGGAGCCAAAATGAGTGGATTCGCTCACAATACCGGTGAGGGTGGAATAAGTCCCTATCATTTGGAGCATGGTGGGGACCTTATCTGGCAAATTGGAACAGGTTATTTTGGTTGCCGTACCCCAGAGGGAAAATTTTGTTCAGATTCTTTCTCTGAAAATGCTTCTAAAGAAAATGTTAAAATGATTGAGATAAAACTATCTCAAGGTGCTAAGCCTGGGCATGGAGGGATCCTGCCGGCGGTAAAAAACACAGAAGAAATTGCTCTGATTAGACACGTTGAACCCGGCACCCAGGTGGACTCACCCCCAACTCACACCGCTTTTGAAACGCCCCTGGAGTTGGCTAATTTTGTGGGAGAGCTTCGTGAACTATCGGGTGGAAAACCCGTGGGGTTCAAGCTCTGCATAGGTCGGCCTGAAGAATTTATCTCAATATGCAAGGGAATTGAACAGAGTGGTATTACGCCTGATTTCATTACAATCGATGGCGGTGAAGGTGGAACTGGGGCAGCGCCTCTTGAGTATACAAATTCAATTGGAATGCCTCTTCGAGATGGCCTCGCATTTGCTGTTGATGCCCTTAGAGGTTTTGGTTTAAGGGAAGAAATAAAAGTAGTTGCCAGTGGGAAAATATTATCTGGATTTCACCTAGTGAAGAACATAGCCCTGGGCGCTGACCTATGTTATAGCGCCAGAGGTATGATGCTGGCCTTAGGCTGTATTCAAGCCCTGGAGTGTAACACCAACCATTGCCCTACTGGAATTGCAACTCAGAACCCTCGTTTTGTGAACGGGCTTAATGTCTCAGATAAACGGGTGCGGGTCGCTAATTACCACGATGAAACTGTAAAAAGCGTCTCTGAAATTATAGCCTCTGTAGGTTTAACCTGTACTAGTCAGTTACACCGTCAACATATATTTAGAAGAGTTAGTGCGACTGAGGTGAAATCCTATGAAGAGATATATCCTTCTGTAGACGAAGGCGCTTTTCTGAAAGAAGAGTCTTACGGCAAGTATGCTAGCTTTATAGTTAACAGTGCACCTGGAAGTTTTACCAGTAACGAATGTAGAATTTGTATGTAGTTTTTTCGGAATTATCAACTATCAAAGGAAACTTATGAAACTAAATAGCAAAAGAGCGATTCTTGGCGGGCTTGTTGGAACTGCCGTTATGACCATGATGATGTACAAGGGGGCTCCGATGATGATTGGTATGAAGATGGACATAGCTCACCGTCTGAGTGGAATGCTTGGGGGGAACTGGATGCTCGGCATGGCGGTGCATTGGATTAATGGAGTGGTTGTTTTTCCAGTTATTTTTGTGGCTTTTGTCGCCAAGTTCTTGCCAGGTAAAGTTTTGTTTCGAGGAGTGCTCTGGGGAATAATACTATGGTTAATTGCCCAAACAGTCATCATGCCAATGACTGGTGCAGGTTTCTTCAGTAGTAACATCGGACCCAAGGTCGTTATGGCTAGCTTGATGGGACATATTGTTTATGGGGCACTGCTAGGGGCGATCAGTCGTGAAGAAGTGTCTGCTTAGTGCAGACCGCAGACCTGAGTTGATAGGTGGATCCAGGTCTGGAACGAAAGACTGAGGTTGTTAAAGAGCATCTAACTGAACTTTTTGGAGAAAAGAGATTTATCAATTAATCATCTATCTTTAATCGTTCTGCGAATCGGTCATTTTTTCTTAAAAAATCAGACAAAGCTTATTGTCAATGGTTGACCAACTGCGAACAGACTGCCACTTCTTAGGAGTTTTTCTAACTGCTTGGAAACTACTCGGTTGCGGTAAATTTGTCAGCAGTTCCAGCCTGAAAAAGGCCAACGTTTGATTCAGAAGGGGGCGGTGATGAGGTCTTTGATCTTAGTAACCCGGTTGTTCTCCCAGGGGTAGCAATTACTTTAACTTGTTTGTGTATGGTTTGTTGTGGGAATCCAACAAGATAACTTAGGCACCTAGCTGTATAGTTTTACCATTACCCAGCTAATGCCCTCACAGTTTACGAATTTTTGGCAGAACTAATTCAAAAGGCTCTTGCTTATTGTTTCCGGAGTCAGAAGCCCCAAGCTGGAAAGACTCCAGAGATGCTTCAAGAAAATGCCTGATTACAGTGTTAGAGGCTGTCATTTCACTCTTCTTTGTTTGCAAACCCCCAGCGTGCGAACTGTGTTTTTTTTTTGCAAGATGGATTTCCCTACTCTCGGCATCTGTTTTACGCACTAGTGGAATCTTTCATTTCACTATAACTACTGAGAAAACTCGAATATAACCAACCTCCCATCAGGACTATAAGAAACCCAAAAGAGATAAAACATTTAGGGAAACCATTCGGAGTTTTTGGACATTCAGCAAAACCAAAGATCTCACCCAGAGAGCCATACACCGCCAAAAGAAACGCCGGGGTAAAACCTGATAGGAATACTATCAGGGCCAGACGATTCTGTTTGCCAGCCAGGGCAATGCCCCAGGAAATACTAATCAGAACATAGCACAAAAGAACTATGAGACAGGCTGGAATCCCCAATAATACTGGACATACAGGAGGTCCTGATAGATGAAGTCTGGAAAGAGCGAGCGCCTGACTGGTTGCATAAACAGACAAGAGCAGCCCAAGTAAGTTCAGGCCAGCGAGAAATACTGCTCTTATTCTCACGACTGATCTACATTTGCACTGTTTTGTTCGGCCGCCTCGGGTTTAAAGTCTATAGAACGGTTAAACCCGGGATCTTCAATGTTAAATGTTGAACCATTTTCAAGCTGTATTTCTAAACCAACAGCCTCCCCTTCTTTTCCAAGTCCAAAGAAAACAGTGCCAGTCTGAGAAGAGTTCAAGCCCTCATTCTTAATAACCCAGTTTGTAAGCCTGGAACCATCTTTAAGGGATAGACTCACTTTTGCACCCAAAAATTCTATGCTGTCAGGGACCGTTAAATTAAGGTATCTATTTGGGCCACCGGAGCTAATTAAGGCACGAGATTTACCATGCAAGTTAACATGCACTAAATCCGGGTATCCATCCTGGTTAAAATCACTAACTAGTGGCGTCAATCCATATGATTTATTTGTAGCATTTGCCTGCTCGCCTGCGGCCGCAAACAATCCATCTGTTCGTTGAAGCAAATAACGACCCGGGAGTTTAAAAAGCTTGTGAGGGGGCAGTTCAACATAGTTCTCTGAAACAACCAGGTCTTGTCTTCCATCCATATTAAAGTCTTCCAAAACACCACCCCAAGAAAATTCAAAACCAGCAATCTTCTTTTCTTCAGCAACTTCAGTAAATTTAAAGTCTCCGTCATTGCGCCACAGCATCCACTGCTTTACATAGACATCCTCAGGCCTGAGATCACCCTTAGCCATGAAATCTGGTGCAGTAGTCCCAACATTTGAAAAAAAGAAATCGGCATCACCATCGTTGTCGATATCTCCAACTGTCATGCTCATCGGATAACCATACTTATTTGTCATCGGAGTTGGCATGTCTTCAAAGGTCTGATTACCGGTATTTTTGTAAACCTGGGGTCGACTGGTGTCATAGGCTACAACAAGATCTGTATTCTTATCCCCGTCGAGGTCAAGCAATAGTCCCTGAAAAGTATTGCGAATATAAGATAACCCGTAGTTATCAGTTACGTTTGTAAAAGTATTATCGCCGTTATTAACGAGCAGATAACTTGTTCCCCCATACCCCTCTTTATGAAAGATATTCTGGCCCTCCACATAGTCGCGTTTGATATAATTTGCGAGATAGAGATCCACCCTGCCGTCCTTATTAATATCCCCCATTGCAAAGGATAAAGCTGAGAATCGCTCCATTCCAGCAATGTCTATCTTAGACTTTGAGAATCCTTCCGTACTTCGGGTATATAGGTAGACACCTGATTTACGAGCTACAAACATATCACTACGTCCGTCACCATTCACATCAATAACAGAGGCTCCGTAGGTGACATCATTCGCATCTTTCTCAAAAACAGTACTTTTGGTGATGTCGACAAAGCCACTTTCCGAATAACGAAAAAAACCATCCTCCTGATTCATTCCACCCCCGAGGTAAACCTCTTCGATTCCATCCTGGTCCAGGTCAATCACAGCTGAAGCCATAAATGGCAAAGAAGTTGATTTGTCATAAACCTGAGAGTAATCAAGCGGGATTTCTTTATACTGAGGAATAAACGTATCAGGCTTTACGTCAGAATAAGGATTTCTGCCGTCCAGATAGAACCTGCCAGCCACCATTAGAACCATGCAAATGACTAACAATGGCAAGAACCTTACAATTTTAAATATCTTTTTCATCCAATTCTTCCTCCAAAGTGATAGATCTTATCTGTAACACGGACATTATAAAGAAAATACCAAAGCCCACATTTAGCGCTATGGGCATTATAAATTTGCCTACCTCTGGTGAGGCCAAAAATACAAGAAAGGAGCTTACTAGCAGTATTATTGGACTAAAAGCCGCCTGCCATTTTTTATAGTAGGAACGTCCGGTCAGCACTAAACCAATAAAGATGAGCGATAATAGCAAGGTAGTTATACGAACCACTGTCAGTAAAGTTTCGTAGCGTAGTCTGTAAAGTTCAATCAAATTACCGACATTACCGCCTCCGTCTTGAAAATGAACCAAAGCTCCAATACTTGCCCGAGACGAGATCCAATCCGCTCCAATCATAAAGCCATAGGCACCAATAAAAAAGAGCAACAAAGCCAGCTTCTGGCTAGCAGGTCGAAGCATCAGGTACATATGCCACATCCCCACTATATAAAGTGGGGCACCTAGCACTCCAATGAAGTGCCCCAATGTCTGTCGCTCATCAGTTGCAGCAAGCATGTAGTCGTAACCAGTTGTAGAAAAACGTGCCAGGGGATCATAATGCAATAAGAACTCCCCTACTCCAGTCAAAATAGCTGCCAACAAGCCAGCAAAACCGGTCAAGACGATAATATTTTTTTCTTGCGGTGCAAGAGCCATTATATAAGCGACTATTCTTGTCTGCATTAGAACAAGCTTCTTTCGAAACCTACTACGACTAGTACATCATTTGGCTACAGATTCAACTAATCTTTTTCTAAAAGGTAAAATAGTAAATTATCAGTAAACACAGGATCTTTAGTCATTCCAATATGATCATCAAAAAGAAACATTACTCGGTCCCACTCGATTGGGCTGTTCAGTTTTGGGCTCCAAGCCCTTCCTAGGCGCTCATCCATCAGGGCGCTTGATCTCAGCACTATACTGTCTCCCGGAGCTGATTTAACCTTTTTCAAGGTTCGCTTTTCTTTATCCAAATGAAAAAGCGAACTGGTATCAGCTGCGTCCCCAGCAATAAGAAAATACTTGAGGCTCTCAGGAGGTTCCGCTGGTTGATCAAGGGCACGGTGTAGTTGCTCGGCTTGTGCTAGCATCTTGGCCTGGTGTTCAAGCGCAATGGCTCTTCTTTGGGCACCTGAGGGAACCTCTGGAAGCATTTGCCTGAGATACTTCTCTTCCTGAGGATCAGCTAAGCCCCACTCCATCTCTTCCCATAATTTTGGGTCGAACAAATCAACCTTCTCTCCAGTCTTGGACTCCTGTACCATTCCGTGTCTGGTTCTAGGTAGCAATTGATACAATGAGGAGTAAGTACCAAGAATAGAGGGTGGATAATTGGGTAGAAAAAAGCCGAAGTTAGCTCCATCAACCAAATTAGAGAGTGAATCTAATGAACCAGCACTTGGAGTGCCAATTAGGACTACTTTATCTATATGTTTTTTCCCTTCCCAGGTAAGTTCAGGCAAGGACCCATCAGCTGGTAATTCCTGCGTACCATAACGAAGATAGTAACGCAGCACCAAACCACCCATTGAGTGAGCGACAATATCAAAGCGCACAGGTTTTTTTTGTTTACCAAAACGCTTTTCGTTCTCTGCTTTAACGTATCTTTGCTTGTCTAAAATGAAGTTATGTAAGGCAATTGCGCTTTCAGAGATGCTCCTTCGCCAGTCATAGCCGAATTGAAAACAGGTGTAGTGTTCTTTCCCGTAGTCAATTGCCCCAGCCTTGCCAAGATCTTGATCTCGATACCCCCCAGCCCCAAGAGACACAAGAATATCGGTATAAGCGCTAACAGCCAATGGGATGCCAAGTACCTTGACCTTTATTGTGTCTAGCACCCCATTAGGAACTACATCATCAATTAGCTCTGAGGGTCTTGATCCAATACTCATAGGAAGCGACAGAATGCGGACATTCTCTGCCGTGTTTGGATTTACAAATTCTCCAAAAAAAGTACCCCAAACATTCTTATCAGTTCCCTTTTGTTTTAACTTTGAGCCAAGTATACCCGGCATAACAATAATTGGATTTCGATCTGGCCCATGAGACTTAGCTGCCTGATTGTAGAGATTGCCGCGATCGGGAAAATTAAGGGTTCTAGTGCAGGAAGAAAGGGCCAGAAGACAGAGAA
>CAZECN010000058.1:0-10203 GCA_964510575.1 uncultured Bdellovibrionales bacterium | reverse complement strand
TTTATTCGAGCTGTTTCTTGCTTAAGAGTTTTTTTTTTTTGTTCTTTAAACTCTCTTTCAGACACTTTGCCTTGAATGCCGCTAAAGTCCAGCACTGAATAAATGATATGAGGATGACTTCTGTTGTGAAAAACAGCGTTGTTTTTTCCGTACTTGCTGAAAATAAGTTTCCAGAATTCAACACGTGGAGCCAAGCGAGAATCTGGAACAAAGTCGGGATGAATTGGAGCTGCTATGGCAGTATTGGAGCATAGTAGCAGGCCAGTGCAAGGGCCGAAGAAGATAAATACAGCCAAAGTTAGTGTAGCAAATTTTCTCATTCTAGCTTTCACCCAGTAAAATCTCCGCAATCCTTCTTTCAATAACTGTGGCGTCGGCCTTAGCTAGCCTTCCATTAACAATGATTGAGTAAGCAACTTGCCTACCGCTTTGTAGTTGGAGATAACCAGCAAGTGAACTAACTCCGGTTAGAGTGCCAGTTTTTCCCCACAACTTCCCTACTCTATCATAAGATTTCTGGCTTTCATCCCCAAATTTTCTTCGTTTTAAAGTGCCTGAACGTTTATAACGGCTCAGTGACGAGATTAGTTCGGGGCCAACGGACAAATCATTAGCCGCATGAACCAAAAGCTTGTTTATAGTTTCAACAGATACTCGACTTTTTCGGTCTAATCCTGAGCCATCGTAAAGTCTACTTTCAAAATCTCCCAGAGATCCTAGTAAACCTTCAATACGCTTCAGGCCAATGTCTTGCCGAAAATAGCCATTACTATCTTGGCCAAGCAGAAAGAGAATCTGACCAGCTGTGATGTTGTTGCTGTATTGATTTAACTCGCGAAGGATTAGTGCCAGTTCTCTGGATTCAAAAGATCTCAATAGTTCTGCATTGCCTGAGGTCTCACCTACTAGGATATCGCCTTTGACACGAATACCAGCATTTTCAAGGGCTGCTCTAAAAATACCAGCAAAGTAAAATGTTGGAGCTGGAGCGCTTCTATAAATAGTTTTAACCTTGGCATACTCACCAATACTTCCAGAGACCACTACATCTACTGGGTCTATTGAAAGCTTCTTATATTTTGCGTTAGAGGAAGCCGTTAAACGCGGACTGAAAGAAGCAGATTTAGGGTTTTGAGAGATTTGAATCTTGACCTTACTCCCAGCTACGGTTCTTACTTGATTCTTGATTCGCAAAGGAGCTCCGGGAGTAACGCTGACTATGGCTTTGGAGCCGGAAGAAGCAGGGGCAACATGAACAGCATAGGAGTTATGATTTACCGTTAGAGCTCCCAAGCCAGCATCATAAGCTCGGTAGCCCTGTGGGCCACGCGCATTCACAAACAAAGTGTCGTCTAGTACCAAGTCTTGTACTTCTCTGACACCTTGCTCCTTTAGCGTCTTGGCGACAAACCAAATCCTTTCATCCACTAGAGTAGGATCACCGTAACCTCTAACGTAGAGGTTACCAACATTACCGATTCCCCCACCTTTTCGCTGAGAGAGTCCAGGTTTGGAGTCTGAAAACACCTCTAAGGGAAAACGATAGCTACCACCCAAAACTTTCAGAGCGAGCACCGACGTAAAAAGTTTCGCAACGGAAGCTGGTATCAGCTTTAAAGTAGAGTTTCGCTTGAATAGCACTTCGCTACTAAAAGCGTCCCTTACCTCGACTGCTAAAGTGTTCGATCCGCCTATTCTCTTCTCTGCGCCCTTTAGGTAATTAGCAAGTTTAGAGATGGTTGATTGATCCAGGTTCGCTCCCTTAGGGGACTGATCTCTGGCAAAGGCCGTTGTCGGCATCATCAGCTGAAGCAGCAAACAAAACCAGACTAGGTAAACACCTAAGCTAGAAGAATTGGAACTTTTGCACATAATAACTATATGTTTTGAACTGGATGCCTAAAACAAGGGGTAATTCTACAGGAGGAGTTGATAACAACTTCTCCAATCCCTAAAAACTACCATCAGGCCAAGTCTCTGCACAGAAGAAAATAATGGGTAGGCTCACCATACTTTTGGCAAAATATTGAAGCTGGACAATCGAAACTCAGTTTCATAAGACATCTGAACTATGGCGAACTCTTCCCTACTTAGATTGGTGGTAACTACGGTACCCGATGATATTACTGCATCAAAGATCGCAGAGACCATTGTAGCAGAGCGACTCGCTGCCTGCGCCACCGTTGGATCCGCTGTCAGCTCTGTTTTTTCCTGGCAGGGCAAAATAGAAAAATCCAAAGAATACCCAATAATGATAAAAACCACTGGGGATGCTTATCCTGTTCTTGAAAAACGGTTGCTAGAACTCCATCCCTACGATGTCCCTGAGATAATTTCATTCTATGCTGAAAACGTGTATCAACCCTACCTTAGCTGGCTTACAGATAATGTAGATTCTTCGAACTAATCAATTAAGAATAGACAGATGAAAAGAAGAGAATTTGTTTCCAAAATCGGAGTAGTTGCTGGTGCAACTGCAGTCTCGGGTTCTTCGGTAGCTTCAGCCTCCGAGAAGAAATTCAGATGGAAGATGGCAACAACTTGGCCACCCAGGACTGCCATTCTACAAGAAGCAGCTGACAGGTTTGTGAAAATGGTCAAAGAGGCCAGCGGTGGTCGCTTATCAATAAAAGTTTTTGCTGGTGGAGAGCTTATCCCAGCACTAGGTGTGTTTGATGCTGTAAGCCAAGGAAACATAGAAATGGGGATTGGCTCCCCGTATTACTGGGCTGGTAAATCCCAAGCTGCCCAGTTTTTTGGCTCTATGCCTTTTGGGATGAATGCCCAACAGTTTAATGCCTGGATGGTAGCTGGAGGTGGGCAGCAGTTATGGGAAGAGGTTTATGCTCCCTTTGGACTTGTTCCCTTTCAGTTTGGAAATACAGGCTGTCAATGTGGTGGATGGTTTAAAAAGGAAATCAAAAGTGCCGAGAGTTTAAAGGGGCTGAAATTCCGAGCACCGGGACTTGGCGGAAAAGTAATGGCCAAAGCTGGAGCCAATGTTGTTTTAATGCCGGGTAGCGAGGTTTATACGGCTCTTGAGAGAGGCACGGTGGATGGAGCTGAATGGATTAGCCCCTATCATGATGAAAAACTGGGCCTGCATCGAGCAGCTAAGTTTTATTACTATCCAGGATGGCAAGAGCCGTCCTCAAACCTAGAGCTAACAGTGAGCAAAAAGGCGTGGGACACTTTACCAAAAGACCTTCAGGCAATCGTCCGACATGCCACGATGGATTGTATGATATGGACCCTATGTCGCTCTGAAGCTGAAAATGGAGCAGCCCTCGAAAGACTTAAATCAAAGTACAAGGTTAAAGTTCAACCTTTTCCAGAAGACGTGCTAAATACATTAAGAAAACATAGAGATGAAGTAATTCAGGAACTTGTCAGCAAAGATCCTATTTCTGCGAAGGTGGAAGAATCCTACAGAAAGTTCTCAGAAGAAATACAAACCTGGTCAAAGATCAGTGAGTTAGCTTATGCCTCAGCAAGAGGATAGAATGACCAAACCATTAATTTAACCATATCGAAAAGGACTAAATAAAATGAGTGTAACAGTTGATGATTTCCCTGAATTCTCTCTTGAACGATTACTCGAGACAGTATTCAAACCGCAAGCTGGCGAGCAAGTTGCGGTATTGATCGACCTAGAGGATCCGAAAGAAATCAAAGACATGGCTTTTCTTGAAAAGTCTCAGTATCCCGTGCAACAGAATGCAATTAAGTATTTCCACAAACCACTTAACAATGAAGTGCTGGCTAAGATGGGGTTAAAGGGTGGGGAGTTGTTTGCCTATAAAAGAACCGGTGGAAGCAATCTGGATCTTCCAGATGAAGCTTACTCACCTACTGGCACGAAACTTAGCTTGGAAAAGAATATTTATCCAAACTACGATATCATCCTTTGCATTTCTTCTGATTCAGCAACTGCACCGCTAACAGCGTTTTCTAAGAAATTCGGTTTCAGAGGAGCAACCTTGCACGGCTTGAATGACATTATCGCTCAATCTGGTTTGGCAGTTGACTATAATGAAATCTCTAAAGAGGCTGAAAAAATCCGAGTAGGATTCACTAAAGCTGAGTCAGTGGAAATTGACTTCGAAGTCGAAGGCAAGAAGCATACACTTAAGTTAGAATTAGGTGGTCAGGAAGCACAGAAAAGTCATGGTCTATGTCACACAAGCCCTGACGTTGCTAATCTTCCAGCCGGAGAAGTATATTTTGTACCTAAGGGCGTCTCAGGAAGCTTTCCTTTGAAATTTGAAGACGGAACTATTGGGCTAATGGAGTGCCAAGGCGAATCGATTAAAAAAGCTACTCTAATAAAGGGTGAGGCTTCTGTAATCGAAGAATTCTCAGCTTTAATAGAAGCTGACCCAGCTGCTGGTTTAATTGGAGAGCTTGGATTTGGAACTCAAGTTCTTCCAGTATCGGGACAAGATATTCAAGATGAGAAAATTAGAGGCACTGTTCACGTTGCAACCGGTAGAAGTGACCATTTAGGTGGTGACATTACTCCGGACAAGTTCAATGAGGCTGGAAATGCTAAGCACGAGGACATACTGTTCTCACCAGAAAAAACTCCAGAGATTAATGTTCCTCAGGTCAGAATGTTTTGGAAAGGCGAAGCTGGAGACAACTCAGAGGTTCTAATTGAAAACTTCAAACCTTCAAAATATATTGAAGGCTTGCTAGCCCAAAACTAACTGTTCAAAACTAGCTTGAATCCTTACGAATCTGAGAAGCTAGTAGCAGAGTATCTGCTACTACATTATGGAAAGCCAGGGGAAGTTTGCCCCTGGCCTTTCGTGCCTGAAGGCGCACTGGATTTCCCGAAGCGTTTGGTTAGTGAGTTTCCAGAATTTAGAGAGCAAGATTCCAGCGGGCATGCACTAGAAGTAGGTTGCGCTACTGGTCGAACTTGCTTGGAGCTTAGCCGTAACTTCTCATCTGTTGAAGGGATAGACTTCTCACAGGCTTTTATCGACGCAGCAAAAGCTGTTCAATCAGCTGAGATCTCAAACTTCAACGCTCCTGGTGAGGGAGATTCTTCTGCTAGTTTTGAGATAACCCGTGACCAGACTTGGAAGCCAGATAGAGTAAACTTTCAAGCTGGTGATGCCTGCTCCTTACCAGAGTTTGATAAACACTTTGAAGTTTTAGTTGGAGCCAATCTAATTTGTCGATTGCCTGAGCCCGATAAGTTTCTTGCCAGATTACCAGAGCTAGTTGTTCCTGAGGGCTTACTTTTAGTCACCTCCCCTTACACCTGGCTTGATGAATTCACGCCCAGAAAACACTGGTTGGGGGGGTATGAAGAAAACGGTCGGCAAGTTCGCACTCTAGACACTCTTCAAAAACAACTTGAAGATGACTTTACTCTGCTAAGGACGAAGGACATGCCTTTTATGATTCGAGAGCATTCTCGAAAATTTCAATGGTCAGTAACCGAGGCTTCACTTTGGAGAAGGAAAGCTTAAGGCAAGCCCTGAGGGGAAATTTGTAATTTGTTAGGACGGGCGGTTAGCGATCCGAAAACACTACGTTCTGATCCCACCATTCTGGAAAGAAAGTAACTATTTCAGGAAATAAGAATATAGAGAGTAGGACAACTGCCTGAATGATCACGAAAGGAATAATGCCTCGGTAAATTTGCCCAGTAGTGACTCCTTCAGGGGCTACTCCTTTTAAATAAAACAGAGCAAAACCAAGAGGTGGGGTGAGAAAAGACATCTGAAGATTCACAGCGATTAAAACCGCAAACCAAAGAGGATCAAAGCCATATTCCTGCATCAAGGGCATAAGAATTGGCACAACTATAAACACTATTTCAATGAAATCGAGAAAACAGCCCAAAATGAAAAGTAGCACCATGACTAAAAGAAGGAATTGATTTGGCCCCAACTCCATTCCTTGAACCAGCTCTACTATAATATCGTCTCCACTTAATAGCCTGAACACCAAACTAAAAGCTGTGGCACCAACCAGTATCATGAAAACCATACTGGTTAACTCAGTGGTTTTAAGCATCACTTGTCTAAGAATAGAGATCGAAAAGCGCTTTTTAACTGCTGAAATCACGATGGCACCAAAGGCGCCAACTGAAGCCGCTTCTGTAGGAGATGCCACTCCGAAAAAAATAGACCCCAAAACCGAAATCATTAGTACAGCAGGTGGAAGTAGCGATTTGAATAGTTTAGCAAAAAGCTCAGACCTGCTTTGGCTAATTGTTAAGCTTTCTTCGCCCAGCTTGAAACGGCAGTAGAAAAAGGAATAAAGCAAATATAGACTAACTAAAATTAGGCCTGGAACCGAGGCTGCTATAAAAAGTCTACCTACTGAGACTTCTCCAGCATTGGCGCTTTGACCAATAATATCTCCAAGAAGCACCAGTACTATACTAGGCGGAATAATTTGCCCTAAAGTTCCTGATGCGCAAATGACTCCAGAGGAAAATTCGGCTGGATAGCCACGCTTGAGCATCACCGGCAGCGAGATCAATCCCATGGTGACAACACTAGCACCAACAATTCCAGTTGAAGCTGCAAGTAGTGCACCGGCCAAAATTACGGAAAAAGCCAACCCTCCCTTAACTCGACCGAAAAGCATGGCCATTGACTCAAGCAGCTCTTCGGCAAGACCACTTCGTTCAAGCATTACACCCATAAAGATAAACAATGGTACGGCAAGCAAAGTGATGTTTTGCATTATGCCGTAAATTCTTTGAGGAAGGAGGGAAAAACTAGCGAAGTCTAGCCCTACATAGCCAAAGATTAGAGCAACTCCACCCAACGTGAAAGCAACTGGATAGCCCGTAAGTAGAAGAACAAACAGACTGGCTACCATTGCCAGTGGTAGAACTTCTTCACTCACTAGCATTCTCCGGAGTGCCTTTTCTAAGACGCCCCAAGTTGCAGGCAATATCAACTAAGGCTTGAAATAAAAGAAGCAGGAATCCAGCAGGAATTGCAGCCTTAACTAAAAAACGAAAAGGCAATCCACCAGCATCCGGGGAACTTTCGCCAATATCATAGGCGGCTTCTACAAATGGAATTGAGGTCCAAATCAGAAGTAAGCAAAAAGGGATTAGAAAAAAGATATCTCCAAATAGGTCGACTATTGCCTTACCTCTGACTGAAAGCTTGGAGTAAATGATATCAACCCGAACGTGACCACCAACGTTTTGAGTATAGCCAGCAGCTAACAGAAAAAGGAAAGCAAAAAGGTGCCACTCTAGCTCTTGGGCGGCGACGGAGCCTGAGCTGAAAAGATAACGAAGGGAAACATCGTAAACCGTTACAAGAACGAGAGCTAACGATATCCAGGAGATCAAAGCTCCTACTTTTTTGTTAAAGCCAACGAGCACGAACCAATTCATTAAATAGATGTTTTGCTTCCAAAAGGTCGGCTATTGAACATCTATTCCGACTTTGATGCAATAGAAGGAAATCACAGCTCTGAGAGGAGAATCAGGCGCCCCAGAAGCAAGGTTAAGACTCTGAACCCAAGCTACGGCTTTGGGAAAAATCTGAAATCATCAAAATCAGCCCATTCGTCTCTTTGAGCTGCGAATCCAGCAGAGCTACCTCCAAAGAAAGTTGAGAACAAGAAATGATCGATTTTAACAGAACTACTGTGTCGATATCTCATATCGTATTTTTTTAGCGCTGGCTGACCGTCAATCCAAGTTTCCAGGATGCCATTCTTAGATCCAGGCGTGTTAAGCTTTATGCGTGTCACGTATTCAACCCAACGACCGGTTGGATAATTAAAACCCCAAAAAAAGTCTTCACCATATTTTCCAGGTTGGTCTGGGTGGTATGTGTATTGAGTTATCTGACCCCCAGAACGCCATCCCATCCTGGCAGAAAAACCATTGGCAGGGTCATCCCCTCCTGTAGGAGTGTCTCCACCGGCCAAGCCTGGAATCTTACCGCCTAGCGGAAAAATAAATCCTGGCTTGAAACGAACCTTAAAAGAGCAATAAAATTCTTCGTGATTCCCAGGTATCCGAATGCTCCAGATAGCCCCACCTTGCGCGTGGCCAACCGCACCTTTCGGATAATGAACCCTCATGTATCTGTTACCATTGTCGTTTTCTATAAATACACGGTCATAAGTACGGGCCCAACTATTACCCTCCCATTCTTCTTTAACTCTGGAGTCATCATAAAGCCCCAGTCTTGAACCTTGAAAATCAATGCCCCAGTGAAGGTTGGCATTAGGAAACTGAATATGTTGGCCTGAAATTGCATTTCCGCCACTAGGTGGAGCTGGGGAGGGTGCCGGTTCTGGAGCTTCTATCCCCTCCGAAGTAGGTAAGTCCTGGTAAGAAAGATTGGTAATACTTACCTCACCAGAGCCTAGCTCAGCCTTAATTAAAGAATCTATTGAGTTTAAGCTACTCTGTTCTGAACGGAAAGCGGCGTTTGATAAAAGTATAATCTCTTGGCCATTCCCTTCCTTGACGAATGCTTGATAACGTTTGCTGTTAAAATCTGCGACTATTCTAAAATTATAGGTGTTGTTAGCTCGGTAGCTTACTTGATTCTCCGCTCTATAAGCTCCGCCATCCCTTGCATCAATTCTACCGTTTTCATGAAAGCGAACAATCATTGGCATATCGATATATTTTTCTGCCTGCCCATTAGCAAAGCCAATTAAGATATGGGAGGAACTAGAAGTCGGTCGTGCTGAGAAACTGATCTGATGTACAGAATCAAGGCGTCCGATTGAAGCTGTTGCCCAGGAGCCTGTGCTGTTTTCGGTTGTGGTATAAGAAAGACCCTGATCACGGTTATCCGGGTTGTTGTTACCAGAATCCGAAGGAATCTTAGGTTCTTCTGATGGAGCGGGGCTACTTGATTCAACTCCAACAACCGTAAAATTCACATCGCTGAAGTCTCTAGTTCTAAATAAGGAATAATGAATATTTCGAATGTCCCGAATATGAAAGCTTGTATTTTGAGAGATATGGATTTCTTTGCCATTAGCTAAAACCCGATACTCAGAAAAAGAATTGTCTCGTTCCCAGAATATCTCACCGGAATATTGTCCATACCTTGAGACCCTCACTCCCGATGCTGGGGTAGTTTGTGGAGGAGCTTCAGAATCAGATATCTTTCTATAACCTAAATCGTAAACAGCTAGTTGGTCGTTTTTCTCATGGGCAGCAAAATAATTGCTGCTATTGGCACCCTGTTGTTCGGTTCTAAAATTTGAATTCGCAATTATTTGCCTTTCAGTGTCACCTTCTGGTGTTACGTAGAGCGAATATCTTTTCGATGAAAAATCGACATCCATTTTGAAAGTGTACACCTGGCCAGCTTGGTAAGCTATATTGGCAACAGCTCGATACTCACTTCCATCCCTGGCATCAATATTTCCAGCTCTACTAAAACGAGCTATAGCAGCTAAGTCCTGGTATCTACCTGCACTGGTTGAGGAGATTCCCATAACGGCATCCACAGAGTTGGTTTGTGGAATGGCCTTAAAAGTTATTTCGGATCTTCCACTTAGTTGTCTAGTTGGAACGTTAGACCATCCAGAAATTTCAATTAGGCTATTTGAATCTGCAGCGTCAGTAGAAGCCTCCGGTTGCCCCACTTCGAGTAAATCATTTCTTTCGAAGAAAGAGAGGTAACTAGCAGTCGATGCTGGAGTTCGAAATCTTGAATTGCTAACAAGTACTTGCTCTGGCATTCCCGTAGAAGAAACATAAACATCGTAAACTTGTTCTTCAAAATTGAGATGGAAAGTGAAGTTATAAACTTGATTAGAAGAATATCTGATATTTCTATCAGCAATGTAAAGACCTTGATCCCGAGCATCTATAAAACCACTTCTATTGAACCTTACGTTGGCTACAAGATCTGCGTATTGATTCGCCGGAGATTCAGAGATGCCCATTACTGCGTCTACTGTAGAACCTTTTGGAGTCGCGCTGAAGCTAAAGGTTGAAGTACCTGACAACGTTTCAATTGCAGTATGAGACCACCCACTGGCTGGGGTTGAGTTATCTGAAAGCTGTGCTTGAACCGAGCTTGTCGATACGAGAAAAAGAACGGTAGAGAAAAATAGAGAGAACCTTGGAAAAATCATAACAACCTTAACCTAATAAAAGACCAACCAGTCCCTAACTTGTAGAGCACCTGATTAAGATGCAACAGTTTAGCCATAAGCTTAGGAACTAGTTAGACC
>CAZECN010000057.1:7602-11239 GCA_964510575.1 uncultured Bdellovibrionales bacterium | reverse complement strand
TCTGTTCCACCCGCTACTTCTTGAGAGTCGCCAAGGCCATCCCCATCACTGTCAGAGTTATTCGGATTTGTTCCACCCGCCACTTCTTGAGAGTCGCCAAGGCCATCCCCATCACTGTCAGGATTGTTAGGATCGGTCCCAGCCTCTACTTCTTCAGAATCATTAAGTCCATCTCCATCACTATCAGGATTATTAGGATCTGTCCCCAGAGCTTCTTCTTCAGCCCGTGAAAGTCCATCACCATCCAAATCACTATCTACGTTTGCCTGAACAGTAAACGTATAAGGAGATTCGTCTGCATCATCATTAGCAATGGTAACTACTGCACTCTGAACGCCCTCAGTTACTGGGTTCAAGCTTATTTCAAATTGAGACTGTCCATCTGCTTCAATCGGTGTCGTCGGATCAAGACTAACAGAAAAGTTAGCTGCATTATCGCCACTGATTTCAACAATAGGTAAGCCACTTAAAACCAAATCTCTATTACCCGTATTGTTAATAACAAAACTTCTTGTCACGGCTTCAGCGTCAAGGTCAATGATACCAAAATCGGTGTTATCAAGTTCACTCGCTGTCGTCGCACCAGAGAGAATTTCCTGGTCATTTCCTGTGATCTCTATTTCTGGGAAACTACCAGTTCCAGATATTGTAAAGGTGTAAGGATTTTCATCTGCATCATTACTCGAAATCGTCACTGTTGCTGTGCTCGTTCCACTATCTGGTCTCATAAAATCGATCTCAATAGTTTCTGTACTGAGTGCAACAATAGTGGAAGCTGGTTGGGCCACGAGAGAGAAGTCTGCCGCACCAGGACCTGAAATTTCAACAAGCTCGGTGCCTGTTAAATTAATAGCCGTACCGACACCAACGTTTGTAAGAGAGAATGATCTCCGAATCGGATCACCTCCAGTATACACCCCAAAGTCAGTATTATTTGTAACATCAGTAGCCGTGCTGCCACTTGGGATAGCTACACTGTTACCAAAAATATCGAGTTCTGGGTCACCTGAAGCAACTGTAAGTGCATCTATTGCGATATCTCCTGTAAAACTAGATCCAGTTGTTCCAACAATTCTAATATGAAGATCTGTACTTGTGGAGTAAGCAGACAAATCCACGTTTTCAACGATATACGGCTCATTAGAACTAGTCTGCTGCTGACCTGAAATTGAGAATTCTGTATTCCAAGTAGCGCAATCATCATCTGAAACTTGCACTTCCAATGTTCCTATCGTGGATCCAAACATATGATAAGCTAAAGAAAATATTGGATTTGTAAGTGAAGATACATCATAGCCGGGGCTTTGCATCATAGCGGTACGCCCCCCCGTTGTGGGGCATGAAGTTTCGAGGTACATGTATGTACCTCCGCCTGGAAGAAAATCGCCGTTAGGTCCAGTGACACCAGAACTAGTAAAGTTGGTTTCCGTAGTCCAGTCAAAGGTATCTCCGTCCTCATTTAGCCATGTACCGTCTAGTGCACACATCGGATTACAGAACATTTCACATTCTGCCTGACTTTCAAAATCCTCAACCGCAGGAAATGTATTTATAGAATTTGTGTTGGCACACTGAGCATATGTATTGCTAGAAAAAAAAGTAAGGCTTAAAAGCAGTGCTCCAATGAATCTACTGAAATTTAACATTATTTCCCCTCGTAAATAATTAAAAACTATTATGTAAAGTCTCTACTTGTAAATTCTAAGTAATTGTAAGCAATCTAGATGGTTGTTGGTTTTGTAATCGGATGAAGAGTTCTTTGAGCAGTGCTTGCACACGTTCGCCCATAGATGAACAGCCTATGGCTTCATCAATTACGCTAGAGGTTGGTATTTTAGTAGGCTAGTTTGTTATTTTTTAGACTGGTTGTTAGACGCTCTTGATAACATCAGAGCCCTTAACCTCACAAGAACTTTAATTTATTTTTGTAACCTGTCGCCCCCCTACTTTTTTCGGCGAAAACCACTAATTACACCTGAAAACCCGGAACACTGTTCCAATTTTCTCGAAGATACATTTGAGGATTGTATTCTAAGGAGAAATCACTCATGAAATCTCAGACATAATCAACTACCCTACCTCAAGAAAGGATAAACTTTTCTAGGAAGTTCTTTATTCACGGCGATGTATTGATGATTACTTCTAGAACAGAGGAAGGACTTCCCTCCCAACGCTCTTATTAACTCTTTAACTTTGGGGATTCTAGCAAGAGCTCAAGAACTCTACCCCGTAAAGATCTGCCACTACGTTTTTCTCTCAAACCACTTCCATCTGATTATTAGAGTACTCCACCCTGAGGATGTCCCTCGCTTTGTAGGATACTTAAAGGGAGAGATGGCTCATATGGTTAACAAGTTACTTGGTAGAAGAAGAAAGACTGTGTTTAACAGAGAATATGATTCCCCTAAATTCCTTAACGGATCTTGCTCTGAGGAGTTTCTAGGTTACTAACTGATATCAGCGTAGCTCATACCGTTGACACCTCTTCGCTGTATAAGTTCTTGGGCTATATCTAGAATGGTTTCTCTCACAGCCTTTTCCAATGGTTTTTGTCATTATACCTACTACTAGGAAGGCTTTCTAGCCCTAAAATCGGCTCTAGAGTAAATTTTCAATATTCAGCTTGACTCTCTACCTACTAGTAGATAGATTGCCAAGATCGAATTTATTCTTAACTATTCAAAGGGAGATCAAAATGGCGCAATTTGACAACAAAACAGCAATGATTGTTGGAGGAACTAGCGGAATAGGAGCGGCTCTAGCTCAGGATTTACTCTCTTCGGGTGCTACTGTTCATGTGGTGGGAAGAAATATTGATAAAGTGGCAGAGCATGCAAATGCAATTAAGCACAAAGTAGACATTACCAATTCCGGTGATGTGGGGTCTCTGGTTAAGGAAATCGGCAAGCTGGATCAGCTGGACTATTTAGTAAATGCTTCCGGTATTTTCGGACCCAAGTCTTTTCTGGAGCATACAGTGGAAGATTATGACTCTTATCTAGATTTAAACAGGGGCTTCTTTTTTATAACTCAAGCTGCCGCCAAGAAAATGAAAAGCAAGGAGAGTGGTGCTATTGTTAATGTTGGTTCGATGTGGGCTAAGCAAGCAGTTAAGGCTACACCTTCCTCAGCATATTCAATGCAGAAGGCAGGTTTGCATTCCTTGACTCAACATTTGGCAATGGAACTGGCCGACCATGGGATTAGAGTAAATGCTGTCTCTCCCGCTGTGGTTGCAACACCTGTATACGATAGTGTCTTTGGTGGAAAAGATGAAGCTCATGAGGCCCTTCAAGGTTTTCACGGCTTTCACCCGATTGGTCGAAATGGAACTGCCAAGGATGTATCAAATATCATTGCTTTTCTTCTTTCAGATGAATCTTCTTGGGTAACAGGCGCAGTCTGGGACACAGACGGTGGTGTAATGGCAGGAAGAAATTAGGAGAAGATAGATGACCTCGGTAGATTATTAAAAAATTACCGCAATTGGCGGCTAGTGCGCCAGAGCAGATGAAAAACTTTAACTTTGAACTCACGCCCGTGAGTTCAAAGTTACCAAAACTTTCTCTCCAAAACTCCTCCACCAAAACTCCTCAGAGCTAGGTCCTTAACTTTAAGAGGATTAAACCATTTAAAA
>CAZECN010000057.1:6261-7502 GCA_964510575.1 uncultured Bdellovibrionales bacterium | reverse complement strand
ACCAAAACTCCTCAGAGCTAGGTCCTTAACTTTAAGAGGATTAAACCATTTAAAATAGTTTTGCCCTCACCTGCAATCAAAGCTTCATACTCTTCGATAACTCTATGTAAGTAAACATGGAGTTATTATGAAAACTATATGGTCTCAACCACTTAGAATAGAAACACCTAACAATATTGTACATATTACCACCAGAACAGCCAACTCTGCACTGTGGTTTGTAAATAATCCTAAACTGGAAGAAAGAATCTATGCTTTTTTAGCTAAGTATATAGAACAGTACCAGGCAGAGCTCTATGCTTTTACCTTGATTGGAAACCATTATCATCTACTTGCCAGATTCCCAGAAGGCAACATGGCTAGCTTTCAAAGAGATTTCAACGCAAGGATTGCTGAGTCTGTAAGGATACTAGTCCCTGAGTTTAGAGGGGGACATCTGTTTTCGAGAAGATACGCCAGCCAGATCCTGGACATGGAAGATACTATTGAGCATTATTTTCTTTATACATTTCTTCAGCCTGTAACCTCAAAGCTTACCGCAAGGATTTCGGATTATCCTGGGAAGAGTTTCCTAAACGATGCTGCTTCGGGAAGAGAGAATAAATATAAGTACTTCGCTTACCGGGAATACTACAAAGAAAAGGTAAAGAATAAGAAAGCTCGTCGTTCTGACTACTGGAGAGAGCATACACTTAAGTTTGAGAGACTACCTTTCTACGCCCATCTCTCGAGACAAGCTTATAAAGAGAAAATCAAGAAAATAGTTGAGAAGAAAAGAATGGCTACCCTTGAAGAACATAAAATTAAGAAAGGTGGTAAAACTTTAGGATACCTGACAAAGGCAGAGCTTAGAAAAGTAAAGCCTGGCAGTTATCCAAAAAGCACTAAGAAAGGTAGGCGAACACCTATAGTACTTTGCTTTAATCCACTCGCTAAGAAGCTTCTACTGGAATGGTACTTCTTAACATACTCCGCTTTTAGGGACGCCGTTGAATCATATAAGAAAGGAGTCTTCTCTATCTCTTTTCCTGAAGGAACTTATAGTCCACCCGGGCTTGCTCCAACGTAGTTAATACCTAACTACTATCCTCTAAACTTAAGCGACTAACGACTCGTAGCCTACCCCTACATCTTCAATTCAAATTTCCGTAAAAAAGACCCTCTACATAATTTAATCAAAACCAGTTTTTCCAGTTCTTACTTGAAATTCTACTCAAGCATGCTTTAATCAAATGATAGTT
>CAZECN010000057.1:0-6161 GCA_964510575.1 uncultured Bdellovibrionales bacterium | reverse complement strand
ATTGACTACGCCCTGCTTCTATAATTTCAGCTCCAGTCAGGGCTGAAGATATAATCTTGAGTTCTCTAATCTCCCCTGCAAATGGCCTGTCCTTCACAACCGGGGGATTGGCACCAAGCCAGACTGGAATTGAGCTATTGCGGTCGATTTTACCCGGAGCCGAGAGCAATCCAACCTGTGCGCCATTTTGAAAAAGTCGGATAGTATTGCCATCAAAACTTGCAGCTACATGGGTCCACTGGTTAAGGTGAATTTCTCCGCTGTCAGCAAAAACTGTTCTTGTCGTTCCATTAATCTTCAATCGCGCTCTAAGTCGAACTGCGCCTCGATTATATGCAGTGCTCAACATAAAATAGTGCTGTTGAGCTTCAATTCCAGAAGCCTTAGAAATAATTCTTCCCTCAGGAGGATTGTTAAAGTTACTGGCTTTAATCCACACAGAGAATGTAACTTGATCGGAAGTAATATTGAAAGCTCCCAGATCTACAAAATCATCAATACCATCAAATGAATGAGTTCTTCCATCCTCAAACAGATCACGACTGTCGCTCTCGGGACTGGACGGTTCTGCTGAAGGGCTGGTTACATTTTCAACTTCCGGATGGTCTTGAGCAAGAGTATGAATTTCAGAGACAGTTAACGTCTCTCTTCTTACTGAAAGCTTTCCAATATTACCTGCAAAAGAGCGTTCAGAACCTGCTGGTGGGTTAGCACCTATCCACACAGAAGCATTACTTTCTCCAGTGAGAGTTCCTGATACACTTAAATTTCCAACTTCAGTGCCATTCTGAAAAAGCCTAATCTGAGACCCATCAAAAGTTGCTGCGACATGACTCCACCTGTTCAGTTCAATAACTCCCCTGTCAGCGAAAACAGTTCTGGTGGTTCCATCAATATTGAATCTAGCCCTGAGTCTGATCTGACCTAGGTGAAAAACAGTGCTTAACATGAATTCATGCTGATCAGCATTGATTCCGGTCGCCTTTGAAATAATTCTCCCTTCTGGCGGAGAATTAAATCGAGTTGGTCTGATCCAGGCAGAGATTGTAATTGCATCTCCATAGGCTATAAATTTCCCCGCATCTGCAAAGTCTTCAACTCCGTCAAAATGCGGGAATTCTCCTGCAGAATCGAACTGGTAAACTACTTCACTACCCAGATCTTCCACAGGAACTGGTATCGGAGCAGGCTGTGGTTCAGGCCGAGGTGGTCTTGGCTGAAGCATCGGAGCTGGTTCGTTTGGTATTATCGGTACAGGAACTGGTTGAGGTTGTGACATTGGAGCTGGAGCTGGAGCTGGAGCTGGAGCTGGAGCTGGAGCTGGAGCTGGAGCTGGAGTTACTGGCTCAGGTTCAGGCTGTAAAGATGGTATAGTTGTCGTAGTAGTTGAACTACTTGCTGTTGTCGTAGTAGTCGAACTACTTGTAGTTGTAGTCGTTGTTGTTGTAGAGCTACTTGCTGTTGTCGTAGTAGTCGAACTACTTGTAGTGGTGGTAGTTGGACTCGGCTGAGCTGTGGAGATATTTTTATAGAGATATACTCTTCCCGAATTTGAATAGCGGCTGGGTCCGAACAAATCTATGTCTCCATCCCCATCAAGATCCCTGGCACGAAAATAGTAAGTACCTGAAGATATGTCTATGCTACGCTTTATCCAGTTTTTTGCGTCTCCACTATTTTCCCAGTAAAAGACCTCCTGGCTGCCACGAGAAAGTGCAACATCAAAACCTCCTGCAACATCTAAATCACCATCCCCATCCATGTCTGCTGGAAGAATATTGTGGACCCCGGTCAGGTTGTTTTGAATAATATTTTTATCCCAGTTTGAACTTCTGGGGTTTGCAGGAGCCGCATACCATGCAACTGCATTTGGAGCTCCCTCAGCCTGGGAATAAATTATATCTTTTCTACCATCTCCGTTAAAATCAGCTACTGCAGCCTTGACTGAGTTGTTCAACCCAGAGTTGCTTTGCCTGAAGTAATCACTGTCGATAATAACCTCTGTAAAACTCCTGTCTCTCCAATTACCATTTCCAAACCAGACAAAGCCGTTAAGAATAATGTCCGGAATACTATCTTTATCCAAGTCTTCAACATGAAGCCCCTCTCGTCTTCGAACTGAAAAGGACACTTCACTCCAGCTATTACTGCCATCGTGAAAAACAATCCGAACTTTATCTTCTCCAAGATGGCGAAGAATAATGTCTTTTCTTCCATCTCGGTCCATGTCAGCCAGAGACAGTTCCCCAATATGATAAGCAGGAGCTGCAAAGTCTATGATCTTATTTCTCTGCCAGCCCGAAGAAAAATTTCTACAAGGATTTTGAAACCAGAATAGCCTACCGGCACCGTTGTTATGATCATCCTCTGGAACAATTACATCGATGCAACCGTCTGAGTTTACATCGTGAACAAGCAGATCTCCGGTAAAGGTAACAGGGGCTTCACTACTTTTAGCGATATCAAATCTTTGCCAGTTTGGAGCCTTGAACCAGGCCAGAATATTTTTGCCTCCAGAATGTTTTCCCCCTTCAGTTACAATAATATCAAGCTCTCCATCGGAATCTATATCGGCTGACTTAACTGCAGTGGCGGGATTATTTACTACAAGCTCCCGAGTAAACTCTGACTGGGCAAAACTGGAGGATGTAAGTGGAGAAAATAGAAGAACAACTAGTGTAAGAACGGCAAATGCCGGATTTTGAAGAAACATATTCGAAAACCTTTAAATCGAAACCATAAAAAAATGTAATTTTTGGATGCTCTGATATTATGAGCAAAAAAAGAATTATTGTTGCAAGAGATCCTGAGATCCTGTCACCCCCCTACTTCTTTAAGAAAAACCACTAATTACCCCTGAAACTCAGGGACTTGTATACCTATCAAACCCAGAACGGTTATTATAAGGTAGAAATTTCCTAGAATGCAGTAAGTTACTTTAATTACTCAGGCTTTCTCTACAGTAGGGGGGCTACAGTTAGAAAAAGGACAAAGACCTTACTAGTTCCTTCACTTGTTCAGGATCACTGACAAGACTTTTGACCAAGCCGGAGAGTGCTGCTTAGGGACCCAGCTCTGAGGAGTTCTAGTTAGAGTTCTAGTTAAAAATGCCGGTTCTAAACAAAGAGCTTGTGCTTCTTACGGTGTCTATTTGCGCAGATTTGGATCTCTGCAGGAAGCCTTGGGCTTGTCAGTCCTTTAGAAAAAGTGGGAATGAGAATCTTCCTTGCGACAACAGTTAGGGGTTGATTTGTTATAATGCTTTCCGCTCCTAACTTTTCCTCCTCTAAATATAGAACTCCTCAAAGCCAGATGTCTAAAGCTAATGTTAGATGTGTCGTCTATAAATAACATAGCAGACTTAACTAGAACTCAGGGCCTTTTGGAAGTTAACGGAATTTAAAATACAACTTTTCGTTACTAATCATAATAATATAGGTAACCAAATTGTTCTGAAAGTTTTCTCTTTGATGTTGAGGTTTTAGTCATGAATGTTAGTTTGAGTAATAATCTTAATAGTTTTTTTAACTTAGCTGGGTTTTGGAAAAAAGCGAAGAGAATACCTGCACTGGTATTGGTGATATTTCTGTTTTGTAATCTTAACTACGGTGATGCTTCAGCTCAATCCTTTGGCCCCAGAATCACAAACCTTGAAAATGGCGACTTTATAGCTTCGAACCAACTCCTCAGATTCACCAGCGATTCCATCCCTGTAAAGCAATGGGTTATTCGTGTGGGAAGTGCTCCTGGAAATAAAGATCTTCATGATAGCGGAAGACTTTCTGGAAGCACCACAAGTCATTCTCTTAAAAATCTGCCAGAAAACTCAAAGATCTATTTGTTGCTGATGCATAAAGATCCCAAAACTGGTGGTTGGACGACCGTCGACTACACCTTTAGAGTTAGAGGTTCCTTAGCTACAACTACGAATAGCGCGAAACCCCGATTAACCAATTTGCGAGATGGCGACCGAATAAGTCGGAGCCAGGAGCTTAGATTTACCAATGGAGAAACTCCAGTAATGCAATGGGTTATTCGGGTGGGAAGCTCATCTGGAAAAGAGAAAGATATTCACGACAGTGGCAGGCTTCCAGGAAATACCCAGACATATAGGCTAAGTAATTTGCCGGAAGCATCTGATGTCTATGTACGCCTCATGTATAAGAATCCAAATGATGGAAAATGGAGTACAATAAATCATCTATTCTCTACTGAACCAGGTGGCTCGTCTCCCCAACCAACAGAGCCTGAGCCAGAACCACGACTCTCTCCTCCGAAACCAGCTCAACCTAGTTCGACTCCAAACAACAGCAGAGCATTTCCTGTTGAGGTGACTGCTCATCAAACGGACTTTTTGACTGCAGGATTCTACACTCATCTATATGCTAGCTATGATTCTAATCGCAGGAGACAGATTAGAAATAAGCTCCTAGATTCCGGTTATACACATATTTATATCTACATAATGAATCAGAATGACTATGGTGGTCCTGGTTTCGATTTTTATGAACGGCCTCAGGAGTTTGTAACTATACTTAAAGAAATAAATGCCAGTGGGTTAAAGCCGGTAGTTTGGCTTTCTCCAGATGATGCGCCGGACTTGGTAAGGAAATATCATTCTGAAAATTTAATTAGGACTTGGCAACGAGTTATTCCAGTACTCGATGAGCATGTTTCATCCTATGTGCCTGGACTTGAAATGGATGAATATTGGACAGAAAGTCAACAAAATCGTTTTGGACAAGCACTTGATGCTCTCACAGAAAAACCAATTTTTGTGCATATGCGCCGAGAAGTATGGCGTCAGGTTCTTTTACCATGGGCAGATGGCATTATTTATCAATATGGATTTGGCAAAAATGGTACCCAAATTTTCCGTGAAACAGAACAGATGCTAGATCGTTTGTCCGAGTATTCGGATAAAATTTTTATTGCAGGCGAGTATAGTCATAGACAACCTGAGTCGGTATCTCGCCAGTTGGGTGATGCGGGAATTAAGGCCGGTGCTCATGGCTTTGGAAATGGCGGTACTTCCCTGAGTGGGAAAGTTCGCTCTGGTAGTAATAATCAGACCACTGATATAGAACCTCCTCCGCTGGATCTCTCTGCTGTAAGATGGTTGCACACAAATGTGTCCAACTGGTCTGTCACTTCCAATTTAAGAAACGTGACCTTCAATGAACGGGGACAAATTTGCCTGAATCATGATAAAGCACGGGTTTGGCCTTCTGAAATTGTTCCGAGTGGGGGTGGGGCAGATTTATACGGAAATACATGGGTATTTATTTGGAATGAAAGAGACTCTATCTGGTATGGCGCAACCTGGGAATGGTTACGCCCGGGGCAGGTTTGCAAATCTAGTTCTTCGGTGGAAGGTGGTCACATCAAACGAGGACCTTATACATCAGCCAGTGGCTGGAAACCAAGGAGCGGTGAAACTCTTTACTTCATGGTTAGTGGTTTAGCCAGAGGCCCTGAGCGTAATGTTCAAATGCGGAGTAGACCAGTAAAGGTAGTGTGGCCATAGAAAGAGCGCCTAGCTTTGCAATCTACTAACTAGAAAGAACTTAACTAGAACACCTTGTATCTTGCCCTAGGGTTAAAGATACAAGATGTTCTATTTGGTAGAACTACCTAGCTGGAGTAGCTATCATGTAATACCATCGAAGCCTGTTCTAACAACTGTCGCTGGAAAATCTCCCGCCCCCCTACTTTTTTTGCTATCAGAGTCCAAACCCAAAACTACTACCAAAATGACCACGGAAACTAGATATGCCAAGAGGTAAATTCTAAAATCAAAGAACAACAACAGCAAATAGTAATACCAACCGGGAACTTTAAAACCCTTACCCTCGCAGTTATCGCACTTTTCACTCAATGGTTGTCTCCTCCCTAGTTGAAAGTCTCGCGCCTCTCTACTTTTCCCTCAGAACTAGATCAGAGGAGTTCTCCTACAAAACTAATCCTCAGACCCTATCTAACGAATTGCCCTGGAACTGCTCATATGAGGTAGAATTTGAACCGAATTACCTAGCTTTAAATTAGTTAACCAAACTAACGTTCCAGAATCAAAGCAAATAAAAACCGTTCATCCCCTATTACCTAGTTTTAACTATTTTAAAGTGAACTAACATCACAATTTACTTCAGGATAATTACCGT
>CAZECN010000056.1:0-11286 GCA_964510575.1 uncultured Bdellovibrionales bacterium | reverse complement strand
GCTGCAATAACTATACAAACTCCAATCATTATCGAACCAGCCAGTATAGCTAATGCAGAGTTCTGATTCCGCACGATATCAGCGCTAATATCTCCCGGAGTTACAAAATCAATGACCTTATAGGAAACAAAGGCCATCAGTATTCCGATCGCACTATAAAGAATGGTTTCCAAAATCTCATTGACGACCGGATTATCCACCATAACCTCGGCCTGGGCCGTGGAGAACGCAGTTAATGCTATTACTATTTGAAAAAATATTTTACTCATCATTGACTCCTAATGCTTTAAGCACTCAACTTACTTTCCAAATCCCCTAGAACCACCTCTGTAGTTCCTTCTTCTATACCGATTACGAAAAGACCGGCGACAATTACCATGCAAATCACGATTAATCCCCGTGCACTGCTTACTCTGAACGGCAGCAATGAGATCAACATCTTTCTCAGTTGCAAAACCAAAGCCTCTCCAAGAAACAGCGAGAGGCAATATAACCGCCGCACCAAGAGTTCCCAGTAGTAATATTTTACTCAGGCTATTCAATCTCTTCCTCAGTCGTCATCCTGCCCTACTTTAAGAACGAGCCAACAAAACGCCACTAGAGCGGAAAACATTCCCAGTGCAACAAACAGAGGGTTGGTTGTCTTGAATCGCCTTATAGTGAAAGCATATAGAAGCAAAAACAAAGAGGATAGAAAAAAGAACCTCGCTGGTATGACACCCTCATAAACACTGAGCTGAAGTTTGGAATTAGACAAGTTAGTCAGACTAGCCGGTGGCTTAGAACTATAAAAACGAAAAAAGTAGTGACCTGCTTTAGAAAGTCTAAATGTTTGCGAAGCCTTTAGATCGCTCTCAGACCACCTACCATCACTATCCCAGCCCGACTCTCTCCAAAAATCTCCATCGACATTATTAATAACTAAGCGAGTGGAGTCCATTAACTCAACTCCCCCCTGAAAAGATCTGTTATTAGGAATACTTCCCCGCAACACCAAGCGATGCAATCTTCCACTTTTCTTAAGGTTGACCGGACCTACTGTTTTTCCTTCCCCAGTGAGCTCGGAAACCTTCACATAGTAATTCGCAACTCTTGAGCCAAAATCAAAAGCCAAAAAGTAAATTGAAAGAGCGAACAAAAAGACTGCTCCAGCCAGAGCAACTATCGAACTTCTCCTGATTAGCTCTTCGCTACGCTTCTCTTCCTGCAATCGCTCAATTTCTTGCTGATTGTCAAAAGCAAGGGCTAGCTGAAGTTCTGGTACTTTTCGACCTCGAAAGAACTCTATTTCTTTGGTTTGTCCATCTCGATCCAAGTTCGAGTTAACCTCGAAGCTTTCACCCCTATAAGTGTAAGAAGCTGATTTAGATAAATCACCCAAATTAGGTTGCCAGGTAAACTCACCTTCAAAATGAACTATTTTAGAGGTGGAAAACTCTTTGATTTTTTGAGGTCTATGACTATTAAGAAATCCGGCTTTCGGCTTAGAAATAGTCGGGACTAAAGGAACATCTGGCACAAAACTCTTAGAAAATTGAAAGCCCTCTTCATCCTCAGTGATCCAAGCGTATTCGCCATTTTCCGAAAGAAGACACCAACTGTCATACGCCCATGTGCCCTCAGGGTAATATCGTCGGTCTTCATTACAATACTCTTTCAATTCAGATTGATAACAAATTCTACCTACAACCTGATAAGCCGTTCCTTTGAACTGACATCTCATTCCTAGCCGTATATATGACTCAGGTTTATATTTAGAGTTTTTTAACGAGGCGAGTAGCGCTCCTGAACCTGTCTCAACTACGGAACCGCAACTTTGACAAGTGATTACCTTGGCCTTGATCTGAAGATAGCTAAGACTGGCACTACAATTAGGACAGTCCAGGGACTCGGCTTTCATTGGTCGCTAAAAGTAAAATCGTTAGTATCCAAAGCTTCACCTATAGAAAAATTAATTTCTTCTGGGCTAAACTCTATTGAGACCAACTCTCCCCCACTGTTGCCGTCAACGTATTTGATTTGCTCCCCTGGTGTTATTCTAAACATTAGCTGTCCAAGACCACCGGTAATCGAAGCTTTATTTTTCTCTGTAACGAATACTTGTGCTCCATTGATCGGAACCATAGAGCCTACTGAAATTTCATCCCAAGGAGGAATCTGGGAAGTGATGCTTTCTTTTTTATAGGCAGTAATCTCGCCTTCATCTTCCTGTATCCAAAGCTTTCCCCCACCTTCGAGTGAAATGAACCACTCATCCCAAAAGCCATCTTCGTAATCGTACCTAAGTCGCCCCAAAACCGTGAAAGACTCACCCTTAAGAGTTCCCTTTCTGCCAATTCTAAACTCAGATTCAACATCTGCTAAGCTGACTTTCTTTCCAGTAGGATCAAGACTGCGATTCTTTAGAGCTGAGGTTTGCCCGCAATACTCGCAAATTACCACTTTGGTAAATCGGTCCTCTACCGCTAGCGTTGCTCCACAAGAAGGGCAATCTAAAGAATTTCCAGATGACATTTAGAGGTCTGCCAGAATATCTTTCTTCTTGGACTCATACTCTTCATCAGAGATTAGTCCTTTTTCGCTTAGACCTTTTAATTTCTCGAGTCTCTGCTCAACTGTTTCAGAACCCACCGCGCCGGTAGGTGTAGTTGCGCTAGCTAGATTCTGACCACCCATCATCGCCTGACCTAGTCCGACACCTGCTCCTAGTCCAGCTCCTATTCCAGCAATGCCCCCTTCATTTTTGGCAGCATCTCGCAAAGCTTCAAGTTGTTGCATTTTAGTGTAATCGATACCTGCTTTTTCGGCAGCCATGGCTTCAGCGGTGATGTCTGCGATACGACCAATTCTTTCCTTGGTAGCATCATCAAAGTCTGTACCCTCAATTCTAAAGTCTTCCATCACAAACCCAAGAGTTTCAAACTCTGGCCCAATCAGTTTGCTAAGAAGCTCAGACAGCTCCATTCTATTCTTATCGATCTCCGCATAACTAAAACCGCTTTCAGCTAAAAGATCGGAAAGTTCTTGAACAAAACGTTCAACCATTATTCTCTTAGCCTGTTCTACTTCAAAGATTTTTCGAGACCCAACCACATTAACGAAAAAACTTTCTGGCTCAGTTATTCTAAACGTGAAATTACCATGGGCTCGAAGAGAAACTGGGAACTTGTAAACAGGATCATCATATTTCACAGGAGAGGCAGTACCCCATTTTTGATTCAAAAACTGGGTTTGCCAAAAATAGTAGATGCCAACCTTGTGCTCACTTTCAAAAGCTTGCATGAACTTACTTAGTGTAGTGATAAAGGGAATATTGGCAGTCTCTAAATCAAAAAGCCCTTCCTCAAGATGAACCCCTTCTATCTTTCCTTCGTATAAAAAAATAACTCCCTGGCCAGGTTTAACTATCAATTTGGAGCTATTCTTTATCTCGTCACCATTGACGCTCCAGGCTTCAAAAAGAACATTACTATCGGGATTTTCCCATTCAATTACCGTCCTTAATTGACCTTTCACCTTGTCCCAAAGACCCATATTGCCACCTTTATTCTAGCCCCTGGCTGGAGCGTTTATAAATTGAATCATCTAAAATTGTTGTTTTGGTAAGATGCCTTGAGAATAGGGCCCGTTGCCTCCTATTTCAAGCAATAAATTGAGTCAGCTTGGTTTTTAAAACTGACCTGTAACAGCCACAGCCAACCCAAGCTGACAACTAACATTTCCGATACATATTGTAACAAATAGGCATTCAGGTGGATCTTGTCTAGGCTCTCAAACGCCGACATGGGAGCTCTAAAGATACTCTGCTGTGAAAGAAGAGCTGCCTGTGTGTTGTTTATTTCGAAGGCTTAGGGACTTGGCCAGAAATAAAATAATCCTGATGCCCATATAAGAGATCATCCAAGCGGTTTATTCTAATATTCAGCTTCTCTAAGGTTCTAAGAAGACCTGGCTCATCAGAAACAATTCCATCAATCATTCCTAGTTTCGCCTCCTCTGGAAAGGGATTAATGTCAGTAGATTCAATAGAGACAAATCCGGCGCTCTCCATTAAATAGCTAGTCGTGTCCGGATGCAACGGGGAAACATGAGTCGGGTCCCTAAAATAATGTTGAGTAAGTGCAACTATTGAACATGGGTTGATAGTTTCAAAAACCAACCTACCGCCTGGTTCAAGCACTCTGTGAGCCTGCCTAAGTAACGAACGAAAATATTCCAAAGGAAGGTGTTCAATCACTTGAACAGCTATTATACCAGATAGACTGTCATCCTTAAGATTTTCCAAATGCTGACAAGCATCCTCGCAACTTACTTCCAAACCTTTTGAAGTTGCATACTTGACCATTCCCTGATCAACATCCACGCCGTAAGAATCAATCTTAGCCTCAGAAAAAAGCTCTAACAGTTCTCCACGGCCCGCGCCAATTTCAAGAATCTTTTTACTGCTACTTTTAAAAAGCTCGACATAACCAGCTTGTCTCTCTTTAATGGTTTCCTCAGATCCGCGATAACGATTCTCAAATAAAAAGTAATCATAATCCACGGAGCAGCCAACAGAATCCGCTTTTACCACATTAGGTGGAGCAACTACTTTACCTTCTACCCTAATGATACTCTCAAGACCTTTGAGTACCGCGTCTTGAGCCTCAAGCTTTATTTGATTCTCCCGATTAGCTTGCTCTAATATTTTTAGCTTATGTTCTAAACCATCACTCAGCCTTGGAAAATCTTTGGAACTTAGAGTTTCAAGATCAAGCGCTTGTTTCTTTAAACTATGGCCTATCTCACTCTGAAAAGCCTTGAGCTTATCACCAAGCTCTACATCCACGTGACTAGTTAAGAAATTTAGATATCTGACAATAGAAGCATGCTGCTGAAGCTCTTTCTCAAAATAATCTCCCAATAAAAACTTGAGCAACCAACCACGAAGCTTCCCCTTCAATCCATTAGTACTAGAAGGTGCCGAGGCATAGCTGTGACCCTGATTAGCTGCTCTCAAATCACTTGAATGAATCAAGTGTGAAGAGTGCTCTGCTTCTTCTACTGGACGGTTTGGTGAGGAGTTATTGGACTTCATCGAGTTTAAAAATTTTAATTAAAAGGTCGTGGAAAACTACCAAAGTCTTCAAATAGAAACCAGAAGCTTCAATCATTAGTCCGTCAAGCCAACACAGGTATAATTAAGGGCTTAATATTGCTGCACTAATCTCCTCCACCAAGCAAAATAACACAAAAAACGCCTTGATTAGAACCTATTTTGATATAGCCAGAATCTAATAAGAACTATGGAAACTATTGAGGCAAAATTCACCACCTTGGCAAGAGAGCTTGACTACAGGTTCCCTTACCTAGACCTACATTTTAACCTCGAGGCCAATAGCGGGATGGTCAGATTTTTTCCAGGGCATAAGCCTAATCAAATCCTAGAGCTCTCACTTCACGAAGAGAACTCATTCGATTTAATCAACGAAGCCATTCTTTCTCTTAAAGAACTACTCGCGATCTACGACGCCTAACCCTTAGATGAGGCTAGGATTCGATCTATAATCCCTTCCAAAACTTCCTTTTTCGATGTTCCAACTAGTTTGCCATTAAGGAATATAGTCGGTGTTGATTGTAAACCAACTCGGTCAGCTTCACGAATATCTCGCTGCACACCTACTGGATAATCGGACTCCATACAAACTTTGAACTTAGTTCGATCATTCCCTTCCTCAAAGTAGTTATCCAAATCATCTAGCAGACTGGAATCCCAATTGGGATATTTAAAAAGCTCGTCATGAATTTTCCAGTACATAGTGTCCGAAATTTCCCCAGCACATCGAGTCGCCCTTGCTCCCCGACAAGAACTTTTAACCACCGACTTAGGCACTCCATTATTACAAGTTGAATCTAGTGGGAAATTTCTAGATACCACTCTTAAGCTCTCAGGATATTTATTCAATAGGGCTTTAAAAGTAGGCGCAGCCCTTCGGCAGTGAGGACACTCCAGATCGCTAAATTCAACAAGAGTAACTTTTGCATTTGATGCTCCTCTAATAAAGTCCCTTTCCACAATACTACCGCTAGAGTTCAACACAAATTTCTTGGTAGGGGCGGCAAGCCAATCGCGATAAGAGCTATCATCCGCACTCACCACGGGTTGAAGCTGAGCTTTTTGAGAGTAAAACAAGCCGTGCAGAGCCTCGGGTAACTTAAATAAGGAAAAGACCGCACATGCTAGAAAAACTAAATCCAGTATCAAGTCTTTGGCTCCAATTGAAAAAAACCAAGACAGGCCAGCAACCAGTCCAGCAAGCAAGCTCTTAAGCAACCCTCCATCTCCTCTGAGCTTAAGAGAGAGGAAGAAAATTGCTATTCCACAAACATATAGCATTGAGCAAAAAATACAGATGGTTCCCAAGACGAACCAAGAAATACCAAGGTAAAATAGAGAAAAAATTAATCCGAGAGAACTAAGTAAAACAATGGCTGAATCAATATTGTTTTCTCTTCCTCGAAAACTAGAAAAGGAAAGCCAGCCAAGCCAAATATAAAAAGCCAAACCTAGGTTAGCTAAAGGAATACCAGCCAGTTCTGAATAAGCACTGCGAGCAACAGAGTCACAATCAAAGCTCGCACTGATTGCACAGAAAGACGGTCCGGCATCGGAATTACTATTCACCTCTATATGATGAATAGAAAGATAAACCGACAGAGCGATCCCTACCAAGGTCAGAAAGAAGATTCGAAAATAAGTAGTGCGACTATTATCCGCTGTGTTATCCACCGGCATTTAATGCTCCTGACTCTTGTTGTAGGTTTTTCATACTCTTCACCATTTACCAATTGCCGGCTCAAATTGACAGCACAAAACGAAACTATCCAATTTATAGAGAATACCTCATTTTGTTTTCCTAACAAGAAACTGTTATCTAAGAGAGCTAATCTGAAATGCAAATTTTCCGGTTCCAAAGGAGAAAAAATTGAGCTCTAAGATCATATCCACCATTTATACTCTGCTGATTTTGGGAGTTTTCTTTGTCTCAGGTCGGGGTCTAGATAGAGGGCTGCAGGATAAATTTCTTATCCGCTCAAATGCAACAATTCTGAGAGTTGGAAATCTTTCAAAATCTGCTGATTTCTATAAATCTTTACTCAACTACGATATTCCTAATCCAGAAAAAGGCCTAAAGGAGCTGAGATTTGAAACACCTGATGGAGCTTTCATCTACCTCAGTGAAGTCTCCGGGGGACAAAGCGGCACCACCATAGCAATGAATGTCAGAAACGGCTTTCTAAACCTACACGCAGAGCTCTTGCAAAGAGAGAGACAACTAGTAAGTAAATTAGGATCTGGAAGATTCATCAGCGAGATAACCAAAACCAAAAATGATCAACGCTTCTCAGTCACTGACCCTGACCATAATCAATTGATCTTCTTCTCGCCTAGAAAAAGAGGTGACAAAACCCTTAAAAGTATCGGTGACAGCCCAACTAAGTCTGATACCAGTTCATAGAAGAAAAAGTTACGATAGTATCTGAATTTTCCTCCACAGCTTGATTGTAGGAAACTAACTCTCCTTTAATCTTTCGACCGAGGGTCTCAAATAAAGAAAATATGGTGAACAGTGATGGATAACCACAAATACGTCGAGCATCTAGATCCTCACTCAAATGAGCCAAAAACCTTTTGCTATCCGAAGCTGAAGCAAGGGCCAAGTACTCCCTATCTCTCGACTCAAGAGTTTCAAGCCCAGTAGGAGCAACCCGCTGGCTATCACCAAAAGCTAGTCCTACATGAGCCATGTCCAAGCCAGCTAGAATTTGCCAGTTTCGCCCCTTTTCCTCCAAATCTAGAATTAAGCTTTTTAGACCTTCAACAAAGCTACAAAACTCCTCATCCGATTCAGCGTCTCTTTCCTCACCAAGAAAAGACTGAAAACCTCCAACTAGTATTGGAACTACCCTTAGTCCCGAGCTATCCAAAACTCTTTGAGCTAAAAAAGGAAGAACCAACTCAATAGAATGCTCTTTGCGATGCACTAGCTCATCGGCAAAACTTCTCGTCTCCCCATACTTGCTGGCTAAATGCTCAACACTCTCAGAACATGTTTCAAATTCATACCCAGGCACTCTAAAATTTTTTGAGGTTAGCCTAAACAGCGAGCTTCCCGGTTGATGAGATGTTCCGAAAAGTAATATTGTAGTGTTTTCCTTAACAGAAAAGTTCTTAAACAAATCTGCGTAACATGACCATCCACGCCCATAGTCGATATGAGGCACCACTGAGACCAGTGCTGTGTTTTCTTTAGTGTTTGGTTTTGACTCAACTTGAGTCAACCACTCTAGAATTTGAGCAGACAAAGCTGCAGGATCTTCTGGGTAGGCCAATCCAGCGTGGGCAGGCTCTCTCACTTTGGTTTTGCGGTAGTCATCCAGTGCGTCTTGAACCAAGCAGTTCGTCCTTGCGGTATCTAAAAGATTGAATTCGTCTAACCTAAAAATCAATTTCTCAAGCATTGCCAAAGTTAGGCCGGCACTTTGAAATTGGTCAACAATGCTATTGGTATCAGAGCCATCAAGACTAAAAATCACTGGTAGCAGCTGGGCAGAGAAAATTGCTGGCTCCGCCGAAAGGCCTAGCGGACAACTTAAAACAACGAATTCTTCGCCTTGATGTTGATGCCTCTGCACATCCAAAGGCCAACGAAGTTTAGGGTTTTCAGCAAGGTGCTTTTTACTGTCAGTCACAACCGAAAGTTTTAGGAATTTCGCAAATTGTAGAAGAATTTATAAGTCTGACCACCTCTCTCAAAAACCAAAGAAGCTTTTCCTTCACTCTTCAAACTTTGCAAAAACATGTCTATCTCTTGAGGACTACCAACCCCCACCCGATTAACCACTTTGACCAGGTCATCAGCTCTCAATCCAAAAACATTATTTGCCTTGTGACCAGGCTTATCCCTCAACTTCAAGCCAATACTTTTACCTTTTCGATCATTAACTAAAAGAAATCTAAAAGGAAGCTCAGTGGAGGAATTCGGCAAACTTACCGAAGAAAGATCAATTCGGTGAACAAGCTTTTGCTCCGGGTCTTCCAAAATCTTGTTATCTGTGGACACTGTCACCCGATGTTCCCTATTCTCCGGAACCACAACCAACGAAGGGTCAACGGAAACGCAACCAGTTGCTACAAAGCAAACTAGAACTGCCAAACGAGCCAACTTAAGTGATTTATGAGTCTGCACAGGCCTATCCTCCGAATTTGATTATCCGTTCATTGAACTATAGCCGCACCCCCAGCGAAGGCAAATTCGATGATCAAAATTGAATCTTATCGAAGATTTCCACAAGTTATCCACTGGGTTTGATGTTTTGCAATTGATGTAATTTACTCAACGGAAGGCCAATTGTGTTTAGTCATAGCTTCAGCTTTGGCTAGGTCTCCAAGACCCTCAACTGGTTGAAGAGCAAGATTTCGCCCTCGAACAAGAATCTTGCTCACGCGCGCGACGCTGCCACAAGCAGGTCGCGTTTTTTGTTTTAATAGACTCTAGAATACTCTATTTTTGCTAATGTCTGAAAGACTATCAACACTTTTGCTGGACACTTTCGCTGCGGACAGTAAGACCACTTCCTTAGGTAATCTTGTTACAGACCTCGGCCATCATGGTATGGCAATAGTTTTAATAATTTTTTCTGTGCCTGCAGCTTTACCACTACCTGCAGCCGGTTACTCAACCCTTCTTTCTCTGCCTCTATTTATTATTGGAGGGAGATTAGTTACTGGGCGCAGTTCCATTTGGCTTCCTCAGTTTCTACTAAAAAAGGATTTTGAGCCGAGTAGATTTTCAGGGGCCATAGGAAAACTTGTATCCTTCGCTAAACTGCTGGAAAGATTCTCCAAGCCACGCTTTAGCATTTTAACACAATCCTCTATTGCTCTACCTCTGGTAGGATTAATGGTGATTCTTTTGGCCTGCAGTATGGCCTTGCCAATACCTGGAACTAATACCGCTCCAGCCTTCGCAATTTTCATTTTAGGATTTGGCTTGCTTGAGAAAGATGGGCTTATTGTTTTGCTAGGTATGGCAGCTGGACTCGTAGCAATCGCTATATCGGCTACCATCATATTTTTTGGCTACGGAGCTCTCCAATTTCTGAAAAGCTACTTCAAAGATCTGTTTCTCTGGTTCTAGTTATCCCTAAAAAACTTACTTGTATCACTTCGCCTTGACGATTTTGTATCGTAATCCAATAAAGCAGATCTAGCAGAGGGGTCCGCATGCTTGGTTTCCTTTGGATCAGTCCACTTTCGATTAACTTTCTCAGTCCGGTTGTTATACTGGAGAATTATACGATAAAGATCTGGAGCTATAATTCCAAACGAAATCAATATAAAAACTGCTCCAAGTAGGATTTGCAAAGTCTGCATAGATATCTTCCTAAGTTGCTAACTATCGCTAACTAGCTACGTCCCCCACCAATTACTACCAGCTTAGCCTCCTGTTTGAACAGCTGATCATTCAGCTGTTTTCTCAAATTATCTCTCAAGCGCTGCTGAACGCTAGAAGGAATTGCCACTTCCACTAGCTCTGAAGCAATCTCTCCGATCGTTTTCATTTCATCAACCGCTTCGCGGCAAGTCGGACAATCTGCAAGATGATTCTCAATTAGTATTCTTTGATGTTCGCTCAGATTTTTATCTAAATAATCAGAAAACACTAGGTCAAAGGACACCGTGGCTGAACACTTAGCTGAACAAGGTTTTTTAGGACTTTTCATTTCTTTCTCCAAAATTTAAACACCTATTGACTGAGAAATACTTTGAAAACCAAAATTGAGGAGAGGAACTCTTCAAAAAAATCTTTAAATCGAAAAACCTAAGGGGAAAATCCCTCAGTCTTGTTAAATTAGATGTAAAGTTGAGATAGAAGGGTGCAAGAATAATACAATTATCAAATAATTAGTAATTCCAGATGTCTAGCTGACATAAGTCGCTATTTTTTAGAACTTATAGCTAAAAAATGTGAGGGTTTAAGTCAGAAGTAGCACCACAATGTAATGCAAAAAATCGGTCGGGCTTTAAGCTACTCTACAAATTTATAGCCTACGCCATGGACTGTCACTATATGCCTTGGCTTGTTTGGCACTTCTTCGACCTTATTACGAAGCCTAGCAATAAAATTATCTACGGTTCTTGTAGTAGGATAACTATTGTAGCCCCAGACTTCGTCTAGCAATTGATTCCTGCTAACAGGAATATCTGGCCGACTTGAAAGGTATTTAAGCAGTTCGAACTCC
>CAZECN010000055.1:0-12454 GCA_964510575.1 uncultured Bdellovibrionales bacterium | reverse complement strand
TGTTCCAACGTTTACATGCGGCTTGCTACGATCAAATTTTTCCTTCGACATTTTTTTCCTTCCCGTTTAATGCCTCCTGGCTATTTCAAAACTGAATGGCCAGATTAATATACAAGATGCAAAGTCCCTACCCCAACCAAGTGCCGGAAACAGAACTAGCTGATAAACCAAAAAAATAGGGAACCTACTTTTCCAGTCGGCCAAGGTAATACAATGTAGAGGAATTGTAGGCAACAGCCAGCGGGCATAGAGTCTGCCAATGAATAGCTACGCCCTAAAGCCCTTTTGATACTTTTTTAGTATTTTAATTAATCCACTAAGGGCTATTTCGAAGCCTGAAATATTGTGGTAGCACGTCAACCCTGACTGGTGGGATGCCCGAGTGGTTAATGGGGGCGGACTGTAAATCCGCTGTTTCGGCTACGTAGGTTCGAATCCTACTCCCACCACCACTTAGGTTAATCTGTTGGTTTTTTAATGGAGCGTGCCCGCCCTGAGAGCCGTCGTATAAAAGAGGTCCAAAGCTTCTTTTATGCGGGAGTAGCTCAGTTGGCTAGAGCATCAGCCTTCCAAGCTGAGGGTCGCGAGTTCGAGTCTCGTCTCCCGCTCCATTATTCCATTTTTACTACTTTCATAGCAGGCTCATATTTTTTGCTTATCAAGGCGCCCAAAGGTCGAGGAGTGAAGCGTGCTGCTGCACGCTGCAGCGACGAGAACCTGCAGGGCAACGAAGAAAAGCGGGAAAGATGAACCTGCTGAGACGAGACTCGAACCAATAGACAGGGACGAGTCTTGTGCCTGGCGAAAGCCAGGCAGTTCAGTCTCCCGCTCCATTATTCCAGTTTAGATAGACATTTCAAACATATACCGGTTCCAAAACTTCTCTGAACTTTCCATCAAAAATTGAAGCCGAAGTCGATGGCCCAAACCTTACTGCTGAGTTTGATGTACCGGTTTTTCAGACTAGCAAAAGTAATCCTGAAATCTCAGAATCATTCTCTGAGCACTCGACAAAGCTTTATACCAATGACGTTAGTCAGGATGAAGACTCCAAATTAACGATCGACTACCTAGCTGACGGTGGAGTCAATATTCTAATTCCTTCGTTTTATAAGAGAAGTCCAGGAACCGTTATCAGTCTTATACTTTGTGCTCTTATTTTCGGAGCAATCGGCGCTGCAATTATTTATAGCGGTTCTGGGTGGTTTTTAGCTGTGATTTTCATACTCAGTAGCTTTATCAGCACCCTCGCAACACTCACTCTACTTTTTGGTCGAAAAAATATTCATACCGATAATAGCGGAGTAACTGTTAAAACTTCAGGAATATTATCCAAAGAATTTCAAATTCCTAGCTCTGAAATTGAAGCAGTAAGCTATTCAGTTTCTGGAAGTTCTACTTCCGGCAATAAGCAAACCGACTATTACCAGGTATTTTTGAAGCTTAAGTCCAATACCCAAAAGACTCTAGTTTTTTGGATTACCTCAAAAGCTACAGCACGGTGGATAGTCTCAAACATTTCTGAAGCTTTGGGATTGGGCGATCAAGTACTGATCGACCCGGAAAGCCTTGATCGAGATTATCTAAACGATCCTCTAAAAAACAAGCCAGAGGGTGGTGAAGAAAAGTCAGGTTTGGACTGGGATCAACTCCCTCTCTAAGGCCCCTATACGGGCCGAGGATCACCAATCTTTTTAAGTCACCTCAAAATAAGGGCTTGTTATAATCCTTTAAAGTTAGGCACTTAACGGTAGTGCCATTGAACAAATTATCATATAAATACAGATACTTAACTCTCCAGCTATTCCTGACTGAATTTATGTGGTAATGTCGCCCCTCGTTCTTTCTCCTTTCTAACCGAGTAGTTGATCAAATCCTACGGACCAGTGTGGGCTTCCATGCTCAGGCTCGTCCGCGGGACGACGATTAATATTTTTCGGTTTTTTTAATTTGGAGATTGGCACGTGAAGAAAAACATAAACTCAACGACAATCTCCCTATTGGTGATTGTCCTAGCAGCAGGTTGGTGGATTTTAGGCTTAGAAGCTCTGCTTCAAGTTACTGGTTCGATAAATATGATTGGAGTATATGCAATCATCCATTTATCAATTGTGGCTCACTTGATTTCGCATTTGGTGAATCAATCAACGTTCAGTTGGGATCAGGAATTAAAGCCTGTTGTGTCGAAGCTCGCTGCTTTTTCACACGATTCACCTCAGTTCATAATTCTTAAACTAACCGGCTGTGCTCAGTTAATTGCAACCAGTATTTGGGCAGGAGAGAAGTGGTTTATAGTTGCCTACTCTCTTTCCGCTATTTTTGCCCTCATTGCTTTCCTACTTAGGCGATTTAAAATACCGCCTAGTTGGATAAACAGTATCAGATTATATTTAATTCTATACTCTGTTGGTGTCGGCTCTTTCGCTATCTACACTCTTTTAAAGACTGGTGAGAGTATTATCGAAGCTATGGACATGACGGGTGCTTTACTTATTCCGGCCTACTTCTCAAGCTTAGTTACAGAAGCTTTTGAAAAGGACAGTTTAGGTTACACCATTCTGTTTAACCTTAGTGGAGCCTTACTCGGAATCGCAGCCTGGCATTATGGCTTCTACCATATTGTAGCAATTGAAATTTTCGCTAGCCTGATTCAGCTTGGATGCTTGGCAACAGCCTCAAGTTTAAAGAGTGCTGCCAGAGGTAACCCAGAAGCTTTCAAACGCTTTGTGTCACTGCTTGCTGTTAGTAAAACAGTTGAGAATTTGAACAAAGCGGGAGATCCAGAGGAAGAAGAATAGAAGTTCGAGGACGAGGTTGATTTTGAAGGTTAGAAAATCGCTCGTCCCCGGCTTTTTACGTCTTTGCGGAAATCTCCCCTTAATATCACCTAATTAATCAAAAACACCATAATATAGACTGGAGAGTATTGTTATTATCTCGAAAGAGTAAGTCCTTAATATTCTTCGTTTTTTTAGGGTGTTCAACAACAACGGGTTATAAGTATTATGGTTTTACGTAAGTCTATCAGCGGGTTCCCCTGCTTTCTTCTTTTTTCAATACTTGCAATTTTCTGCTTTCCAACAATGGCTCTAGCTAATCCAACTTGTCAGAACAGTTGGAGTGATTCCGACGGTGATGGTTGGGGTTGGGAGAACAACGCAAGTTGCACAATGCCAACTTCAACAACATCAAATGCAGGTTCAAGTTCAAATTCCCATCATCCTTCCTGCTCCAATTCCTCTTTTGACCCCGACGGAGATGGCTATGGTTGGGAAAATAGTCGAACTTGCATAGTGGTTGAATCAAACTCAAGCGGAAACAACTCGGCAGACACTTCAATAAATCAACAGGCTAATTCCTCAAAATCTAATCAAGCAAACAACAACTCCTCAGGTACTCCAACATGTAGCAGTGCAAACTCTGACCATGATGGAGATGGCTATGGTTGGGAAAACAATAGAAGTTGCTTAGTTGCTCAATCTCAACAAACGACCTCTTCCACTTCAACTGAGGAGAACCAAAGTCAGTCAAACTCTGATAACAAGGCTGATTCTTCCGATGACCGAATTTGTAGATACGCAAGCTCAGACCCTGATGGCGACGGCTGGGGACATGAAAACAACCAAAGTTGTCGAGTTACCAACAATAGCGAAGGAGGGGCAGGTTTCTTTGAAGAAAATTACGGAACCAGCTACTCATCCTCCGGACCTGCTTCAGGCTACCCACCGTGCCCAGAGGTCTTTCATCGCTACTCTGGTCAACATGAAGGTTGGGGATACGATTGGTCCACAGAAGACTACTGCGATCCTTATGCTGAAACCAGTCAGTCTGAAACTCCCCCTGTTTTAGCAGCCTTAGGCGGCAGCAATTCAACGTCCGACTTTCAAACTAATGCTGAGGGCAATTCTAATTCAAATGGACTACACGTATGCGGCACTAAGCTTTGCAACGGACCAAACAACCCTATCCAACTAACTGGAATGAGTTCTCACGGTATCCATTGGCACGGCTGGGATGTCTGCCTAAACGATAACGCTATGGACATGATGGCCAATCAATGGGGAGCTAATTTGTTCAGAATTGCTATGTATATCAACGAGTCAAAGCGTTGGTTGAACCAACTAGCCTTTGATCAAGATGAACAGGGCAACATCTCCCACGTCAATCTTTTAATTCGAGAAGCCAATCGCCGCGGAATGTATGCGCTGGTCGACTATCATGTTCTAAATCCTGGAGGTAATCCTATGGCTGAAGTTGACAGGGCCAAAAGATTCTTTAGCTCAATTTCATCGACTCAACGCAACAACGACAAAGTTATCTACGAAATATATAACGAACCCCAAGGTAATGGAGCAACTTGGGAAAATATCAAGAGATATGCTGAGCAAGTTATTCCTGTTATCAGAGCAAATGACCCGGATTCAGTAATTGTAGTAGGTACTGAAGGTTGGTCCAGCTTCGGAGCAGCAAATGGGCAAGGAGATAATGTTTACGAAACTGTTACGAGAAACCCTCTAAATTTCCAAAATATTATGTATGCTTTCCATTTTTACGCCGCTTCTCATGGAGACCGGTATGTTAGAATTCTTGACAAAGCTTCGAACGAGCTGCCTGTATTCGTAACAGAATGGGGATCTTCTTCAGCTGATGGTCAAAGAGGGCATGACGAAAACACCTCCCAACGATTCATTGATCTAATGAGAAGAAAGCAAATCAGCTGGGCAGCTTGGAACTATTCTGGAGATTCAGGATCTAGTTCAATCTGGCAAAACAGTTGCACAGATACTTCGTATAATAACTTAAAGCCTTGGGGTAGGTTTGTAACTTCAAGGTTCTAGGGCGATAGAAACTAGCACCCCAACTGGCACTCTTCAGCCAGTTGGTAGTGCTAGGTTGAGTAGGATTAGTGTCCGTGACCGCAAGAACTTTTTCCTACCTTGTCCTCATACTTCTTGGCACCGCAAGACCCTGACTGACTTCCACAGGATCCTTTTTTTCCACAAGAAGATTTCTTCTCTCCCCCACAGCTTGACTTGCACCCACCAGCACTACATTGGCTTTTGTCGTATCCGTGTCCGTGGTGGCTTTTGCTTCCATGACTGGAGCAACCAGTTACGAATAATGTCAGGGCTAAAACTACAACTAAAAAAATATTTCTACGCATTGAAATTAATCCTCCAAAGGAAGTTGAGTACTATAGAGAGAGACTACAGAGTCCATTCAGCCCAAGCAAATAGAAAACTTATATCCTTCTGGGTTCTGTATGGCTGAATAACTTTTTAGCTAGGCTAAAAATCCCTGTTGATAGATACTTAACAAATGAAAATTCTTATTCCTATTGGTGCAGTTTTAGCTCTTGTATTCTTTTTGTTCTTCTCTAACGATAGCGAAGTTGAAGTAGTAGCTCCAAGCTCTGAGCCGGAAAAAACCGAGCCAGCTACCCCTCCCCAAAAGTCGAACGAAGAGCTGCAAAGAGATCTTGCCATTAAACAGGCTGTCGAAGAAATTGAAAAAGACAGCAAAGAGCCTATTGTGACTCCTGAAGCAGCTAAGTTTTACGAGCAAGCTCGGGCAACAGCCCAAGACGGAAACTTCTCGGACACAACCGAAGCTCTACACAATGCCTATTCAAAGTCTCCAGACTTAATAGACCAAACACTTAAGGACCAAGCTTTTAGAAAATACAGGACTGAGGATGATTTTAGAAAACTTCTAAATATTCACGGACGTGATACATTTAAGGATCTTGGCCTAGGACCAATCATTCTCCCAAAGTAGCAAAGAACTTGTCAGAAAGACCTAAGCAAAGAGCCCTAGATTATCTCTTGTATAGCTCTCTGGAAAAACTGGGTTCGGGTCAAAGCCTAACCAAGTAATCATTTCACTGAAAGGATTTCTAAAATCTATTTGCTGCGGAAGCCATTCTTCTTGGAAATGCGCCGCAGTAGTTGCTGGGCCTCGAAGCCCTCCTTTTACGGCGCCTCCCAAAACAATCATAGCGGAACCCCAACCATGGTCAGTACCCGCTGAACCGTTTTCAAAAGTTTTGCGGCCGAACTCAGTAAAAATACAAATAGCCACTCTATCCCACCAACCAAGCAACTTGGCATCGACTTCAAAGGCTCCAATTGCTCCATCTAATGCCGCTAAAAGTCCTGCTTGAGTTCCTTCGACACCACCTTGATCAGCGTGATTATCCCAACCTCCCAGTCCTCCATAGTAAACCTTAGTTTGAAAGCCATGGTTTAAAGTTGTCGCCACTTCTTTGAAAAATCTTGCGGCATTGTCATCTCCGTACACTCCAGTTGGGGTAAAACCCTCAAAAGCACTTTGAATAAGCCCTACAGCATCCTGAGTGACTACATGAGCACTATCAACCTTATCCTTGATTTCGGTAGATCCTGAGCCAGGAAGCCCAGTAAAGCTGTTTAGCGTTTCTCTTCTAAGTTCGTTTTCACCATTCCAGCTGAGACCTCTCACATAGGAATTTTCGTAGCGAAAGTTTTCTAAACTATGCAAAACCAAAGGAACGTTGTTTTCACGGTTATGAGCAAAATCAAGTTGACCACCTACGCCAATACCAAGGGTGTTAAACCTTTGCTCAGCAAAATACAGGTCGCCCAATCTTCCTAACCAACCCCTACCATCATTGTTTCTATCTTCAGTCATACCTCGGCTAAAGATATCCTGACTGGTAAAGTGAGAGCGAGTTCCTTTAGGATCTCCTATGCCTCTGACGACACAAACATCCCCCTCATCGAATATTCTCTTCAGATTAGGTAAAGCCGGGTGAAAGCCAACTGAACCATCTGCAACCGGAAGTAATACATTCTGAGGAATAGCTATGCTGGGACGCCTTGTATAGTAATCACCAACAGTATAGGGAATCGCAAAACTGTTAAGAGGGTCACAACCACCAAACTGGTTAAACATGATTAAACTGTTACCGGCCCCACCAGACGACTGAGCCATCGCATACCTTGAACCAAGTGGACCAAAAGCCGCGTTACAACAAGCTCCGGCACCAGCTGCTAGTAAGCCTTTCAGGAAATTTCTTCTAGTTAGCATTTTTTCCTCCTAAAAAGTTAAGTAGTTTCGATGCTGAGAAAGAAGCCAAACGACACCAGTCACTTTGGTTCTAAGCCCCTCTGCATTGCCAACCAAGTCCATCTCTTGATCTTCGCCATTGTATTTCCTATCAGTGGCAACATACTGGACTAGCTGGGCTCTCTCATCAGCTGTAAGCTCAACTGACATCAAAGCAACAAGCTCGTCGACAACTGTATCAGCCGTAGGGTTGATTCTTGAAGATGGAATCAAATTGAGCAAGTCAAATTCTGAATCCTCTCCTGTCAGATCATTTAGATGAGTATTAATTAAGTTTGAATAACCTGTTAGCCAACTTAGAAAATACGCAGACTTGGATGCACCTTGATATTTGTTTATTGGCCACCCATTTACACTTTCCGGCCTAGTAGGTTCAAAACCTAGAAACTGATGGGTAAAACGCCAAGAGTAGCGCTCATGGTCATAAGGTATTCCGGTAGTCCTGATAAATCCCACTAAATAAGTGGCCGCGTCTTTTACTCTTGAACCTCGAGCATCTTCAGAAAAGAAAGCTTGGGACTGAAGTATCATTCTTAGCGCCGGCTTAATATCCCAGTTGTTATCCCGAATTTCTCTAGCAAGCTGAGCTACAACTGTTGAGTCAGGGTGATCGTGAACTAAGGCAGAAAACATTCTTTTAGCAATCCACTCAGAAGCTTCAGGCCTAATATCGAGGGTCAAGTTAACCATGTCCTCTTGGTTGAAAACTCCCCTAACCTCATAAGGGGTACCTTCCCAGACTACTTTTTCACCGAAGTCGTAAAATCTATCTTCAAAAACTACTGGCAAACCATCAGGCGACCAAGTTCTCCAACCTGTAAAGGATCGAGAAGACTCTGTGATGTCTTGGTTGTTATAGAGCCTAACAGGGCCTTGATGAAGACTTGCCTCACCAAGGGTAAATAGTTCCCAGAACTCTCTGGAATAGTTTTCATCCGGAGCTTCTGCTGTGTTCCTATCTCCATTTAACCAGCGGAGCATTGTATGATCGATTGTAATTTCTTGAGCTAGGTTTCTAAAATTCCCTAAGGCATTTCTTCTCAGAACCTCAACGTGATCACGACAACGCTCGTTCCCGTTTGAAGCCCTGCAAGAAGTTGCAAACAAATCATGCCAAATGAGAGCCATCTTTTCTTGAAGTGGGTTATTGGATTCAATCATCATTCTCATCCAAGCCACCTTCGGCTCATTCCACTGAACATCCTCGGCATCAGCAATAAATGTATTGAGAGATGGGTTTAATGGAGCATTTAGAAAAGAGGAGACTTGAGCAGCTAGCCCAAGATTTCTAACAGTTGCACGTTCAGTCAAAGATGCACCAAAAGAAACTCTGGTCAGTAAATGACTAATTTCTCCATCGAAAAGGTAATCTCGATACGGAGCCAAAGACTGAGGATGTCCTGAAAACTGTGTCGGTGAAGAAAAATCATCGCTAAAAGGCTGGATACTAGCCGGTATATAGACAATCGAGCCAATACTACCATCATAAGCAGGAAGGGTTCGAAGCACATGGCCCGAAACTAGCCCTTCTTCTCCTGGCTGCACGACGGCACTACCGACAATATTAGGAGCCACCTTGGAGTGAACATCGAAATCCAAGCTTCCAGTAGCTGGTAAATACTCTGAGTTGAAGGAGCGCATCACTCCTTGTGAATCAAAAAGCATGAAGTCTAGATTTGCTGCTTCACCATACTCTTCAGCAACTTTGATCCAATTGCTCATTCCAAGAAATGTATTCATCGGCAAAGACAGTTGGCTTCCATCACCAGCGGCCTGTCCTGCTTCTCCCTGAACGGCATAGGCCCAAGAATTACCTATTGCATCATTAGATCCGTAATAGGTGGTTTGAGCCAAAAGCTGAAAGTCTGGGTCAGAACACTCGATTTCAATGGTTCCAACGTTTCCGAGACCGTCTGGGTCAATAATCGCATTGAGGTAGATATGACGCTGACGCATTGACTCAATAGTTACCGTCTCAGAGCTTAGAATTCCGCCAAACCTGTCTTTAACTGTCACCCCTACGGAAGCGGGTTCAGAGGATGGATTGGCAAGCTCAAGCCAGTTTTGAGTAAAGTTACTTGCCATTGTAGAAGCGAAAAGCTTACCAATTGAGCAACTGCCGGAGGCAGCATTGAGTGGAAAAGCAAAGCTGAAGCGTCCTGGACTAGAATGAGGACCATACCGAACTAATAGGGCCTTATAGTCCTGGCTCTCGTTCTGCGGAGTTATTTGATAAAGACCGGAGGTTTCTCCAGAAGGATGTCCTAATGGAATATCGATTCGACCTCTTGGAGAAAGGCCATCAATTTGTCTTTCTTCAAGAACCTGGCCGTTACCATCAAAAATACTAACTATGGCACTGAAAGATGATTCAGAACTATTTACTACGCTAAGCCAGTTGTGCACCGGACTTCTGTCTAGTCCAGGGTTTAGAGAATTAAAAATTCCGCTGGTTGGTCCCTGAATAGAATTATTAACTGGAATTACGTAAGCGAAGTCATACTGCTTTTCACTTCCTTCAGGTGCAGGTCGATAGAACACTGTACGACAGCTTACTCTCAAACCTAGCTCTTCTTCCCCGTCTAAGTTTATCGAATAGGTTCCATAGCGGTCAGTTATCTGAGCAAGGTCATTCAGTATAATATGAACACTTCCTGCTGGTTCAAGAATAAAACCAGTCTCAGCAACATTAACGCCGCTTCCATCAAAGAGACTTAAAGTTCCTCTTACAACGGCTGCATTATTATTGTCACATTCAAGAATATTAGTTTGATTTAGAAATCCGTTGTAAATGCCATCGGCGGGATAAGAGACAGTTTGAGCAGCAGCGTTGAGAGATGTTATAAATGAAAACAAAACAGCAAAGCTTAGCCATTTCGAACATTTAACCACCAAAGATCCTTCAACTCTCATATTTTTGCCCAGTAAGTAGTCATCACTTAGGGAATGACATTCCCTAAATTAGATATCGACAGATGAGACGATTACTTAAGGCAATATGGTGGATTCTCCTAGAACAAATATAAAAATTATTCCTCCAAACTTCCTATCCTAATTTTCTACATCCTATTGACTATTCCTATCAATATAGTAGTTATATTACTGGGTAGAAAGGCAATTATCTAGGTTAAATTTCAGAGCTCTCGAAGTCGAATGAAAATAGGTGGAGATAGTCTGAAAAATTAGTGTCGAGGTTTCATATCTAAGATTCAAAACTTTTGTATCTTAGATCTTTTCTGAAGTTCTGTGAGTCACGTTTCTTTGATTCGAACCCTGAATCAAATTCTTACGAGTTTATAAGCGAATATTAAAGAGAGAGAATCCCTGAAAAGAATGGTGGTCATTCTTATAGGGTCTCTGACGCTTATGACTATATCTGAACATGCTATCCATTGGGCTTTAACTAATGGACTCATCTCCGAACACGAAGTTTTGGAACTATCTTTTGAAGACAGCAAAGCAATTGTTGCTTTGTACGTTGAAGAAAGAAAGCGAAAAAACCTCGGTCCTCCAATTTGTGAAAGTAAGTATTATCCATTTCGGATGGATTACTTTGATCAAACGGGACGACAACGGAGACACCCTCTGAACTAACACTCCGGTGGGTAAGAGACGGAAGGCCAGGTTGTTAAACTTGCCTTTCCCCTCTTAATCAAACTACAAGCTTGGTTTGATCTTGCTAAATCTTTTGTGGCTTAAAAGTCTCCTTCCTTCATCCATTTCTTTATAGCAGACATTAGCTGTCCTTTATCATTATCGGCAGCTTCGTTGAGACTTATCACCGCATCTCTCCTTCCTAGCTCCCCAAGATTTGGATGGTCGTAAACGGCAAAGAACTTTTCGAGCGTCTCAAAGTTTCTTTCCTTCTTGATCACTCTCTCTAGTTTTTCCTGAGCCTTTTGACCTAGCTCTGGTTTAAGATTCTCTGACATTTTTGTTAATTGGTTGATCTGGCGTGAAGTAGCATTTCTATTACTAGGTCTCCCAAGTAGTCTAGCCGTTCTTGGAGTAGTGGAATTCTGGGTCTGTCGAGTAGCAACCGGTCGGGAGCCGAATCTTGTTCTAGGATTATTGGTAGGACGGGAAGGCAAAACAAGTTGTTTATCAAAGTCTACATTCCTGACTGCTTGCGGTCTGACTGGTCTTCTTGGGTGACGAGAGGTTAAAGTTGGTTCACCTACCAGAACTCCTGTGTTTGCTTCATTCGTATAATTTGGGGCTGGAGTCTCTGGCTTGGCTTCTCTTGTATAAACTTCTGGAATCTCTCGCTCCGATTGCTCCTTGGCTTCTTGATTACGCTTAGCCTGATTTGCTGCTGCTCGGCGTTCAAGACCAGAAAGTTCCGAAGGACGAATACTCTCTATTGGGTTCGATTGCTGAGGGACTGTCTGAAGGGAATTACTTCGAGAAACTCTGATGTTTTCTTGTTCAATTGTTCTTGCTGGCTCTGGCTTCGCTACTACCTGTCGAACTCTTCTTGTTGGATGATTGGGACTTAAGGTTGGTTTTCCTACCACTTGGGCTTTTTGGGCTCCCTCTCTGGTGTAGGGCCCAGTATTGATTAATCTTTGTTGTTCTTGATAAGCCTCATCAGCCAGTTTCTGCTTAGTAACAGCTATTTCATGCTCTAGCTTTAATCTTGCTGTCTCAGCTTCCAATCTCTGGGTCTCAGCTCGCAACTCTTCCTCAATCTTTTCTTGTAGAAGTTTATCACTTTCTTCTTTTATCCGAGCTTCTTCAGCGTCTCCCCTAGCCTGCCATTGTTTCTGCTCTGCTTGGTGCTGCTCCCAGTCCGGATCAGTTTGTTGTTTGAGTTCTGCCTCATGCTGAGCCGCCTTGGTATCAAAAGCTTCATCTGCCGTTTGCTGTTTCTGAGGCCGAGACTGAATAAATTTTGAAAGAATACTCGAAGACGAGTCTGGACTAGTTCGTGAAAAAACTTGCCCGGAAGACTTCGTGGTCGGCTCGACCTGTCGCTGCCCAGCAATTCTCTGATCTGCACGATTCAAGACTGCCGTCCACTCTGGACTAGTTTGCACCTCACTCTTAAGGTCTTTATAAGCCTTGACTTGCTCAGCCATAGAGTTCAGCTGTTCCTCACTAAGATCATCTGAACTCTTTGGTGTAGTTTTTGATGTGGTTTCAGAGTCTGCTTTAATCTGCGATTCTCGATAAGTCTCTTCCTTCAATTTACTAGCAGCTAGTTCATCCCTAGCAGCTTCGCGATTTCGGGCATTAGACTCTAAGTCTTTTTTCGCTCCTTCAATATTCTTTTCAAGGTTTTCTGAACTGGACTCCCGACTTTCAGTATCTTTTCTATTACTAGAACGAGGAACAACTATACCAC
>CAZECN010000054.1:0-12952 GCA_964510575.1 uncultured Bdellovibrionales bacterium | reverse complement strand
AATTAATTCAAGCTTGCCCAAGTTTTTTAGCCCCTGAAAAAACGGTGGTATTCCCCTCCCCTATGATTAGTAGGCTCTCCTACTCCAAACTATAGCTAATAGGTCCAGGAATTCCCCAAAAAATACCGTAGTTTCGGCGTCTTATAACTGTTATAATGAAACTAGGCTGACTAACCGATACTTTAGTCAGTAAGTGAATAATCCTCGTAGTATTGGATGTTCTATCCAGCAGTTTTGGAATTGGTTTAAGTCTAGGTCTTTTTTTAAGGTCTCTTTTAAAGTAGCTGCTTTGCTTAACATCGGTGAAAAAATATTTGGTCATTACGAAATCCTACACGTCTTCCAGCGAGGACCAATGGATGGTGTTTTCCTTGCACGTCATAGTGACTTTCCAGATCAACGTTGTACAATTAAGGCGATGAAAATCACCGAGAGCAGCGTGGAAGACTTAACGGCCAAACGATTCCGAAACGAAATACTAGTAACTTATGAGTTACAACACCCAAACATAATTAGAAGTCGAGGATATCACCGCGAAGGCCAAATAATTGGATTGGTTATGGAGTACCTTCCTTTCGGTAGTCTTAGGGACATGATAGCCAGTGAGCAGCAGCCCACTGATCCACAAATAGTATTTTTATTAAAAGAAGTTTTAAATGGTTTAGCCGAAATTCATCAAAACGGTATTATTCATCGAGACATGAGACCGGAGAACATTTTATTTGGTAAAAATAACGCCATTAAAATAACTGACTTTGGCGATGCTAGAATGGGTGCAACTATTAGTACCGGTTCTGGAATCACTGGAAAACTTGAGTATCTTTCTCCTGAGTATGTTAGGGATGGAACTTTAACCGAAAGCTCAGATATATATAGCCTTGGAATTTGCGCTTACGAACTGGTAACTGGCACAAAGCCTTACAAAGCTGAATCCCCTATACGGGCTCTTGCTCAACGCTTAACCCAAGAAATTGTTCCTCCACACGAAATTAACTCTAATTGCTCAGAGGCCTTAAGCCGGCTGATTGTTAAGGCTATGGCCATCGATCCAAGTCACCGTTTCATTAATGCTAATGAAATGCATAGTGCCTTAAATGAATTGGAAAAACAGAGTGACTTTGAAGCTCAACCACTAGTTCCTGAATTCCCACCAAATATTCCTGGTGCAGCAGTCGAAGAAAAACTGTCCAGCAATGAGGCACCTAAAAAAGTGGATAAAGTTCAAGACCCGGCAGATTTGTCAATTTCAGCAACACTGTCAAAGAAGGAAGATAGTCCCCTGCGTCAAGCAATGAACTCTTCTACTGATAGTAAAAAAGATAAGAAAGTCGAAAAACTAGTTGAGCAAGTATTTCATCCCGAGAAAGAGAGCATTCAAGATAAATTAAAATCAAAGTTTAGCTCAACGGTTGAATCAACAAAGAATATTGATCTTAGCTCAGTTCAGAATATCGCCGAAGGTAAGAACACTATTAAGTATTTAGGCGGCACCTTGCTTTTCCTACTTTTCGCATCACTGGGGATTCTTTATGCCAAAAAAGATAAGGTAATCAGCCACTCAAATAGTCCAGTTGCTGTTGCCAGTGAATCTACAGAAGGTCTAGTTGAAGAGAATGTCCCAACGGGTTGGTATATTGAGTATGTTAGATCCTCAGATATAAATAGAGCGGCTTCCATTGCGCAAACTTTATCTAAGGAAGGCTTTCCACTACAAGTTAAAGCAGAGCCTGAGGTTACTGCTAAAAATCAACAAATGATATTCTTTAAGGTCTTAATAGGCCCCTACGATAAGAATAGCGGGGCTTCAGAGATACTTGAAGAGTTAGATGATGAAGGACTTTATCGAGACGGTCTTGCTATTAAGTATGTAGCGGATGAAATTTAAATCCATCTTGAGGACAAGGTAGATAATATGAAAACTATATCAGAACTGGTTGAAGAAATTATTGCCGACGGCGTAATTGACCAAGACGAATATGCTCAATTAATGTCCGCATTTCATGATGATGGTAAGATAGACGCCGAAGAAAAAGAACTAATCAATAAAGTTTATAACTTGATTAAAGAAGGCAAAGTTACAATCGGAGAGTAGTTTCCCTCATAAAAAAACTAGCTTTTAAGCGAGAATTCCTCCAGAGTTAATTCTCGAATTGGTCGAGTTGAATCTCTGGCCACTCCCGCTAAGTTTTCTAGAATTGCGTTCCTCCCATCAGAGTTCCCCTCTTTGTTTTTCTTGGAAAGAAAAGTCTCTATAATTTCCGAAACTAGAATCTTACGAGGGGTTCTGGTCAAAGTGCGCGAATGCCTTTCTGGATCGGGAAGAGTTAGAATGTCGGCATCAGTTAAAATATCCAAACATGTCCTAACAAGCACAGGATCTGCAGAACTCTCTACAACTAACTCCCCTTCCGTAGGTGGTTCTTCTCCCTTAATGAAACGCTGTGAAATAAGCTGAAGTATTCTAAGCCCTAGGATAGAACCAACCTCGCCAAGCTGAGTGGAATACCTTCTTAAGCCACCCATAAGGGAAATATTACCGGCTTGGTAGGTCAAATGAGCCCCAAAAACGACGATAACCCAAATTAGATACAACCATAAGAGAAACAAAGGAACGGCTGCTAAAAGGCCGTAAAGGGCGCTATAGGTGCTTGAAACTCCAACATAGTATGCAAAGCCTCTTTTAGTCAGCTCAAACAGAATAGAGGCCACTAGTGCTCCAAAAAACGCATCACGATACCTCACCGGCGCAGCGGGAACCTTTGCGTATAAAACACTTAGAACAATCCAAGTCATAACAGTCGGAAACAGCTGGGCGAGTTGTCCGATACTTTCGGATTGTAGGAATCCAAATTGTTCGGCAAGAGTACCGAATCTAGCCGTCCAGACTATCGTTACTCCAATGAGAATTAACCAAGCAGTAAATATACTCCAGTGAGCCATTATTCTGGAAATAATGCCGGACTCAGATTGCACTCTCCAGACTGCATCTAGCGCACTCTGAATTGTGTTGAATAAAGCAATAGAGGTAACAACTAATGTTAATAAAGTCAGAGTTCCAAGCCTTCCCAAATCTTCGGTTAGATCATCGGTAATGCCAACTACAAATCCCAGGATCTGATCCAAAAAAGCCTTGGTCTGCTCATTTTCCCCTGGTGGCAGCATTTTTTCAACAATACCTTGAAAAGCGCCAATAATTTCTTCGGATTGAAACTGAAAGTTCAACAAGGTTTGAACAGTGAAAACCGTAATAGGAACAAGCGCCAGAAGCGAGGAGTAAGCAAGGGCTGCAGCCCTTGAAAACCCATCATCAAGATAGAAGCTCTCCCCTGCGTTGAGTAAAATACGGGAGATCTTACCCGGAAGCGATACCAGTTTATCTGAACAAGTTTTTAGAAGATCTGACATTCAATAAATATTTAGGATTGCTGCTTTCTGGCCTTTATTGTTCTTTTTAAGATGGGTTCCATCTCTTCAAGGGTTCCAGCCGGTGCATTATCTAGATTGGAAATAATAGCTAGATCTAGCGCCTTAGCTGCCATCTCACTGGGGATTTCACCTGTCATCTCTTTTGCTAACTTTTCGATTATCAATATTGCAGCCTCAGAATTGCCAGCTAGGGTCGCCAATATCTCTGCAACATCGACATCAGCTGAATCAGATCGCCAACAATCATAGTCAGTAACAGTAGCTAAGGTGGCATAAGAAATCTCTGCTTCTCTTGCTAACTTGGCTTCAGTCACAGCGGTCATTCCTATAATCGAACCCTGCCAAGAACGATACATTCTAGACTCAGCTCGAGTGGAGAAAGCGGGACCCTCCATACAAACATAGGTGGCCTTATTGTGAATTCCCTTTTTCTTTTTAAAAACTTGATTTGTGGCAACACTTGAAAGAATTTTTCTAAACACCGGACAAAAAGGATCTGCAAATTGAACATGTGCAACAATCCCTTTGCCGAAAAAGGTAGAGTCTCTTCCTTTAGTTCGGTCAATGAATTGATCTGGGATCACAATATCACCAGGCTTGATGTTCTCCTGTAAGCTCCCAACAGCACCCACTCCCAGGCACCATTTAGCTCCGAGACTCTTTAAAGCCCAAATATTTGCTTTATAGTTAACTTCAGAAGGAGTTAGTACATGCCCCTTGCCATGGCGCGCAATGAATAAAACTTCATTGCCGGAAATTACTCGTCGTTGAATTGAGCTGCTAGGCTTGCCGTAGGGGGTATCGATCTCAACACTCTCTTTCTCCTCGCCGGATGAAATTTGATACAAACCACTTCCGCCAATAACACCAATAGTCTCAGACATAAATTCCCTCTGACAATACTTCACTGATTATCAATTCAAGTAATAAACCTTCAAAATAGAACTCTTAAAAATAGATCCTCTAAAAATACTTTAAGCTGCGTCCTTAACAGCTAGTTGACCGCAGGCCGCGTCAATGTCTTCGCCCTTGGACCACCTGACTCTAGCATTAAAGCCTTTGGCATTAAGCTTTCGTTGCCAAGAGACGATCTTCTCCTTAGCTGGACTAAAGTAACCTAAGCCTGAATTGTCGTTGTAAGGGATTAGGTTTAACTTCATCGGGAAGCCATGTACTAGTTTCTGAAGCCTTGCCATATCTTCAGGAGAATCGTTGACACCGGCTAACATGACATATTCCATAGTCACTTCCCTACCGGATTCCTTGGTATAGGTTTTAACAGCAGTGAGTAGCTCTTTCAGAGGCCATTTTTTATTGATTGGTATTAACTTCGTTCTAGTCTCATCAGTAGTAGCGTTTAGCGAAATAGCGAGACTTGCTGGAACTTGCTCCCTAGTAAATTGTTCAATCTTAGGAACCAAACCAGAGGTGGAAATAGTAACTCTTTTATAGGAGAGTTGAAGCCCGTATTCATCGGTAAAAATTCTGGCAGCCCTGAATACATTATCAGCATTATGCATTGGCTCCCCCATACCCATGAACACCACATTTTTGAATGGGTCTGGTTTATTTTTTACATCTTTAGGTGGAGCATCCACAAAATCAAGCACTGCCATTGCTTGACCTATAATTTCGGAAGTTTCAAGGCTTCTAGATAATCCCATAAGTGCTGTTCTACAAAAGGTGCAACCAATCGCACATCCTACTTGTGAAGATACACATAAGGTATAGCGCTTCGGTTGGCAGATAAGCACACTTTCGACTTCGGAACCGTCGTCGAGTCTAATTAGAAACTTAATAGTTCCATCTTTTGACTCTTGCCAGCTGACAATTTCCGGACGGGAAAAACAAAAATGCTCAGCCATGGTTTCGCGAGAAGGTTTGGAGATATTAGTCATCTCCTCAAAAGACTTAACTCTCTTTTCAAAAACCCACTGAGTTAGCTGCTTAGCTCGAAAAGGCTTTTCGCTAAGCTCCTCAACTAGGTAATGCTCGAGCTCAGCTCGAGACATTCCTAGTAGATTCTTCTTATTTTCTGTCAGTTCTTCCGTTGTAACCATTTGGGCCCCCTCGCTGGCCTTTTTGGTTTACAGTCTATGCAAAGAAGAATTTTACTTCATTCGTCGCATTTTCAAGACTGTCTGAACCATGAACGGCATTGGCATCAATGCTATCAGCAAAATCAGCTCTTATCGTTCCAGCATCAGCTTCTTTAGGGTTAGTAGCACCCATCAAGTCTCTGTTTGTCTTAACTGCATTTTCGCCTTCCAAAACTGAGACAAACACTGGACCAGAGGTCATAAACTCAACCAGGTCATTATAGAAAGGTCTTTCTTTATGAACTTCGTAAAATGATCCTGCAGTCTTCTGATCTAGCTGAACCAACTTAGCCTCAACAATTTCCAATCCAGCATCTTCAAATCTAGATAAAATTTTGCCGATTACATTTTTCTTAACAGCGTCTGGTTTGATAATTGATAATGTTCTTTCGACGGCCATGATGCCACCTCCTGATTTGTATAATGAATTTCTAATTAATAAGTTCAGCTATTTTCTTGCCGAGATCCGCAGGGGACTTTACTGTATTCACCCCAGCCTCTTCCATCGCGGCATACTTAGCTTCCGCAGTTCCTTCACTACCACTGATGATCGCTCCAGCGTGGCCCATTCTTCGTCCCTTAGGAGCAGTGGCACCACCAATGAATCCGACAACAGGCTTTTTGCAATTATCTGCAATCCAAGCCGCGGCTTCTTCTTCTGCAGAACCTCCAATCTCACCAATCATGACAATCGCTTCAGTGTCTGGGTCTTCAGTGAAAAGCTCCAAGCAATCGATAAAGTTGGTTCCATTGAGAGGATCTCCCCCAATACCTATGCAAGTTGACTGACCGATATCTAGCTCACTTAACTGACCAACAGCTTCATAAGTGAGGGTTCCAGAACGGCTAACTACGCCAACCTTTCCTGGCTTGTGAATATGGCCAGGCATAATTCCAATTTTACACTCACCAGGAGTGATTACCCCTGGACAGTTAGGTCCAATTAGTCGAGTCTTACTTCCTTCAAGATAAGTATTTACCGCAAGCATATCCTGGACTGGAATACCCTCCGTAATACAAATGACTAGAGGAACTTCAGCATCTGCAGCTTCTAGAATTGCATCGGCTGCGAAGGGAGGCGGAACGTAAATTACGCTTGCATTTGCACCTGTCTCATCAACAGCTTCCTTAACTGTATCATAAACAGGTATCCCTTCTGCCTTAGTTCCACCCTTCCCTGGGCTCACTCCAGCAACCATTTGGGAACCATACTCTTTACAACCCAAAGTATGAAACATGCCTGTTTTACCAGTCATACCCTGAGTAACTACTTTCGTGTCTTTGTTAACTAATACTGACATTTTAAAAATCTCCTTGGATAAATAATCTAACTTAGCCCTTAACAGCTGAAACAATTTTTTCAGCAGCATCAGCCATTGAGTCTGCTGGAATGATCTTCAACCCAGATTTAGCCAGTATCTCTTTACCCAATTCCACGTTAGTACCTTTAAGTCTTACGACTAAAGGATCTTCAATTCCTAGCTCCTTAGCGGCAGCAACCACACCTTCCGCAATAACGTCGCACCGCATGATTCCACCAAAGATGTTCACTAAAATTCCCTTCACGGCCTTGTCGGCTAGAATAAGTTTGAAGGCTTCACATACCTTCTCCTTTGTTGCTCCTCCCCCAACATCAAGAAAGTTAGCCGGCTCACCACCGTACTGCTTGATGATGTCCATTGTAGCCATGGCCAGCCCGGCACCGTTGACCATACAACCGATGTTTCCATCTAGAGCGATATAACTAAGACCAAGCTCCTTTGCCTTAACTTCTCGCTCATCGACTTCGTCGTAATCGAGCATAGCGTAGGCTTCTTTCTGACGGTACAGGGCATTGTCATCAATTGCCATCTTGCAGTCCAAGCAAATGAACTCCCCTTCTTCAGTCTCCATAAGAGGATTGATTTCAAGCATTTCACAGTCCAACTCTAAAAAAGCTTTGTATAGCGATGAAAGCACTGGAGTTAGTTTTCTAGCTCCGGCTTTATCCAGGCCAAGAAAAGAAGTGATCTTTCTGCAATGAAACCCCTGTAGACCAATCTCTGGAGCTACGTTTACTGTGAGAATTTTTTCAGGATTGCTATGGGCGACCTCTTCGATCTCCATTCCACCTTCGGCACTTACTACGAAGGAAACTGCAGCTGCGGCACGGTCTACTACCAAACTTAAGTAGTACTCGTTCTTAATCTTAGCTCCCTCTTCTATCCAAACCTTGCGAACAAGTTTACCTTCAGCTCCAGTTTGAGGAGTCACTAAAGTCATTCCAAGAATTTCAGAAGCTATTTCAAAAGCTTCTTGACTGTTTTTTGCAAGCTTTACTCCACCTGCTTTTCCTCGACCACCAGCATGAACCTGAGCCTTAACCACACAAACTCCGTCACCGAGGTTAACTGCGGCTTTCTGAGCTGCGCGAGGTGTATAGGCAAGCTCACCATTTAGGACCGGAACCCCAAAAGGCTTAAGAAGTTGTTTGGCCTGATATTCGTGTAAATTCATTTTATTCCTGTAATTTTGAAAATTCTATCTAAATTCGTTTTTCAGCTAGCTATGTTTTAAGCAGGCAGCGATTCAATTAAATCCTTAACCTTCCCAGCACTAACATCTAGCGCTTTCTTCTCATCATCGCTGAGTTCAATTTCCACAACCTTCTCAACACCACCAGCACCTAGAATACATGGAACACCAATATAGAGTCCCTCATAGCCGTACTCGCCATTTAAAAGAGCAGCGCACGGAAGCAGTTTTTTCTCGTCGAAAAGATAACATTCGGCCATTTGAATTGCAGACGCAGCGGGTGAGCAAAAGGCACTACCCGTTTTAAGAAGCCCAACAACCTCTCCACCAGCTCCGCGAACTCTGGTTTCGATTTCGAGAAGGCGAGCTTCTTCAACGAATTCTGTAATTCCTACGCCGTTGATTGTAGTAGCAGAACGAACTGGAACCATGTCATCCCCGTGACCACCCAAAACAGTTGCGTGAATCAGCTCAGGAGACATTCCTGTCTCATCCGCTAGGAAGGCTCTATACCTAGAGGAATCAAGCACACCAGCCATTCCAACTACCTTGTTAGCTGGAAAGCCAGTTTCTCTCTGACAAAGAGTAACCATCGCATCAAGAGGGTTTGAGACTACGATTACAAAACTGTCAGGAGCATTTTCGCGAATACCCTGGGCAACAGATTTCATAATTTTTGCATTAGTCTTAAGTAGGTCATCTCTGCTCATTCCTGGCTTTCTAGCCAAGCCAGCAGTGACGATACAAACATCTGCTCCAGCAATATCTTTATAATCGTTGGTACCTGTGACCTTTACCGAAGAATTAAAAACTGGAAGAGTATGAGATAGGTCCAGGGCCTTTCCTTGAGGCATGCTCTCAACTACATCAAATAAAACAACATCAGCTAGTTCCTTGATGCAGCAAAGGAAAGCTATTGAGCCACCAATGTTACCAGACCCGATTAGGGCTATTTTTTTTCTTGCCATGATTAACTATTTCTCTATCTCTGATAAAATAATGCGTCATTGCCGGAGGAACCGGCTTTCGCGGGGAATAAATATCATTATAAGGACAATTTCAAGAGAATTATGTGAATTATTTAGCTGCTCACTTGATACTTTAAGTAGCTGTATTTATTAGCAATAAAAGGGAGCAATATGGCCTCAGATCCAGTAGTTTTGATGAACAACCCAGAAAGCCTCTCAATCGACTCGCAGGGTCGAATGCGGGCAGCGGGAGTTATCATTAGCAATGAGCATCTTCTACGTTATTTTTACGATAAGTTGGTATGGAATGTTGATTTATCTTCTTGGATTATAAGAACAGAAAACAAAGCTGTTGAGGTTAATATTGAGGATACGGCATACGTAGTAAAATCCATCGAGGGGAATGACGGTCAGTTAGAATTAATTTTAAATGATTTTAGTAGAGAAATTTTTAAGCCAGAAACTTTGATGAATGATACCGAAGGTAACTCTGCGTTTTATTGCAAAGTTAAGAAAGGTCAGTACACTGCCAAATTATTATCTGCAGCTGCCCAGACATTATTCCCTGAAATTGAAGAAAGCGACGGAACTTTCCTATTTCGAGGACATACAGTTGAGAAGATAGATCGTGAAAATAGTATTAGTTAATCCCCAAATCCCACAGAACACGGGCAATATTGCTCGCTTGTCAGCAGCTACTGGTAGCGAGCTTCACTTAATTGAACCTTTAGGCTTTGAATTAACCGACAAGTATCTAAAACGAGCAGGCCTAGACTATTGGAAGTATGTAGACTGGACTGTTCATGAAAATTGGGAAGAATTCACCTCTTCTGCGGCAGGGTCTGAAGGCTCTCTATGGTTTTTTAGCACTAAGGCTGAGCGTTCGTATCTCTCTGTGAATTATAGTGCTCAGGATAGCCTGGTCTTTGGATGCGAAACAGCTGGATTAGCTGAAAGTTTTCACCAAAACTATGGCAAACAAAGATTAGGCATTAAGATAGACCAACCCGGAGTTAGAAGTTTGAACCTTGCGAACTCTGTGGCTGTTGCAGTTTACGAAGCTCGTAGGCAGCTTCAGATTAGTTAGCTACGGACTTAGATGTGGATAAATTTTGGCTGCTCTTTATTGAGCTAGTTAGACTAGAAAAACTAAGACCCATACTCTTCAGGCTCAATAAACCAAGCAAAACACCGAAACCAGCTTGCAAAGCGTGGTTAAGAACAGAATAAGCAATGCTAAATTCTTTGGTGTAGCCAGAAAGAGTCGTTAAGGCTAGCACACAACCGAATTGAAAAGTTCCCACAAAGCCTGGCCCACTAGGCGCAGCAATCGCAAGTCCCACCATCACCGTTACCAAAGCTGCTAGAAAAGCCGAGCCTGTCTCTCCAAAGCACCACAGCACACTCCAATACATTCCAATAAACGCCATCCATAAACCGATGGTATAAAGTATTGCTTTAAAAAACTCAGAAAATGAGCTGATGGAGCGAAGGCCAGTTGTGAATTCTTCGGCCATGCTAATTATGCTATCTCTTAGCTTGCTGCCCTCAGAAAAAAGAAGACCTAAAACACTATCAAGCGTCTTAAGCAGCCACTCTCCGCTAAGGTAAGCGACAACCACTACTACAGAGATGACACTAGCCAGCGCTCCCAGAATATAGCTACCAGCTGCTACAACAGGCGGGATGTCTTCAATTTGCGGTAAGCAAATACCTAATACAACTAAAAGAGCTAAGACATCAAAAACTCGTTCGACTACAATGCTTGCAAAAGCAGACGAAAAACTCACCTTGTCGCTTTTACTCAAGGCCCAGGGTCTAATAAACTCCCCTGCTCTGAGAGGTAAAATCCAACTAGCAAGTAAGCCAAGTGAGGTTGCGTGGTATAGGTTCTTCAGGGCCACTGAATTATTGGTCGGAATTAATAGTTTCCACCTTAGTGCCCTTAACCAATAACTGGACCATGAAAATAAAAGAACGATTGGTATGAATTGATAATTGATGCGCTCGAAGTAACTGGATAGGCTCGGCCAGTCTAAATCTCGGAATAGAAACCAAATTACAACTACACTGACTAAAAGGCCGACAACTAAGCCTGTTAAGTTATTGCGATCTGATTTTTCCAAATTCCCATCCGTCTAATTACCCTAGACCCAAGCAATGCCTAGAATTTTGAGTTTTGGCTAATAAATTTGGAATTACCGCGCTTTAGATTCGGTTTTTTAAAAGTAATATCGATTTATTCTGGCTACTTAGCTTAAACCAGATTTTACTGCTAAGGTTTAAGCAGTAAGAACCGATAGGTTTTGCTAGAATATCTATCAATATAGTAGGAAAAGTTAAGTGTCTGGTTTTTTTGGGAAAATTATAGGTAATGCATTACGGCTATTGATCATAGTCGCGATCGCTGGGAACTACTCCAGTATTGAAGACCAAATGCGAAGACTCTCCCCTAGTGTTGAAGAAAAACTAGCTAAAAACTCACAAGCTTTAACGGCTCTACTCTCAGAACAACTTCAATCAGTTGCTAGCTTAGTTGAAATGGATGATGGCTTCGCAAACTTCCTAAGTAAAAAAACTAAGGATGTTGAAATCGGAGAACTTCTCAGTTGGGTAGACCCGGAAACATTCCAGAAGCTCTAACGTAGTCCACCAGATTTTCTGACCCTATCTATAATAGACTCAGTATGTCTCAAGACATCGTCTTCGCTGAGTGGAGTGGAGTTAGACAACTTACCATTAATCTCTTTCAGTTCTTTTTTCATTCTCGCTTTTTGAGAGATGCTTATAGAACCAAAATGAGTGCTCGAATCTGCCTTAAGCTTTTTCTCTATTTCAGCCTTACGCTTAATAAGTTGCGCTGTTTCATCCGAGCTCCGCCCCTCACCTGAACCACCTTCTTTAGTCCAGCTATCTCCTTTAGATTTCTTCTCCTCTAAAGCTTTTTTAAATTTTTCTGACGTAGTTATCTTCTTTTCGGGAGTTGATTTTTCCTCAGTAGTGGCGCTGCTTTCCTTCGGAGCTTCGGGTATGGTTTGAGTAGCGGATTTCTCCCCCTCAGTAGATAACTTTTTCTCTATTTTCTTTTTAGGCTTCTTTTCGGTGAAAGGCATATTGGTAGAGGCTTTAACCTTAGATATATTTTCATCTAGTTCGATAGGCTTCTTGCTAGCTGACTTTTTTTTAGGTTGGGGCTTTCTTCCTTGTGGTTTTCTTGGCAGAGCGAATCCACCAACTGTTGAAGATTTATCTTTTATTTCACCTTTTCTTATTCGACTTTGAACATCCAGAATGTCATCAGCTTGAGCCACCGGGATTAGTAGCGCGAAAAAGAGAATATATTTAGATAAATTAAACATGGCTCACTAACTATATTATGAGCTTATTGGACGAAAATAACACTTAAAAGTTTTATAGGAGCTAGAGCTTAGAAATAGCTTTAAAATCTTTAATTACCACTCTCAACAAAAGGTGTGGAGGTGGTGGAGCTGAACGGATTTGAACCGATGACCTCCGCCTTGCAAGGGCGGCGCTCTCCCAACTGAGCTACAGCCCCATAAATTAATATTTACGGGAAAAACCTGCCCCCACGTCATACACAAGTATGGTGGGCCTGGGTAGACTTGAACTACCGACCTCACGCTTATCAGGCGTGCACTCTAACCAGCTGAGCTACAGGCCCATGGGGTAAAACCTCGCACTCATAGAGAACGCGAAGGGCAAGGGTATACACTGTTCGCTCAATCAAAAAAAGGCCAATAATCGTCCCTAGTGGCCGGGATGGGTAAATACTGAATTTTGTTCATTTTAATTCAACGGCTTAATTTGTTGAGTTTATTAACAAAATGGCTAAATAGATGAAAATATTAAAGAAAGCCTGATTAGTAGACGATATTAATGTATAATTGTTTTTAAAGACTAGCTAGGGGTTAGCTATCTGTTTAA
>CAZECN010000053.1:0-13502 GCA_964510575.1 uncultured Bdellovibrionales bacterium | reverse complement strand
TGCCTAGCCTAGATATTCCAATAAAACCAATGTATAGTGCCCCTTCCTTCGATCCCTACATAATCTAAAAAGAGTAGTTCAAACATAAATGTTTGAAGCTTTGTCATTATTCAAAGGTTTGTGCGCTTTTGAATAATGACAAAAGTCGAAAGGTAAGCAGGGTTTAGAACTCCAGGTTCTAGAACCTGCTTATCCCAAGCAAGGTTTTATACTTGGAGAAAAATATGAACAGCTATAACTTTCAGGAAACCATAACACTTTTAATGGGAGCCGTTGCGATAAGTCTACCTTACCGAATCTGGTATGCTGGTCTAAAAACCATTCCTTTTTTAAGTGAGATCGCAGAAGCGATGGATAGAGGTAATGAAGGCCTTTTTGAGCTTTCGAGAAAAATAGAGGATTATAAAAAATCCGTCACCATATTCTGGGTTACAATTCTTCTCCTTGTTTTTTGGCCTAAGCTAAACTTCTATGGCGCGAATTGGATTTTAGGGATTGCCCTAGTTATCAATCTAATATGGACATTCGTAAAATTTTTAAAAAATCCCGATACAGGATCTAACTATGAAAACAAAAAGCAAGAGAATTTAGACTTTTGTGGCTGTCTTGGCCTGTATATTACTCCCGTGGCTTTTTTCTTTCTATTCAACAGTTTCGTTTCTGGATTAGAGGGTAAATATTCAAATAGGGCCAAAGTAGATCTCAAGACTGAAGATAATTTGGTGTTCCTACCTGAAGAAGTAAACCTCGTTTACAAAAGCTGTTATGAAGAGAAAGATTACTTAACTAGCAGTGGTGTTGCCACCAAGAGAGTGCGATTTCTTCCAGAAAATCTGGTCGATTTAGAAGTCTTAGATGAAGGCACATACTATCTGATGCGAGGCATGCACTGTAACAGCCCTGCTGTCGCTAGACTGGTCGAAAATTTAGGGCCTATCAAAAAGCCAACTAGAAACGACATAGTTATCGTTTCAAACTATGCTAAGCAAGTAGTAGAAATTAAAAACGCTCAGCTTTCAGTCCCGGAATTTTAGCTCTATAGAAGCGAGATTAATGGCATGTTTTTCCGGCAGGTTTTGCGACTTTTGTCATTAATCATCGAATCCCAAAAAACAGAACCAAAAGTCTTCCATCTAGAAGACATTGACCAAGAGCGGTAATTTTCAAAAGCGTGGGTTTACGATTACAGAAAATTTCGACTTAAATATACCGTGCTTGAGGCGAGGTCGACTGAACGTAAATTCTGAGGAGCGGAGTTTAGTTTACTAAATGAGCACCGCAAGAATCTTCCGTTCAGAAGAGATCGACCAAGAACGGTAATTTGGAATTAAATTAAAGGGCGGATTCGATTGCTTTTACTAAATCCTGCTTCGAAACAACCCCAACCAACTGTTCCTTAACCTCTCCGCCGTTAAAGACGACGAAGTTAGGTATGCCACGCACTTTATATTGAGCAGCATATTTTTTATTAGAGTCGACGTTGACCTTTACAATTTTCACTTTGTCTTTGAAATCTTCTGCGATCTCATCGATCAAAGGAGCCATTGACTTACATGGTTCACACCACGGAGCCCAGAAATCAACCAGAACAGGAACGTCAGACTTCAACACTTCCTCTTCAAATCCGGCGTCTTCTACTTCAGAAACGAGTTCGCTCATTTCTCCTCCTACAATTGTTAATCAAACGATTTTGTCATGCATAGTACAATGACCTGCGTGGCTGTCTATAGCTACAATACTCAAGCTGGTAAAGGTTTGTCCTCAAAAAAACTTCCCAAAAAGAGGGGTTTGATAGGTTCTGTTCAAAAAATGAGCCCAATTCCGACATGAAATCGACCAAAATCTTCTCCTTCCTTTCGATTTAGGGCTAGGCCGTAATCAAGGCTAATTGGCCCAATAGGAGTCTTATAACGAAGCGAGAGGCCAGGAGAATAGCGCAGGTCTCCTAAATCTGTGCTTTCTCCACTGAAGCTCCCTTCGTTATCCAGAAAAGCTTGTCCGGCATCCAGAAAAAGTGCCCCAGAAATATTTTCAGTTAGGTCAAACTGAAGTTCAGCGTTAAAGACTAAGCTGCTGTCGCCTCCGACAGCGTTGTTTTCAAATCCTCGTGGTCCAATTGAAGACAAGCGAAACCCACGCAAAGAGTTTCGACCACCCAGGAAAATTCGCTGAGAGATTGGTATCGGCTCTCCACTTTCAAACGGTATCAAGAATTCTCCTCTTCCGTTTACTGCCAAAACTACCGATCGCCAGAGTTCAAAGAAGAAACTTTGTTTAGCAGAGATACGACCAAAAGTTATATCAGAACCTAAAGCCTGGCCTGAAAGTGCAAAGGCCAGTTGAGTACGACCACCCTGACTTGGATTGAATTGCTCATTTCTAAAATCATAGTCGAGCTCAAGATTAGCAAAGCTGAAAATAGCGCTGCCGGAATCATTCTCAGAGATTTCAACATCATCGAGAACATCAAAGACTTCTTCATAATAAGCTTCGATTCCAGTTCTTAGTTTTAAGCGTTCAGAAATCGGCCAAGAAATTCCCACACTTCCTCCAGAGCGGTCATAGCTAAACTGATCAATAAGTTGAATTTGAAACCTAAAAAAGGCTTCAATCAAAAGCTCTAAATCCGTACCGAGCAGGTTAGGCACTCTATAAAGAGCCCTAGCGTTTCCTGCGTCAACAACCCTAGGCCCTTCGTTAATGTAAGCATCGAAACCCAGGCGTGCGCTGTTACCATTACCAAAAAGATTACCTTGCCTAACTTCGCCTAAAAGTCTTAAACCATCTTCGCTGTGAAAGCCCACTCCAGCAGAGAATCTTCCTGTCTCCCTTTCTGCGACTCTAACCACCATGTCTTCAACAGCAGAATCAAAAATCTCATCTACTGGCTGGAGATTAACTTTTCTAAAATGACCAAGTTTAAAAAGGGACTTACGAGACTCCTTAACTTTTGATGTCGTCCAAGGGTCCCCTTCCCTAATTCGAAGCGAGCGACTGATGACTTGATCATGGGTATGGAGGTTACCAGCTATGCTGATTGTCCCGACCTGCACCTTAAGACCTGGATCAATTCTAAAAACAAGGTATCCCCCGTCAAGGTCAAGACCAGCTTTTACTTTAGCAACTGGATAACCAAGGGCTAAGATTTCATCCTGTATTCGTCGTCTCTCATTTTCAACGTTTTCAGAGTTGTAATAATCCCCAGCTCGAATAAGGCTTTTGAGATTAATTAAGGGCAAAGATTCCTGATCAATGAATGAAGAGCTACCCATACCCTCCAGATCTAGCCGAACCCCTTTTAGACTAAATCGTTCTCCCTCTATGATAGTAACTCGAGGTCGAATATAAGTATCTTCAATTTCAAAAGACAAACTACCTTCAGCGGAAAAAAATCCCTGACTTCGGTAATAGTCTAACATTGCCTCCAGCTCACCTTGGAGAGACGACTGAGAAACTGGGGGCGACTCCATAAAAGAAGACAATAAACCCGGGCGAATTAAAGAACGAAAATACTCAGAAAGTTTTTCACTTGAAAAAGATTCGTTCCCTGTAAATTGAACAGGCAAGGATTTATAACGAACACCCTCGTCTATAGTGAACTCATAAACTTTCCTAACTCCTCTGACCGGAAGTTCAGATAGACTGGTTGAAACTCTAAAGAATCCTTGCTTGTGATAAAGATCTACTATCTTTCTTTCAAGACTTTTTACTGCAGTTGGAGCGAAAGGCACTTTTCTTGTTCGAATCCCCAGGGGACCCAGTAATTCTTCCGGACTAAAACTCTCATTGCCTCGAAAAACTATTGAAATCGGCTCTCCAACATTTAGGGAGACCTCGACTATCGCTCCTTCTGTATTTTTTTCGACAATTTTTACGTCTTCAATATTCGCCTGTAAATATCCCTCCTCTCGACAAGCAATCAAAATACCTTGCCTCAAGAGCTCTAGATTATAGGAAGACACAGAATCATCGATAAATTGATTAATAACTGACTCAATTCGAGGACGAACCTCATCAGCAATACTTTGAGTAAAGACTATCTGTTCAATACTTTGTCTAACCTTGCCCTCAATCAGAGCCGTAACCTCTGCATAGTGACTCTCAGGATCGGCATCTATCGAAAGTCCTAGGTTATAGCCTCGGTAACCCTCGCTCTCCAGCAACGAAACTAGGGAAGTCCCAAACTTTTTTAGGTTTTCATCAGCTACCAACTCACCTCGAATCGTCGCTGCTAAGCTCTCTAGTTTAGCCCTTTCAATTCCACTAGCTCCCTCAAAAAAAACTTTAGAAATCAATGCTTTTGGGTGAAGAAAGAATTTAACTAGAACTCCTTCCTTGTAGGACTCAAGGCCTGTTTCTACTTTGGAAAATACTCCTCGAGATTCAAGCACCAGTACAGCCTGAGCCAGGCTCTCCTCGGTAAGGGTATCACCAAGGTTTAAGTCTGTTTTAGAGGCTAGATCCTCCCATGAAAGATTACTACTGGTTAAAAAACTGATCTTAGAAATTTTTTGCCCAAAGTATTTTGGCTTCAGCTGTTGATCGACCTCAGCAAAAAGGCTGTTCGTAAAAATCAGGCAGAAAATAACTGCCAGACTGAATATATTACTCAGACTGTTCACCTATCTCTCTTGATTTTTCTTTAAAACCATTCGAGAAAAGACTGAAACTAGGCAATTCTCGCTCATAAATAAAATCCACCCCAAACGTTCCACTCGAGTCATCAACATCATCAGTTACAGCCTTTGATCTCCAACCAGCTAAAACATCCACTGAGTCGCTAAGTGGATAGTCGGCGAATATGGCACTATTAAACTCTCCTCTTAGCTCAGACTCTAAATGCAGGCTACTTAAGTCAGAAAACTTTCTCTCAGCTGTAACGAGAGGCACCAACTCACCAGTGGTATCAGAAAAAGTTGAGTCAATTCCCAGTCTGGAAAAACCAGTAAGTCCGGTAAGACGCTCAGCAAGGCTGATATCAGAAGTGGGGTTTATTATCTCAACAATGGAGAGTTCCTTTTCAGACTCCTCAGCTAGGGTTAAACTATTTCCCTTAAAGCCTAAGAGGGCCACCAACTCCTCATCAGAAAGTCCACTATCAGAAAAGAAAGTAACGTCTGGCGAAGTGACAGTACCAGCAATGTTAATCCTAAGTGGAACTACCTCTCCTGTAGTAACGTTAACTCCAGTCTCTCCAAGAATGTTCAACTCTGGGTTATTTGGGTCAGCGTCAGACGAGAAAGAAAGTTCTCCAGAGACAAGCTGAAATTGCTCAGGTTGCAAACCAAAAGTTCCCTGCTCTATAACTATTTTACCTTCTAATGTAGGTCCTGCATCACTACCCAGAATTTTCAGCTCTGGCGTCATTTCAAGCTTGGCAATGTTAGTTTCCACCAAAATACTATTATCACCTGACAAACTTAAATCGTATTCGATTCCAGCTCCACCTGAGGAACCACCTGATTGAATTTCACCGCCAATAATGGAGTCACGTGCGGAAGCAAGCATACGAAATAGATCTACCGAGTTCTCGTAATAAGCTTTATCAAGTTCAATATCACCTTTTAAAGCCAAAGAACTATTCTCGGTCTTCACTAAAAATAGTTTACCTCCAAAGTTCAAACTAAGTTCCTGACTGGGAGCAATTTCGATATCCTTAAGAGTTAAGCCCAGATCAAGCTTTCGCTGATCGGGGGATAAGAAACTCTTCCACTCCCCAGCTCCCTTTATATGGCCTCTACCGACTCTTGCACTTAAGTCAGCTATGCTTAGGTCGTTACCTTGAAAGTCAAGTCTTCCCTGAACTTCATTAGCACCTACGATAGAGCGTCCAATGGCAAAGGAAACTAAGCCTTTAACTAGGTCAGCTGAACCGTAAAGCTCAGGCTCGGCAGCCTTTCCAGTAATTCTCAAGTCCATGTCCATGGTACCAGAGAGTTGTTCCAAGTTAGATTTCACCCAATTTAATTGATCAAGGCTCAAGGAACCATTGAGGCTAAGGTTCCAGCCAGATGCTTTATTAAGCCTACCGTCAATAAGTAAGTCTGCCCCTCCAGAAATGAATCTAATTCGATCGAACTCAATGCCGCCTTCTTTTAATTCAAGTTCCAGTGGATAAGCGATCCCTTCAACTGATTTGCCTCCCATGTTAATTTTAGAAACTTTAAGATTTCCCGTGCCGGCTAAAGCATCACTAAGAGAGCCAGAATAGTCTAGTCTTCCATCCAGAAAGTTTTCCCGAGCAGCCGCCGGAGATTGACCAAAAGAAAAATTTTCGAGCTCTAATTGGACACTTGCCAGGTCGCTAGAAGCCCCAAGTGGAATAGTGGCACTCCCCGCTTTGATTCCTTTTCCTCCCAATAACTGGAGTTTCATTTTTTCAGAATCTCCTTTTACCTGAAAAGCTGAATCAACTACTCGGTAGGAGTTTTTTCGAGACAACAAAGAGCTATCTCCAGATCCCTGAAAAGAGATGTTCTTTGCGTCATCAAAACTTAGAAGAAACTCTCCCCCAACTACTGGCTTAAAAGGCAAGTCAGAATAGAAGCTGTCCAAATCAAATTTTTCTGCCCAAAGGCTAAGGTCTCCCCCGCCTCCACTTTTTAATAAACCACTGAGAGTAACGCGACCATCATCCAAGGCGAGAATGCAATTGTTAAGCTCAACCCCTTCATTGCTAGACTTGAGATCACACTCCACGCCGTTTTCCCGAGAACCGTCATCAATCAAATTGCTAATTACAATTTGCCCGCCGAGATCAAAAACAGATGTCCAATTTGAATTTAAACTTTCCTTCAAGTTAGCGCTTATCAAGCTCCTTGAACCCAACACTTTCCCAAGAGTAGATGCCGTCTCCTCAGTCATAAAAGGGGAGAGTCTTCCAAGTAATCGTTTCCCTGGGTAATTGTCAGATTGGAATTTCTTTAGATTGAATTGGCGATTAAGTAAGTTAATTTCAAGCTCTGCATTGAGAACTCCACCTTTTTCAATTGAAGATACACTCTGACTCAAATCCCTGGAAGCTCCCTCAATTCTTTCCGCTTCATTGTAGTTAATTCTTAGATTCTCTCTCTCCCATTCCATGTCGACGTCAAGATTTGCATTGGAGTTACTAGCCAAGGTTTCAATCTCGGACTTAATAGTACCTTTAAGAACTGGCCCCTCTAAAACGCCGGAGTAGTCAAAGTCTAGATTTTTAATTTTCTGTCGACTTTCAGAAAAGTCATCCAGGCTGGCTGACAACAAATAAATCTGATCGAGGCATCCTCTATAAAATTCATTTTCAGAGTCAAACTCAATAGAGCCTCTAAACGAAACAGGTCTTGGACCACTAAGCTCAAGATCAAACTCACCAAAAGTAAGAAAATCTTCAGAATTAAGTTGAAACATTCGGAAGCTTTTATCTTTTAAAAGGAATTCTCCCCTGAGGTTCTTCGGGGAACATTCTTCCAGACTGATCGCTGGAATGTTATCCAAAATATCTGCCTCAAACTCACCGGCAAGGTCAGGACTAACTAGACTGTTAGTCAATGTGCCTTTCATCTTAAGATCTGTTTTTAAAAACGGAATAGGAGTGCTTCCCCCTAATTTAATAGATTTTATATAATCGTTACTGAACTTACTTTGATATTCAATTTGATAGTAACCTTCTTTACCGACAACCATGTCTCCTTCAAAGGCGATGTGGTTTTGATCCTGATAGGAAAAAGAAGAGTCCTTAAACTCAATTATCCCTTTCCCCATAAGCCCTTTAAAACTTACATCAGAGGCATGGAGTTCAGTGCCATTGATATGTTTAAGGCGAGTTGTAGTTCCAAGTAGTTTGGCGTTGAAAGTCTTGGGCTCGTCAGCTTCAGACATTGAATAAACCGCATCATTCGAAACAACTCGGAATTTCGGGAAATTTAGGATTAAGGAATCTGGCTGGTCACTGGCTATGACCGTAATGTCCTTAACCCAAGCTTTCCATTTACTCTTTTTTTTAGGCGATTCTGGTTCAGCAGCTGGTTCGGTGTTTAGTGACTGCTCTCCCTCTTGGGGCTGATCACTACCTTGCCGATCTTTAGGCTTTCTAGTTAAAGCCTGAATCAATTTTATAAAACCACTTTGTTCATCTCTGGAATCAATTTTTGCCCCCTCGATCCTGAAGTTCGACATAACAACCTGTCTTTTCAGAAGGGCTGGAAAGTCGACGTCAACCGTCACATACTCAGCTGTTGAGTTTCCTTCTTCTCCTGCAGAACGGATAGAAAAGCCACTGGCCGTGGCCCCAGGCGGTAAAAACTCTATTCTTGGATCGACGATTTGAACTTGAGCACCAGTTCCCTTCTCAAGAATCCCAGTAATAAAATTACCCAGAAAATAGCCGCCCGTTATTCTTGCAGTGAACAACAGCACAAGAATCAACAGTAATAGCCAGAGAAGACGACGCATGAAATTTACACAAAAAAAAGTTTCCTAGCTCGGAAATCAACTTTCTGAATTCTAGAGACTATGCTTATCGAGGCGTGCAGTAGCACGCCGCAGCGACGACGAGATCCCGCCGAGCAACGAAGATAAGCACGAACCTTAGGTCTTCAGATGGGACCAAGCGTGATAAGAGCTTCTCACAAGTGGGCCTGACTCGACATGAGAAAATCCCAGTTTTTCGGCAAATTTCTCGTAAGCTTCGAACTTTTTAGGATGAACAAACTCTTCAACTGGAAGCTGTTTTGCCGTGGGACGTAGGTATTGGCCAATCGTAACAATGTTGATTCCGTTTTCAGCCAACTTCTCTAGGAGCTGATGCACTTCTTTTTCACTCTCTCCTAAGCCTAACATAAAGCCTGACTTGGATTTCACGCCCTCATGCTCTGAGGCCCAGCGAAGGATAGAGAGAGATCTTTCAAACTGAGAACCTGGACGAACTCTCTTGTAGAGGCGAGGCACAGTCTCAACATTATGGTTAAGAACGCTGACCAAACCGGACTTCAAAATCTCGCAAAGAAGTTCCTTGGAGCCACGCATGTCAGGAACAAGAAGCTCAATCCCTGTCTCAGGCGAATGCTTTTTAATAGCAGAAACCACTTTGTGAAAATGCTCAGCTCCCATGTCAGGTAAGTCATCTCGGTTAACGCTAGTGATAACTACATGCTTTAGTCCGAGTTGCTTAATGGCTTGAGAAACTCTGTAAGGCTCTAAAGGATCAAGCGGCTGAAGATTATCCCCTCGCCAACCATCCTTCACAGAACAGAAGCCACAGCGACGGGTGCAGTTTTCCCCCATAATCATGAAAGTCGCTGTACTATGAGACCAACACTCGCCCATATTGGGGCACTGCGCTTCTTCACAGACTGTCACTAACCTCAAGGAATCAACTACGTCACGAGTCTTGCTGAATTCAGAAACTTGCTGAGGAGCCGCTCTAAGCCAAGGAGGCATAAAGGTTTTATCCAGCTCTATACCTTGCCCTTCGGCCAACTCAAGCTTAAAGACTTTGGTAAAACAGGTTACTAAAGTTGAACGAATTTCAGTCTTGCTTGGAATATCAAGCTCTCTTTCAATCAGTTGATCGAATAGAGTAGTCATCACTTCTCCCTGCTGACCACAGGGCGAGACAGCTTGGAAAGCACTTAGGTCATTATCAATATTGATAGAAATTCCATGATAAGAAACCCAACGCTTCACTCCGATGCCGATTGAGGCAATTTTCCGCCACATATCTTGGGTATCCTTTAACCAAACACCCGTTAAGCCTTCACGCCTTTGTCCTTCAAGACCATAGCGCTTGAGAAGTAAAAGAATCACCCCTTCAAGTTTGCGAAGAAAAACATGAACGTCTTGTTCCATTCGACTCAGGTCGAATATTGGATAGGCCACTAGCTGACCAGGCCCATGCCAAGTAGTTTCTCCACCTCTAGACACTTCGTGCCAAGGAATGCTCGATAAAGGTTCAGCTAAACCAGTTTGGAAAGCCACCCCCCTACCAGTGGTATAAACGTCTTCATGCTCAAGAAGCAGAAGTTGATCTGACAAATCTCTGTTATCTATTTTATCGAGCATGCTCTTTTTCTGCAGCTCGAGCATTTGCAAATACTCCTGAGGCTCAGAAAAAGATTGCACCTCGAGTGAGGTAGCTTGGTCCCTTGTATTAGGTTCCTGAGGTTCGGGTACAAACTTTACTTCAGTATGCATTAGGCAAGCAGAAGAACTGGATCTTCAAGTAAAGTTTTAAGCTCAGCCAAGAATTCTGCGCCCATCACTCCATCAATTATTCTGTGATCCACAGAAAGAGTGACTCTCATTATTTTCTTAACCGACGGCTCCCCGCTTGAAGCAACTACTTCATCAGCAATCTGCCCAACAGCTAGAATACCGCCATTGCCAGGGCTGATAACCGCAGTAAAACTCTCAATCGGTAACGCCCCAACGTTTGAGATGCAGAAACTGGCTCCTGTCAGGTCATCCCCTTTAGGTCGACCAGTTCTGGCTCGGTTAACTAAACCTTTAGCATCATCCACAATGTCAGCTAAATGAGCTTGGTCAGCGTTTTTCAAGACTGGAATTAAAAGACCATCCTCAACAGCCGTAATAATACCGATATTTACATTCCCTGGCTGAACCATATTACCTTCGGCGTAGAAGGCATTAATTCTTGGGAATTTCCTCAAGGCCAGAGCCACGGCTTTTATAATTACATGGTTAAAGGTCAAACCCTCGTAATGAGGCAAAGACTTAAGGCTTTTTCTAAGCTTAACCACCCCGTCCATTTCAATAGCCGAGGTAAGATAGAAATGAGGAATTGTAGTAGTAGCCTCAACCATTCTTGCCGCTATCGTCTGTCTCATTCGAGACAGAGGCTGGCTTGATGCAGAGAGTGGAGCAGCCTGTACGGCTGGTTGCTGAGACTGAGCAACAGCCGCAATCCCTGTAGCTGTCGCGGCGGCAGCTCCAACAGCCATAGCCGCTCCTGCTGATCCCTGACCAGCTGACTCGACGTCACGCTTTACAATTCTTCCACCTTCGCCACTCCCTTGAACAGAAGAAAGGTCTAATCCCTTAGAAGCGGCTAGTTTCTTGGCAAGTGGGGAAGCCTTAATTCTATCTGGTTGAGAACCATTAACTGGGGCAGCCGCAGCCGGGGCTGGTGTAGGAGCCGGTGTCGAACTTGGTGCTGGACTAGGAACAGAACTACTGGCTTGAGCAGCTGGCTCAGAAGAAGCTGCTGCAGCCCCACCAGTTGATTTCTCTGGGACAGCTTCGCCGGCTTCACCAACAACAGCGATCACTTCGCCAACCTGAACAGTTGTTCCTTCAGCAGCGTATATTTTAAGTAGAGTACCTTGGTAAAAAGATTCAATCGGCAAGTCAGCTTTATCTGTACCGACTTCAGCTAACTCATCGCCACGGTCAACTGTGTCACCTTCTTTTTTGAGCCAGGTAAGTATTGTCCCCTGGTCCATAGTGTCACTAAGTTGGGGCATGGTAATTTCTACAGCCATAAGCTCTGAGTCTCCACCGAGATTTATGATTAAATTAATCTGTCTATTCTTTGTTATATGGGGGGTATTTTAGCAAAATCTGCGGTTTTTTAAACCGGTATTAAACCCTTATTAATCAATAAGAGACAATTTATCTCTCCCTGAGTTTGGTTTAGGGCCTGGAGCTGCTATCAGAGCTGCCATGAGAGTAAAGATTATAGGAGCGGGCCTAGCAGGTTCCGAAGCTAGCTGGCAGTTAGCCAGGCGAGGCGTAGCCGTTGAGCTACATGAGATGCGTCCAGAAAAGATGACCAAGGCCCACAAAACGGGAAAACCCGCTGAGCTGGTCTGTTCTAACTCTTTCCGAGGAGCCGCCCTCTCCAATGCAGTTGGCCTGCTCAAAGGTGAGTTGAAAGTTTTCAATTCACTAATAATGGACTGCGCACTTAAAGCAGAGATCCCTGCTGGTGGAGCGATGGCCGTGGATAGAGATAAGTTCAGTGGCCTAGTTGAAGAAAAGCTAAAAGCCGAATCTCTAATTGACTACATAGAGGGTGAAGTAGAGGAGATTCCTGAAGCCTCTCCAGAGTCCCCAGTAATAGTTGCCACCGGTCCCTTAACTTCACCTAGCTTAGCAGCGTCAATTGAGAAACTTACTGGCGAAGAACATTTAGCTTTCTTTGATGCAATTAGCCCGATTATTTTAGGCGAGAGTATTAATACTGACTTAGTTTTCAAACAGTCTCGTTACGACAAAGGCGGAGACGATTACCTGAATATTCCTTTTAACAAGGAAGAGTATCATTCTTTTATAGAGGCTGTTCAAGGGGCTGAGCTTTACGGCGGCAAAGAAGAAGTCGAAAGCGATAAGGTTGATAATCTAAGGCCTTTTGAGGGCTGCATGCCAGTCGAAGAGATGATCAGTCGAGGAGTCGATACTCCACGCTTTGGTCCAATGAAACCTGTGGGACTGATTGATCCTAGAACAGGAGAAGAACCCTGGGCAGTAATTCAACTTCGAATGGATGACAGTGATGGCCATCGATGGAATATGGTTGGCATGCAGACCAAAATGAGAAGACCAGACCAAGAAAGAATATTTAAAAGTCTTCCCGGACTAGAAAATGCTGAATTCGTCAGGTTTGGTTCTGTGCACAGAAATTCTTTTATCAACTCACCTTGTTGTCTCACACCAGAGCTTCAACTTAGAAGCCAGCCTGGACTATTTTTCGCCGGCCAGATAACTGGAGTAGAGGGATATGTAGAGTCGACAGCTGCTGGTCTAGTGGCTGGGATTGGTGCCGCTCATTTGGTTCAGGGAAAGGCCTTACCTCAATTCACCGATGAGACTGCCATTGGAGCCTTGGTCTCATATGTGAGCGACCCTGACAGGAAAGACTTTCAGCCAATGAACATCAGTTTTGGGCTAATGCCGGGATATCTTAACTCTCCTAAAAGACGCATCAGTAAAAAGGATCGTCGCATTAAGGCTGCAAACTTTGCCCTAGAACAGGCAGAAAAATTAGCTTCGGAAGTTCCTTTTCTTACAGAAATACCCCCAGAAATTGCCCTAGAAAGCCGTTAATTTACCGTTTATCTAATATTTTCAGGTTTTTACCTTATCCAACCAATCTTGTTACAGCTCCGTGACAACCCCAAACCTACCCTCCCGTAAGGTGGTTTCAGGGTCGAGAACTGATTCGCACTGATTCAAACCAATAATCACTGCTTAGCAGAACGACCTAAAAAACCAGTGTCCGTTTGATGTGGGAGAAGACGGCTTTAAAAACCGAACAGTAGGTATCTGAGGGAAGACAAAATGGCTGGAAGAAAACGTAAACCAAAAGTAGACGAAGATTTGATTCTAATCGAGCAATTCACCAAGGGTTGCATCGCAAGTTACGAAGAACTGGTTTCACGCTACGAAACAAAAGTTCATAACCTAGCAATGAGGTTGACTAGAAACTCCGAAGACGCAGAAGAAGTTCTTCAGGATGTGTTCATGACGGTTTACAGAAAGATTGATGGTTTTCAGGGAAAGGC
>CAZECN010000052.1:0-14089 GCA_964510575.1 uncultured Bdellovibrionales bacterium | reverse complement strand
TGAAGGTGGTAGAACAGTAGGCGCTGGTGTCGTCGCTGATATTATTGCGTAGGGATAGGTGATTTAGATAATGCTACAGGTTATCTCGATTGACCCTGTAGTAGTTGTTCCCTTAATGGGATTTTGAACTTTCCCTAGTCGAGATGGGGTTAGTTCATTTGGACGCCTGTGGCTCAATTGGTAGAGCACCGGACTCCAAATCCGGGGGTTGGGGGTTCAAGTCCCTCCGGGCGTGCCAGTTTTTATTATATTTTTATATAGCCCGAGGTTTCTCGGAGCTAGAAGAGGCAACTAAAAGTGAGTAAAGCAAAGTCAGGAAGTTCTCAAGGAGCTTCGATTGCACCAGAAGGGTCGATAGACTTTTTTAAACAGTCTGTTCAGGAGATAAAAAAAGTTCATCCTCCTACTTGGCCGGAAACAAAGAGAATGACGCTCGTTGTTATCGTTGCGATGTTTTTCTTTGCATTGTTTTTGGGAGCAACTGATTTTTTTGTCGGGAAGTTAATGAGGAACATTCTTTATTAGCTTTTTTAGTAGTTACGCCGGGGATTTTCCCAGGTAATAAAGAAGCCCGTGTGAGATTTTAATACTATGACTGAAGAAGAGAATAATCAGGCTGAATCCGTTAACGGAACGGCAGAAGAGTCTACGAACTCTCAGGTTGCTGTTCAGGGTTCTCAATTAGCTGAAGCCTCTGATGAACAAAAGGAAGCTGAGACTGAGGCAGTTAGCCCAGATGCCGGCGATGCTGAGAGCCCGGTAGAACAATCAGCCGAGAGTTCTGCTGACACAGGTTCTTCTGCAACTGAGTCTACTGGAACGGGCTTAGACATGAGCAGCCTTGCCGGATTAGGAGCTGCCAGTGTAGCAACTACCGGTTCGACTGAGCCAGCTGAAGCGAAAGCAGAAGCTTCAGAGGATGGTAAAGAAGGCAAAGCAGAAGCCAAGGCAAAGACTTCCAGTGAAGACGCTTCTACTGAGGAAGCTGGTGAGGAAGAAGAGGAGAAAGAAGCTCCGATTCTTAAAGAACTTTCTGAAGAGCAGGCTAAACTGCCTTGGTATGTCGTCCATACCTACAGTGGTTTCGAGCACATGGTTAAAGCTTCCCTTGAGGAAAGAATGGTCGCGAATAATTTATCCGACCGTTTTGGTAATGTTCTAATTCCTCAGGAAACAGTTGTCGAATTAGTTCGAGGTCAGAAAAAGACTTCAACTAGAAAATTTCTTCCAGGATATATCGTTGTTCAGATGGATCTTGATGACGAGACTTGGCATTTCGTTTGTGAAACACCAAAAGTCACTGGTTTTGTTGGAGATTCTAGGAACCCAGTCCCTCTTTCTAAGATGGAAGTAGAGAATCTAGTTAAGCAGATGGAAGGCGGAAGCAAAAAAGCCAAGCCCAAAGTTTCTTTTGAAGAAGGTGATGCTGTCAAAGTCGTTGATGGGCCGTTTGCTGACTTTAACGGTACGGTTGACGATGTTAAGCCGGACAAAGGAAAGTTGAGAGTCTTGATCAGTATTTTTGGGCGTAATACCCCAGTTGAGCTTGACTTCGTACAGGTAGAGAAGGCATAAGAAGCAGCCGTTTCGGCTAGAGATGGGCATAACGAGCCTGAAACCTCAGGGTCGGATAATGCAGGTTCAGATTTAAATCTAATACGCGTGGAATGTTATGGCACCGCCAAAGAAAGTAACAGGTCAAATTAAACTTCAAATCGCTGGTGGGCAGGCGAACCCTTCTCCTCCGGTAGGTCCTGCTCTGGGTCAGCATGGTGTAAACATCATGGACTTTTGTAAGGCGTTTAACGACAAGACTAAGTCGCAGCAAGGCATGGTCTTACCGGTTATTATCGACGTTTATGCTGACAGAAGTTTCGACTTTGTTATTAAGAGTCCGCCCGCTTCTTTTTTGATTAAGCAAGAAGCTAAGTTGAAAAAAGGCTCTGGCGAACCTAACAAGAATAAAGTTGCTAGCCTGACCATGGATCAGTTGAAAAAAATCGCAGAGATTAAGGAAGCCGACTTGAGTGCTAACGACATCGATGCAGCTACTAAAATTATAGCAGGAACTGCTAGAAGCATGGGAGTTAAGACTCCTTACTTCGAGTAAGAGTTGCCAACAAGAAAGACAGGTAATCATGGCCAAAGAAGGAAAACGATTAAAGGAAGCCAGGAAACTGGTTGAGGAAGATAAAGTTTACAGCTTGGAAGAAGCTTCCGAGATTATAAGTAAACTTCCAAAAGCTAAATTCGACGAGTCAGTTGACTTAGCGGTTAAGCTTGGAGTTGATCCTCGTAAAGCCGAGGAGAATGTGCGCGGAACAGTTGCGCTTCCTCATGGAACTGGAAAGAGCTTGCGAGTTGTTGCTTTTTGTAAGGGAGACAAGGCCAAGGAAGCTGAGGAAGCTGGAGCTGACTTTGCTGGAGCTGAAGAGCTGGTTGAGAAGATCCAAGGCGGTTGGTTGGATTTTGATGTTGCCGTAGCTGCACCGGACTGCATGGTGCACGTTGGTAAAATCGGTAAGATTCTTGGACCAAGGGGTTTGATGCCAAACCCAAAAGTTGGAACTGTAACTCCAGACGTTGGGAAAGCTATTTCTGCTATTAAATCCGGTCGAGTTGAATACCGTGTTGAAAAAAATGGTATCGTCCACGTTGGTACCGGTAGAGCTTCTTTTGGAGCTGACAAGATTCACGAAAACACTAAAGCGGTGATTGACTCGTTGATTAAAGCAAAGCCTAAAGCTTCAAAGGGCATTTATCTTCAAGCGATTAATATTTCGACCACCATGGGACCTGGGCTTACTGTTGATCCAGTTCCCTTTAGGTAAGCAAACTTAGGCGGCAAACTTTAGATTTGAGAAGGGATAATGGAGCGGGCACAAAAAGAAGCATCGGTTGAGCAAATAGGGAAGGCTTTTGAAGGAGCCACTGCCTCTTTTATAGTTGATTATAAGGGCTGCAGTTGTGATGAGCTAACAGCAATTAGAAAAGAGCTCAGGGATGTTGGAGCGAGTTTTTCGGTTGTGAAGAATACTCTCGCAAAAATAGCTATTAATGATACTTCAGCTGATGGATTAAAAGAGTTTTTGTCTGGACCTACTGCTGTAGTGTGGAGTGGTGAAGATCCAGTTAGCCCAGCTAAGGTTGTTTCAAAGTATGCGAAAGACCTCGATAACTTTTCTGTTAAGGCCGGTTCTTTTGAGGGGGAGCTCCTTGGTGAGTCCGCAATTGAAGAGCTAGCCTCTTTGCCGAGCAAAGAGGAGCTTTATGCGAAGCTGCTTGGTTTGCTGATTGCTCCAGCTACGAGACTTGCTCAGACTATGAACGCTCCAGCTACGCAGCTAGCTAGATTGTTGGATCTTCGTAGACAAGAGTTGGAAAAAGAGGGATAGAGCTAAGTATACTAATTTAGTGAGTTTTTGGCCGACTGCTTGTTGTAATTGACTTGGCCATGTGTTACTCACCCCGCCTTCAGGTCGCCAGAAGTGGCAGGAGGCTAGTTTGAGTCGGTTCGACTCAGGTATTGGGGCCAGAGATTTTAATTTTAGAGTTTGATTTAGAAAAAACCGTGCAGGGAGAAACCACAGGATGAGTGAAACAAACATCGATACCTTGGCTGAAACCATTGAAGGCCTTTCATTAATGGAAGTGTCCAAGTTGGTTAAGAAACTTGAAGAAGATTTAGACATTAGCGCTGCTGCTCCTGTTGGAGTTGTTGCTGCCGCTCCGGGAGCTGCAGGTGGCGAAGCTGCTGCTGAGAAGACTGAATTCGAAGTTGTTCTAGCCGAAGCTGGTTCCGAGAAAATTAAAGTGATCAAAGTTGTTAGAGAGGTCACATCTCTTGGCCTTAAAGAGGCGAAAGAGCTTGTAGACGGAGCTCCTAAAACTTTGAAAGAAGGTGTCTCTAAGGAAGACGCAGAAGCTATCAAGGCTAAAGTTGAAGAAGTTGGCGGTAAGATAGAACTTAAGTAGTTCTATACTTATTCCTAAGCACGGCCTTTTTGTCTAACCAGCTTTATGCCGGTTGTTGAAGACAAGGGCCGTTGCTACTTTTAACTTACTAGGGAGGACCAAGAGTAGGTCCTTCCAGTTTTGATTAGCTTTAGAGTTGACCAGATTTATCACAACAGTGACTGCATAGACCTTTTTCCGGCGCTGACAAGCTGCCAGAAAGAGGTTTTGCTGTTTTTTGTTTCTGGGCGGCTGGTTTTGATTGGTCTTTTTTGTGAAGTGATTCCCTACACTAGGTTGGGGTCACATTGAAAGAATTATTTTCTGAATTTTTGGGGAACTGAAAAGCATGGGCAGTAAAGTTACTAAAAGACTACGCCTCCGAAGAGATTACTCCAGCCGTGAAGAAGTCAAGGAGATCCCTAACCTGATTAACATTCAGTGGAACTCTTACGAACAGTTCATTCAGGCGAACAGTACTGCAGAAGAAAGAGAGGACACAGGTCTACAGGCCGTCTTCAAGTCTGTTTTTCCGATTAAGGACTATAACGACACAGCTTCCCTTGAGTTTGTTAGCTACGATCTAGGTGAGCCAAAGTACGATGTTCGGGAGTGCCATGAGCGAGGAATGACTTGGGCCGCACCCCTCAAAGTAACTATCCAGCTTGTCTTGTGGGATACCACCGAAGAAGGTGAGAAGCAGATTCGAGATATTAAGGAGCAAGAAGTTTATTTTGGTGAAGTTCCTTTAATGGGAAAACACGGAACGTTCATGGTGAACGGAACTGAGCGAGTAGTTGTCAGTCAGCTTCATAGATCACCTGGTGTTTTCTTCGAACATGATAAAGGAAAATCACACTCTTCAGGAAAGCTTCTTTATAGCGCGAGGATAATTCCTTACCGTGGTTCTTGGTTAGATTTCGAGTTCGATATCAAAGACATTCTCCACGTTCGTATCGATAGAAGAAGAAAACAGCCGGCAACTATTTTGCTAAGAGCATTGGGATTGCAGAGCGGTCAGATTCTTAGAAAGTTCTATAAAGTTGATCAGATTTCGATGGACGTTCGTGGTCAGATGACCAAGAGGTTCATCGCTGGCCAGCTTGAAGGTCAGAAGGCCTTTAAAGAAGTAAAGAAAGGAAGCAAAGTTCTGGTTAAAGCGGGTCAAAAGTACAACCGCGCTGCCATTAGACGCCTGAAAGAAGCGGACACTCAGTCTATCCAAATTGACCCAATTGATGCTGAGAGTTTTGTTGCTGCTCACACTATCGTTATTGCTAGGGAGAACGTTATTCATCCCGGTAACAATCGAACTCTAATAAAAGAGGGAGATGTTCTGGTTGGATGGGATGCAATTAAAAAGGCGCTCCCAGATTCTCTAAACCAGTACGAAGAAGACGTAGTAAAGGCTGAGCTTGCTAAGCTTGAAGTAGTGGTTCAAGCAGGAGAGGCTTTTGAGCCAGATGTTGTAGATTCAAAAGGGAAGCTTAAAACTTCTGGTACTCTTGCTCAGTTTAAAGAGCTAGGGATTACAGAATTTGATGTTCTTTACACCAGAGATAACCATATTGGTGATGCTCTAATTAAAACTATCCATGCTGATGGTCTAGAGCCTGAGAAAGAAGATTTGTATTCTCACCTTTTTGACATTCCTCAAAAGAATGCCTTGGTTGAGATTTATAAGCGACTTCGTCCAGGTGACCCACCTCGTGTTGAGACAGCGGAAGCTAATTTTAAGAATCTTTTCTTTAATCCAGAGCGGTATGACCTTTCAGCGGTTGGTCGACTCAAGATGGACTACAAACTTCACCAAGGTGAAGCTCAGTTCAATAAGAGAAAGATTGGAACTAAGAAAGATGATGCTTCTGGTTCAGAGTTTACTGAAGGTGGAACTCTTGCCGCGGAAGATATTTGTGCCACAGTAGGTTACTTGCTTGAGCTAAGAACTGCTGGGGACCCAATAAACTACACAATCGATGACATCGACCATCTCGGTAACCGTCGAGTTCGATCAGTTGGTGAGCTTGTAGAGAACCAATATCGAATTGGATTGGTTCGAATGGAGCGAGCGATCAAAGAGAGAATGAGTATTCAGGATATTGAAACCCTGATGCCTCAAGACTTGATCAACTATAAGCCAGTTAGTGCTGTGTTGAAGGAATTTTTTGGTTCTTCTCAACTCAGTCAGTTTATGGACCAAACTAATCCTCTTAGTGAGATTACTCACAAAAGAAGACTCAGTGCCCTTGGACCTGGTGGTCTAACAAGGGAGCGAGCGGGTTTTGAGGTTCGTGACGTTCATCCTACTCACTATGGTCGAGTTTGCCCGATTGAGACTCCTGAGGGACCAAACATTGGTTTGATCTCATCAATGGCGACTTATGCTCGGGTCAACGAATTTGGATTCGTTGAAACACCTTACCGAGCAGTTGAGAATGGCAAGGTTACGAACAAGACAATTTTCTTGTCTGCTATGGAGGAGGCTAAAGAGGTAATTGCTCAGGCCAGTGCTCCGCTTAAAGAGGACGGCTCTTTTGAAGAGCAGTTTGTCACTGCTAGGAAGCACAACGAATTCGTGGGTGTTCCCAAAGACGAAGTATCTTTGATGGATGTTAGTCCTTCTCAGTTAGTCAGTGTCGCCGCCTCGCTGATTCCATTTCTAGAAAATGACGACGCGAACCGTGCTCTGATGGGCTCGAATATGCAACGTCAGGCCGTTCCACTTTTGAAAACCTCAGCACCTTTAGTTGGTACTGGAGTTGAGAAAGTTGTTGCTAGAGATTCTGGTGCGACAGTTGTTGCTCGTAGGGATTCTTTGGTTCAGGCAGTTGATGCTACAAGACTAGTATTAAAAGCTAAGAATGTTGGGGATGATCCACTTGATACTGGTGTAGATATCTACAACCTAATCAAGTATCAGCGCTCAAACCAGAACACCTGTATTAACCAACGTCCGATTGTCAGAGTTGGGGATAGAGTTAAAGCAGGTGAAGTTATTGCTGATGGTCAGTCCACTGATATGGGTGAGCTGGCTCTCGGTAAGAACGTGCTGGTAGCTTTCATGCCTTGGGGTGGTTACAACTTTGAGGACTCGATTCTAATTTCCGAAAAGCTAGTTCGTGAGGACACTTTTACTTCAATCCATATTGAAGAATTTGAAGCTGTAGCTCGTGACACTAAGCTAGGTAACGAAGAAATTACTCGAGATATACCTAACGTTGGTGAAGAAGCGCTGAAAAATCTGGATGACTCGGGTGTAATTAGAATCGGAGCTGAGGTTCGGTCTGGAGATATCATGGTTGGAAAGATCACTCCTAAGAGTGAAACCCAGCTATCTCCTGAAGAGAAACTTCTTCGAGCTATTTTTGGAGAAAAGGCCGGAGAAGTCAGAGATACAAGTTTACGACTTCCGCCAGGAGTTGAAGGAACTGTGATTTCAGCTCATGTATTCTCTAGAAAAGGTACGACCAAAGATGATCGTATGCTTGAGATTGAAAAAGCTGATATTGCCCGACTAGAGCAAGATCAGCGGGATGAGATTAGAATCCTAAGAGAAAGTGCACTTAAACAACTAGCAGAGTTTGTTGAAGGTAAGACTACAACCGGCAGATTAGTTGATGAAGGTAGAAAGCAGCTAATACCTAAAGGTGTTGAGATTACTAAAGAGATGCTTGAGTCGGTTCCTTTTGAATACTTAAGAGATATTCAAATTGGAGATGATAAAATTCACAGCGAGTTGAACAGAATTGTTGTTGGAACAGGTCAACTGATTAACAACAAGCGGGCTGCTATCTCTGAGAAGATTAAGCGTCTCAAGAAAGGAGATGACTTACCTCCAGGCGTAATCAAGATGGTTAAGATCTTCGTAGCTGTTAAGCGAAGACTATCTGTTGGAGATAAGTTTGCTGGAAGACACGGAAACAAAGGTGTTCTTTCTAGAATTCTTCCTCAAGAGGATATGCCTTACCTGCCTGATGGAACTCCGGTAGACATGGTTCTAAATCCTCTTGGTGTTCCGTCTCGTATGAACGTGGGTCAGATTCTGGAAACTCATTTGGGTTGGGCCTGTTATGGTGTCGGAAGGAAGTTGAGAAATCTTCTAGACCAAGTTTGCGATCCTGAGATTGCAATTGAAGATGGAATCAAAAAGGACTCTCCTAGTTTTGATAAGATTACAGGTGAAGTTCGTGATACTCTTCAAGGTGCATTGCCAGATGGTAAGGCTCCTCTTATCGCTAACCTTAACGACAAAGAAGTTCTAGAGCTTGCTCAGAAAGACCTTAAAGGTGTTCATATTGCAACGCCAGTTTTTGAGGGTGCTGAGGAAGAAAACATTAGAAACATGCTGGAAGTGGCTGACTTGGACAAGTTAGCTAGAACCAAACTTTTTGATGGTAGAACAGGTGAGCCATTCAGTGAAGAAGTAACAGTCGGTATTATGTATATGCTGAAGCTACATCACTTGGTGGATGACAAAATTCACGCTCGTTCAATTGGACCATACTCTCTGGTTACTCAGCAGCCGTTAGGTGGTAAGGCCCAGTTTGGTGGTCAGAGACTTGGAGAAATGGAGGTCTGGGCTCTAGAAGCCTACGGAGCTGCCTATTCTCTTCAGGAGTTTTTGACTGTTAAGTCTGATGATGTTGCTGGTAGAACAAGAATGTATGAAGCCATTGTTAAGGGTGAAAATGTTCTTGAGCCAGGTCTGCCTGAGTCCTTTAACGTTATGTGTAAAGAGTTGATGAGTTTAGGTTTGGATCTTGAGCTTATTGAGTCGGAAGGGGAGAAGGTGCCTGTTGAGGAAGAAGGGGCTGGTGGAGCTGTTCCAAAAATTGGCGGAATTATGCCAAGACCTGCAGCGGCAGGAGCCGTTGCGGCGGAAGCTGTAGCAGAGCCTTCTGGTGAAGCACCACCTGCGGCGGAAGGTTAGTTTATTTGGCCCGGTATTTTACCCCCGGTCTTCTTTTAGAAGGCTGGGGATTTTGAAGTTTAAAATTATTTTTTCTTAAAAGAGAGAAAGGCAGAGAACATGGACGATATTTTTAGCCTCTTCGAAAAGCCTAGAAACCCATCTGATATTACATCGATGAGGATTTCTATAGCCAGTCCGGATAAAATCCGCTCTTGGTCTTTTGGTCAGGTCAAAAAGCCTGAAACCATTAACTATCGAACTTTCAAGCCCGAGAGAGACGGTCTATTCTGCGCTAAAATTTTTGGTCCTGTAAAAGACTACGAGTGTATTTGCGGTAAGTATAAAAGAATGCGTCACAGAGGTGTAGTCTGTGAAAAGTGTGGGGTTGAAGTAATTCAGTCCAAGGTGCGTCGTGAAAGAATGGGCCATATTGAGCTCGCTTCCCCAGTTGCTCATATTTGGTTCCTGAAAAGTTTACCTAGCCGAATTGGTAACCTCTTGGATCTATCTTTGAGAGATCTCGAAAAGGTTCTCTACTTTGAATCTTACATAGTACTTGATCCTGAAGACACAGAGCTTGAAGACAACCAGTTACTTACCGAAAGAGAGTATAGAGATGCTCAAGAAGAGTACGGAGATACTTTCAGAGCCGGTATTGGTGCAGAAGCTGTCCGGGAGCTTTTGGCTGGGTTAGATCTTCACGAGCTTGCTCCAAGACTTTCTAAGGAAATGAAAGAGGCAACTAGTGAGGCTAAAAGGAAGAAACTCGCTAAGCGTCTTAAAGTTGTTTACTCAATTCTTGATTCTGGCAACAAGCCAGAGTGGTTAATCTTGGAAGTGATTCCGGTTATTCCACCTGATCTAAGACCTTTGGTTCCATTGGATGGTGGAAGATTTGCAACCAGTGACCTGAACGATCTTTACCGTCGAGTTATCAATCGAAACAATCGATTGAAAAAGCTGATGGATCTTAATGCTCCGGATATCATTATTCGAAACGAGAAAAGAATGCTTCAGGAAGCTGTTGATGCTCTGTTTGATAATGGACGTCGTGGAAGAACTATCACTGGAGCTAATAAGCGACCGCTTAAGTCCCTGAGTGATATGCTTAAAGGTAAGACTGGACGTTTCCGTCAGAACCTTCTGGGAAAACGTGTTGACTACTCAGGTCGTTCGGTAATTGTTGTTGGACCGGAGTTGAAGTTGCACCAGTGCGGTTTGCCCAAGAAAATGGCCTTGGAGCTATTCAAACCATTTATATACAACAAGTTAGAAGAGAAAGGCTTCGTCACTACGATTAAGAGTGCGAAGAAAATGGTTGAGCAAGAGAAGCCAGTGGTTTGGGACATCTTGGCTGAAGTTATTCAAGAGCACCCGGTGATGTTAAACCGAGCTCCTACTCTTCACAGACTAGGGATCCAAGCTTTTGAGCCTGTATTGATTGAAGGTAAAGCGATTAGGCTTCACCCATTAGTTTGTACGGCATTTAACGCTGACTTTGATGGTGACCAGATGGCGGTTCACGTTCCGCTATCAGTTGAGGCTCAGGTTGAAGCCAGAGTGTTGATGATGTCTACCAACAACATTCTTAGTCCAGCTAACGGCAAACCAATTATTGGACCTACTCAGGATATCGTCCTCGGACTTTATTACATGACTCGAGAGCGTCCGTTTGCAAAAGGACAGGGGCGTGTATTCTCCAGTCCTGAAGAAGTATTGATGGCCTACGAAGAGAAGGTAATTGAGCTTCAAGCGAAGGTTAAAGTTAGAATCGAAGGAAAACTTTGGGAAACAACCGTTGGTCGAGTTCTTCTTTACGATGTTTTCCCAGATAAGCTTGGATTTGAACATGCCGATAAGGTGATGAATAAAAAGCAGCTTGGAAAACTTATTGATGACTGCTTTAGAATTTGTGGAGCCAAAGATACAGTTCTTCTTTCTGACCGACTAAAGAACACAGGTTACAAATTTTCGACTCGAGCTGGTATTTCAATCGCTATGGCAGATATGGAAATTCCAGATGCTAAAAGGACTTTGCTTGAGGAAGCTGAGTCTAGGGTTGCTGAAGTTGAAAACCAATATCAAGAAGGTCTGATCACCTCTGGTGAGCGTTATAATAAGGCTATTGATATCTGGGCTGATATTGGTGACCGAGTTGCCTCGGACATGATTCAGGGTATTTCAACCGAAACCTTTGAGAAGGAAGGAGCTGAGTCGGTGGAGGGACCAAGTTTCAATCCTATTTTCATGATGGCTGACTCTGGTGCGAGGGGTTCTAATCAGCAAATTAGACAGCTGGCCGGAATGCGTGGACTGATGGCTAAGCCGGATGGTTCGATTATTGAAACTCCGATTAAGGCGAACTTCCGTGAAGGTCTTTCAGTTGGTGAGTATTTTATTTCTACTCACGGAGCCAGAAAGGGTCTTGCTGACACCGCTTTGAAAACTGCTAACTCTGGTTATTTGACTAGAAGGCTAGTGGACGTTGCTCAGGACTGTGTTGTTACAGAGTATAACTGTAAAACAATTAAAGGTGTTGAGGTTTCTCCGTTGAGTGAAGGAGGAGAGATCATTGAGCCTCTTAGTGAGCGTATTCTTGGTCGTGTAACTCTAGAAGATGTCTTGGATCCAATTAGTGGAGAGCTTCTAGTCGAGAAGAATATCGAGATCGATGAAGAACTTTCTGAGAGAATTACTGAAGCAGGAATTGACCGTTTAAATATCAGAAGTCCTTTGACCTGTGAGAGTAGACACGGAGTTTGTGTCCTTTGTTACGGTCGTGACTTGTCGCGAGGTCGCTTGGCTAACCTAGGCGAAGCTGTTGGTGTAGTTGCAGCTCAGTCAATTGGTGAGCCAGGAACGCAGCTTACGATGAGAACGTTCCACGTTGGTGGAACTGCAACTGGTAGAGCTGAACAGACGAATCTTCTTGCAAGGTTCCCAGGTCAGGTCGAGTTCCGTGATGCAAATCTTATTGAATCACCTCGTGGTTTCGTTGTGATGAGTCGTAAGGCTGAAATCAGCGTTCTCGATCCAAAGGATGGTCGTGAGAGAGAAAACCATAAACTGGTTTACGGTGCGGTCGTAAAAGTCGAAGACAATGCTACCGTGAAAGCAGGGGATATGTTGGCAGAGTGGGATCCATTCTCGATTCCTGTTCTCACAGAGTTTGGTGGAACGATTCGATGGCAGGATATCAACGAGCTGACCATGGAAGAGAAATCAGATGATAGAACTGGTTTCGCGGAAAGGGAGATTGTTGAGGCCAAGGATAGAAGTTCTGACTTGAGACCTGCTATTATCGTAACTGAAGCGAACGGTGAAGAGCACATCTTCTACATGCCGGTTGGAGTTAAGATCGCGGTAGAAAACGGGGAGGAAGTTTTCCCGGGTTCCGTTCTTGCTAAGCGTGAGCGTGAATCTACCAAGACTAAGGACATTACCGGTGGTTTGCCTCGAGTCGCTGAACTGTTTGAAGCTAGAAAGCCAAAAACTCCAGCAAGCATGTCTGAAATTGATGGAGTTATAAGCTTTGGTGATGACATTCGAGGAAAGCGTAGAGTATACGTGACACCTGATGTTGGGGAGCAAGTTGAGTACCAGATTAGTAAGAGCAAGCAGTTCCTTGTTGCTGAAGGAGACCGAGTTAGAGCAGGGGAGCAGTTAACAGCTGGTCAACCTGATCCTCATGATATTTTAGCCGTTCTTGGATTGTATGAACTCACTAGATATCTTGTGGATGAGGCCCAAGAAGTTTACCGACTTCAGGGTGTTCGAATCAACGACAAGCATATTGAAGTGATCGTTCGTCAGATGCTTTCTAAAGTTAGAGTTGTAGACTCTGGTGATACTCATTTCCTTCAACAGGATGTCGTGGACCGACATGTTTTTAGAGATGAGAATAAGAGAGTTCTTGGTGACGGTGGAGAGCCTGCTACCTTTGAGCCAGTTTTACTGGGTATCACTAAGGCTTCTCTTTCTACTGAGAGTTTTATTTCTGCTGCGAGTTTCCAGGAGACCACTAAAGTTCTTACTGAGGCTTCGTTGTCTGCGAAAACTGACAACCTGCGAGGTTTGAAAGAGAGCGTCATTATGGGACGATTGATTCCTGCCGGAACTGGTTTTGTCTCTAAGGAAACGGGTAGAGCTGAAGTTAAAGTTGATGGAGTTGAGGATAAAAGTGCTCGGGATACTGTAGTAGTTGTTCCAGGTTCTGTGGGAAGTGACTCGGGAGCGACAACTGAAATTCGCCCGGCAGCTTCTTTTGTTCCAGGGGCCCCAACTAGACCGTAGTCATTTAAAGACATACGTTTCTCAAAAGGGCCTGCTTAAAACCAGGCCCTTTTTTTATGATGAAAAATGAAAAACTTACCTAAAGAAAACGTGCTTAAAGAGATCTTAATTGAAACTTGGCAGGTTGCTCGGGAGCTTTTGAAAATCCTGATTCCTGTCCTTGTAATAGTGAAGGTTCTAAAAGAGTTTGGTGGAATAGAAATTCTGGGGCAACTGCTTTCCCCTCTAATGAGTCCAATGGGCCTGCCGGGAGAGATTGGAATAGTTTGGGCGGCTGGAATACTAACCAATATTTATGGAGCCATTGCTTCTCTGGTTAGCCTTCAGCTTGCTGAACCCTTAACTGTGGCTCAGTCAACAGTCCTTGGTTTAATGATACTTTTAGCTCACGGCCTTCCAGTGGAGATAGCGATTTGTCGTCAAGTAGGAGGAGTTTGGAAAACTTTCCTAGCTCTTAGGCTGATAGGAGCTTTGGTTTTTGGCTTGTTATTAAATCTTATTTTCAGTGTTTTCGGACTCTTTCAAGAACCAGCCACTATAGTTTGGGCGCCACAGAAGGAAGAATCTGGGATTCTTGATTGGCTGCTCAACCAAGCCAGCACACTTGGCTTCACTGTCTTTGTTTTGTTCTGTCTGCTTGTCTTGATGCGAGTGATTAAAGCGATTGGATTACTTGATTTTCTAGCTAAGGTACTTGAACCAGTTTTGAGACTTACTGGAATTTCAGCTAAAGCTTCCGGAGTTGCTATTATAGGATTGCTGGCTGGAATTACTTTCGGTAGTGGTTTGTTGATTGCTGAGGCTAAGAAAAATGAACTTAGTCAAAGAGATATTTTTTTGACTCTTTGCCTACTGTCACTTTGTCATGGAGTTATTGAAGATACTGGACTCGTGCTGCTCATCGGAGCAAATATTTGGGGAGTACTGGTC
>CAZECN010000051.1:0-14528 GCA_964510575.1 uncultured Bdellovibrionales bacterium | reverse complement strand
CTGCCGCGATCCAATCGATGTAATCGTCACCAGGGTAGAGGTCTTCAGCATTTGGTAGATCGAATGGTACAGATTCTCCAAAAGTACGGCCGCGCATAATCCACATAAAATCGACATTATCTGCTTGTTGTTCGCGGAATAAGTCTACGACATGCCGCCATGCAGCAATATAATCTGCTTCTGTGCCCATACAGACATCCGATGCCCTGCAGCGAATTTCATCTTCTGGCTCATGATGAAAACTAAAGATAAAAGGTGATATGCCGGAGTCTCTGATTTTCTGAGCCATATTAATAATATCATCATCAAATTGACCGTCCGCAATACAGGCCCACGCTAGTTTGCCTGATCCGTCAGGGCATACAAGCGCTGATCCACCGGCCGTAATAGGGTTAACTGAGGCAACGGGTGTACGCCCAAGTGCTGAGGTCGCACGTATATATGCGTGAAGATCTTCGCCGTCGCCATTGCGAGTTAAGAAGCTATCCCAGCGATAGAATTGACGGTCAAGCTTGACACGTTTTGAATTTGTATTAGTTTGGTAAACTGATTTTTCAAAATCGGCAAGTGCTTCTAAGCGGTTAGCGTATGCAAAACGATTGGGCGAATCATGAAAAATAGTACTAACGCCATGATAAACACCATTTTCTGGAATGGGTAATACTGTTGGATCAAACCTTGGATTTGTTCCAGCCGGTGCTCGTTCACAAGTAGCGACGGCGAAGCCGCTAGGGCCGTCGTAACCGTTGCCTCGCAGACGGATCTCAATGGTGGCTGAAGTATCGATGTTGGTAACCGTATACCTTGTTTTGCCGGTCAGGCTCGCACGCCATACATCGTTGATCAACAGGTTTTCGTTGTCAGCGCGTACTCCGCTCAATGACAACACCATGTTATTACCAGATGGCGTTGCTGTGCAGGCATAGTCACTGACACTGCCTCCACCTGAGGAAGAGCTACTTGAGGAAGAGCTGCTTGAAGAAGAGCTGCCAAGTGTTTTGAATGAGCGAATAGTAGTTGTGTATGGGTTTTCGTTGTTACCTGTTGTCCAGGTGTTGAGATGATAGGTGTAAATAGTGTCTGGTTTTAAATTATCAATTCTAAAGACATGCTGCTGTCCAAATCTACTGTCTCCTGATTCGATATTATTTCGGTTACCACCTTCTCCGTAAAATACACGAGCCCGGCCTTCAATAGTCAAATCAATTGTTAGTTCAATTTCAGTTGAGGAGATGTTTCGCACAACTGCTCTTGTGACGTATGGAGGAGTGTTACCAGCCGGTGCTCTCTCGCAGGTAGCAACGGCGAAGCCGCCGGGGCCGTCGTAACCGTTGCCCCGCAGACGGATCTCGATGGTGGCTGAAGTATCGACGTTGGTAACCGTGTATCTTGTTTGGCCGGTCAGGCTTGCACGCCATACACCGTTGATCAACAGGTTTTCGCCGCCAGCGCGTACTCCGCTCAATGACAACTCCACGTTATTACCCGACTGCGTTGCTGTGCAGGTATAGTCACTGACTCCAGAGGACGGATCTGAGTTTGTGTCATTCGGATTATCGTTAGATCCACCACCTCCAATGTCTGGGTTACTGGAATTTGTGCTTCCTAGCACCTCTCCTGGGAGATAAAGAATATTAGCAATTCTTCCAAAGCGGTCAGGGTATGTTCTAAGAACACTTGCATCAATGGCTTGCTCGTCAGAGCCGTTTATTCTCACTGCACCCACAGAGTCAGAAGGGAGGGCAGCACCAGCCTCGAAATCTGCACTACCGCCGCTAGCTACGCTGGTAAAATCATTCTGAGCCCTTCTACCTGTCTGGTTGTGTACCGAATAGTCCTGAAAAATTTCGTCACCACTGGAGTTGAAAAGCTTTACCCAGTTTAGCGAACTAAGAAAAGTATTTACAGGTAAGCCAATGATTTGGCCTTCACTAGCTTTTGTTTGATTAGAACTTTGAACAGCGTATGCCCAGGCTGTCTCTCTTCCGTCATGTGAGCCAGCTTGAGTAACCTGTGCCGTTACTCCAGATGTAGAGGAGGGACAGACTAGCTCAACAGTGCCAATTCCGCCGTTGCCACTGGGGTCAATGATTGAGTTAAAGGGAAGGTTAAACCTGCTGTTAGGTGATAGGGTATGGTTTCTGGTCGCCAGAACAGCCCCTTCCTGATTTCTAATTATCAACTCAACTGAAACGTTTCTTCCCTCCAGATTTACAAGATCAAGCCAGCTTTGTGTGTGGGCAGTTCCCAGAGTAGAAGCTTGAAGAATTTCTCCCCCGCAGTCAGAAGCTTTAGAGAAAGAAGGGAAGGCGAAATAATTTAAAACACTGGCTGGGTCTGAGCCGAATTGAACAAGGTATGCCTTATAGTTTTGAGCCTCGTTGTTCGGGTGAATCAAGTAGCTACCACCACCGTTCTCCTCAACTGCGATGTCTTGTCTGCCGCCAGGTCCGAGATTATCGATCGTATAGCTACCTGTCTTTTGTCCTCCAGAGTTAAAGAACTCCACGAAGGCAGAGAAAGCAGCGTTTGAAGAGTTAGATATTGTCAGCCAGTTGTAAGTACTTGCAGGGGTGGAGAGATTCTGAATAGTTGTTACTGGTCCTCCACGCGTGCCTGCACTACCAGCTGAGACAGGTATTGCATAAACGAAGTCGTTTCTCTTGTTTCCATCTTCAGGGTTAGCACCGTAGAGAACAGTTCTGCAACTGAGTAGGCTATCTGCATCACTGTCGAGTGTCAGGTTTCCATAAGTGTTTGTTATGTTGACAATAGAATTAAGTATAGTGTGCCTTGAGCCAGCGGCAGGGACAATAAAACTTGAGCGATGAATTATCTCTCCAGACAGGGAGAATATATTCAGAGTAACGTTTGTATCGGTGGAAGAATAGTTCTCGCATTCCAGCACGTTAAGCTGATCGAGGAAGCCGTTGAATATCCCCTCAGGGTTTTGAGCCAGGGAAGGAAAGGGAATTAAAAGAAGAAAAATAATAATTGCCTGAGCGGGATTCCTCATACTAGAAGCCTCTAGATTAAATGATTCTGTTTTGAGCTCTGTACTCTTAATATTTGTTCATATTAAGAGTCAGGATGAGCAAAACTTGGGCTGGGTTCGAAGAGAATACTCAGAATTCAGCATGACATTGATAGTATTCGGCAATTTTTTGGGTAAACTTTAGTGATTTTTTCTAGATTTAGAAAAAAATCTCTCGCACCACTACTAACCTTACTACTCCCCTGGATTCAATGATTAAGTGCAACACTCGTTGTTAAAGGCCTCGAGATAAGTTCCGAAAATAGAGGGGCTAGATGAGTCAAATCTGCAAATCTGTAGCCCCCCTACTTTTTCCATAATCTGTAGCCCCCCTACTTTTTCCATAATGACCTAGTGAATGGGTCTTAAAGTATTCTCGTAAGTATCTAGTCATACTCAAATTAGCTCCCATAAATCTGTATCAAGGGTAGGTTCAAAGGTAAGTTAAAAAGCAGAGGGGCTACAGATTCTGGAAAAGAAAATCAGACTTCCACTGGCGCAGTTTAGTTCTGTAAAAGTACTTGATGGTAACCGTCAGCGCAGCTCTATGGCTACTAGCCTCCGTGAATTTACTAGATTATCCGACCAAAATCGTTATAGGCTGGAGATCGATGTTAAACTTGAATTTAACCTGCTACCAGAAGAGTTCTCGCTAGACAAAGATAGTGATTCAACCACCTAGCGAAAATATCTGAAACTAGTCCTTGCTAAATCATTGGAAGAATCAATCGATATTGTGACCGAAAAATTAGGCAAACAAGATTCGCAAGTTTGTCTTAATAAATTTACTACTGCAAGCAAATCTCAAATCAGAGAGGCTCTATATAAGGCTGTTCGCGAAGATGCTCCTTTTATATCCTTATATCCCCTCACCACTTTGAAATAGGAGTAACGGTTCTAAAAGGAATAGAGAGTCGATAACTTTTCCTGAACTAGGCCTGGATGCAAGTGGAATACCCACTTGCATCCTGTCAGGGGTCTTCAATCGAAAGGCAAAGGTTCGTTTAAGGGTTTTTTGTGTCCCTTCAATTCTAATACTAACTCTCCTCACAGCCTGAGTATGTAGGAAAAGTAGAACATTTAATTAGCCGTTAGGCCCATGAGTTATTAATGTTGTTGGATTCAAAAACCTCCCCCCCCCCCATTTCTCAACCATCCAGAGAGATCCAAGCTTATAAAAATACTACCGATCTCCTCCATCATAGAATAGAATACTCACTGAAAACCCTCCTCTTATTGGATAATTCATGAAAAGCGATCTCCACATTCTGGTCGACGCAGACTCCTGCCCCGTCAAAAACGAAATCTATAAGGTTGCTCTTAGACACCAGGTAAAGGTTTCAATAGTAGCCAACAGCTTCATGAAGGTTTCAGAAAGCTCTCTGGTTAAACTGATTCAGGTCAGTGAAGATTTTGATGCCGCTGATGATTTCATCGCTGAGCAAGCTAATCAACACTCTGTAGTCATAACTTCAGACATCCCTCTGGCTGACAGATGCCTAAAAGCTAAAGCCACTGTAATTGCATCTAACGGTATACCCTTTACGGAAAATTCAATTGGAGCAGCTCTTGCAACCCGAGCTATAATGGAGGACTTGAGAGCTGGTGGTGAACAAGTGGGAGGGCCACCACCTTTTTCAAACAAAGATCGCTCTAACTTTCTCTCCTCCCTGCACGATCAACTCCTAAGGCTTAAACGCCTTGGTTAGCTTCAAGCATTTTACTTTTCCAGCACCCAGAATGCTCTTTGAGCAAAAAAAATAAATTCAAGATCTGCAACTCCCCTATTTTTTTCATGAAAATCTAGTGACTGAGTCTGACAATATTCTCGTAAATATATAAGTATAGTCAAACTAGCTCTCATAAGTCTGTATCAGGGTAAGGTCCAAAAGTTGGGAAGCTACAGATCAATTCAAGTATTTTCATACCTGCAAAGTCAGAAGAACCATTCTCTGAGACTAGAATAAAAAACCTAGAAAGCTCCAGATAGAGAAAGGTCCTGCCTTACACATAATCAGACTAACCAGTCCAGCCTGATCCTACCTCGGCAACTACAGTCCCTTATTTGAAGCCGAGACATATCGCTCGGTAATGGCCCTAAAAGACTGGATCTATAGCACTCTACTTTTTCCATAATAACCTAGTGAGTATATCTGCAAAATACTCTCGTAAGATGCTGAAGTAATGGTAAAATTCAAGACTCTTCACAGATTGATTCGACAACATTTCGTCTTCAATCCGGGCAAGACAGGTAAATATTGAAAGTCTCAGCTGCAAGAAAAGAGAAGACTCCGGGTTCAAAACACAGCAAAACCACATAATGAACCCGAAGCCTAATCCCCCTGCTAAATGAAAATTAACTACTGGATTTTTGCTCAATCTGGCGAACTAGTTCGAAAACTCGTTCAATCAGAACTAGGAGACTCATGTCACCGATAAAATACTTATCGGGTGTCTCCTTGAGAAAGTTCAAAAAGCCAGGCGCAGTTTCAAGATAGCCAGTATCTCTGATCAAAGTGGCAACCTGATCATCCCTTAAGATAATAGGGTCCACTTGACCAATGTACCGGACATCCAAAACTGCCAGCAAACGCATATGCGCTATCCTGAAAAGTAAATCAGGATAATTTTCAAAGGCGTCCTGTATTCCTTCCGGAAACAGAACCAGGGGCTGAACTGCATTTCGCAGCTCTGGGAGCTCTAATAGAAATGGATTTGTATCCACTTTACTTCCTCTTATGTTGTTGTTGAAGTTTGGGGATTTCCCAAAACAACTAACAACGCGAGAAACCCCCGCTCCGAGAAAACCAACCACTGATAAACCTTCTACCGGTAGCCAACTCTCTCGGCTCAATTGAAGTTAAAAAAAAGGAAAACTTCTGAGCCCAAAGACGGCTTTCTCTCTTTCTCAGAGATGATTTTAATCTAGTTTTACAATGGTTTTAGGATAAACTAAAGGGCAAGCAGTGGAACCAACTACATTATTAAAATGCGATTCACGACCTTGAATAAGTTAGGACCCCTAGGAGCTAGGTGTATCAAATGCTCTCTCATCTCTCTAGAAGACTCTCAGCTAGAAACACTTCTACTGAACAGTGCCCTTATCCCTCAACCACACCTTCAGCGAAAGGCTGATAAGCTTTCCAAAAGTCTTTAGCCATAGTGTCTGGAAAAACATGCTGGCGACTGGAGTTAATAGCATCAATGATATCTTCTGAAACAACTGACACAGGCTCACCCTCCATACCAATAGTTTTAGCCATATCAGTTTCTATCGGACCAGGGTGAACGCTAATCACTGCAATTCCTTTTTCCTGGAGTTTATCCTTCAGAGCCTGCGTGAATGAGTAGGCCGCAGCTTTAGAAGCACAGTAAGTACTAAAATCGGCAAAACTTCTAAGGGACGCAACAGAGTTGAGCTGAACGAATACACCCTCTCCATTATTTTCAAGCACAGGCACGAAAGATTGAGCCATTCGAATCAATCCATAAACATTTACTTCAAGCTCGTCCTTAAATGACTCTATCGTGGAGTCAGAAAGTGGGTCGCAGACATTAAGTATGCCAGCATTGTTAATCACAAGGTCCACATCAGTAGCTGTTTTAGCGGCAGTCTTAATACTTTCAGGCTTATTTAAATCAATTAGAATTGGAGAAACTCTATCCCCATGGGCTTTGACAAGAGAATCAGCTTTATCCAAAGAACGAACAGCGGTGTATACTTTCTTCGCTCCGTGGCTAATTAAGGATTCAACTATTGCTTTACCAATACCTCTATTAGCCCCAGTTACCAGCGCTGTGCGCCCTTCAATTTCTGATTTCATTCTCATCTCCATATATGGTTACTGAGAGTTATTTCCTCATAGGACTGGGAAATAAGCAATAGCCTGGAAAACTTATTAGCTAAGATTTGAAATGTTTATCCTTTCGCTCTATAGACCCCCTTCTGCATGCAAGGGAGTGAAGTTGAGAGACGGCAAAATTCTGGAGCAATCTCAATAAAAAAGACTCCGCGAAGGAGCCTTTTTTATCTGTTGAATTTTATCAATCTTACCTGCCTTTAGCCAGCGGACAATGTTGACCTTGTCTACTTTCAGGCTGACTAGGATATCCAATTCGATAAGTTCCTAATTCCGTTTCTATTGAAATTTTATTACCACTATGGTCGAATTTCGTACCATACTCATCTTCACCCTGACTAAACCAGTAGATGGTGTCCATTATCCCTGTTCCTCTAACATAGTTGTTTGTTAGTTTAGTGTCAGGCCAGCTAGTTACACCATCATCACAAAAATCTATCACTCTGTATAGATAACCTCCTGCCGAAGGGGATACTTTGGCCTTCACTCGGAGCTACTAAGCCAAATAGCTCAGAATCTGACTGGGCAAAGGATGTCCCTGGCAGAATCATTAAAAGAACACTCAATACTAAAGCTATTAACTTTTTACTAAACATAAAAAAACTTCCCTCATCTTATCTAACAACCTTTCAGCGAAATTCCCTCTAACCAGACTTGTTATGAGGAAAAAGCAAAAAAGATGATGTAATAAGGAGAAGTAGAGGCACGGGTAGCAGAGCAACCAACAGTAATGATACTAGTTGCCGGAAATCTCTAGCTATTTAAGGAAAGTATTGAAGAAAAAGCGGGCGGGAACCTGAAGGTCTAAAAAATACAACCTCCAGAAAAACATCTCCCACCGCTTCAAATATCAACTGCAAATTTAAGCTGCTTCAGGAACTCTACTAAGGCCTTTGCGCTTCTTCTTGCCGCTGATAATTCCTTTACTACCAAGCAATCCGGAAACCGCAGAAATAGACTTTGGTTCCTTTCCGAATACTTCAACAGGCCATGGTCCATGAACATCGAGTCCATAGTTGTCCATTACAACAGCCTGAAGAATTCCAGATGGATCGTACTTTGCTTCATGCCAGTTTTCCCTAAGCCAAATAACTGCATTAGCTCCCATTGATGGAAATTTTGGATTAACTACCAAATCTCCAGCAAGGTTAGGAAAACAGACTTCTAGCGCACGAGTTGTATTGGTAATACGTCTACTCCATCCACGTGACTTAGCGTATTCTTTCTGGGACACATAACTAGTTCCCTTAAGGTAAGGACTTAAAGATTTAAGGTCGCAGGCTGATACACTAAAATTACGTGAGCGAAGTTTCTGATAAATCTGCAATATCTCGAGATCCACTGGGGCGGTTTCACTATTCTCTAATAGTTTTTCCGCTAAGACTTGAGCTTTACCAAAGACACTTTTCAGAGCCTCAGGATTAGTCTCGCCTTCTAGTGGTATTGCCTTGCAAACAATGTCATCAGAAAGATCAGGCACGAACATGTCACAACCGTAAAGGACGGTAAGAACGGCCTTTTGCACTAGACTCCGGTCCACATTAGGTCTAAGCCTTTGCATCTCATGACTTTGACTCCAAAGGAGCAAATCCACTACGATAAATTTCTCAGCCAGGAAATCAGGGGATTCAAACATCGAATCATGAATTCCTGAAAACTCCTCACCATCAACAACCGAAATCAACTGGCCATCTCTGATTAGAAGTTTACCCTGTTCGAAAAGTTTAACCACTGCATTCAAGCCAAAATCACCAGCTTGATTCATCTTCGGAGTTACTCTTTTTGGACTATCGAGTGGCTGCCAGTTGGTATCAACCATATAGCAAGCCAGGTCATAGACCTGATCTCGTAAAGCATAGCCTTCCGCACTCAATTGCCCGTCAGGCATCAGCCTATCTCGCTCCTCTGCAAAACGCTTCAAAATTGAAAACTTAAAGAAGTGAGTAACTTTAGGAACAAAGACGGTTGCCCAGCCCCCAGCAAGATGAAGCCTAGCAAGCATCAACCTTCGCTCAGTCGTAAAATCGATATAATTATCTCGATTAGACTGCTGAGCTACCGCAAATTTCTCCAGAATGCCACGAAACTTCGACATTCCTTTGTGGAATTTTTTGGTAGGTTGCCAATCACCGAGCCAAGAGAATTTAGCAAAAACTGACGCTAAGCTCTCTGTATCAGCTTGAGCCAATGCATGTCCTTTAACCTTTTCAGGAGACGGGACTGCACAGGTATCAAACATGATCTCTTGATCTGGACCAGCAACCAAGGCTGCATAAATACAGGAAGCCTCTAAACGACCGGAAGGATTATGCCCGTGAAAGCCAACTCGACGCTTTACTCCAGCATTTTCATGCTGTCGCAAAGCTTCAGCCATACATTTGACGATAAAGTCAGGGTGCAGAGCGATATGACTGCTCGCATCCTTTGCATGGGTTGAAGAAGAAGCTCCAGTCTCAAGGTCCAGCTTAACAAGGTCACCGAACTGAGCAACTGCATCAGTTGCACGGCAGTCAATGTTAGGGCTGAACCAAGCTTTAACTCTCTGCTCTCTCATCATCTGGCAAGACTCAGAAAGAACAGAAAAGCGGTCATCGGCATCAAACACCATTCCATCAGTCAGACCACAACTAGCCTGACTGTGGTTGATGAAACCAGCACGGCCCCACGCAGGCACAGGATTTAAAGTTGTAGCACAAACTCCGCGCCACAAACCCGTAATCCCTTTTTTGTAAAGACGTCGAATAGACTTCCCTGCCTCAGTGTCTTGAGCAAGCTCCTCAAATCCTGCAAGCGCAGTCTCGAGAGCCTGATCAGACATAGGCTCCTCTGCAGCTCTATACGGCTGCATTTGAGGGTATCGTGCCATCAGTGACTTAAGCAGAGCTTTTACTTCTGGGCTTTTACGCCTCAAGCCAGCCCGCTTAACTCTACGAACAAGCTCTCGCGAATACTCTTCCGCCACGATAGCAAAAGTGCGACCAGGCATCACTGGATAGTCAACCAAATCAGGCCGATTATTCAGCTCTTCCGCAGCACCCCAACCGGCTTGAAAAAACGAAGCCGGATGATTCATCTGCGCAAATAGTTTGGCTAATTTTCGAAACTCGGCCATCGGAACAAACTTGCCCATCACTGATTGGAAGTAATCACGCAGACTGGTGTCGTGTAGCACAACAATTCGATTTAAGTATCCAGGTTTTGCTTCTCGCAGAGCTTCAATGAAGCCAGTTAAAAGCAAGTTTTCCAGCAAAATGCTGGCCTGGTGCTGATAGGTCTTGGATATTTCAACACCTTCTTCCAGTCGCGATAATGTTTGAATTGAAACTTGAATTTCAGAAATCAATTCAAGCACCAGCTTTTCCCGCTCACTCACTTCTTTAGAGTCAAAGTTCGACTGTTTGAAGTGATTGACTAGTCGAGTCACCTCAGCTTGAATTTCCTCGTCTCGAAACCAATCTAAGAAGGCTTCAATTGGAAAAATTTCTATATCCGGAAAAGAGTGTATCATCCGCCAAGATGGAATATTTCTATTCCAAATGCTTCGCGGAAAATTTTCACGGTGAATATCAGTAAAACCGTACGTCAATACTTTGTTCAATTGAGGATTCAACTCGTCCTCAAAGTTACCCTCTAAGTCTCTAAAAGTTAAAGCTTTCATTTACTACCCCCTATGGGTGTTGTTGTTGAATGGTAGGTTATTTCAGAACAAAAACCTTTTAATATTTCAGGTTTCCGCCCGGAATATTAGGGACCGCCAACTTTTCAGTGCCAATTTTTTAATATTTTTTAATTTCAAAGAAAAGTTATTAGAAAGAGGACGACAGCTAAGACTCCGAGCGTATAACGCTTTTTCTAAATACTCGGATAGCAATGACAGAGGGCTCTGAAGCCTAGGATAGGAACTATCCAAAAACTTCACAGAAGTCTTTCTTAACCCAAGCCTAAGAATAGCTAAACAGGTGATTTCCTATTTTTAGCGTAGACCACGGGGGTAAATATAGACATTCCTTCCAGGTTATAGGGCTAAATAGGTCGTTTGTGTCATTTTCTATTCAGAATTTGGCCAAACCTAGTCCGAATAAAATTATACTAATAATTTCAGTGACCTAGGTCAGTCAGAGATAGAGACTTTTTTGCCCAAGATGCTGTAACTAGTTCTGTATCCTATTATCTCCTTCTTAAAGCCACTGAGGCCCTAGCTTGCTCCTACAGATTTTCGGAGCAATACAAAAGAAGAGCTAAATGAGACCTGCTAGCCGAGTCCTTTATAAGCTTTAGCCAAAGGCGAAATTTAAATTGCTTTCAGTATAAAGCTAAAAATTATCGCAACTTGAGAGGTAAAGCTCAGAAACAGCGTTACCCATTTGCCTAAACGCATCTCCTGTAAAGTGAACTCTATCAGAGAAAGTGGGCAGCCCCTCTCCAACAGAAGAGCAAGTACTCGAGTCATTGTCGAAGTCCAATTCACGGAAAATTTGATTAACGTCAAAAATAGAAGTTTCGTTAGCAACAAAGAGCGCTTGACTATTAAACCATCTTTGCTGTCTAAATCTGGAAATGAGGTTTAGAAACTTTTCCCGATAGTAATTGCTAGCATTAGCGTCAGACTCTCCTTGCATCCACCAAATCATATCCAAACTTGATTTATGGGATAGGGCTGACAACGCGTTGTTGACTCTGCTGATGATTTCAGGAAAGGCAGGCTTACCTTCATCCCAAAAATTTATCGACTGACCTGGGCTTCCCGTAGCTATTAGGCCTATTACGCTATTGGTTTTTTCCGCCAACGATTTAGCAATATGAAAACCAGGATGACTTTGTCCAACTCCTCCCTTAGAAGGATGGTTTCCACTCCACCAGGTCTGAGAACGAAGGTCAGCTAATTGCCAACCCTGATCGTAAGTCCAAACGAAAACTCGTGGGTGGGAATCATCACGAGGAGATGAAAAACTAGTAGATTGCCCTACTGCATTTGATTGACCAGCAGTAAGTATAATGTCGGTAATATCACTTGGCCTAAACCCAGTACTTAATGAAGATGACGGAAAAGAACTACCGGACCCGACAATACAAGTATCTTGTTCGGTCTCACTCCAGCCATATCCATCTCCATCGGAATCAACACAGTCAAATACTGTGCTTGATTGATTGTTGTTGGCAGGGGCTGAATTAGAGCTCTGACTACCACCCGGAATACAAGTATCTTGTTCGGTCTCACTCCAGCCATATCCATCTCCATCGGAATCAACACAGTCAAATACTGTGCTTGATTGATTGTTGTTGGCAGGGGCTGAATTAGAGCTCTGACTACCACCCGGAATACAAGTATCTTGTTCGGTCTCACTCCAACCAAATCCATCACCGTCATAATCAACACAATCAGAAACCGTGCTTGATTGAGTTGTGTTCGCTGGGTTTGAACTTGAATTCTGGTTACCTTGCTGGTTACTAGCTACTAGACAGGAGTCTCCATTTTCCCAGCCCCAACCATCTCCGTCAGAGTCACTAAAAGGACTTTGACAAATAGGCGTTACCTGAGCTTGAACCAATGCCGAATGAAAAATCAACACAGTAAGAAAAGGCCAAAGTGATTTAAAATACGACATCATCAACTCCAGAGTTAAAAATCTGGGCGGACGGTATATTATGATGAAAATAATAGCAAATATGTTTACTATCAAATATTGAGCTCTTATAGGTACTTAAAAGCCAGCTAATTAAAAGTACCCGCTTAGCCCGGCTTCTGATTCTAATGGATCAACTTAGTATTCGGAAATGCTGCATACCAACCGAACCAAAAAGCATTATGGGCGGGCACTCGGTGTAGTTTTACATTCTCAGACGATATCAATGAAGCCTCAGTTAATTTCCAATCTTGCCCGGACGAGTCTTTAAGGCTGGACTGCTGATCCCATTTGGTAAATTTTTGATTATCAGTTTGATATACCCTGTGGGCTCCCGAATGATCGGTTAAAACAATATAGTCTTGGCCGGAGAACTTCACAGGATAAATTGGGGCTCTTTTAAGAAAATCTGAAGAAATAGCCAGAGGTGCCTCCTTCGCTGAAGAATTATGCAAAGCCAAAATCTCTGCCTTATTTTTAAGACGCTTATCCAACTTAGGCACGTTAAACATTAGATCATCAGTGGCGAAATATTCTCTATATGCCTGACCCTCTGAGTAATCTCTGCTATGCCCAGTCTTTAAAGATAGCACAGTCGTCTCTGGATGAAGCTTTTTCCACTGTCCCCATGTAGTCGTTACTACTGGCAAACGTTCTAAGGCAATTCCCTTACCCACCAAAGGCCCAACAACTGGTTCCCCTAATAAAGTATTCCAAAAGGAGTTAGTATCCTCATCAAACATTAGTTTATTGGATCGGTATAAGAAACCGCTGGTGCCTAATTTATGCTCTTTTCCACCAGCTTCATTATTATAGAGAATCATCGAACCACAAAGAGTACAGTAAGCCCCTGTGACACTTTTGCCTCCAACAAAGTCTATAAACATTTCATGCCAGGCAAGAATGCGCTTTGGATAAGCTCTTGAATCACCATCTATTTCGATACCAAAAACAACATTGGAATCTTCCAGATAATCTGCCTCTGACACCTTAAGCATAATTGGGGCCCTAAGCGGTGGAATACCATTTTGAACAACACCTCCCCAACGAATTTCATCTAGTCGAATAGTTTTATTCTCGGTGTTCTTAAAATACTCTGAAAAGCGACTATCGATTTTAGAGTAAAGAGTTTGTTTAAACTTTGGATACCAATCAGGAGTCACTATTTCTTGGTTCCAAATTTTTTCATAAATTTTATCTAGAGCAAAAACATTCTCCGAGCTTGTCTTTTTTTGCAATAAGGAGAAAAGTTTTGGCCTAAGTGCACGATCTCTCGAAAAGTAAATAATTTCTATAAGGGGTGGGGCATAGCCAGGCTGCCAGTTTTCAGCAATTTGCCTAATGGTTTGATCACTCTCTGGGGAGTCATAGCCACCCAATGAAAGAAAACTATTTTGATCTATTTTGTTAGAATTTTCAGAGGCATCCACAGGATGATTACAAGCAGAGGTAAAAACAAAGGCAAAAAAACCCAAAAGGTAAAGAATGGAAAAAATAAAACGTGTAAACATAAGAAACCCTGCATTTAATAAATTTGTCAGCTACAACTAATTCGCTGAATAAGATAGAAAGTTACAACGGTTTCTTTAGCTATTTACTAGGGAAAATTGACTTGTTTATCAGTTGTGAATTGGATCAAAATAACCTCAATATCTATACACCCCTAAAAGGACAGGACCTCATAGAACATTGATTGCCACTAAAAAACTAGTTCTAGACATAACTGGAGCTGACTCAGTCCGAGAGCTTGAACAAATACAATCCCTTTGGAGTGGATACGGCTCTATAGGCCGCTATCAACTTGACTCGACAGAAGGCAAGACTGTGGTCGTAAAAGAGGTCAAGGCACCGGAGATAAAGGAACATCCAAGGGGCTGGGCCGGTGAGTATTCTCACCAAAGAAAGCTTAAATCTTACCAAGTTGAATTAGAGTTCTATAAGAATTGGCAAAAAATTCTGCCCTCAACTTGCTACACACCTAAAGCCCTGGGACTTATCTCAGGTGTCGAT
>CAZECN010000050.1:0-16095 GCA_964510575.1 uncultured Bdellovibrionales bacterium | reverse complement strand
AAAGTGCCCCAGAAGAGCGAATCGTTTGCCCTGGGGACTCATGCAACAATGGTCCTCACGCTGGAATTGCTCTTCGAAGCTCAGGCCCTGAACCCTTCAGAGTCCGGCAAGCACAGCGCAGGTACTCGGTGGGTTTAAACGTAATAATAAAATCAACAATACCTAAGTGGTAGGATTATAGAGATCCCCGCGGCCTACTTTTTGTAGTTCGCGGGATATCTTTTACAATCTTCTTTTTTGGTGCCGCCTCTTTGTTTATTAGGCTTTTAATGGATTAAGGTCCTCACCTTTTCAGCTACCTTTGTAGCAATTTCTTGAGACTGAAAATTTATTTTATATGAGAATTTAGAGCTAAGGTTTTTGCTCTTTATCTGCGAACTCTTGGCAGCTTACTGCCAGTAGTTCGTAGACTTTTACGAGCTTTTTAAATAAATTTACTTAACCTTAAGAGGACTCAGAGATGAGAATGATGTCACTATTGTTGTTACCGATGCTTGCCGTGCTTTCAGCTTGTGCTTCCGGAGGAAATGTACAGAGGGAGGAGCTGCCAAAGCATTTCCAGGTTGTCGAGCAAAATATTGTCGACCCCCTGCTCGCTCGAACGGAGACCTGTACAACAGACTGCTTGCAGATTCTTGCGGCTGCAGCTGACGCTTCAGAGTATGGTCGAAGGATTGATGTTAATGCGGTTGACCGAAATCCGGACTTGGTTTTGTCTAGAGTGAACGCAGAGATATCGATAAACAATGGAGCCGCCAAGCAAGCTGAAATCGCGCCAGCGTTGGATATTGCAACGTTTGGCGTTACTTCGGCTCTTTCTGCATATGTGGCTCAAGGCAATCGTCAACATCAAAGAAGGAGCTCCAGGATTGATGAAATTAAAGCCAGGGCTGCTGAAATTGATGCAGCCAATCCGGACTTTATAAACAACGTCACGGCTAATGGTGGTGCAGGTGGTCAGAGTTCTTCTCAGAGTTCTTCATCTTCGAACCCGACGCTGAATAACACGACCACAGCATCTTCGAACCAGCAGCTTACCCACAACCCGGAAACTAATCTCTCAAATCAACAGGGCCAAGGTCAGCATCAGGGTTTGAATAATAGCAACAATCTGACTGCTAACCCTTCAGCAGAATCAACATCTCTTGTTGATGCTGATTTCTTGCTGCGTAACAATTTGAGGATTGATGCCAATGGAATTATAGTGCCGATGCCTCAGCCTCGAGACTAATTGATTTCCATTAGTTCCATTTGATCTGACTCCTCCCGACAAACGCTTCATTTCGTTGCGTTTGTTCGGGAGTATATTTTGTTCCTTAAGGCCGAGTTTTACTGAAGGTAATTTGCTCTAAATTCTCGCCCTTTTTCTATCACTCCCCTTAAATTCAATAACTTATCTATGGTTAAAGCATCGCCCCTATCCTTGATCAGGGAGGAAAGTCACTTTTTAGGGCAAAACCCCAATAACCTTAAATAAGAGGTAATTTTTATCCAATAGAGAATAGGTTTTGTTGTGGCTCAGACAGAGTTAGAAATTCAATCACAAGAGAGAGACACCAACCCGCTTACTAAGCAGGCTATTGAGCAGTCTAAGCAGGACTGGGGTAAGTTTCTAAAAGTTTTGGTACAGCCAGGAAATGAGGAGCTTCTTAGCTCACCTGCTTTAGTAATTGGAGTTGCTCAAAACGTTTTTAGCGACAAGAGGGCCAGTGTCTTGCAAAGAGCTGCTGGCGGACTTGAAGAAGCTAAGAAAGTTCTGGACAAAACCACACTCCCAGAAGAATCTAAAAAAGCAGTTATTTCCTACATCACCAGGCCAGACGGACCAGAGGTAGTTCGAATATTGGAACTTGCACCACGCTCTCTTCCTGCAGGATACGAGGCCGCAAAGGGAATGGCTTTTCAGAAACTTTCGACCGAGCAGAAGAAACGGCTTAATTCGAGTCCCTTAAATGAGCTCTCTGATAAAGAAATAAAACTTCAAGCGAACCGAATTACGCTATTCTCTCCCGGTCAAGGGAAGAGAATTTCTCAAGCGCGAGCTATCGTTAACAATGATGTAATGGCCTCGCTAGATATGAAGGAGCTAAAAAGTTTGGCTGCTGGAAAAAGATTTCCTGAAGCAGTAAAGAGCCTTCCTTGGTTTCAAAAAGCTTTTGGTCGAGAGCAAACTGATTTTGATCAAGTTTCGAATCGACAGTTTGTTAAAGGCGCTGCTAGGGAGCTTGCCTCGCGAACTGCGAGAGCAGAAAGCATGGCTGCTGAGGCTGATAGATATGCTCGAGTAGAGGTTTTTGCAACGACAGTAAACGCTCCTATCAAGGCTGAACCTGTGCAAGGTTTAGCCAACTTAAACACACCGGGTCGAGAAAACGGTAGCAAATGGGAATGGCATCAAAATGCTAACCAAAGCCCTGAAAAACTTTTAGGAAAAGGCCAGATTGTAGCGCTGGGATACCAAGGTGAAGATGTAAAGGTGTTAGCGCAGTTTTTAAAAGATTCTTATGCTATTGACCCAGGGCATGCTGCCCTAGCTCACGGTAAGTTTGATCAGACCATGGACAAGGCTGTCAGAGAGCTTCAAATGAAGTTTTCGCGAGAGCTTGGAAAGCCCGACGGAAAGTTTGGGTCGAACACAGCAAGAGAATCGGGCTTTGCTGATTACCTTTTGGCCCGTGGTCGAGATCAAGAGCTACAGAAAGCAATCCTTTCTAAAAGCAGAACACTAAGAATGGAGCGAAATGGGGAGCAATACCGAGAGGCTCATAAAGCTCTAGCAAGCATGCTCTCTGAAGCCGGATTTAAGCCTGATGCAGACGCCATGCAGGGAAACTTCAACCAAAGTATGAAAGAGCAGGTTTTGGACTTTCAGAAGATGGTTCAAGAAACCAACGAGAATTTTGAAGTAGATGGAATTGTCGGAAAAAAGACAAAGAGCGAGTTGATTGCCCATGTAGAAAAGCTTGAGTTGCAGCGCAGGAAAGAAGAGCAGCAACAGAAAGCTGAAAAGGCCGGAGAGGTTCCACAAGCTAAGCCAGAGAAAACGGAGCATCCTGCAGTAGACAACAAGATGACCGCTGATAACAGCGCTAAGCAAGGAGAGCCTATCAAGATTGTTGGCACCCCTGAGATAGATAAAAAGATGACCACTGATAACAGTGCGAAGCAAGAGGCTTCTGATTCTAAAGCTAAGCCTATTGAAATAGGAACCCCTGCTGTGGATAGCAAGATGACTGCCGACAATAGCGCTAGGCAGTCAGAGCCTGCCAAAGTTATTGGCACTCCTGCAGTGGATAACAAGATAACCGCTGATAATAGCGCTAGGCAATCGGAGCCCCTCAAGGTCATTGGCACTCCGGAAGTAGACTTTAAAATGACGGCTGACTATGCGGCCACCGAAGACTCTCTATTGCAGGGGAAGGTAACAGACGTGCTTATGGATCCAGACCAATCTAAGTTTAATAACCATGTCGAGAATGGGCTAACCATTGATCAATACTTAGATAGAGTCTTTAAGCTGGACGCAGCTACTAGCTTCTTTGGAAACACCAATGAGCTGGGCATAAATAGAGCGCTTGCCGGCTTAAACACCGAGCAAATGGAAACAATGAAGAAAGTTTTTGTTTGGGCAGGTGGCAAATCCGACATTGAGACAGTTCTTAAATCCGAATTAAGTGGAGATGATTTGCAGGAAGCGATGCTGCGCCTTCAAGGTAAGGAAGCTGAAGCAGATGCCTTAGGTCTGGCTACTAGACTTGATTCGTCCTTCACTAGAGGAACAGTGCTTTCAATGCTCGAAGAGATGTCTACTGAGAGAATAAAAAATGCAGTGGAACATTTCAATAATTCAAGAGAGGAGTCTTTTCTTAATCGAGCTAAGTCAGAACTTAACGTTTTCGATTTTCGTATAGCAGAGCGACTGTCTATGGGTCAGACAGTTGATCATGACTTAGTTAAGTTAAAGGATTCTATCAGGCCTTTAGTTAGAAGGGGCCCCGCAGAGAAAGCAGGCACAAGGGCTGAGAGGTATTTGAATAAAGTTATCGGTCATAGAACAGCTGCCGAGCTTAGTGAGCTAGTAAACCGCTATAATAATAGCGAACCAGCTCCGGAGATGCCTTTAGGGCACTATATCAGTCGAAACTTTAAAGAGTCGGCCAAGATACTTACGGCTCTTGGTATTGAACATAAGAGGACAGGCCCATCTTAGGCCTAAAAGATAACCACTCCGCCTAGGGCCTGAATCAGGTTAATTTATTACTACAAAGTCTAAAGACCTAGGCCCTTGAGTACGGCTCAGCAATCCTGCATATTCATGAATTTAACACCAAATTGGCGCACCGAAATAGTATGTTTTAGTGGTGTTGGTTAAACCCTTTTCTTAGTCTCTAAAAACCAATGAGCGAACAAATTCAGCAAAATAGGATCCTGGCTTTTGCGGCAATCTTTGCCTTATTTTTTGTCTGGTCCCAAAACACTATGAACCCCTTTGCTGACCGACTTAGCAAAGGCCCTTTACCGGCTGAATCTACAGCTCCAGCACCTTTACCTAAAGGGCAGACAGCCCCCTTGCAAATACAAGCTCCAGCTGCTGATATCAGCGAGCAAGCTGAAACCCAACCACAAGGTCAAGTTGCTCAGATTCCAGCTGCAGCTCAGGTTACAAATGCCCAAGCTTCTAATCAGATTCCCTCCGATGCTCAGATAAACGGAGCAGGAGTTTATAAGATAAAGAATGAAAGCTTTGAGGCGAGTATTTCAAGCCTTGGTGGACGACTTATCTCTTTTACTCTTAACGATCATCGTCAAGACCTAGAAGAAGGAACCGGTAACTACCAAATAGTTTCTCATACGGATGGCTACCCCTACCCTCTTGGTCTTTACTCTGGTCCTGTTTCCGACGCTTCCGTGAAATACGAAGTGCAGGCCAGCACTGGCTTTAGTTCTGCTGATGACGGGACTCTTTCAGTTACTCAGCCAGCTAGGCTTGTTCTTTCTGGGGCCTTAGCTTCCGGTCAGACACTAACTAAAACCTTTAGTTTTACCCCATCTAGTCACGCTATTGGAGTTGAGGCAGCTATTGACCCGGCTCCACAAGATAACGCACCTTTTGAGCTGGAAATAAGTAAGTTTGTTCCTGAGGATGATTTTTTCTACAGCGAGACTAATAGTGGAGTTGTTCATTTTGATGGGGAGGCTGCAAACAGGAACATATTTAGCAAAGTAAACTCAGACTCTGAGCAGCTAACAAATATTGTCTGGTCGGCTCTTTCTGAAACCTATTTTTCTCAGGTTCTAAAGAGCGAAACAGGGCCTGTAAGAGCCAATACTAGAGAGGCTTCGGGGCTTATTTACACTAGGTTAAGCCAAGGTCCGGCAGCTGCTAATTTCACTTTCTATGGTGTACCTAAAGACTATGATTTGCTTACTGAGATGGGCGGGGAGCTTCAGCGAACGGTAGATTTTGGTTGGGCAGGATTTCTCTCTGCTCCATTACTCTCACTTTTGCATATGCTTAACAAAGTTTTTGGAAACTACGGCGTGGCCATAGTTGTGCTGACTATCATTGTTAAGTTGCTACTCTTTCCTTTGAATGCTGCTCAGTTTAAGTCGATGAAAGGAATGCAGAAGCTTCAACCAGAGATGAAGCGAATCCGTGAGAATGTAAAAGATAAGCAGGAGCAGCAGATGCAATTGATGCAGCTCTACCAGAAAGAAGGAATAAATCCGCTTGGTGGCTGCCTGCCAATGGTGCTTCAAATGCCTATTTTTCTTGGGCTTTACTTTGGACTAATGGCTGATTTCGGAGCTCGACATGCTCCATTTGGTTTTTGGGTTCAAGACCTTTCATCTAAGGAAGTCGCCTTTACCTTAGGCGGAATAGGGATTCCTATTCTTGTGGTGCTGATGATGATCTCAATGGTCTATATGACAGCTACGACTCCATCTACAATGGAGCCTTTGCAGAAGAAAATGATGATGTTTATGCCAATTCCTTTTGGTTTTTTCTTTGCGCAGTTCGCTGCCGGATTGACGCTTTACTGGTTAACTAACAACATAATATCGGTCGGGCAGAATAAAGGTATGTACTCAGAGAAAGCAGGGAATGGTCTTAAATACACGCTTTTTGCTTGTGGAGGTTGCCTGACAGCAGCTCTCTTTGTAGCGATTTTTGGTAATTAGCTTTGCTAGCCGGCTAGCGATACGAATGTATGAATAGCCAAGAGACAATTGCAGCTCCAATTACCGCCAGCGGCCAAGCCGGCGTAACTGTGATTCGAACTAGTGGTTCTTTAACCCGTGAGATTCTTCATAGCCTTACAGACTCTGCTGCTGAAATAATTGAAAACCCAAGAGAGCTAAAACTGGCTAGAGTATTAGACTCCCGAACTACTCTGGACCGGGCCTTAGTGGTCTATTTTCCTGGTCCGGGCAGCTTTACTGGCGAGGACTGTGCTGAGTTTCATCTTCACGGAAGTCCTTATCTCAGAGCAAGGTTGTTAGAGCTTCTTGCCGAGAATGGAGTTAGATTGGCTGGTCCTGGCGAATTTACTGAAAGAGCCTTCCATAATGGAAAAATCGACTTAGCTCAGGCAGAGGCTGTTGCTGATCTGATTGCCTCTGAAACAGATGCTCAGGCTAAAGCCGCAGAAAGCCAACTTTCTGGTCAGCTCTCTGGCGCTATAGCGGACTTGGGAGAGCCCCTAAGAAACCTATTAGCTGAAATAGAAGCTCATATAGATTTTCCAGACGAGGACATTGATCCTGAAAGTTGGTCTGGTTGGAAGTCGCGAGTCGATTCGGTAAAAGCCCAGCTTAATCAGTACTTGGCTAGCTATAGCCGAGGTAAACTGGTTCGTGAAGGAGCTAGGGTTACTCTTCTAGGTGTTCCAAATGCCGGAAAATCGAGCCTTTTAAACCGCATACTTGGTGAGGAAAGAGTAATAGTTACACCAGTCGCTGGCACTACCAGAGATAGTGTGGAAGCGAGAATCTCTATTCATGGTGTGCCGGTCTCTATCTTTGACACAGCTGGATTAGAGAGTGAGCAAAGAAAAGCGGGTGAAATAGAAAAGCTTGGAGTTGAGAAAAGCTGGCAAGCAGCTTCAGAAGCGGACCTTAATCTTTTTGTTTACGATTCCAGCCAAGGAGAGCCTGACAGAGAACTCCTATCTAAGCTCGAAAATAATACTGCCCCTACAATTTTGGTTGCTAATAAAAGCGATCTAAAGGGGCCTAAAAAAGAATCTAATGTAGTTATCGTTTCTGCTCATACAGGTTCGGGCATAGAGAGTCTTTTGAAAGAGATAGCCGAGGCACTTTCAATTTCGCATAAACCTAACTCCGGTGAAGTCTTAATCACTAGTATCCGTCATTTTACCTGCTTAGAAACAAGCTCTTCTCGACTGGACTCAGCCCTTGAGGGTTGCTCCAGCCAGGTGCCAGCAGAGTTAGTGGCAGCCGATATTCGTTCAGCACTTTCTAGTCTTGATGAGATTATCGGAGTTACCGAAAACGAAGATATTCTCGGGCGCATCTTTTCCAAGTTTTGTGTTGGAAAATAGTTTCTTTGAAAGAAGAAAGAGAAGATTAAAAAGCTGCCGGGGATCCCAGGGGTAGGATAAACTCCCGGCAGAATACAAGGAAACTGTAGACCCCTTGAGAGGTTGATTTCCTCAAGGTTATGCTTGATCTACAGCTTCCAACCAGAAAAGCTCGAGGCTGCAGATCCAACAGTTAAAATAAAAAATAACCTTTTATCTTCCCTTTCTCTGCTGCGAGAATAATACGGAAAGTGATCAAATAGAATCGGCCTGCCTAATTTTCAAGCATGATAGTTACTGGCCCATCATTCACTAGTGAAACCTGCATACTAGCTCCAAACTGGCCTGTTTCTACTTTCTGAATGCCTTGCTCTTTGAGTTTAGCTAAGAATTCTTCACTCAAGGGCGAAGCCTCAGAAGGAGGCATAGCTGAGAAAAATTCAGGCCTTCTGCCCTTTGAAGTATCAGCAAAAAGAGTGAATTGAGGGACTGAAAGCACCGCTCCTTCAGTATCCAGTAGCGAATATTGAAAGCGGTCATCCTCGTCGCTGAAGATTCTCAGGTTGGCTACTTTTTTGGCCATTTCAGCTAGATTTTTTTCATCATCCCCTTTTCCTAGACCAACCAGAAGAAGCAGACCCGGGCCTATCTCCCCTACTACCTTCTCCTCGACTTCTACCTTGGCTTCTTTTACTCTTTGCACTAGCACTTTCATTAGCTCGTTTGATTCTCCAATGATTGAAATCTTCAGCCATAGCAATGTCTCTTTTGTTCACCATATCAAGAACATCCTAGAGAACCACCGTTTCCCCTGTATTTTTGAGGAAACCTTCGACTCGGTCAGTATGATTGTCAGGGGTGGAAGGATTATGCTCCTTCACGAAGAGCAGCTCGAAAAAGCTAAAGAACTGATCGAGGAGGTATTTGATGAAATTTCTTCTGAGTCTGAAAGCTGGACCTGCAGAACCTGCAAGAACGAGATAGAGGCTCCCTTCAGGGAGTGTTGGTATTGTGCTTGTGGGCGCTAGGGATCAAGGTCCTTTTTGTTAGTGATTGAGATTTGCTAAGTGCCCTATCTTACTGAGCTTATGTTTATAAAGACTCTTGAATCCGTCTCCTGCCTTTTTCGTCTAAGATTAGGAAGGTCGGACTATCTTTCTTGCTTTGAAAAAGCACTTGAGCCGGTATAGAATCAATAACAATAATAGAACTCAAGTCACCTAATAAAATAAGGGAAAAATGGAACCAGTAAATACCTACGACAGCGGCAGGTTTAGCACCTCGGGTGCTGTGATAGAAAAGGAATCAGCTCTACTCAGCTCAGTTTTTAGCTGGATGATGGCAGGACTTCTTACTACGGGCTTTGTTGGAGCTTGGGTAATGAGTAACCCCGCTCTGTTGTCCAAGATAATGCCAAATATTCTCTGGATAGCTTTGGCAGAGCTATTTGTTGTGGGTTGGTTGTTTTTAAGAGTTCACAAAATGTCAGCTGCGACGGCGACTACGGTTTTCTTTGTCTATGCTGCGGCCAATGGTTTAACAATTGCTCCTTTATTAGCCTACGCAAGCCCAGGGGCTGTTTCCACCTCATTCTGGATTACAGCTGTTACTTTTGGTGCAATGGCTCTTTGGGGAAAAACTACTTCTAGAGACCTCTCTGGAATGGGCAGTTTCTTAATCATGGGATTTTTTGGTGCTTTTATTGCTTCATTGGTTAACCTATTTATGGGAAGTCCAATGATTTCCTTTGTTACAAGCATTATCTTCGTAATTGCTTGCACTGGCCTAACGGCTTGGGATGTTCAGCGAATAAAGCAGGTTGCCCCAGCGGTTCAATCTGGAACTCCTGAATTTAGAAGACAGACTATAGTAGGAGCTCTTACCCTATATTTGAACTTTATTATCGTGTTTCAGCACCTTGTATCTTTCATGGGCGGCGATGAATAATCTTAGGCCTTCAGAATAATTCAATAGAAAAAGCCCCTTTTAAGGGGCTTTTTCTATTACCTGCTGTACCTAAGGGTTAAAAGTCAGAACTAAAGTTCCTGAACCTGCTTTTCAGCACTTTGAAAATGCTTTCTCCAGCGGAGTGTCTTCTCAAGTATTCCATTGGCGTATTTTCTGACCCCTCTCGGCAGACGCTTACCAGACCTTAGTGCCTTATCTAGGTTTCCTGGCCCCCAGTTATAGGCAGCGAGAGCATTAAAGCGGTTGCCATTGTAGTGCCGCTCCATCTGTCTAATATAGGACGTGCCCATTTGAATATTGACTAGCGGGTCTGTGCGGTCGGGGTCGGTGTCTTTACCGCTTATTTTCTTGTAGACCTCTCTGGCAGTGGGTTTCATTAGCTGCATGAGCCCAACTGCCCCAACACTTGAGCGAGCATTTTTGATAAAACGGCTTTCAGAAGAAATAATCGCAGTGATGTAAAAAGGGTCAACCACCATATCTTCAGCCACATTGACTATATGACGAGCTATCTTTCCGCCTTCTCTAGTTTCAGGAAGATGCATTGAAATTAACCCTGTAATATATGTCAGCTGCCGTTTTTTCTCCTGGTCATTGGCTTTTACGTCTACAGGAGCAGCCTGGTCTAGAGTTGCCGCTAACTCTTTATCCAGTTGCATCGAAGCTAGGTTTTTCTCTGCCTCTGATGGAGCGGTTACTTCTTCCTCAATAACTAATACTGAGCGATAGACCCCGAAAAGACAGACCAAAAAGAAGGTAAACAAAGAGGCTGGAGTTACCATCGCCGATGTAGCTTCATAAAAAGCCCGGAAGGCACCTGGAGCAAGGGTCTTGCGGTCCAGCTTTTGAAACTCTTCTTTTCTACTGAAATCAGAGGTCGAAACATTGATGTTGCTTAGCCTTCGCTCAGATTTGGTTAGGTTTTTGCCTATTTTCTTGGGTTCGGAGTATGGGTTAGCAGCTTCTGTCTTCAAGATTACCTGATTGAAATAAAAGGCCGGGAACGAACGACCAATTCATATTACGGAACTTCGATTTTGGTCGAGATGTTTACCCTGTTAGCCATAATTTTCAAAGTCGCAAAAAGCCTTTTTAGCCGTTAAGAAGAACTTTAAGTCACAAAAATTAAACGTTTTTTGCTGGGCTGCCTTTTTTAGCCATTATGCTATTCTTCAGGCACTTGAGGCTATATCTTTATGCGGAACAAATTTGAAATCATTGTTGTGGGCGGTGGTCATGCTGGCTCTGAGGCAGCCCTTGTTGCTGCTAGGCTAGGGCTCAGCACTGGGCTCGTGACCTTTACTCGTTCCGGTATTGGGCAGATGTCCTGTAATCCAGCTATTGGCGGTTTAGGTAAAAGTCAGTTGGTCAAAGAGATTGATGCCATGGGTGGAGAGATGGGGCTAGCCATTGACCAGACCGGTATTCAGTTTAGGACCCTTAACGCTTCCAAAGGCCCTGCTGTGCGCTCAACGAGGGCTCAGGCAGACCGAGACCTATATAAAGCCCGAGTGCTAAAAGCGGTTGAGGCTGAAGAGCAGCTTACAGTGATTGAAGCAGCGGCTGGTAAGCTTGAGATTCAATCAGGCAAGGTTCGAGGTCTCCACACAGAATGTGGCCAATACATTGAATGTGGGGCGATTGTGCTGACGACAGGTACCTTTCTAAAGGGAGTTCTGCATACAGGAGACGAGCAGGTACCGGGAGGACGTGTTGGCGAGAAGGCTAGTTATTCACTTAGCGATTCCATACAAGAGCTAGGGCTTCAAATGGGTCGGATGAAAACCGGCACGCCTGCCAGAATTAGGCGCTCGACTATCAATTTTTCAATACTGGATGAGCAGCCGGGTGAGAGTCCTATCCCTCCTTTTTCCTTTAGAACCGCGCCTTTTCAGCGAGAGCAAATTAGCTGCTGGATAACTGCGACAAATGAAAAAACCCATGACCTAATTAGGAAAAGTAAAGAGCGCTCGCCTCTCTTTAATGGTCAGATTGAATCAGCAGGGCCGCGCTACTGTCCCTCTATTGAGGACAAGGTCTTCCGTTTTGCAGATAAGAATAGTCACAATATCTTCCTTGAGCCAGAAGGCTTTGAGTCCGACATCGTTTACCCCAACGGGATTTCAACAAGTTTACCAGTTGATGTTCAGGAAGCTTTTGTCCGGAGCATCGAGGGGCTTGAAGATTGTGAAATTATCCAGCCTGGCTATGCCGTTGAATACGACTATGTGGATCCCAGAGAGCTAGACCAGTCGTTAAAGCTCAAATCTTTAGAGGGGCTTTATTTAGCTGGTCAAATCAACGGAACTTCAGGCTACGAAGAAGCAGGCGCTCAGGGTCTAATCGCTGGAATTAATGCAGCGAGGTTTCTAAGAGAACAGGAGCCGGTGACCATTAGAAGAGACCAAGGCTATATTGGGGTGATGATTGATGACCTGACTACCCGAGGAGTCATCGAGCCTTACCGAATGTTTACCTCCAGAGCTGAGTATCGACTACACCTCAGAGAGGATAACGCTGATCATAGAATGACTCCGCTAGCCCGCGAGTTGGGACTTATCTCTGACTCTGATTGGGCCGATTTTGAGCAGCGTTGGGAAGGTATCGATCAAGAAAAGAAGAGACTGAAGGCGACGATAGTTAAGCCTTCCGCTGATAACTTAGCTTGGTTGTCCGACTTGGACACGGCTGACATCGGCGATGGGATTTCGCTTGAGACCCTGATCAAAAGACCAGAAGTTCGTTACCAGGCAATTAATCAGAAGTTTCCCTCTCCTACTTCCCTCGCTGACAGAGATGCTCTTAGAGTTGAGACTGAGCTTAAGTTCCAGGGGTATCTCAAGCGACAAGAAGAGGATATTTCTCGTCTTAAGCGTATGGAAGGAGTTGAAATTCCTAAAGAATTTTCTTTTTCTGATGTTAAAGGCTTAAGGGCTGAGATCTCAGAGCGTCTGGAGCAAGTTCGACCGCAGACTCTAGGTCAGGCGGGACGAGTTTACGGAGTTACTCCGGCAGCACTGTCTTTAGTGGCCATTCACCTAAAGCGGTTTAATCCTGAGGCGAGGAAGAAGCCTGCCAAGAAAAGACGAGCAGCCTGACCAAGCTACTGATGGCTTCAGCTTTTTTAGACATTCTTAAATCCGAACTACAGCATTTCAAACTAGCTGAGAGTTCGTTGAGTGAAGAGCAGTTGCGCCAGCTCTCCGAATATTGTTCGAACCTTGAACAATGGAACGAAAAAACCGACCTAATTGCACCATGTTCCAGAGAGGAGCTGGTAGAGCGTCATATTAAAGATAGTATAATTGCCCTAGATCTAGTTTTAACTAACTTAAAGCCATGTTCAGGGCCTTGGTTAGACGTGGGTAGTGGTGCTGGCCTTCCCGGGCTGGTTTGGGCGATTTGTCTTCCAGGCATATCTTTCAAATTGATAGAGCCTAGAATGAAAAGAGTTCTATTCCTTAACGAAATGCGTCGTAAGCTAAACCTTGAGAACTTAAGTGTGGCAGAAAGCCGTTTTGAGACGTTTCACGTGAAACAATCAGCCTCTGTTGTTTGCTGCAGGGCCTTGGGCTCTAGGCCTGGCTTTCTCAAGACTGCTAGGGAGCGACTGGCGAGTGATGGCTTTGTTGTCGAGTTACTAGGTTCCGGATTGGACCTCAAAAGCTTGACGGAGGAGAATCTATCTTTCGGTTTCGAAGAGCCTTCTGCCCTTCCCTACTCCTCAAGTGAGTTGCTGGCTAGTTCCGGCAACCCAGCTGAGAACGGCTGCTCCCTGCTAGTATCAACCTTGATAGCTTAAGCCCCCTTAGGCTCCCCCCGTTCCACGTGAAACAGGAGCTTTGGAGCCCTTACTCCTCCTGTTTTCGCCCTGAGCTGTTTCACGTGGAACACTTCCAGTTGTTTTGGTGATTGCTTGAGCCTGTGCTAGACAATAATCATGGGACGGGTAATAGCTATCACTAATCAGAAGGGTGGTGTCGGAAAGACTACCACAGCGGTTAATCTCTCAGCTTCGTTGGCCCAGCGAGGGCACAAGGTTCTGGTGATAGACATTGATCCCCAGGGCAATGCAACCAGTGGTCTTGGTATTGATAAGAACACAGTCCAAAAGAGTCTCTATGATGTCTTTGCCGGAGAGTGCGGCCTTGACCAAATCATTGTTCCCTCTCAGATCCCTACCCTATGGATCGCCCCTGCAACTCCAGATTTAGTAGGAAGCGAGGTTGAGCTAAGTAGCCGTGAAGACAGACAATTTGTTCTAAAGAATGAATTAGAGAAGATAAGGGGCCAATTTAACTATGTTTTCTTTGATTGCCCCCCTTCCCTAGGCCTTTTGACAGTTAACTCGCTTGTTGCAGCTGATGCGTTGTTGGTTCCACTGCAATGCGAGTATTACGCACTAGAAGGAATTACTGCCTTAGTTCAAACTGTCGAGGTTGCGAAACAAAATCTTAACCCTTCGCTTGAAATCGAAGGCGTGGTGCTAACAATGCATGACGGTCGAACTAATCTTTCTCAGCAAATCGAAAAAGAGACGCGAGACTTTTTTGGAGATGGAGTTTTTGAAACAGTCATTCCTAGAAATGTTAAGCTAAGCGAGTGCCCTAGCTTTGGGCAGCCAATAATCTTTTATGATCCTAATAGTTTAGGTGCTGGAGCCTATGACTCTCTAGGTAGAGAGCTAGATAAGAAGCATTACCCTTACATGCTTCGCAGCGAAGAAAACACCACTAAGAAAAAGGCCCCAAAGAAAACAACAGGGAAGAAAACAACAAAAAAACCAGCTGTTAAAAAGGTCACTAAGAAGGCAACAAAGAAAGTCGCCACGCCTACTAAAAAGAAAACGGCTAAAGCTAAAACTAAAAAGGCTGCTAGCTCTAAGGTTGCCAAGCGAAAGATTGGGCCCGCAACTAAAAAAACGGGCACTAAAAAGACTACGACTAAGAAGTCGGCCACCAAGAAAACAGCTACGAAGAAAAAAGCTACGAAAAGAACAGCGGCTAAAACTACAAAGCTTCAGCCTAGTAAGAAGAAAACCAGCAGAAAGAAAGCTAACGGATAGGTTATGGCCCCTAAAAAACCAGCTCAAAAGAAAAAGGCTAAAAAACCAACTAGCTCAAAGAGCAAGCAAATCGCCACTAAGATTACAGCTTCAAAACCCGTTCGGCGTAATGCTTTGGGTCGTGGGCTTAATGCTTTGATGGCAGCAAATGTTCAGCCTGCGGAAGAGGAAGTCTCAGTTAATGACTGGAGAGAGCCAGGGGTAGAAGAAAAGCCATTCCAGGAGTCACCACAACCAAAAGCCGCTGCGAGTTCTGAAGCAGCTGGTCAGTTGGAAATTGCTTCAGAGGAACCAAAGGTAACTAAGGTAGAAAAAGAGCAAGCTAGCGAACAGCTTGCTCAGCTTAGAGCCCGGTTAGACGAAGGTATGGCCAAAGAAGTGGCTAGGGACTTCAAATTGCAAAAAGCCGAAGAGGCGTCTTCTGCAACCACTAGCGAATTCCAGGAACCGGAGCAGCAGAAACCAGACTTAAGAATTGTTCCCGACGAAAGTGAGAGTTCGGTCCAGGGAGGTGAGGGGTTTGCTTACCTTGATATCGAATCGCTGGCTCCATGTGCAGATCAGCCGAGAAAACATTTTGAACCTTCCGAACTAGAGGCGCTTGCTGCCTCTATTAAAGCGAGCGGACTCATTCAGCCGCTGTTGGTTAGGCCGGTAGAGTCACCAGTGGAATCAAATGGCCAAGCTAAAATCGCCTACGAAATAGTAGCTGGAGAAAGACGTTTCCGAGCTGCTCAAGCTGCTGGGCTAAAAAAACTACCAGTCCATATTCGAGAGCTTTCTGAGCGAGAGGCATTTGAGCTGGCGATAGTTGAGAATGTTCAGCGCGAAGACTTGGATCCAGTAGAGGAGGCAAGAGCTTACCAGCGATTGGCGGATGAATTTCAGGAAACTCAGGCTGACATTGCCAAGGCAGTAGGGAAAGAAAGAGCTACTGTCGCTAACATGATGCGGTTACTTCAGCTGCCTGAAGAAGTTTTAACCCTACTTCAAAAAGGGAAGATCTCGACCGGTCATGCCCGAGCAATACTTATGGCTCCAGAAAGATTAAGGCTCAAGTTTGCTCAAAGAGTGGTAGCAGAGAAGCTTTCTGTCCGAGCGACAGAGGCTTTAGCCTCAGGTAGGACTCCAGCAGTTAAATCTAAGAACTCTGGAAAAGGAACGGACGGAACAATAATACGCTCTCCTGCAGTAATTGATCTAGAGAACAGAATACGCGGAAAGCTAGGGACTAAGGTAAAGCTCGAAGTTAGTGGGGAAGGGGATAATCAAAAGGGAGAGCTTAAGATTAGCTTTTTCTCTAGAGCGGAACTTGAGTCTTTAATCGAAAAACTAGGCGCCTAAGGTTAATAGTTTGTTCTTTTCATCGTTGCCCAGCGGGTTCTCATCGCTGCGGCGTGCTGCAAGCACGCCTCACTCTTTGACCCTTGGGCGCCTCGACAAGAACAAACTATTAACCTTAGGAAGTTCGGTTGAGGGGAGTTTTGTTTATCGTTGCCCAGCGGGTTCTCATCGCTG
>CAZECN010000049.1:0-16738 GCA_964510575.1 uncultured Bdellovibrionales bacterium | reverse complement strand
CGGTATGAGAGTTATTCATGCCTCATTGGACTTGCCTCCGGTAGTAGTTTCGGTGAATGGCTCGGAGATTGCTAGAGCAAGCTACCTATCTTCCACTTTTTACTCTGGTGTTTCAGCTGGTCCGGCTACTGTTACGATTGAGTTTCAGAATCAACCAGGGGCGGTATTTTCAAGCCTTAATGTGCGTTTTACGGAAGGGCAAGAGCACACTCTGTTGTTGAGCGGCGAGGCTAGAACTTCTAATTTTAGAGCGATCTTAATTCCTGAAGAAGTAGTTCAAGCTGAGTCTGGCAATGGTCGTGTGCAGCTGATTAACGGCTTCACTTCCGGAGGTAGCTTGAGGTTAGACTTTGTAGGTGGAATTGGAGAGGGAGTTGGCCCAGGAAATCTGAGCCAAGCTGTTGAATTAGCTTCTGGTGCTCAGCAAGTTTCAGTTGTTGATGGCAGTAATTCTATCGCTAGCTCGACTATCGACCTTCCAGATCAAGGTGAAGTTACAGTGGTAGTCTCCGGCTCTCGTGCCGAAGGGGTAGTTCTTACCGAATTGGTCAATGATTTGGACTAAAGTTTTGCCTGCAAGTTGACTAGTCTTTACTGCTCGGCTTGTTTGCGATTTTAGTGACCTGGATACAAATCCCATAAAGAACAATCAAAGGCCCTGCCAATAGTAGCTGAGTTGCTATGTCCGGTGGGGTAAGAATCGCCGCAACAATAAAAATACCTAAAATCGCGTAGCGGCCATTTTTTACCAGCCATTCAGGAGTTAAAATGCCTAGCTTTGCGAGAAACCAGCTGACCACAGGTAGATTGAAAACAGATCCGAAAACTAGCAATAGCTTAAGAACGAAGCCTAGGTATTCTCCAATCCTAATTGTAGGTTCAACGTTTATCGACTGAAATTCCCCAAGAAAAAAACTAAAAGCAAAAGGCAGGATAACAAAAAAGCAAAAAAGTATTCCTGTTAGGAAAGAAAAAGTGCTTATGGCTACAAATGGCAAAGCAAGTTTTTGCTCGTTTTCATGCAGGCCCGGTGAAATAAAAGTCCAGAGCTGAAAAAAAATAACCGGAGAGGCTAGAACAATTCCAGAAACTAAAGCTACCTTTAGTTTAACTATAAATGCCTCAGCTGGCCCCAAGCCGACTAATTCTGCTTCTGGCATAGCGGCTATCAGCGGGGAACTTAAAACAGAGAAAAGATAAGAGGAAAAAAAGAAGCAAACAATAGAACCAATAGAGGCTCCGGCTATGGATTTGATCAGACAGCTTCTTAGTTCTGAAAGATGTTCTAAAAAACTTTGCTCAGAGTCTGCGGAGTCAGCCATTTTCGACCCCCGTTTCCTCTTTCTGGCTTACTTCCTGCTTTGGTTCAGTAGACTTACTTGATTCCTCGCCATTGTCCTCGCAACACGAGTCCTGGGAGGAGACTAATTGTCGTTTCACACGGGTAAGATCAAACTGTCTAGCATCGTTGAAACTAATGTCATGACGGATGTCATCCATTGCTCGTTTTAGCTGACCGGTAATTTTACCAAGTTGCCTTGCAGTCTCGGGCAGTTTTTCGGGGCCGAGAACCAACAAGGCCAGCACTAGTATTAAAAGTATTTCAGTTATTCCAAGCCCAAACACTTAATTGCTCCTACCTCACTAAATCTCAACCCAAGAGTGAACAAGACTACCAGGTAATTTGTCTCTACCTTTAAGTTCACTAAGCTCAAGTAGACAACCTACTTGGACCACTTCGCCCTTACAGAGTTCGATTAGTTTTATCGCGGCTGCGGCAGTGCCTCCAGTTGCAAGTAAGTCATCGATAATAGCAACACGGTCTCCCGGAGAGATGGCGTCTTTATGAATCTCAAATCCATCAGAAGAATACTCGGTATCAAAGGTTACGGAGTTGACTTCATAGGGAAGCTTTCCAGGTTTTCTGATTGGAATAAATGGTTTTTGCAGGGCGGTAGCCAAGGGGCAGCCAAAAATAAAGCCTCTAGACTCTAAACCAACGATTTTATCCACCTTTAAATTTTCCAGGTGTTTAGCCCAAGCTTCTATTAGCTCAGAAAAAAGCGGACCATCTGCTAACAAAGTCGTAATGTCGTAAAAAAGAATTCCCTCTTTCGGAAAATCAGGGATAGTCCTTAGAGATTCTCGGATACTATTGGTAAGTTCTGCAACCATTTAGATTTCCTCGTTTAGGTGTTCGAGTCGACCAGATTAAGAGAAGCTAACTGGAACCGCAACTGGCATAGCGTGTCTGTCGATAGAGAACAAGGAAGCATCGAGTGGTGGTTCTCCTAAGTATTCGATTTGGCTATTAAGATTCAGATTGTCCACAGGGAGCAAGTTGATAGCCTTAGGTTCTGAAGCTGACTTGCCTTTTAGCTTTGGTCTGGCAATCTAAAGACCAGACCTGTTCGAAAGTATTATTTGAAAGTATTAGTTGAAATTTGAAGGAGATTTTTTTGATTCCACAGTCTTCAATCGAGAGCATCCGCGAGAGACAAAGTATAACCGAACTGGTTGGCGAAACTGTGGAGTTGAAAAGGTCTGGTAACAGGTTTGCTGGACTTTGCCCTTTTCATAACGAGAAAACTCCTTCGTTCTATGTGAATGAAGAAGAGGGCTTTTACCACTGCTTTGGTTGTGGGGCTCATGGCGACATCTTCACCTTTGTCAGAGAAACCAGAAGTCTTAGCTTTATTGAGGCTGTGAAGCTGCTAGCTGATAAAAATGGAATTAAGCTTCCGCTTAGCTCGGGGGGGGAAAGCCCGGAAGAGCGTAAACAAAGAAAACTAAGACTATTGTTGCGAGAGTTGATGCAGCATGTTGCTGCGGTCTATCACGACCATTTATTATCTAATGAATCAGCACTTTCTTATTTCAAATCTAGAGGCATTGAGAAGGTGTTAGTTGAACGTTTTCAACTGGGTTTTGCACCTGACCAATGGAGTTTTATTTTGGATAAAACGCTGGAAAGGCTCAGTAAACTTGATAACACTAAATTGCCTTCAGATCCAAGTAAGCTTGCCTACCTGATGGAATTGTCAGGTGTTTTGAAAAGTCGAAATAATGAGTCAGGACAGGGCAACCGGAGTTCAAACAATCATTACGACTCCTTTCGAGGGAGGGTGATGTTTCCGATTTCTCGAAGTGATGGTGTAGTGACTGCGCTAGGTGGCCGAGTTATTGATGCCAAGAGTCAACCTAAATACATTAACTCACCCGAGACTCTGATCTATAAAAAAAGAAAAACGCTTTATGGATTGGCCCAAGCCATGCGCAGTGTCAGGCAGTCGCGCTCAGTTTTTCTTGTTGAGGGTTACATGGATGTTCTGGCCTTGGCCCGATGTGGAGTTGAAAACGCAGTAGCCAGTTGTGGAACGGCATTGACGGCTGAACATGTCCAAGTATTGAAGCGAATTAGCGACAAAGTTGTAGTGGTCTACGACGGTGATTTTGCGGGACAAAAGGCGGCAGCAGAATCTTTAGAGTTATTTGCTGGATCTGGATTGGAAGTGTCAGTCGCTGTGCTTCCTGACAGCAAGGATCCAGATGATTATTCCTCCGATGCGGTGAACAGTAAAGCTCTTGCTGAGCGGCTGGAATCTATATCAATTCCGTTAGCTGAATTTTTTTTAAAGTTACGAATGTTTGGGGAGTCGGCTAATTTTAATAGTGAGTCATCGACATCTTCATCAATATCCGCGGCCCGACAGGGAAAAGTTGCCGAGGATTTCTCTAGGATAGTTGCGAAGGTTGGCAATCTGGTTGAGAAAGAAATTTTAATAAAAAAGGGTAGTGAGATTCTAGGAGTATCTTTTGAATCTATGTCTGGTCTAGTAGAAGGAGTTAGGCAGCCTGTGGCTAAACGGCAACCCAAAGATCAAACGCCAGGCCCTCTTGAACACGAGGCGGATTTTCATCGGGTACTAGAACAAGAGGAGAGCCAGGAGCCGGGGGCGTGGGAGAGACAAGTTCTAGTTGCGGTTGTTTCTAAGCCTTCCCTGGCCTCGGGTTTTCTTGAAATGTTTGCAGAAGAAGAGATGGACTCGATCCCAGTTAAGGGCGGGCTTAGCTCGAAAGTTAAAAGTTTTATTGAGGATGTTGCTAGAGAGGCTCCTGGGCAATTGCCAGGCTCTGAAAAAAGTATTCGAGAAATTTTGGAAAGAAATGATTTGGCTAGTTTAGGAATAGTTGACGAAGCTTTAAAACAATTGACTGTCGGGGGTGGTCGTCCTGAAATTATTCTTAGTCAGGCGGATCAAGTGCAAAGCAGACTAAGCATTCAGTCAGAGATCGAGTGCATTACCATGGCTGAAGCCAGTTGTTCGGCTGAGGAGCGCCAAGTTTTGATTCAGAAAAAACTCGCCTTAAAGAAGAAACTTTCACAGCTTTCCACAGGCTAATTTTTGACTGGGACGGAAGGCAAAACTAGCCAGTTTTTGTTTATTTATCACCCAAGGTGCTGTTTTTCTTGATATTTACTTATTAAGAGCAGCATTTTATGGCTTGGACTCCTGTTCTTTTACTTCGCCAACTGATTTGGAAGGTCTTGTAAAATTGATAGGTTACATGTAGTTTTCGCGCCCTCAGTAGTTGGTGACCTTATTATAAGGAAGGGATTTATTTCCTTTGCCATTAGGGCTTAGATATTTGTTTTTTGTCTGCCCCTATTTTAATTTGACGAACCTTGAGCTGGTCTTCCCTGTCTCCAGGGCAGAAGGTATTACATTTTTATAGATCTTAAGATGGCTCGTACGACCGGAAAAAAGAAATCAACTGGAACTTCTAGAACTAAGACAAAGAAGGTTATAACTTCTAGGTCTAAGAGTGCTGCTTCTAAGGCTAAGAGTACGGCGTCTAGAAAAAAGTCAACTACAGCATCGAAATCTGCCAGTAGGAAAACCACCAAGAAAAAGAGCACAGCGTCGAAATCTACCGCCAAGAAGACTAAAGCACCTGCTAAAACTAAAAAGAAAGCTAGCACTACAGCTTCTAAGAAAACTGCGACAAAGAAAAAGGCTGCAGCTACAAAATCTACAAGCAAAAAGCCAGCAGCTAAAAAGAAAGCAGCTCCTAAACCGAAGGCTTCGACTGTAACTAAAAAGAAAGCAGCTCCAAAAGCAAAGGCTGCTAAAACTCCTGCGAAGACCACAGCTAAGAAAGAAAAAGCTAAGGTCACTTCAAAGAAGTCTGCTGAAGAAGAAAAGTCACCTGAGGTTAAGGAGCAGGAAGAGGTTTCCAAGTTGGATGAGGCCGGTATGGCTGAGCTTCCTGATGACGTGGATTCAGATGGTGGAGAGGAAGAGAGCTCCGGCAATGAAAGCGAAAGTCAAAGTGGAACAGGTAGCCTGAGAGTAGTTGATGCTGCGATTGAGACCGTTCAAGAAAATGCTTTAGCTTCTGGCGTAGGTAAAAGTACTGACCCTGTAAGAATGTACCTGCGTGAAATGGGCGGAGTAAGCCTTCTTACCCGGGAGGGTGAAGTTGTTATCGCCAAGAAGATCGAAAAGGGTCAGCAGGATATAGAGGAAGAGGTTTATCGAACTCCTGTAGCTTTATCTTACATCATTGAGTTAGGTGAGGATCTGAAAGAAGGCCGAGTCCGAGTTCGCGATTTGTTTGATGATGACACTTCAAGCGAGCAGACTGAAGGTGAGGGTGAAGAGGAGGAGAGCGAGGAAGAAAACGCTGCCGAACCAGAACCAGAAATTCCTCAGGCTGAAGAAGATGAAGAGATAAAAAAGCAGTTCTTCAAGAGTGTGAATGGAATTAAAAAATCTTGGCGCTCTACGGAAGAGAATTTTCTTAAGTTGCGTAAGTTGGCACCCAATGGAAAAGCTTGGGAGGAAGCCAATAAGAAATACAACAAGCAAAAAGATAGAAATGCCACAAAAATTGTTGAGCTAGGACTAGCGGAGAAGCACAAGGAAGAAATCATTCAAAGATTGAAGGATTTCAGAATTTCTATGCGTGCTGCCGAAAGAATTGTTGAAGGAATTGCTCGACAAACGGGAAGAAAGAAAGAAGAGATAATTGAAGCAGTCACTGAGCTTGATCAGGGTGACCAGCTGGCTTTTAAGAGAGTTTGCCGAAGGCTTAAGCTCAAGGCTAACGAAGTCCGGGAAATGTCTTCTTCAGTGGCGGACGCTTGCAAGGTTATTGAAGAAATTGAGCTAGCCAACCTCGTTAGCTCAGCCGAGCTTAAGAGAATAGTCCAGTCAGTTAGCGCTGGAGAGAGAAGAGTTTACAATGCCAAACGAGAGTTAGTTGAAGCCAACCTACGTCTCGTAGTTTCTTTGGCCAAAAAATACACCAATAGGGGTTTGCAATTCTTGGATCTTATTCAGGAAGGTAATATTGGCCTAATGAAAGCAGTTGATAAGTTCGAGTATCAACGAGGCTATAAGTTTTCTACTTATGCTACTTGGTGGATTCGCCAAGCTATTACCAGAGCAATTGCTGACCAAGCCCGGACCATTCGTATTCCGGTGCATATGATTGAAACCATCAATAAGCTGGTTCGTGTCACTCGTTACTTGGTTCAGGAACTTGGCCGTGAGCCTTCTCCGGAAGAAATTGCCGAGAGAATGGACATTTCAGTAGATAAGGTTAGAAAAGTTTTAAAAATTGCCAAAGAGCCTATCTCTCTGGAAACTCCAATTGGAGAGGATGCTGACAGCCAACTTGGGGACTTCATCGAAGATAAGCGAGTCGTTTCACCTTCCGATGCCGTGGAGAACATCAATCTTCAAGAGCAAACCAAACAGGTCCTTGGAACCCTAACTCCTCGAGAAGAGAAGGTTCTGCGGATGAGATTCGGCATTGGTGAGAGAAGTGACCATACCCTAGAAGAGGTTGGTCAAAATTTCGATGTTACCAGAGAGAGAATTCGTCAAATTGAGGCCAAGGCCTTGAGAAAGCTTCGACATCCAAGCAGGCTTAAAAAACTTAAGAATTTTGTAGATAAACAGTAGTTGCCTATAAAATTACTAATTTTTGGCCGTGTCTTGTGTGCGAAAGCCCGGGTGGCTGCTTAATTTAACTACCTTTATTGACCTGAATTTATTGGCAAGGTAGTTTGCGGCACGTTACGGCCCCATAGCTCAGTTGGTTAGAGCGCCCGGCTCATAACCGGTAGGTCCATGGTTCAAGTCCATGTGGGGCCACCAGATTGATCATCAATATTGGTATTAAAAAAGAATGAGGCAAAAAGTTGAGTAAACAATTGACTGATACCTTAATAAAGCTTTCCAAAGCAGATAAAGAGATGAACGAGATTGTTTCTGAGAGGAATCAAATACTCGAGAGTAGAGATCACCTTCAGAAAGCTGTCGATAAGTGCCAGAACGAACTTGAAGGATGTCAGGTTAGATTAGACGCTAGGCATGTTCAGCAAGAGGAAGAAAGCATTCGTCTTAAGACTGAAGAGATGAGGCTAGTTGAGCAAAGAAAACAACTAACCACTCTTGGCAGCAAATCTGCGAAACTTGTGGAGCGTCAGATTGAGTTGGCTAGCCAGACATTGCAACAAATGGAAGAGAAAGCAGTCAAAGCCATCGAAGACGTTGAGGCTCTTGAAAACGAGCGAGATGGTCTGCGTGATAACCTCGAAGAATTAAACACCAGGCTTAAAGGTGAAGAAGAAGCTAACGGTGAAAGACTTGATTCGATCGAGAAAGAGATTGAAAAGCTTGATAAAGAAAGAGGTGGGGCTCTAGGTAAACTAGATGACCGTCTTAAAAAACTTTACTCAAGAGTTCATGTTAGATACCCGGAAAGTGCAATTGCGATTGCGCAGAAAGGTAGTTGTCGGTCTTGTTTCCGTTCTCTTCCTAGCCAACTTTATAATCAGTTGATGTCTGGTTCTATGTCTATTCAATGTCCAGACTGTAACAGGCTACTTGTTTACGTAGCTGAGGACACAACTGCCGGCTAAGAATCTGTGGGATCTATGAGCAATAATAGATCTCGATCCGGGGAGCTTTACGCTAGAGCAAAAAAAGTCATTCCCGGTGGGGTCAATAGCCCTGTGCGTGCTTTTAAAAGTGTCGATGGAGATCCTGTTTTTATTGAGAAGGCCAGCGGCCCATGGCTTTGGGACGTAGATGGTAATCGCTATCTAGACTTTATTGGTTCCTGGGGACCGATGATCTTAGGCCACTCAGCGAGCCTTCCTGTGGAAGGAGTGCGGGAGGCCGCTTTGGGTGGCACGAGCTTTGGAGCACCCTGTGAGTTGGAAGTCCGGCTTGCCGAGGAACTAGTCTCGCTTATTCCATGCATAGATCAGGTCAGAATGGTTAATTCTGGAACTGAGGCAACGATGAGCGCAATTCGACTTGCAAGGGCCTGGTCTGAAAAGAAAGTAATTATAAAATGTGATGGTTGTTATCACGGGCATTCAGATAGTTTGTTGGTGAAAGCCGGGAGTGGGGTTGCAACTTACGGCATTGCTGGTAGCCCAGGAGTTTGCGATGAATTAGCCCGACTTACGGTTAGTATTCCATACAATGATTCTGGAGCTTTGAAAAAAGTTATTTCAGAACTTGGAGCAAATCAGGTAGCAGCTTTCATTATTGAACCAGTGCCAGGAAATATGGGGTTGGTATTGCCAGATGAAGGATACCTGGAAGAAATTAGAACTATCTGTTCAGAGAATGGAATAGTTTTAATTTTTGATGAGGTGATGAGCGGGTTTAGAGTTGCACTTGGCGGTGCGATTGAACGCTTTGGGGTTGAGCCTGATTTGGTGACCTACGGAAAAGTAATAGGTGGTGGTCTGCCTGTTGGGGCCTTTGCTGGAAAAAAAGAAATAATGTCTCGCCTCGCCCCTGAGGGAAATGTTTATCAAGCCGGAACTTTGTCTGGAAACCCTCTAGCTATGGCTGCTGGTTTGGCTACTCTTTTAGAATTGAAGGCTAAACCTCCTTATCAGCAGCTCGAGGAGATTACGGCTGCTCTATCTAGTGGTTTGAAAGAAATCGCTGATAAAAAGGGAATAGAATTTTCCTCCTCTTTCCTAGGCTCGATGTTTGGCATTTTCTTCACATCGCAGGAGGTTAGAAATTTCGCTGATGCTCAAGGTGCAAGCCAAGAGAAATTTAAAAAGTTTTTCTGGGACATGTTTGAGAAAGGATATTACTTCGCTCCCTCAGCTTTTGAAGCCGGGTTTGTTGGCACCGAGCATAATTTAGAGTTGGTGTCTCAAACTCTAGAGGCTGCAGAAGAGGTGATGTAGTTATTTTTTGCGGATTTACTGAAGAAGTTTAAACCATCTTTCGAACTCTTCTAACGACTAGGTCGATAGCAGTTCTCAAAGATTCAAAAACTCCAACACCTTGAATAGCTACGCCCTCAAAGTCAGGTGCGTTAAACCGATTCAAAGTCTTTCTAAGATACTCAACCGGGAGAGCTCCTTCCACGTCACGCTTGTTGTATTGCATTATGATTGGAAACTCTTCAACCTTATGTTTGTTTTCTCTTAGGTTTTTAACCAAGTCGATCAGCGTAAATAGGTTGTCTCGCATTCTATCTTGGCCGCTGTCAGCCACATAGATCACGCCATCAACTCCATTTAAAATAATCTTTCTACTTACAGTGTAGATATCCTGACCTGGAACAGTGTAAAGGTTGAACTTAGGAGTAAGACCTTTAATTTTACCAACCTCAAACTGCATGAAGTCAAAAAAGATAGTTCTATCTTCTTTGGTTTTGAGGTTTAGAATATCACTTCTAAGTTCGGGATCGATATGTGAGTGAGCCCACTCTAAATTAGTGGTCTTACCAGAGTAGCCTGGACCATAGTAGACAATCTTTAAATCTATCTGATTAAGTCCGTAGTTAATAAACACTTTTTTTCTCCAATCCCAACTTTAAATCTTTTTTAAAACCCTTGGTTGATCAGTCAATGATTTGACTAATGGCCCCAATCCTTTTTCCCAGTTAATGCTGCATCAAGCCGGGAAGTTAGCTCATCGTTAAACTCATTGTCATTCAGAGCGTCGTTCATATCAGCAGCATCTCTTTTAGCTACACTTTGATCAATCTCAGTAAACACTTGTACTAGTTCTTTAACAGCCTTAGTAGATAAAACTTTAACCATGCCAAAGGTAGTGTCTTTGTTAAAAACCAATACGATAATGAACTGTGCGATAACCCCGGTAACATAAACACTTAGGTTTGGACCTTCGTGATAATGCATCTTGAACCCCTCAGTCTCGCCAATCAATCGAGACATCTCACTAGTTGCTGCGTAATCCGCAGCCGAGAGGGCAGCTAGGGTAGGAAAATTTTCATCTCCCATACTTCCGTCAGTAGCAATAACTAGCCCACTGTGATCAGTAAGGATAACAGCCGGACATTTAGTTTTTACGACAAGGCTGGCTAAGATGCTATTTATTGTTTCGAACTGAGTTGCAGAAAGGCTGAGTCTACCCAAACCTTTGTTGCCAACCTCATCACCAATGGTGATCTTCTCTTTTTCCTCTTGTTTAAGGGGAGTTCTGGGTTTAGTGGTTTGGGCAGCAGTTTTTTCTTTCCCTTTAGCAGGGTTTCGAAGACCACCTAAAATTCCCCTTCTTTTTTCGTCAGACACCTTAAGATCCTGAAAAGACTATTAAAAACACAGTTTATTGTTCAAGCAAACTAATAAATATTGCTTGGAAAAAATTCCCTAAACTCTTTGAGTCTACTTCGAAGCAAAAGGACTCTAAAGATTTGAAAGAGTTTTTTTAAACCTATTTAGAGTCCATAGGAATCTAGTAGTGTAGGCAAGCAAACAGATCAAGGGTTTATTACAGTGACCAAAGTTTTAGTGATAGAAGATGACCTCACCCAGTTAAAAAGACTTTCTTTTGGTCTTGAGCAAGCTGGTTTTGAGGTAAAAAGTTCGGAATGCATTATTTCTGGCCTCGAAGAGTCTCGGTCCTCAGTGCCAGATGTTATTCTGTGTTCAGATAAGCTTCCAGGTTTGGGGGCGCTTGATTTACTGGATCTCAGTAAGGAGGAGTCTTCCCTTGCTGATGTTCCAGTTATTGTTTTTAGTGAGACACATCATGAAAAACTGGATTGCTTCAAGGCAGGCTGTGACGACTTCATAATCATGCCAGCTGACGAAGGTGAGCTAGAACTGAGAATCAAAGCTGTCACTAGACGTGGAAAAAGTAACGGGGTGAGTGGTAGTTTTGCTCACATCAGTATTTTTGATTTGATACAACTCTTTATGGGTGCTCGGCAGACCGGTGTAATGTCGGTAGACTGTGGTTCTGTCACTGGAGAGATTGGAGTTGACGAAGGTCAAGTCGTTAACGCCTCCTCTAAAAAAGGAGCAGAAGGAGTCGAAGGGGAAGACGCTTTTGTTGAACTTCTTAAGGCTTCACAAGCTGGCGGTAATTTTGTTTTTGAAAAGACTGCCCTTACTAAAAAGAAGAATATTGAGAAGAGGACTGACCATCTTCTACTAGGCATCGCCAATATGCTCGACGAATCGTAAGGATTTAGTTGAGGTCTTCTCTTCGTTGCCTAGCAGTCTTCCTCACTGCGGCGTGCCACCAGCACGCCTCATTCGTCATCCTTTGAGCGCCTCGACAAGAACCTCACCTAAATCCTTACGATCGAGCCTAATCATTTGCTTAGTAAATCTTAAACTGCTCGTGGACGGCGCTGTAGTCTTTTTCAAAGCCTTCGATTTCTTGTTTGATTGATTTTAAATCAGTCGGGTCTTTTTCAAGTTGAAGCCTGAAGTTGGGATTGCCGTACAGAATATCAATTGGTGAAATATCTGTCTTAAACTCGTAAGCATCTGAGCGCCATGCGAAGTCATTGGGGTAAAGTTTGGCAGCGGCCGCTATCATCGCCAAACAAAGTCGATAGGAAAAAGGTTTAGAACAATCTGTTATGTGAATTTGTACGCCATGGCAGGCTTTTTTAGCCCATTTTTGAAAACCTGGCGTGAAGCTAGTTTGGCGAAGAAAAAATCCCTCAGGCTTTTCGCCAGAAAGCTCAGTATAAAGCTCTAAACTTAATTCGCTCCATTGTTCCGGAACGATATAGGGCGCACCTATTAATTCAAAAGGTCTGGTTGTCCCACGAGCTTCGGACATATTTGTCGCTTCAAACAGACAGCCACCAGGGTAAACTAAAGCAGTTTCTAAGGTTGGCATGTTTGGAGAGGGAAGGACCCAAGGTAAACTAGTCTCATTAAAAAAAGAGCTACGATCCCAATTTTCCAACTCTACAACCTCAAGCTCGCAGGCAGTTGCAGAGGCATTCCCTTGTCCTAGACTGAGGCCCTTATTGAAAAGAACTGAGAGCTCACCAGAAGTTAAGCCGTGACGATTTCCTATTGGAGCGTACCCGCAAAAGCTTTTATACCTATCTTCTAAAGGAGAACCTTCGATTGATATCCCGTTGATTGGATTTGGCCTATCAAGAACCAGGACCTTGGTGTTTGTTTTGGCCGCTACGCCCATCGTGTAGGCCAAGGTGTTTACGTAAGTGTAGTACCTTGAACCGATATCCTGGATATCGAAAACTACGAGATCTAAGTCACTGAGAAATTTCTCTGAAGGAACAAGGCTACTCTCATTAGAACCGTAAAGACTCACAACCTCTATACCAGTTTTAGGGTCTTGGTATGTTTCAACACTTTCCATGTCTTGAGCATCACCGCGAAAGCCGTGTTCAGGAGAGAATAATCTTGCTATCGAGCATTTCTTGCTTTCGACCAGAAGGTCAACCAGATGAGCGCCATTTTCATCAATAGCAGAGTGGTTTGAAATAACCCCTGTCTTAGCACCATTCAGCTGAGCAAAGTTATTGGCAACAAGTCTTTGAAGTCCGGTTCTTGTATTCATGGCAGAATTATACGAGGGGGCTAGAAGTTTGGCTAGCATGATCTTCGGTAATAAATTGCCGTTCTTGGTTGGTAAGATCGATTAAGATCCGTGGTGTTGGAATGGTTTGTTTAGGAAAGATTGCCTAAATTTCGTAGTAGAGCCCAAGAATAAATCCCAGTCTTATGCCCATCCTGCCACGTAAGGTTGAGAGCATAGTTACCCACCGGGGTTACTGTTTCAAGGCTGTATATATTTCCCGTAACCTCGGGGGCGATATTTAAACGAGCTCTACCTGTAGCTGGGCTAAGAGGAGCATTGTGATTTGATTCTCCTCTTTCCTCCACGCAAGTAGCACAGGGACAGTTAGTTCTGAGAGTTTTAGAGCTGAGCAAAGTCTCAACACCGTCACTCCAACTGATTCTGAGACCTCCTTCTTTCGAAGATTTAATTCTCTCTACCTCCACCGGAAAACAGAGAGATTGGGGCTTGGAGTTACTCATGCTGGATTCGCTGGAATTCTATCAACTGTATAATCAAGAAGCTCAACTAGTTTGGCCTTAATCGTTGGGTCCACTTCAGGGGAGCCTAGGTTATCCAATAAATCTTTTGCTGTTTGGTATTGGATTTTAATATGTTGCATCGCTTGGTCTAAGACCTCTGACTTCATCAAGTAATTTCTGGTTTCTTCTACTTGGCTGTCACTATACTCAGACTGAGCAAAGAATTTAGAGGCTTTTTCAGGTTCCATTTGACTCCATAGAACATTAACTAGAGTAGGTACTTTTTGTCTTAGGTCTATTCCACCAGGCTTTCCTAACATAGAGCGGTCGGCAGCTATGTCTAAAATATCATCCACCATTTGAAAGAGGATTCCGGTGTGAATTCCAAATTTTCTTAGTTTTTCGATATCACCTTTGTCACTTGCGCAGTAGTAGGCGGCTACAGCAGTAGCTAAGCCAAATAGTGAAGCAGTTTTTTTGGAAGCAATTGTTAGGTAATCTTGCAAAGAAACTTCTCTTCCAGTTCCAAGATGACCTTCCATCAATTCCCCTTCGGTTAGTTCAACGCAAGCCTTCTCAGTGCTATCTGCTACGAAGGATCCCAGTCTAGAACAAATGCCAAAAGCTCTAACCAGTAAGAAATCTCCTGTCAGTAAGGTGGGAGTTTGTCCATACTTACTAAAAGCAGACTCGCTATGTCGACGAACTAGTGAACGGTCAATAATGTCATCATGAAGCAGCGTTGCCATGTGAATGATTTCGATACCGGCGGAAGCAGAAATTATTTCTTGGGAAGCTTCTTGCTGTCCAAAGAGTCTTGAGGAAAAGCAGCAAAGAAGAGGACGAATTCTCTTGCCACCTAGCTGCAACAGGTATTCTGAGATCTCAGTTAGTAGGGGCAAATCTGCTCCGAGATGAACTCTGATTTCTTGCTCAATATTTTTTAGAGAATCAGCCTCGGAAGCGAACAAAGCCTTAACACCTTCGAAGCCGAGGTCGTCTTTGTCTATGATGCCCTGGTTGCTGTTACCTTCAGAGCTGGCAACCAATTGGCCTATTGCCTCAGGACCTTTGCTATAAAGTTCTTCTTTCAAAATTACTCCAATATCTTTGAATAATTATCTTTTTTTAGCCTTATCAAGCTCAGTTTGTAGAGGGAGCTATAGTATCAGGTTTTTTTTAAGAAGGCATCAATGGTAGAACTGGGCCCATGGGTCAAGCCAGAAAAAACTATAGCAATCGAACTGCTGAATGGATTGAGCAGGCACTGTCAGCTCTGTCTGATAGAGCTCTTTATCGTGAGCTGAATATTCTGGATAGGAAGGGAGGGCTGTTTTTTAGGAACCAGAATCAAGGTCAGCCAAGTACAGCTCTTAAGGACTTTTCTTCAAACGATTACTTGGGTTTGGCTGAGAACTCAGACGTTAAGAAAGCTGCCTCTGACGCTGCTTTAGCTTTCGGGGGGAGTTCTTCTTCCTCAAGATTGGTGACTGGAAGTTTTAAAGTTCACTGGCAGCTTGAGCAAAATTTATCTGCTTGGTTAGGAACCGAGTCTTGCCTGGTTTTTGGATCGGGATACCATGTTAACACCGGAGTGATTCCAGCTTTAGTGGGTAGAAATGATAGAATTTTTGCCGATCAACTTTGCCATGCATCGATAATTGATGGAGCGATTTTATCTCGCGCTCAGTTGAAACGTTATTCTCATAATGACTTAGACCAGCTGGAAAATTTGCTAGCTAAAGCCTCTGCTGAAGGGAGTTTAACCGGTCGAGTTCTAATTGCTACTGAGTCAGTATTTAGTATGGATGGGGACAGCCCTGACCTAGCGAGACTTGTTGAGATTGCCGAAAAATACAATGCGCTACTGCTAGTGGATGAGGCTCATGCTATTGGAGTTTTCGGGAGGCGAGGTCAAGGTTTATTGGCAGATATTAACTATAACCCTGAAAGCACTTTAATAACCGCTACGCTCAGTAAAGCCTTGGGAAGTTTTGGTGGCTTGGTTTGTTGTTCCTCTAAGATGTCCGAACTTTTAGTGAATAAGGCTCGTTCTTTCATCTATAGCACTGCTCTTCCTCCAGCTTCTGTTGCGGCAGCCGATGCAGCTCTGAGCTTAGTGCGGGAGAGTGTTCCTGGAGCAAGGCTATTAAGTTTGTCTTCTTACCTTAGAAAAAGCCTGAAGGATAATGGTTGGGAAGTAGGTGTCGGCGAGAGTCATATTGTGCCGCTAATTATTGGAGCTAGTGATAGAGCATTGGAAGCTTCCTCCTTTTTAAGAGAGAATGGATTTCTTGTTACGGCAATGCGTGCCCCCACAGTTCCCGAGCATTTGGCCAGGCTCCGAATCTCCTTGAACCTAAAATTGAACGAGGAGGATTGTGACCGGTTTGTCTCTGTTCTTGCTAGTTCTGGACTGAAGCCTCAAGAGGTGGACAGTAGGTAGCGGTTTTGAGGATTGAGACTAAAAATGACTGTGTTGTAATTGCTCTGACCGGCTGGGGACATGACTTCTCCTGGTTAGAACCTAGTGAGAGAGGTTCAACTGTATTTTTAGCTGAGTCGAGGGATCATCTTTCAGAGATTGTGAAGAAACACATGGGGCAGAAAGTAGTTCTTTGCGGTTGGTCATTGGGCGGCATCCATGCTTTGGAGTTCGCTACCCAGAACCAAGGAATTCAAGGGTTGATTTGCCTTGGAACGACTTCTAGATTTTGTGGCAACTCCACTGATCTTCATGCTGCTTCCTCGGCGTCTTTGCTGGCCATGAAGCGTGGACTTGATAAAAACAAGCGAGGGCTAGGGGAAAAGTTTATTCAGCTCGTGCATGGTGATGAAGAGCCAGCATTGTTAGAGAGTTTTTTAAGTATTGAGGATGATTTTCTTAAGCAAGGCTTAGAGGCTTTGTCGACGATTGACCTTGACTCCTCTCTTGGTGAACTAAACATACCTACCATGGTGTTGCATGGCAGGCTGGACAGTCTTATTCCTTTTGCTGCTGGTGAAAAACTGGCTAGTTTGATTCCTGATTCTAAATTTGTTGAAGTTGAGCAAGGTGGTCATAACTTTGTTTTTTCGAGAGACGTTTTCTTGGAACAGAGAATTTCTGAATTTTTAGATAATTTGTAGTCAGATGGAAGAGGAAAATCTAGTAGCAAGAAATTTCTCAAAGGCTGCCACGGTGTATGAGCAGCATGCTGTAGTTCAGAGGGCTATCGCTGAGAACTTGCTTGGCTTTATTTCAGAGGAAGAATTTATTGGTTCTGAACGAATACTGGAAGTAGGAGCTGGAACTGGAATTTTTTCTGAAAAGTATTTGGCAAAAAATCCTTTATTGAAAGTAGATGTAGTTGATAGCTCGGATGGAATGTTGGCAGAGCTGAAGCGAAAGTTCCCCTCTAACCT
>CAZECN010000048.1:0-16757 GCA_964510575.1 uncultured Bdellovibrionales bacterium | reverse complement strand
GTGCTGGACTTTAGCGGCATTCAAGGCAAAGTCTCTGAAAGAGAGTTTAAAAAACAAAAAAAACAAACTCTTAAACAAGAAACAGCTCGAATAAAAGAGATGCTAAAGAGACTGGCAAGTGATGGCCCCTCAAGTGATGAAAACGAACAGCGTATCTATGCGCTCTATGAAAAACTAGGCAACGCTAAGAGGGAACTAAAGAAGGCTCAGGAAGGCAAACAGATTCGCAGTCAAACTGGAATTAAAGAAAGGTTTAGAGATGGATTAGTTCGCTCAGGACGTTACCTAGACTCAATTGAGAGGATCTTTCGCGACAAGGGTCTTCCAGTGGAACTCGCTAGGATGCCGTTGATCGAATCTTCTTTTGATTACAAAGCTAACAGTTCAGTTGGTGCTGCCGGAATTTGGCAATTCATGCGCGCAACTGGTCGCCTATATATGCGTGTCAACTCAGCTTTAGACGAGCGACGAGATCCTATTGTGGCTTCAAGGTCTGCCACTCGTTATTTAGGTAATGCGAAAAAAAGACTTAAAACATGGCCACTAGCTGTGACTTCGTATAATCACGGAGTGGCAGGTATGGCTCGCGCTGTTAAGAATACCGGCTCCAGTGATATTGTTGAAATTATAAAACGGTATAAAAGCCGAACTTTTGGATTCGCCAGCAGTAACTTTTGGCCAGAGCTTTTAGCCGCAATTGAAATTGATAAAAACACTGAAAAGTATTTCCCTGGGCTAGTAAGAGAAAATCCAGTCAGCTTTGAAGAAGTAAAGCTTGCTCGTTCTCTAAGCTATGGGCAGCTAAAAAAGGTTCTACCGGTCTCGGAGGGAGAGTTTAAAAAACTGAATACCGGAGTTTTGAAGAGTGTATATCAAGGAAGACGTTCCTTACCCGCAGGGTATTTGGTTAGGCTTCCAGCTGGATACGGAGATGACTTATCTTCTAAGCTCTCCAACTCTAAGGTTCTAGATTTAAATGAAGGAACAGAAGTAGCTAGTAATTATAAACCCTCTAAATCAATTTCCGGCAGCGGTAGTTACCGATCGAAATACAAAGTGCGCAGAGGTGATACTATTGGTGCAATTGCTAGAAAATTCGGTGTTAGCCAACGGTCCTTGATGCGCCTAAATGGAATCAAGAGTGCTAAAAAGTTATATGCCGGCAAAGTAGTTAAAATACCCGGCGAAAAACAAGCGTCAGGTATTAAAGTTGCCAAGTATACCGTTAAAAAAGGTGACACTCTTGGTGCAATTGCTAGGCGACATAATTTGAGACTGAATTCGCTGAAGAAGTTAAATCCTTCGGTTAAGAGGACTATATACCCAGGCCAAAGGCTCAGAGTTCGTTAAGTGCCCGGGAGAAACTTATCTTCGTTTCTTCCAATGCCCCAAAAAATCCTATCTGCTCTCCGCATCTGGCTGGGTAAGTGCTTAGTTTTTCAGTCCGATTGACCATTGTTAATAAAACCGCTTAACTGCATATCCTATTAACGATTTCGTTTAGAGGTATGAACTCTTTTATCCATATATTGGCTCTGCTAGGTGGTATTTCTTACCTAATGGCTGCGACTCTTTATCTCAAATACTTTGGTCGTCCAGTTCCTTCTATGGCCAATAGATATTTTTCATTTGGCGCTGTTTTCCACTTCTTTTCACTTTTTGGGATGACTTGGCTGGCAGGTGGTTTCCAAGGCTTTGGTCTCTTCACCTCTGGGGCCGCATTGCTTTTGGCTATTTTATTTCTTTCACTTAAAGATGCCTACCGCTTGGATCAGCTCGGAGCGTTCACTATTCCATTAGTCTTAGGATTTTTTATTTTCTCTGGTCTGGTTCTGCATTATCCAGCAGAAGTAGAGCCGGGCGCAGGTTTCGGGCCGGCACTTCTAGCTCATATTAGTTTCATGCTAATTTCTATTTCTGTATTTTCTCTATCAGCAGTTTTAGCTAGCGGTATTATTTTCAAAGAATCTCAAATTAGAAATAGAACCTGGCATAAGCTCACTGCTAAAATTCCATCAATTGAAAGACTCGAGAATCTAGGTAATGGCTTCACCTACCTTGGCTGTGCCAGTCTTCTTGCTGGAGTTGGTAGTGGATTTTATTTATCCACTGGACGCCAGACTATTTACGGCTCTGCCGATCCTCTTCTTTTATCTTCTGCGCTTGCCTTGTCGGTCTATTTAGTTATTTTGCTCTCTTCTAGAATGACAGGGCTTCGAGGCCGAAAAGCTGCTTGGTTATCGATGTGTGGCTATATTGTAATGGTAGTAAGCTTGGCAGGAGCCAACTTTATCGAGAACCTTCATGTCTACCGTTAGAAGGTCCAAACCAGAGCTTCAGGCGCTTCCTACAGCTTCCTCTGAAAGAGATAAGTTGTGGCCAAAGCTTTTTGTAACTGGTGTTAGTCACCACACCCAACCTCTGGAATTTAGAGAAAAATTTGGACTTAGTACTGCAAAATCTCAGGTTCTGTTAGAGCGATTGCTCTCCACTGGTTACGTCGCTGAAGCTGTAGTCAATAGTACCTGTAACAGATTAGAGGTTATCTGGAGCTCTCAGTCCCCTGAACCAGCTCACGGCCTTCAAAGCTGGGTCGAAGAAATGATTAGCGATGTCGCAGAATTTAAAAAACTGCCTGAAGGATTCTTTTACAATCTAAGAGACATTGAAGCAGTTAGGCATTTGTTTAGAGTCGCCTCAGGCCTGGATTCTATGGTGGTCGGGGAAAACCAAATCATGGGTCAATTGAAAAAGGCCTTTGAACAATCGCAAGCTAGGGGTGGGGTTAACGGATTTCTTAACCGCGTTTTTGACAAGAGTTTCGCTGTATCCAAAGAAATTAGAACCGACACTAAGGTTGGCGAGCGCTCTCTTTCAGTTTGTTCTGTTGCAAGAGAATTAGCTCAACAAATCAAAGGTGAAAACTTAAAAGGCTGTAAGGTCTTACTAATTGGCGCTGGAGAGACTGGTCGACTTGCCTTAACTCATTTCTGCTCAGCTGGAGTTGAAGAGCCTTTAGTTGCAAATCGAAGTCCAGAAAAAGCCAAAGAAGTAGCTGAAAGGTTCAAAGGGGAGGCTATTAGCCTTGATAGTGTTTCAAAGCGGCTGGCCGAGGCTGACATAGTGATTGGTGCAAGCACTTTGGAAATGGGCGATCCAGTTTTGGTTAAAGAATCTGAGGCACTAGTAGCAATTAAATCTCGAAAAAGTGAAGCGCAGCTTTATCTTGATCTTGGGGTTCCAAGAAATTTTGCCTCGAAAATAGAAAATATCGAGGATGTTTTTCTTTACAATGTCGACCACCTACAAGAAGTCGTAGCTCACAACCTTGGTTGTAGAAGAGATGAGGTAGAGAACGCTGAGAGAATAATTGCTCAAGCTGTGAAAAAATTTGAAAAATGGTGGGAACTAAGGCTCGTAGAACCTCTTATTTTTGGAGCCATAGAGAACTTCGAAGCTGTCAGGTTAGGTGAAGTAAAACGAAGCATGAAAAGACTTAAGAAAGTCGGATTGAACGAAGAACAGATGTCAGAGGTTCAATCTGCGTTGGACAGACTATCAAAGTCACTGGTGTCAAGAGCTCTCAGTGGCCCAATTGATGCTCTAAAGAAGGATGCAGATAATAGGCAATCAGTATTCGATACTTTTCGAAGATTTTTCACTGGTTGAGCAGGAACTCTTCTTGTAGCTTCTCTCTGGTAAACCTTGACCCCTTTTTTAATTAGGACGCCCGTTTAATGTTTCTGGATGTTTTAATCTTTGTTGTTAGCTTAGCTGGCCTAGTATTCAGCGCTGACTATTTTATAGATCGAAGCGTAGAGCTTTCCTATAAGTACCGGCTGCCAAAAATGGTTGTTGGGCTGACAATAGTTGCTATTGGAACATCTCTACCCGAAGCAGCAGCATCACTAATGGCAAGCCTCTCTGGCCATCCGGAAATTGCCATAGGTAATGTAGTAGGCTCTAATATTTGTAATATCGCCCTTATTCTCGGGCTTCCTGCCTTACTCACTCCAATCGTAGCTAAAGAGAAGTTCGTAAAAAGGGATGGGCGATTGATGTTATTCGTCTCAACTTTGCTGTTTGCCCTTGCTGCTTTTACTGGCTCAATCCCTTCCTGGGCTGGCTACATTTTTCTGTCCGCTTTTCTCGGTTATATATTTTATCTCTTAAAGTTCTCTGACAGTAACGCGGCGGAAGAAGAGGTGGATGGGGAAGAGTATGACACACTGATCGTTTTTGTTGGAAAACTAGTTGCCTCTGGCGGAGGAATAATTATTTCGAGTAACTTTCTTGTGGACTCTACGGTTTCTTTGGCCAGAGCTTTTAGTGTCTCCGAAGCTGTAATAGCACTCTCTATGCTTGCTTTAGGCACATCGCTACCGGAGCTCTCGGTTTCAATAGCTGCTGTGAAAAAACAAGAAGGTGATATTCTGGTTGGTAATATATTTGGCTCAAATATTAGCAATATCTTGATGGTGCTCGGCTTATCCTCCGTCGTTAGCGCAATTCCAGTTAAAGACTCAATTTTTCAAATTGACCTGCCAATCATGCTCGCCACATCTTTCTTGATGGTTTATTTCCTCTCTCGTCCCACTGGGATTGATAAGCCGAGGGGTATATTCTTTTTAGCCATATATTTCTCTGTAATCCTAAGATGTTTCCTTATTGGCTAGTTGCTGTGGTTCTTGGATTTTGATCTTACTCTGAGGCCTAAGCTATATTATTTTTTTCTTTCTTTTCCTTGAAGCCCCATTGGCTTGAAGGAGTAGTGAGTGAATTAAAAGGTTTTGGCGTTGAAAGAATTTGTTGGGAGTAAGGCTCTCAAGAAGTTCTTTCAACGGAGTTACGACCATGCTTATTGATTATGTCGATTTTTCTAGTGGTGGAGTTACTTGGACGGTCCGTTCTTTAAAGCATCTAGATCCTAAGTTTGAGCCAAGGCTTTCTTACAGAAGTTTACAACCTCTCGAACCGGTTGACCCAAGGAGGATAAGGGAAAAAAAGGAAAATGGAGACCAGTCCTGGAGTTGGTTTACGGGAAATGAGTTTGTTTTTAAACCCCATGGAACATCCTTAGACCTGGAAAACATCATTTCCCTGCCAGTAACAGAGTTTAGTCTCTACTTAGCTCAACAACCAGGCAATGTTGTTGCATATTCTAAGATTCCCACCTTGATTATTAGGGAGGATGAACATGTTGATATTCCCGGAGCCAGTGAATCTCTTAGTAAACAAGTCGTGGGCGTTGGATTTCTAAAGGCAATAAACGGAAAATCTCGAATTCTTTGCTTTTATAGAAATTCAATTGAGCTCTTTCTAGAGGAAAATGGGCTTTCAAGGAGAGTTTGAAGATGCAGAATTTGATCGAGCAGGGGAAAAGCCATTTTTCCCCTTTGTTTCTTTCTTAAGTTCACTCACTGCTTCTTCAGACAAGTCTTTAAGCAAAGACTTGTCCTTTTTCAGCAGCTAAGCCATTAGCTCGGTTTGCTAGAGCTTTAATTAAGCGGTCTTCTGAATATTTCTTACCGAATGCGACAGTAGTCTCTGAAGATAAACCGCTTTTGCTAGCTTCAATTTCAGCAAGTGTCTTGCCTGGATTATCTCTGATCAAAGCAGCAAGCTCACTAGTAGAACGGTTTACCGCAGCAAATGACTGCTCAGCTTCTAGGTTATTGGCTATAGTTGTTGAGCCCATACCCCTAATCGTGTTCTCTTTCTTTTGTTGCTCAGTAAGTCCTTCGCCTAGATCTCGAAGAATCTTATTGTTAGAGGGATTAGCAGCATTTCGCTCCTCTTCATCTCTCATTTTTTCTTGATGCTCTAAATCGTCTTTGATTCTTTGAGCCCATTTCTCAGCAATCTCCTGAGTGGCAGATTGAAGACCTTTTGCCAAAGCAGCAACAGCACCACCAGCCAATAAAAAGCCATCAGGTGTTTTTTGAAATTCGCTTTTTTCGGTGTCTTTAAGTGCCTCCGCAGCGCCTTTTGCAGTTGATAGGGCTACCTCTTGAACAACTGACATAGTTTAACTCCCGAATACTTATTCTAAATTTATTACCTCTTTCTAATAGTGTTATGCGGATTTGGGAGAATTATGTGTGATGACATTGGGCAGTTCAGTTGCCATTTTGGAAGGTTTTTGAACGGGAAGAGCAAGGTTTCTAAAGAAATTAAGTTAAGAAACCTTAAAAATGAAGATATTTCATAACTTTTTTTGTGCTAAATATCCAATATCTTTAGCAATTAATATTCATGCTACATTTTTGTCAAAAGCCCCATAATGGTGTAAATCAAGGGAAAAATTACTTGATTTTCGCCTAAGCTCTGATTTTTTAGCTAAGGCAGTAGTTAATAAGTATTTGGAGTATGTAGTTATGAAATTAGTGTCATCCCTTATTTTTTCATTGTTGCTTTGCGGTGGAACCGCTTTCGCAACTCCAGTTTCTTCAGTTCACATTGATGGAAACTTTGGTTTTAGATTCCATGACGAAAGCGGTGCAATAACAAACCGTGTAATGTTTGGTAATCCTTACAGAGTTGAAGATGCAAGCACTATCGAATTTGAGCTAACACTAGACCGCGACGCTGGAACTGTTACAGCTTCTGGTTCTGCAGTTGGACTTGACTTTGGAACTGCGAATGTAAGAACTGGCGAAGCTGAATTTGGTGAAGTAACAGGATCTTGGAGCATGACTTGGACTGACCTAGTCTTCGACAATGACCCAGTATCTGGTCAAGATTTAATCGCTATCGGAAGAGACGGTGTTGGTTTTGGTTCTCTTGAGCTAAGCGCTGCTCATTTTGATACAGACCTTACTATCGCTTTGGAAGCTAGAGAGACTGCTAATGCTAACTTGTGGGGTTACCTTACAAATGATGGCGCAGACCCTTTTCACTTCCTTTTAGGTGAAGGTCCTGCTGGTTACGTTTACGAAGGTGAGATTCTATCTGCATGGATTGGATCAGCTCAAAGCTTTAACCTTAACGGCGGAGAGTTTACTTTGAAAGGTGACTTTCACGGTGAGACAGTTCCAGAGCCAGCAACTGTTGTATTACTTGGTGCTGGACTTCTAGGAATGGTTCTTAGAAGAAGACAGACTGCTTAATTAAAGCATCTTATTTTATAAGTTAAAAAGGCTGCCTTAGGGCGGCCTTTTTTAATGGATTTTCTGAGAAGAGCTAGGCGACTGCTGTTCAGCCCAGCTAAGCAATGTTGGCCCATCTACCAGCTTGACCTTACACTCTTTAGCTAACTCCTTAGCCTGTTGGCTAAACAAAGAGTTCGTTACTATCATCGTTCGTTGGCAGCCATGCTTCTGAGCTCCAGAATTGGCCATAGAGACGATTTTTGCGGATAAAGGTGAAGAAGAGCGGACCGCCATAGTTGCGTATTTTTTGCCCCTTTTGTCAGCGATTATCTCAATCCCTGTTGTGCATCCTTGGGTGATAGTGGTTTTACAGCCTTGGCCATTAAGTAGTCTGGCTATGTAGTCCAAAAAATCTTCTTCATGCATGACATCCAGGTAACTGACAAATCTCTTAAAACGAAATCTCTCAAGCACATCGGCTCGCACTGCAGCAAAGAGCAATAAGGCAGATGCTCCCAAAAGAGCTAGCAGTATAAATAGAATAGCTGGGCTTTTTAGACTTAGTACACTAAAGAATACGAGCAAAGACATTAATACTGTGACTGAGGTCACAGCTAGAAGGGCAATGCCAATAGTTAGCGCTTTCCTGTCCTGAGCTTCCATATTAGGTATGAAAATCTAAATGCAGAGCAATTCGAAGAAACTAGCTACCTAAATGGCTAGGCTTGCCGATCGAATCTCAGCGCAACCCCTCATGCCCTCTAAGAAAATGCCCACTTATTAAATAAAAACATCCCTCACCTTGGCCCAGAATAACGATCGGGAATGGGCTATTCAACTGACTCTGGAAAAAATTCCTAAGTTTCTTAGCGAGCACAGAATACACCTTAAAACAGACGGTAATTATTACCTTCTAAGGGCAGTACCTTGACTAAGTCTGGTACTAGTACATATTGAGCCCATCATGTTTAATAAGCGTCAACAGGATGATGCCTCTCTTGAGCAGAGGCTAGAAGAAGCCAAAAGACAGATCCGAGTTTCGGACTCTCCTCAACCTGTCCGCGAATGGTGGAATTCTCTTGAGAAACTCAATGAGGGTCAAATGCACTTGGTTCTAAAGCTTGCCGATGAGCTAGAGCGCCGCAATGTCACAATATCTGACTTTTTTGATGTCTGGAAATATAGCCATCTTGAAGATGTAGAGGCAAATCTTTCACTTTTAGATACTCTAATTCAAGACAGAGAAGCTCTGATTTAGGCAGTTGGTCCATTTTTGGACTAGAAGAACAGCGGCAATTCTAATAATTTTTATTCTTTCCCGATTTACTCTGATTTAATAAGCTGCTGCTGGCAGGTGTACAATACAGTTCGAGGGAAAGAGTTCGTGAACAAAAACAACAACTTCAGTGGATTAGCCACAGCTTTACTATTGTTAGTTCTATTTTCAGGCTGCGCAAAAGTGCAAACAGCAGATCCACTCGATGTCGCACTAGATAGCGCTCCACGATATCAACCTGTGGGATTAGCTTATTACGGAGAGCCCTTAAGCTCAGGGCAAACTTTCCCCGAAAGCTCCGGAAGCATCATCACTCAAAGTAAACGCACTGTATCAGATCTAATTTCAGGCAAGGCCAAGCCTCCAACTCCCGAGGAATATAAACGTGAAATGGGTAAAGTTGCCCATGGTTGGTTCTTTGGGCATGGTTTTGGAACAGCGATTTTTAATATTGGAACAGCGATTGCGGTGCCTCCCTACGCATTTTATTTGCTAGGCAACGCTGCCCTTGAAGTTTCTGGCTTTGGAGCGGTATACCCTACAGACTTTCTTCCCGATCCGGCTGCTAATTTAGTGGGTGGAGCATTTCAAGGAGTTGTTTCAGTTCCTGGAAGAATAAATGCGGTTATATTCGATGAGCCTTTTAATGATTAAAACTTAGTATGATATTCTAAGTTAATAACCTAGGCAGAGCAGTAGTGGCCAAAAACAAAAAAGAATCAGGACAAAAACCGGTTGGCATAGTGGCCAAGCCTTCGGAAGAGGGCGTACTGATTTTAGCCACCAAAATCATTGCTTGGTTGAAAGAGCGAGACATTGAGTGTTTTGTCGACGAAGAAATTTTCTCCGATTTAAAAGGCCAAGCTCAAGGGCACAGCAAAAAACTATACAGAAGTCAGTTCACCACTGAATGCGATCAAGTAATCGTTTTGGGTGGAGACGGAACCTTCATTAGTGCTGCCAGGCACCCAGCTAACACCCCTAGCACCATTATTGGGGTAAACATGGGCTCTCTTGGTTTTCTTACTGAAATTGCTCAAGATGAGGTCTTCGAAATCCTAGAAAGTGTTCTTGCTGAAGAAGCCGCGCTTGGAGAGAGAAGACTACTGAAAGCAAGAGTGTTCAGGAAAGGGAAGAAACTTCATACTTTTTTTGCGATGAACGATGTCGTTGTCACCAAAGAAACGCTCGCTAGGATTTTTGCCATTGAAGTTGAAGTAGATAAGACCGCTGCTGCTAACTTGCGAGGAGATGGACTAATTTGTGCAACTCCATGTGGCTCCACAGCCTATTCACTCGCGGCTGGTGGGTCTATTGTCCATCCCGAGGTAGATGCATTACTTCTTACTCCTATTTGCCCACACTCCCTTACCAGTCGGCCTTTGGTTGTTCCGGGTAGCTCAACTGTCCGTTTGGGAATAAGTGAAAGTAACGACATTAATGAACCTCTCTATTTAACGGTAGATGGGCAGGAAGGGATGGAATTGATGCCTGGTGATTTAATTGAAGTAACTACCTCCGACTCAGCCTATAGAGTAGCGAGATCGGAGTCTCGCTCGTACTACGACGTCCTTTCTGAAAAGCTTAACTGGGCTTCTGGGGGGCCAAGAAGTACATGATTTCATTACTTAGGCTGCGAAATATAGCAATTTTCGAAGAAGTTGAATTCGAATTCACCGACGGCTTGAACATTATCACTGGGCAAACTGGTGCAGGTAAATCAATTACTCTTAAGGGTCTCGAGCTTTTGGCAGGGGGGAAAGCTAGTGCCGATATGGTTAGAAACGGCTCTGATAAATGTGAAGTCGAGGGGATTTTTGAAATATCGCCCAGTCTCTGCTCCGATCTAGAACTTGAGCCAGAACTAATTGATGAAGGTGAGTTGGTTGTAAGGAGAGTCATCTCCTCATCTGGGAAGAGTCGTGCCTACCTGGGTGGCAAGCTTGTTAGCCAAGCTGAACTAAAACGAATCGGCTGGCGCTTGATTGATATTACTGGTCAACACTATCAGCATCGCTTACTGGACAAAAAGAATTATCGACCTCTACTCGATAGTTTTGGAGTTAGTACCGAGTTAATTGCTAAGTGTCGAGATGCCTACAGTAGCTGGACAGAAGCTAAAAGAAAGCGCCGCGAGTTTGAAGAGCAATCTCGAGAAAAAACTGATTATCTAAGAAGAATCACCTTTGAAGCTGAAGAGCTCTCTGACTTTGCCTTAGCCAAAGGCGAAAAATCGGAGCTAGAAGATACTCTCGGCCAACAAGAAGCGGTAGAAAGCTTAAAACTTACTTCCGAAGAGGGACTGGACTTGCTTGAGGCCGACCAGGGCATTATTAGCCAGCTAGCAAAGTATTTAAATCAACTACGTTCCGCGGCCGATAGCTCAACCAAGTTCGCCCCAGCTTTAGAACTAGTCCAGTCCTCAGAGCTACAACTTCAAGAAGCAGCTTCGGAACTAAGAGCTGCAGCTGGAGGTCTTGAAATTAACGCCGAAGAGCTTGAAAATATGCGTTCAAGGCTGACCGATTTAATTCGGCTTGAACGAAAGTACGGTAAGTCAGAAGCCGAGCTACTAAGTTATTTTCAAGAAATTTCAGCCGAAGTGGAGCTTTATCAGTCTGGTCAGTTTGACGCAGATAAGCTGATTGAAGCTGAACAAAAGGCACATGAAAATCTTAAAAAAGTTGAAAAAAAGCTGACAGCTGAGCGAAAAGAAATGGCGGCCGCACTTAGTGCTCAAGTGATTAAAGAGCTTAAACAGCTGGACATGAAGAAAGCACGGTTTGAAGCTAAAGTTGTCGCTGGTGAATCGAGTAGAGACGGAGCTGACGAGGTAGAATTTCTTCTTGCTGCCAACCCTGGTGAGCCTGCCAGAGCTCTGGAAAAAGTTGCCTCAGGAGGAGAGATCTCCAGAGTTCTTCTTATTCTAAAGACTTTGCTTAGTGCTAAGACTGGCCCGGTTTTACAAGTGTTCGATGAGATTGACAGTGGCTCTGGAGGAGCAGTTGCTCAAACAATCGGAGAGAAACTTCAGTTGATTTCTCGCCGAACTCAGGTGCTACTGGTAACCCACGCACCTCAAGTGGCTGCTTTAGCTGACCATCATTTCTATGTCTCTAAGCAGTCTGACTCGAAAAAGACCTTAGCCAGCGTAGATTTGCTTGATTTAGAGGGAAGAGTTGAAGAAGTTGCGCGAATGTTGGCCGGCAAAAATATCTCTGGGAATTTTTTAAGTTCAGCCAGAGAGCTAATAGGCATTGAACAAAAAGCGACAAAAAAGACTGTAAATAAGGGGGCTTAGCTTTTCCTCAATCGCAGCTACTTTATTTACATCTAAATCTAGAGAATAAACTACTAACTTTATGTTAAAATAGCGTTGCTTTTAGAAACTTCGATTGTTAATAAATGGCCGCAGAATTTACTAGTGGAATTGCTAGGAAATATCTAAGCTAAGATTCAACGGAGTGCCCATAGTGGGCGAGAGCAGTAGATGAGCAATAAAGGTACTAATTTTATTTTGATAGAGCCCAACGAAAAACCTTTGATTAATAAATCTAGGCTTGTTTGGTACAAGAGGGCCGGTCTTGCCTTCCTTGGCTTTATCCCTGGCCTACTTTTAGCACCTGCTTTGTTAAAGACTTTTCCTAGCTTGCAGGAAATTGCAGTCGGTAGCTATTCAGAACCACCTTCTTATGAAAGTCGCGTCAAACTCCTTTCAAACGAAATTGAAAGAGTAAGAGAATACGAAGGAGAGCTGAAAGTTAAAGTTGATGCTCTCGATACAGTCGTAGAAAAACTATCTGAAAAAGACCACTTCAGTTTTAACCACTCGATCAGAAACAATGATGGGGTTGGAGGGCGTGCTGAGAAAGGCTCTGATGGGGGCCAAGGTGGAGCAATTGAGCCTCATGTTCCTGCTCAACAGGTTAACGGTGACAGCTTGGCTGTTATGGAGAAATTCTTAAAGAGAGATGAGCATGCTCGTCTTGCCAATCAACTAGATTACTATTCAGAGCTTTTCGATGATTTGCCTTTAGGTCTTCCAGCCTCTGGAAGAATATCCTCCGGCTACGGAATGCGAAATTCACCCTTCTCGGGAAAAAGACGGATGCATAAGGGGATTGATATCGCCAGTGTTTCCAACGGAATAGTCGAGTCTACAGCACCGGGTAAAGTTAAGAGAGCAGGTTACTCGGCCGGATACGGCAAGACAGTAGTAATCCAACACAAAAATGGCCTGGAGACTCTTTATGGCCATTTAAATAAAATCCTTGTCCAGGCTGGAGATAAAGTTTGTCGTGGGCAACAGATTGGCCAGCTTGGTTCAACGGGGCGCTCGACAGGACCTCACCTTCATTACGAAGTAAGGGTGAGAGGTCATGCTAAAAACCCAAGGCCTTTTCTAGAATTTCCAGTTTTAACTCTTCCACTGATCGATGATGGCGAAGGTGAGAAGTAAAGACTCCTACAGACCACCCTACCAATAGATCCACTCTTTTGCTGAAAAACCAGGCTCTTAGAGGCTACGTTTCGACATATTACCCTTCCTTGCTAAGATTGCAGCAATACATAGCGCAATAGTTTCTCAAGTAATTGTTCTTTCTCTTTATCGAATCGGGAAGGTTGATTTTAATTGTCGCCTCAAAGAGCTTCCAGGCTCAAGAGGCTACAGTGCCCTAATGGTTTTTTAAGGAGAATAAGATGAGAAACCGCCTAGTTGTTCCAGTTACTACTTGCATCAGTGATGACAAACTTCGCGTGGTTGCCAATGACAATCACATGAAATGGCTGAGTTCCCAAAGAATTAAAGCTGTACTTGTCGGTGGCACCACTGGTAGGGGATGGGAGATATCCACTTACCAGATAATGATCCTGCTCAAGCTTGCAATGCAATACTTTGATGAAGTTTACGTCAATGTGTCGTTAATGACTCAAGAGGAAATAAAAGAACTGGCTCGCTTTTTGCTTAAAAGTGACCTCCCAACAAGCGTCTTTTTTGTCTATGCCCCAAACGAATTATCGCATTGGCAGGGCTTCAATGACCAAAGCAGATGCTTAGATATAATAAACACTCTTGAAAGTTTAGCCAGCTCGACTAGTAGAGAGACCGGTCTACTGGTTTATGACATTGACATTCCGGGCATAACAAGGAAAGTCGACAATTCACTAATTAGAGCAATAGCCTCGGAAAATTATTTTCTCGGCATCAAAGATTCTTATAGCACTGAGGAATCTCAGATTGCTGCAAGAATAAAACTTGTGCAAGGCGAGCTCGGCAAAAAGTTTTTCTCCGGCCCAGACTCTGCACTCTCCTTAGTTGGAATGCTTGATGGTTTCGGGAGTGTCTCTGGCATGGCCAATTTATTGCCTGAAACCGTAATTGATTTGCTTGAAAATCCTTCAAAGGAGAAACTCCAATTTGAAATCAATCAAGCTTTTCAAGCCCTAGTGGACTACTCACCAGACGATTTTGTCGTAGCTATGGAAACTCTAGTTCTATTTCAACGTGACAAAGACGTAATGACTATCTCGGAGCGAAACAAAGCTTCTAAACTTTTCGATAGATTCTACCCAAAGGCGGCGTAGTGTTGGAGAGAGGAAAGGTTTTACTAAAAAGGCTCTGGGTGGATATCAAAACAAATATCCACTCCAGAGCCTCTCTCTTTTCAAGGTTTTCCCAGCACTGTAGTCGCTTTTTAGCCTCAACTATAAGCGAACTGGAAATATCTAATCTAGCCTTGAGGCGGCTTAGGAGGCTGAGGAGCAGCAGCAGCTTCCGCAATATCAATAAGCTCAACATCAAAAATCAGAACTGAATTTCCTGGAATTCCAGGTCTTCCCTGAGGGCCGTAAGCTAGTTCCGCTGGAATAAAGAACTTGCTCTTTCCGCCAACCTTCATAGTTTGGATTCCTTCAGTCCAACCTTTGATGACTTGGTTTAAGCCAAACTCAGCAGGTTTATTTCTCTTGAAAGAACTATCAAACTCAGTTCCATCAACTAGAGTTCCTTTGTAATGAACGGTAACCTTATCAGTGGCGCCTGGTTGCTTTCCGCTACCTGCTTTTACAACCTGATATTGTAGGCCAGAGTCTGTAGTTTTAATACCGTCTTTTGCCTTGTTTTCATCAAGGAATTTCTTTCCTGAAGCTAGGTTAGCTTCAGCTTCTTTCTGCCTTTTGGCTACCATTTCTTCCTGGAGAGCTTTGCCGGCGGCTTGCATCTTCTCAATTGGAACTCTGCTTTCTTTACCAGCAATTCCATCTTTAAGGCCCAGCGCAAAAAGATCAGCGTTAACATCAACGCCTTGCAGCTTCATTCTTTGGCCCATAGACTGGCCGCTGCCATAACTAAAAATATCTTCGTTTGATTCAATTTTTGGCTCAGCACCAGCCACTGCTGGAATGGCTGCAAGTGAAAGAGCGGCACCGAAAGTTTTAAAATTCATATTAATACCCGTTTTTGTCCGGCGAGAGGCTCCCAATTTTGAAGCTTGCCAGGGATTATTAAAAGAGGTCCATTTCCTCATCCTAAGGAGATGGACGAGGACAGTTGTAACTATATTCGAAGGGCAACCGCAAGCTTTGCAGGGCGAGCTCACTGGGCTTGTTGATAACTTTATATGACCTGGCATTTCAACCTCTGGCCAATATTAGGGAGATTTATAGTTGGAGACTATTTATTATTTAGAAGGTCTAATTTAGAAGGTCTATTTTAGAAAGTGTAAAGATGCCCATTCCGAGGTGTTCTTCCAGTGCTCATTAGAATAGTGCCAAAAGTATTGACCCTCCCGATTTTCACCATCTCTATCATTAACTGAAATAGAGAAGCCCATCGAGGGAGCTTCATCCGGGTAGCTGCCAACTATTTGCCAAGGAATTGACAGTTCAATCATATAACCATCTTCAATAATCCTTGTTGCCACCTCAACTCTACCAGTAGCTCTTTGAGATCCTTTGAATTGATAACGACCATCAGCGGTAACGAACAACATCATATCGTCATCATAAAATGTGTCAGAGCAGTTGTTGAAACCATCTAGCATAACTTCAATACCATCCAAGTCGAAGATTTTAGTGCTTCCGTTAATATCTACCTCGTCATCCATTACAACTGCTACGAGATAAAGATTATTTTGGTCTACACTAACAGCAAACTCTGCTGAAATGTCCTTCGAGTTCAATTCTCCGCAAGAAGCGCAAGTCTCTTCAATTTTCTGAAAGTCAACCTCTTCCCAATCTGAAAGATCCGCATCAACTGTAACTGATAGACTCTCGACATCAACAGAGTTTTGAACAAAATCACAAGCTAACGCACTTTGGCCAAAGCCGAAGATTGCTAAGGCTGAACCAATAATAATATTCTTAGAAATCAAGGTCATCGACAACATCCTCTTCAATAAACGGTTTTTCCTCTTCCTCTTCTTCTAACTGTCCCACCATTGGTGAGCTTAAAATCTTTCTGGCATTTTCTAGGCTCTTTGGAAGCCTTGAACCATAGTAGTCTGTTGCCATTTGAGCCGAGATGTCATCGTTAACAATTCTTGGCGTAATTAAGATTAGCAAATTGGTTTGTTGAACTGTTTCGCTTTTAGATTTGAACAGCTTACCGAGAACCGGGATTTCCATTAGCAAAGGAACTCCTTGCTCTTGCTCAATAGTGCTGTCTGAGAGAAGTCCACCGGTAACAACCATCTGATTGTTTTTCACCACAACAGATGTCTCAGTAGTTCTAACATTTGTAGTTAGTCCGTTCTCAGCATTTCTAGTACCTGGAACAACCGAAGAAATCTCAACGAATATCTTCAAGTTTACATACTCACCATTAGTGATTTGAGGGGTGATTCTTAAAGTTATACCTACATCCTGACGGTCAATTTGGTTAAATTGATTACCCAGGTTCGATGGGTCAGTTGCACGACTAGTAACAACTGGAACATTCTCACCAACTATTATCTCAGCCTCTTCATTATCAGAAGTAAGAATTGATGGGCTTGAGAGAACATTAACCGCGCTGTTAAGTTTCAATGCGTTAAGTATTACCGACTGAGTTGGCATTGCAATGCCACCTGGCAGAGTTAAGGTTCCCTGACTAATCGCCTGCAAAGCAAGTCCCTGTAGGCTTCCTGGACTTTCTAGAACAGAAGGTATTGCTCCAGGCGTTCCTAAAACAGATGGAAGATTACTAAAATTACCCTGACCAACCACTGTTCCGTTTTGAACTCCTTCAGCCGATCTCCAATCTAGTCCAAGCTCGTCCTGATTGTTCATTGTTACTTCAATTACTGCTGCTTCAACCAAGACTTGTTTACGTTGAACATCCAGCTGCTTGATGAGCTTAACTAATTTGTCATAGTCAGACTGAGATGCATTCACTACAACCGAATTTGTTC
>CAZECN010000047.1:0-17010 GCA_964510575.1 uncultured Bdellovibrionales bacterium | reverse complement strand
GTTCCAGAGATTCTCACTCAGCCAGATTTGTAATCAGTAGGTTGCGGGTTCAAGTCCCATCACGAGCTCCATTTTTACAGTCCTTAGATTAAGGACTTGAACCAGTGCTTGCTTGCAAGCACCAGAAGACCCTACAAGTCCAGCTCGGCGTGAGCCGAGCGTTCATCATGAGCTCCATTGTTTACCTAATAAAAAACTCAATAAAACCTCTCTATTTGAAGCTTATTTTTGTAACAGCCTTTTAGAGCTAATATTTAAATGGCCTGAACCTTCTTTAATAGCTAAAAATAAGGTGGCGGTGAGGGAGTAGAGGGATGTCATCTTTTTATTGCGATTTTCGGGCTATGTATTTTCGGGTTTCCTGTTTTTTTCTTTTCATAATTCTAAGTCTTTTTCCTCAGTTTTGTCTTGCCGAGGGGGCATTCGAACTGAGAGACGGCAACAGCGCCAACCTTCCAATTAGAATTATCAATGCCGGTGGCGCTCCCACCTATATGAGAATTGACATTCTCGACCCTACCACTGAGGTCATTGATATTTATACCGAGAACATTGGCTCACCCGATATCCGTATATGGTGCCCAGGCCAGATCGCAGTTGATGCAGCCGCACAATCTCCTATTCCAGCTCCTGATTTCACTGCTGATGTTACAGCTGCTCAGGGTCAGGTCATAGACTTTCCGGGTTTGGTGGCTGTTCAGAATATTGCAACCAGACCAATTCCACCGGTTACTTATAACTTGAGTGGCCCGACAGCGACCTGCGGAACTGCCGGCACCTATACAATACGGATTAGCAATAATACAGAGTATTTTGATTTTGCCGTCAGGGATACTTCAACCAACACCATAGAGCGGGGACGACTGTTTTCTTACTTCTGGGGTTTCAACGGAAGGACCTTTAATAATTTTTTTCGAGGTACTTTCTTTGTAGTTTCCGGAGCAGACTTTAATAGTTTCTACGAAGGGCTTGTCTGGGAAATGGACTTAAATGGCATTCGTCCTTTCGTATTTGAAATGCTTTCAAATAGTGTTGGGGTACAACCATCTATCTACAACAGTAAGTCCGTTAATTTTGGCGAAACTCCACAGCCAGTGCTCGTGCCCGAATTTCCTCTTTATGTGAATCAGCCGGAAAAAGAGGTGAGAAGTTTACCAACGGTTGATTCGGCAACTCTAGATTTGGATTTCGACCTGGACTGTGATGGAGATGCTACGATTACGGGACTGGATTTTAGTTTTATGGTTCCTGGGGCCTTTACCTACCGTATCCTGGTCGATGAGAATATGGACGGCGTTTTCTCTCCTGGCGAACAGATTTTGGCAGGACCTACCTCAGCTGGGGTTAACACTGTCCCCTGGAATGCAATTTTGCCTAGTGGCGCACCTTTGCCTGCTGGAGTTAATTTCGATTACAGGCTGGATATTACTGGAGGTGAGGTTCACTTTCCGTTTCGAGATGTTGAGTTTGCTATTCCTGGTCCCTTAATTACTCTTCAGGGAGCACCAGGGGGAGCCGTTTCTAACCTCTATTTTTGGGATGACACAGATCCATCCGTGACTAGTACCGCGGGTGGGGGTAGTACTTCTTTACCAGCTGGAAGTTTGACTGAGCATCAATGGCAAAACAATGTTGATGGCTATCGAGACCAGAACATAATCGATACTTGGAAATTTGATACAGTTGAGATTAGCACTTCTTCAGCTACAGCTACTTGTCCAATAGAGGTTGATCTCGAAATTTCAAAATCTCAGTCTCCGTCAACTCTAGTTCCTGGCACTCCCGTTTCATACACTGTGGAGGTTGTAAATAACGGGGTGGTTAATGTAACGGGAGCAAATGTTGCTGACACCTTAGACCCGAGACTGACTAATGTTGTCTGGACATGTTCCGGAGCATCCGGAGCCAGCTGCGCAAACGCTTCTGGAACCGGCAACCTCAGTGAGTTAGAAGATATTCCTGTCGGAGGTGTTCTTACTTACACTATTACTGTGGACATTCCTGCTGATGCCACTGGTACGTTGTCCAATACAGCCCAGGTTCGACCTCCAAGCGGAATTCCTGAAACAGACCCTGATAATAATGAGGCTACTGTCAGCTCTCCCCTGACTCCTCAGTCGGATTTGGTAATATCGAAGACCCATACTCCAATTCCATTTGTTGCGGGTTCTCCCGGACAATGGATTATATCAGTTGTCAATAATGGGCCGAGTGATGCTCCGGGGGTGCTTGTTAATGATACCTTCCCTGCGGGCTTTAGTGGGCCCACCTGGACCTGTGCGGTAACCGGTAGCGGTACCTGCTCGAATGTCAGTGGCGCAGGAGATCTGGTAAATGAAAGTATTGATCTGGATGTAGGCGCTTCGGCGCAGTTTCTGGTTTCCGGAACAATTCCAGCTGGCGGCTCTGGTTCATTCTTAAATACAGCTACCCTTAGTCATCCAAACGATACGGATCCGGGAAATAATACTGCCCCTGATAATGCCACTATTGATCTCATTAACGATCTAGTTGTTGCGAAGTCTAACTCGCCAGCAGTTTTTGTGCCCGGCTCGCCAATCACCTATACGATAACAGTTTCAAATGCTGGGCCGAGTAATTCTGCCGGCATTATCTTTAATGACACGTTGCCTACTGAGCTGCTTTCTCCTGCCTGGACTTGTGCGGTAACCACTGGATCTGGCTCTTGTTCTACGGGGTCAGGAACTGGAAACATTGCCATTACAATGGACCTCGATGTTGGAGCTACAGCGACTGTTACGATTAACGGTGTGATTGACCCCACCACAACTGGGCCTGTGAACAACAGTACTTCGGTGTCTCATCCTGATGATGATAATCCCGGAAATAATACTGATACAACCAGCACGAACGTCGACCCACAGGTTGATCTTGTGGTGTTGAAAACTCTGACTACTGCCCAGGCAGTTGCAGGTCAGTCTGTTGGATACGATATTACTGTCACTAACAACGGGCCGAGTTTTGCCTCAGCTGTTTCTGTAATTGATAATGTTCCAACTTCAATCAATGCTGCGAGTTGGACCTGTGCCGTAACTTCTGGAACAGGAGCCTGCGGTAATGCTTCCGGAACTGGATCGATAGGGGAGTCTGTAGACTTAGCTCCAGGAAGCACAATTATATTCTCTTTGGTTGGAACCCTAGACCCCACAGCCTGTGGTAACCTTTCGAACACAGCAACTGCATCAAGTTTGGAAGAAATCGATCCTGCCAATAATAGCTCTATAGTTGATAATACAATTGTTAAGCTGGCAGACCTTTCTCTAACCAAGACTCACACACCAGAGCCGGTCGTACCAGGAAGCCCTGTCACTTATACCGTAACCGTTTCCAATGCAGGTCCTGCTGCTGTATTTGGTGCAAGTTTCGTAGATAACTTGCCACCAGAACTTTTGGTGCCAACTTGGACTTGTTCAGTAGCCGGCACAGGAGCCTGTTCATCAGCCAGTGGCAGCGGGAACATTGCTGAAACTTTAGACCTGGCTCCGGGCGCTTCTGCGATTTTTACGATTACCGGAACAGTTGACCAGACCGTGACCTCAGCGTTTTCAAACTCAGCAGAGGTTACACTACCGCCAGGTGTGACTGACCCAGATGATTCGAATAATGAAGCTGAAGATGAAGCTACGGTAGATGTTCAGGTAGATCTTGAAGTATTAAAGTCCGTAACCCCAGCGAATCCAGTGCCTGGTCTTCCTTTTACCTGGACTATTGAGATTACCAATGCCGGACCTAGTTTAGCCAGCAACTTCACTTTTTCAGATAGCTTTCCACCTGAAGCATTGAATCCAACCTGGACTTGTGCAGTATCAGGAATTGGGAGTTGTCCAGCAGCTTCTGGTACGGGTGACATAGTAAATGTTCTAATGAGCTTGAATGCTGCTAGCTCAGCAGTGTTTACTGTCACGGCTACTCTCGATCCTAATTTTGCAGGGACGATGATTAACAGCGCTACTGCCAGCTCACCTGAGGAGACTGATCCATCTGACAACACGGGGGAAGCTTCCTCGGCATCTAATGTTCAGGTAGACCTTCAAGCAAGTAAAACAGCTAGCCCTTCACCCTTTGTGGCTGGTTCTCCAGCGAGCTGGATCTTGGAAATAGAAAGTCTTGGACCGTCCAATGTCGACGATGTGGTCGTAATGGACGCTCTGCCCATCGAATGTCTAAACCCAACATGGACATGCAGCATTGTAACTGGTGCTGGAAATTGTGATGATCTCTCAGGTTCTGGATCCATTAATACCACCCTGGATCTTGATGCAGGAGCTGTGGCTCAGTATGAGGTGAACTGTTTAATCGATCCATCTCACTCCGGAACGAGCAGTAACTCAGCGAGTATTTCCCATCCAGACGATGTTTTTGGGCCAAATAACCTAGCTTCAGAGACTGTTCCGGTAATACTTGAAGGGGATGTGAGGTTGGTCAAGTCGCATAACCCCGATCCATTGGTTGCCGGTCAGGCTGGAAGCTTCACTGTAGAGGTTTTTAATGACGGGCCCAGTAACTTAACTGGTATTTCTGTGGTAGATAACTTGCCTCCTGATCTACTTTCTCCAACCTGGACCTGCTCGGTTACTGGCACGGGTTTATGTAGTAATGCCTCAGGCTCAGGAAATATTAATGAAACAGTAGATTTAAATAGCGGCTCAGTTGCCACCTTCCTGGTCAGCGGAACTATAAGCCCCTCAACAACTGGAATTAGCAATACCGCTTCGGCCGGTCACCCTAACGACTCGGATGATAGTAATAATAGCGATACGGATAGCTCGGTTCCTGAGGTACTCGTTGACCTTGTTGTTGGAAAAACTCACAGTCCTAGTCCTTTCGTAGCCGGCGAACCAGCGCAGTATTCCTTTCAGATTACCAACAACGGTCCTAGTGATGCCGTAGGTGTTTCAGTAACGGACACGCTACCCGCTGCATTCGCTGGAGCAGCATGGACTTGTGACGTGATTGCAGGCTCAGGACTGTGCACTAACATTAGTGGAACAGGGGATATTAGCGAATCTGTAGACATCGCAGTAGGTGGGACTATCGAGTATGTTATTTCGACCACTCTTTCTAGCTCTCTTACTGGAGTAGTTGAAAACACAGTAGATATAAGTCACCCTGGGGATACTACCCCAGACAACAATAGTGCGGATGATCAGGCTCCTGTAGACACACTTTCTGGAATCTCAATTGACAAGACACATTCTCCCCTTGTTTTTATTCCGGGCAATCCTGTTCAGTATGGTTTGACAGTTACCAACGCTGGACCAAGTGATGCTCTGGGGACATCAGTTGTTGATACTTTGCCTACTGCTTTACTGAACGCTACCTGGAGCTGTGCTGGAACAGGGGCAGCCTCTTGTGGCAATGCCTCAGGTGCCGGAGATATAAATGAGCTGGTGGATCTCCCGGCAGGGACCACTGTAACTTTTATCATTGATGCCCTGCTGGATCCTGCTCAAATGGAAACAGTAATTAACTCTGCTTCTGCAGATCATCCTAGTGATAGCGATTCAAGTAATAACTCGGTTGATGATTCTGCGAATATAGATATTCAGGCTGATGTTTCGATAACGAAGGTCAGTTCACCTGTTCCGGCTATTCCAGGGTCTCCAATCTCTTACTCTATTCAGTTAATCAATAATGGACCAAGCCTTGCTGCAGGTGTTGTGGTTAGTGATTCGATTCCGGCTACAGTTCTTGGAGCCAGTTGGACCTGCTTTGTCGCTTCGGGAACTGGTAGTTGTGGAAATGCATCTGGTGCAGGAAGCATTTTAGAGTCGGTTGATATTGGCCCTGGCTCAATTGTTGAGTTTTTAATATCAGGAACAGTTGATCCCGCTGCAACTGGCGATGTTGTAAATACTGCGATCTTTGATTATCCCAATGACTCTACTCCAGGAGATGAGTCTGCCACTGATCTGAACACCCTGGATCCGATCACTAATATTGTTGCGACTAAGGTAGAGATTACGGAGGAATTTATTACTGGAGAGACTGTCTCTTACGAGCTTACTGTGACTAATAATGGTCCAAGTAATGCTACAGGAGTTCTGATCTCTGATCCTTTAGATCCTCTGTTGTTGAACCCTACTTGGAGCTGCTCAGTTCTTGGTTCTACAGCAGTCCCTGGCTCTTGCTCAACTACAGCTGGACTTGGAGACGTGGCAGTTTTAGCAGACTTAGCTGTGGGTTCTACGGCAACAATAGTTGTGGAAGCTGAACTTTCTTTAGATGCCCGGGATGCTATCGCTAACACTTTATTTGTGGAAGCTTCTGAGGACCCCGATCTAACTGATAATTCGCCATCGATCTCTACTGCAGTTGTGAATTTGAATTGTGGTGTTGCTGCAGCGACCACTGAGGAATGGCTTCCCTGGAATGGATTTTTAGACCAAACAAATATTATCACTCTACAGAATAATTGTGGAGATCAGGTTGTTGACGCTATCGTTGAAATATTTGATATCGATGGCAATGTGATTGGATCTACCTTTCTCTGGATTGACCCCAATTCCCAACAGGACTTGATAGTTAATGACTTGGAAGGTTTTGAAGATGACAGCTACGGCAACATACAGCTTAGTTATTCAGCAGCAGGGTGTATAGATAGCTACGTTGCCTATTACGGACTGGATGATCAGGGTAGTATCACTCAGCAGTCGACCTTTGTTGCTGCCGCTCCAATATCGGGCACGAGCTATGGTAATTACAATACGTTTCAGCCGAGTGTGGACCCTGCAGACTTTGGAGCCCCAGTGTTTAACTGGCTTCAGGTTAGAAATCTGGACGGGGTGCCTCAGACTTTTACAAGAAACCTCTATGACTCGGTGGGTAACCTAGTTGACTCTGTCACCTTTACAGTTCCTCCTCTGGGTAGAATAGACGTGCAAGCTGGGCATGAGAACCCTGGCCCCTCAAATGCCGGATTGGTTGAACTGATTCCAGCTGTCTCCTCTGCTCAGTATTTGGCTGAAATAGCTAAGTATGGATTAGATGGGAATGCGGACTTGGTGTTTACCTATGCTTCACCTCTGGATGGAGGTTCTACCAGTGTTTGTGAATGGGTTAATATTTCCAGTGGAGCCGGAGTAGTCAATTGGTTGACCTTATCAAATACTGGCCCCGCTAATCTGACGGTTACTGTTAAGCTGGTTGATCAGTCTGCTCCTTCAGCGGCGACTACAACTTCTTTCTTAGTTGAGCCATTTGGACAGCGAGCTGTTTTGGCTAGTGGAGATCTGGCTCCGGGTGCCAGTGGTTTTGCTGAAGTATGCACAACTAACGGCGGAAGCTTTAGAGCAGAGAGTGTGTTCTACTATTATGGATTGGATGGTTCTGTGGCCTCGGTTGTTCAGGAAGATAGCCGTCTTGGGCGTTGCGACATGTCTTTCTCCAGTTACAACACTTTTCTCTCTCAGGATAACTGGCTACGGGTTACTAACCCTGGCGAGGACCCAATTGTAATTGAGATTGAAGCCTTTGATCTTACAGGAGCCTTGATAGGAGCTAGTTCTCAAAATATAACTCCTTCTCAGGGTCTGGACTTAAATTTGGTTAGTGAGTTCTCTTTAGCCAGTGACAGTTATGGCCAAATTAAGGTCAACGTCCTGACCTCTAATGGTGGTTTCGTTGTCGGAGATGTCCTGAGGGTTACTTTTGGTCCTGATGGGACAGTAGTTCATGCAGAGGTTTACCCACTAGATTGATAAGTTTTGTGGTTAAGGTTATAGTGTCTAGCATTTGGAGCTTTTGTTGACTCTTAGTGTTGTCCCCTAGGTTATTTCTTATGAAGACTGAAGATTTAGATTTTCCTGAGAGAAAAGTGCTCAGACTTTCGCTTAGAATTGCAGGAACTCTATGTATCTTAGCGAGTTGCTTTTTATTAGTGGTCGCTAAGGATATGTATGGCCCTGGTCTTAGTGAGGCCAGTGCTGTCGTAACAGCTGGTGTTGATACCAACTCTCTTAAAAAGATCGCAGAAAATATTCCAATTGTTAATATCCGTTCGGTTAGCTCCATTGAAAAAGGAAGCAATTTGCAAGAAGAGATAGCTGTAGCTGGTTTTTTTCTTCGAACCTCTATTTCAGACCAAGATCAACCCTCTTGCATGCTTAATGTTGCGCTACGAAATAACGGTAAACGCTGTATGCTGGACTTTGTTTCGGGAAGTGTCAGTTCCGATAGAGAAAGGGTTGTCGGAGATCAGGATAAAGCCTCTTTTTCTGAGCCCTTCGGTGGAGATAGTGGAGAAGGGCTAGAGTTAGGTGCTGGGCAAGTTGTAACCCTAGAAACTCCAATTCAATCATCCACTGTTCTAGAGTGCAGCAAAATTTCCACTGTTGATATTGAAGTTAGCTGCGTAAATGCATCGAGGCTGGGTGCCTAGATTTAGAAGAGATTTAGAAGTTTAAAATAGAATTTTTCTAGACTTATCTAATATCGAAAATAATTTAGCTTAGACTTTTTTATCTTGGCTGCCGTACTTGAACCAAGACTATTCATGCACCTAACCCCCCAGTTTTCTGCAGTGGCTACGTCTAGATTGTTTCTAGGAAGCCATGCATGAAAAATTTGCTGATTTATCTAGTATTTAGGTGCTATTAAGTCTTTCAAAAGAACCCTTCCATTTAGTCATCGCGTCTTAAGCAGAACAGAAAATTTTAGCGAGCCTGCTTTCCAAGTTCAATTTACCGAGCTGCTAATTTTCAAATTAAATCTGCCAACTGGCTGTAACTTAGGTGACTCTGCATGAAAACAATGACTCTGAAACCAAACTTGCTAATTGAGACTCTTCTACTTCTAGTCCTCTCGTTGTTTGTACTTGGTTTTTCATCAAACTTAGCCTTAGCTCAAGACGCTGATGGTGATGGTCTCGTTGATATCATCGATCCTGATGATGATAATGACGGCATACCGGATTTGGTTGAGTTTAATATTATTCCAGGAGCAGGAACTCCAGGAGTTATAGATGCGTTTGATCCAAACGCGGCTGCGTTCTTTCAGGTTATTAATGCTCCAACGATAAGCGGAATTACCTTTCCTCAAGGACAACTCTTTATTTTTAATCCGCTGACTGCGATTTTTGAACCGCTTGGAACTGGTTCTGGAGCTTCGTTGAATAGCATCGGATTTGACCCCGTAACAGGTTTGATCTACGGAGTCGCTATTTCAGGGCTTGGTGCTACTGACGCTCTTGGTGCTCCAATTGCAGATGATGACATTGTTGTTTTGGATCGGGATGGAGAAATATTTCGTTTAGGCAGCACAGGACTGGATCTCGCTTTTGCGGCTGATATTTTTGACGATCAACTTTACGTGACTGTTACTCCTAATGCTGGTGGCCAGATTGCCGTCGTGAACTTGGATGGAACCCTGGATAAAACTTTTACTGTAGCAGGAGCTACAATGGGAGCAGACCTTGCTTCCACTGGAGGGGGAGATTTTTTCACACTTTCAGGTAATACCCTGAGCAGTTTTAACGTCAATGGAGTTGCAAATGGAGATGTTATAGCCGCTACAACTGCTACAGTCTCAGGTCCGTTGCCGGCTGCAACTGGTTATGGGGGAAGCTATCCAGCAACGAATCCAGTGACTGGTGTGGTTGAACTTTATTTTTCTAATAATACAACCGGAGAAATTTTTCGTATTGATGATCCTCTAACTCCAAATCCAACTGCAGTGCTGGTGTTTCAGGGGATTCCAACCAGTAGTAACGACGGTGCTGCTTCATTGGTTGCTCCGCCTCCATCTCCTGCGGACTTGGAAGATACAGATCGTGACGGGGTGCCGGACTTTCTTGACCTTGATTCAGACAATGATGGAATTCCAGATGCTATAGAGGCAGGACCAAATCCAGCGACTCCGGTTGATACCGACGGGGACGGAATTCCTGATTTTCTTGACCTTGATTCAGACAATGATGGAATTCCTGACACACAAGAGGCTGGCTCACCTGATGCTGATGGTGATGGAATTGTCGACTGCTCCACTATTCCTAGTTTTAGTCTGGATGGATTTTGTGATGATGTTGACCCGGTCAATGGGGGAACTGCAGTTCCAGACCCTGATACCGACGGTGATGGGATTGTGGATCGCCTTGATATAGACTCTGATAACGATGGTTTGCCTGATATTATTGAGGCAGGAGGAGTTGATCTAGATGGTGACGGTCGAATAGATGACATTGATCCAGCTACTGGAGAGCTTCTAAGTGATGCAGATGCTGATGGATTGAGCGACTTTGTTGACCCTGATAACAACGGAACTCTAGGAGTGGTCGATGGTACAGGAACTCCTCTTCCAGATCCTGATGGAGATGGAGATGGGCTTCCAGATTACCTGGACCTGGATTCAGATAACGACGGTATCCCGGATACTATAGAGGCTGGTTCAACTGACCTGGATGGTGACGGTATTATAGACTGCACAGTTCCATTTGGAGCTGATGGTTTTTGCCCAGATGTTGATTCATCTGACGGAGGAACAGCTGTTCCTGATCCTGATATTGATGGTGATGGTAACCCTGACAGGCTTGACCTGGATTCAGATAATGACGGCCTTCCAGATGTAGAAGAATCAGGTGGTCCTGATGCTGATGGCGACGGTGTTGTTGATTGCACGGGAGCATTTGCACCAGATGGTTTCTGCCCAGATGTTGATCCGGGAGATGGCGGCACTCCAGTGCCTCTGCCTGACCTTGATGGAGATGGAGTACCAGATCATGAAGATCTTGATAGTGATAATGATGGAATCCCAGATGTCACTGAAGCAGGTGGTCCAGATGCAGACAATGATGGTGTTATTGACTGCACAGGAGCCTTTGCGCCTGATGGCTTTTGCCCAGATGTAGATACAGGAGACGGGGGAACTCCTCTACCTGCTCCAGATACTGACGGCGATGGAGATCCTGATCATGAAGACCTGGACTCGGATAATGATGGAACTCTTGATGTTACTGAATCTGGTGGAGCTGACGCCGATGGAGATGGCCTAGTTGACTGTCCAACACCTTTTGGCCCTAATGGATTCTGTCCTGCACTATCAGGGGGAGATCCAGAGGCTGACCTTAGAAGTCCTATTTACGTTAAGTGGAATACCTTCTTATCTCAGTTCAACTTTCTTGAGCTAGCGGTTGAGGGGACAGGGGATCTAGACATTGAAGTTACAGTGTTTAACCTTCTTGGGGTTCAAATGAACCAGACTACTCTAAGTGTCGCTGGAGGGACTCAGCAAGATATTGATATTAATGCTCTTGTTCAGGGTTCTTGTGATGCAGGGGACCCGTCTTGTGCGCCCTTTGTAGACCTCGATGGTAGTGGAGTAATTGATAGTTACGGTTTGGTTCGAGTGGCCTTTGATGACTCTGATACGACTAAAAGACTAGTTGGAAGGCTTTCAAATTATCGACCAGAAGCTGCTACAGGTAATTTCTCTTTTGCATTTGCTAGACAATTCAGAAATCCGAATGTTGGCGTTAGTTATGCAGGAGCAAATACTTTCGATGTTAACGGACAAGGTTTTGTAGTGCCAAACTGGGTTGAGGTTATCAACCTAGAGGATACACCGCAGGACTTTACTGTGAACCTTTTCGATGCAACTGGTGCTTTGGTTGAGACTTCTAGCCTTACTCTTAATGCTCTTGAGGAAAGAGATTTGAATGGTGGTCACGAAATTACTGACGCTAGTGGTTTGGGAGTTGAGCAGGCAGTATACTTGGTTGAGGTTATTCCAGCTGATGCAACTGCTGAATATTTAATGTCAGTGGCTCGTTACAGTTCTAACTCACAACCAGGGTTTGATAGTGGTTCTTACAACTACGCCTTTGAACTTCCAGGGAGAAGTGGAACTCCAGGTGATGTCTTTAGTTTAATTACAAATGAGACACTTGCTTGTGGTAACATACTAAACTGGGTCGAAGTATCTAACGGCTCAAGTGCGACAGAGACGTTTACTGTAACATTCCGTGATTCAGCGGGTGCTGTAGTTGGAACTGTGACTGACTCATATGCTCCAATGGCACAGATAAACTATAATGCAAGTGCCTTGTTGCCTGCAGGAGAGGTTGGTTCAGTACAGGTTAGCTCGACTAATCCTACTGCAGTGGTGGCGCAGAGCTTGGTCTATATCTATGAGTGTGATTCGAATGCTATTCAAACTGCTTACATGACTAGACTAAGCAGTCCTGGAAAGATGACTCAGGTCGGAACAGGTAATACGTTTATTCAGATGGACAACAGCCTGAGAACCGTTAATGCTACTCCAGTGGCATCGACTGTCAACTTTGATATTACTTCTTTCCTAGGAGAAATGGGAACTGGTTCGATAGCTCTTGGGGCGAACACGGTAGATGTTACTGATTTGAGTGACAATCCAGCAGTTGGCTTCCCAGATGATCGATACGGTATTCTTCAGACTAACTCTTTACTACCTGGACAAACTGTTTCGGAAGTATTGAGAACCAGAGAAGTGAATATTGGTGGTCAGGTGCGTTATGACTTTGTAATGCCAACACCAGTTAGATAAGAAAATTTCGGTAGGAAATTATTGAAAGAGCCTGGTCATGAAAATTGGCCGGGCTTTTTTAATTAGAGCACTTCAGGCTCATAAATAACGACCTATCTATTTAATTAAACTTCCTTCAAATTCTATTCTTGAATCTGCTACGTCCAATAACTCGTGCAACTCATAAATATTTCTATAACCATATCCGTAAAGATTAATGTAAGTGGGCACGTTCAGGGCTAACATTATTGACTTTTGCTGCTCGGTAAATTGTTTAGAAGCGATATCATCTGCTGGGTTATTTTCCCCTGGTATAAACATCTTGGAAGCAAAATCAAGTTCATTGCCGCTAAAATTATTATTGCAGTAAATAAGAATTTTAGTATCTGCATCTGGTATGATCTTCTTTAAATTCTCTTGAGTAAAATCGGCAAAATTCAAATGTTTTGCGCCTTTCAAATGAATTCGTTTAAAACGAAACTCAGATCGAGTGTCTAGAATGATAACATTTGGGTCTTTGCTCATTTTGAGAAAGGTATCAAAATTAACCAGATTGTTTTCTCGGTGTTTTCCAACTTTTCCAACCAGTTCTTTAAAGTCACTGAAGCTGACCTTTGCTTTCCGGTAAGCTCTGACTTCTTCAGCATAGGAGAGATTAGGGTTAAAGAGGATAACACTAGTGAATAAGATTAATTTTTTTATCATTGACGCTCTCTTCGGAAGGTTGTCTTTAATAAAACTGGGCCAGGACACTCAAAGTATGTTTGCTAACGACGCCTTTTCCTATCAGCCAAAATTTTGGCGATAGGCGAGGAAAGCGGTGAGCTAGGGGGCTATCCCCCTGACTTACATGGAGTTAAGTCTTTCGCTTTCCAGTCTTTGCAGCCTCGAGCTCTTTCGCTCTTGCTACATCTTCCAATTCTGGCACCTGCTGGGCAGCTACCTCTAAGTGCTTTAGAATCGACGTTTTTTCTTCGTCGCTGAAGGTTTTTTCTTTCTTCTTCTAGTTGCCTTCTCTCTTCGGCAAGTCTTCGTCTTTCTCGTCGTAACTCTCTTTCAGAGCGAATATCTCTTCTGTCGTAACGATCGTCATATCTTTGATCTCTTTGATCGTAGCGATTATTGTAATCAAATCTACGGTCGCCATCTCTACCTCTGTAACGAATACCATTACCCCTGTCGAGTCGGTCTCCCCGAACTCGGCGCCCAGGTTGGTAGGCTGGTTGCTGGTAAGACCGAGATACAGAGAAGTCTGCTCGGCATCCTCTATCCACCCAAATTCCACCACGTTCCAGTCCCCAGGAGTAACCTCTCTCGCAAGAAGCTTTGCTGAAACGTCTAGTCAGTTGGACATCATCTCCCCGGTTTAAGCCAGCTCTGCAGAATTTGAAATTATTGCCATCAGACTCACAGCGAATTAGCTGCTGCGCTTCAGAGACACTAGGAAGAATAAAAATTAGTAGCGGAAGGAGGAAAATGATTCTCATACTAGTCTCCAAGTTTGAGATTTAATCTAAAAAAATACTTCTCAACGATAGACGTATACTAGCTCTTAACTATTCAACAGGTGACCATAAAAACTTAAAGAGAACAAGATGGGGTATTTTCTATAGATTTTAGGGATTGCATTGAGAATAGGAGACAGTAATGACCACAAGCAGGGGAGGCCATCACTGTTTCCTAAAAGACCTATCTCCTTTTTAGCTAAACCACTGTCTATACCGCAATGGTTTAGGAAACTATCAAAGCTAGTTAAATCAATAATTTCACTTAAGGTAAAAAGGAGCCATTGGATTATCTACCCAGCATTAGGGACAGCGCCGAGACTAGCAAAACCAAGAAAGTAAGTTTTCTATAGATGCTTTGGGAAATTTTTTGGTGACAAATGGATCCCAAATAAAGTGCTAGAAGCACCACTGGGGAACAAGATAGAAAAAGAAAAAATAGACTTTCAGTGATAAGGCCTGTTCCTAATGAGGAGAAGAATCTGAGCACATTACAGCTAAAAGCTAGGAGCAGGATTGAAGCTCGAAACTTAGACTTATCTAATTTCAGCTCATTGTAGTATATTAGGAAAGCAGGGCCGCCAGTACCTAACAAACCTTGAAGCCAGCCTCCTAGGCTGCCAGTAATAAATCCGAACGCAAGAGAATCGGATTTAGCTAAGCGAAAATCTTTCCAAAACAACTCTTTTGATAAGTAAGCCAAAATAACTCCGCCAAGTGTTAGGCGTAGAGTGGATTCACTAAACTGATTTAGGGATAAGGAGCCTAACAAGGCAAAGACTAGAGTTGGAGGAGTAACTTTTTTGATAGATTTCCAGTGGATATTTTTGTAGCTTTTGGCGATTAAGAAAATCTCTACCAGCTGAAAGAAAAGATAGAGCGTAACAGCTTCTTTCACCGGGTAGAGAAGAGATAGTAAAGGGATTGCCATTAGGCCCCCCCCGAAGCCCATTGTGGCCTGACCCGTAAAAGCAACTGCCAGAACTATAAGAGTTAAAAGTAGAGTCAAAGTTAGCCCAAAAGTGGAGAAATTAAACTGGCATAAGAGTCTAGCCTATAGCTAAGTCTTAAAGCTAATTTTTGGGCTATAAGCAGTAATTGAATAGGTAGCTGTTTAATGAGGTCAAATTACCCAGAAATATCAATAATTTCAGCTAATTACTCAAGCCACTAGTCGGCTAGATTTAGCATAACAATAAGAAGGATAGTGGTTCTATCCAAGGTTTCTCAGAGGTAGTATTTTGGCCGAGTTCGCACAGGTTAGTAAACAGGAGAGTCAGCAGGCTGAACAGCTCAGTCCTGCTCAGATCCGTGCTCGGCTTGGTGATACTGCTCTTATCAAAGATTTATTATCTAAAGATATCAATCTACAAAAAGATGCTGCAGGTCGTGTGCAGCTCCTACTTAATTCCATTCTTGAACAAGACCCAGAGCTAAAACAGCAGCTACAGTCCGATGGAATATTACAGAACGGACGGTTGCGAGTTGATGGCGGATTTGGGATCAGAACAGCCACCACTTACAGTGCGGTTCAAAGTAAGCTGAATTTTGGCTCTGCTGAGCAAACTTTAAACATTCTTTTGCATAATACGAACCCTGGTCAGGCAGTCTTAGCTCGAGGTCACTCAGGTGCTTTGGTGGGTGAAGTTCAGAAGCAGCTTCATCAAATGATTAAGCAAAATAAGTCTTTTGCTCAAACCTTGGAATCAAAAGGCTTAATCAAAGCAGGTGGTAATATAAAGATCGATAATCTTTACGGTCCCAAAACCACTGGAATTTTAGCAGAGGCACAGAGTCTTTTAAAAATTATTGATCCACCAACCGGTCAATACGGCATGCTGAGTTATTTGGGTATCAAGGGGGAGATTGCAAATATCACTGCTGGGACCTCCGAGTCTCAATTGGAATCATCAGCTGTTGAGTCAGAACCTTCACCAGACTTAAGCTCTTTAGAAACGCTTGAGATTAACCAGATATCTAACCAATCGGAAATTGCTAGACCAGAAAGTGGACAAACTAGCCCAATTTCAAGCCTTGAACCTGATCGAGCTGAATTTTCCCCTGATTCAAATGGCTACTCGCGAGAGCAGCCTCAGAGTCCGGAAGAGAATTATGATGACGGTGTTGATGCTGATAGTCCTGAACTATTTTTTGATTTAGACGGAGATTTATCTCAGTCCGAGGAGCAGGTAAGCGCAGAGCCTGAAGGTGAGGCAACTATTGAAACGGAGGGTTCTCAAGTTTCTTCCGATCTAAATAGGGATAATTTGGAAAGAGACGGCCGAGAACAGCCGAATCCTGAGACTGGTGGAGCTATAACCAGCGATCAGCCAATTATCAAAGATGAGGCTACTGACACTTCTCAGGGTGGAAAACATATTTGGCGTGGTTTTAAGAATGCGTTTATTGAGCCTTTCAGACCTGAAAATCTTAAGACAACTGTGGCAGTCGCCGCAGGTATCGGAGCGCTTGGAGTTATTGCCTTTGCCGCTAGCCCCGTTGCTGGAGCTGCTTTTCTTGGAGTTGGTGCAGTTGCGGTTGCCGGGATTTCAGTTAAAGGTATTCTCAAAGCTAAAGAAGCGCTTGAGGCAAGAGCTAGGGCTTTGACTTCCGAAGAGTACAATCAGTTATCTGAGAAAGTAGGTGAAGGGCTTCTTGATGCTAGTGGAATTTTATTACTTGGCGCCGGTGCTGTTGCAGCGATTGCACCCAGAGTGGGACAAATCAGTGGTTTTGTAAGCCGGACAGCCTCTTCTGTAGCAAATAGGCTGGGACTAGCTAAGACCGGGCCGACTAAAACTAGCAGGGCTGATGCAGTTGAGTCTCCTAATGTTGAAGATAGTATGTCAGCCGAAGAGGCTGCCGACCATCTAGCTGGTATGGCTCGCGCTACGCCTAGTGAGATGGAATTGAATTTGGAAAGAGTCTCTGAAGCTGCTGCTTCAGCTCCTAGAAATCCTAAAGAAGAAGTTGTTTCCAATTTGAATAG
>CAZECN010000046.1:0-17167 GCA_964510575.1 uncultured Bdellovibrionales bacterium | reverse complement strand
GGAAGAAACCAGGTTCAAGAAGCATTTTAAAGTGGAAGGAGACCGCAGCAAACATTTTGGCCTTTTTGATTGCGAGCCGGCAACCTTCGCAGCTACACTAGGCGAAACTTCCGATGGGGGCTGCTGCTAAGCAGCAGCTTTTAGGATATTTTTACTATGACTAGATTTTTTCTACTGACTCTTACTGTACTCCTACTTCCTGTCCCAGCTCTGGCGTCAGAAGAATTAGGGAGTCAGCTGCACGAAGACTATGCGAAAGTTTTATCTTCTTTCGTAAACGAGCAAGGTCTCGTCAACTACAGTGGACTAAAATCTTCACCCAAAGAGCTTGATAGTTATTTGGAACGACTCTCAGCAATCACTACTGCTGAATACCAGGCTGCTACATCAGATGAAAAACTTGCATTTTGGATGAATGCCTACAATGCTTTCACACTCAAAGTGATCATTGATAACTACCCTGTTCAGCCTGACCTTTTAAAGTCTGCTCTTTGGCCAAAAAATAGCATTAAGCATATAGACAACGCCTGGGATCAGAAGGTTTTTAAAGTAGAAGACCAACACTTCAGTCTAAATGACATTGAGCATAAGATAATACGAAAGGAATTCGACGAGCCTCGCATACACGTGGCTCTAGTTTGCGCAGCAATATCCTGCCCTCTCTTGAGAACAGAGCCTTACTACGCAGATCAACTTGACGCTCAACTAGAAGACCAGTCTAGAAAGTTTGTAAACAATCCAAATAACTTCAAAGTCGAAAAGAAAACTGTTCAGCTCTCCTCAATCTTCAAGTGGTATGGAAAGGACTTCGTAAGCAAGCACGGGACTACAGGAGAAAAGTTTGACGACTGGGATGTTCGTAGCGACTACCGCTCAGTTTTGGCCTATGCTGAGCCCCTTCTTGATGAAGCTACAAGAAAGCTTTTAAATTCAGGAAGAAAATCGGTTTCTATAATTAAGTATGACTGGGAACTCAACGAACAATAGTAGGTGTTCAGGTGAGTTCTTCTCTTCCTTCCTTCAAGCGACTTTGCAAGTCTTAACTACTTGGTCTGCGAAATTAAGAAAAACTTTAAAGTCTTCTATTTCCGAAACATCTTTCGCTTCGGAGAATAACTCTGAGAAAGAAATCTCATCTCCCTTGCTCAACAAAAATGCCCCGCCGTATGGTTCTAAAGGCTCAGCCAAAAACTGAACGAACTCTTCAGGAACCTTGTCATCTACATAGACGAAAAGAACTTTGTCATAGTCTTCACTTCTTAGGCGAAGTAAGGATTCAATCAGTCCAGCTCGAAAACTATAACCCATTGCAGAGATCGAAATATGAGGTGCTTTACTTCCAGCTGCTATAGACCACAGACCAATTGATGCATTATGAACAGAACGAGAAAAAAGCATCGGAGAGCTAGCTTCGTTAGCCCCGATAGAGTTAAGCAACTCAACTATGGTGCTGGATTCGCCGTGCCTTGATGACAGAACGACAGGCACGCCCCTAAGCTGCTCATCCTCTAGGGTTTCATTGATCAAGCTCAGAGCAAGCTTTGACAATTGACTAAGCTTCTTCCTCAAGGCTAGAGGCATAAACTTAACCGACGGCTTATCCGCAGAATCTGGCTCCTTAGGCGACCAAGTCCGAAAGTTTTCAAGATTGAAACTTAGATTCACGCTAAATTCCTGTTGCAATACGACCAACTACTCTAGTTATGCACAAAAAGCTGCTCTAACTTGATCCACCAATCTACAGCCTATAAGTTTTTCAGGGCACTGTATACCTTGACGAGTTTTAATTCGAAAATCTGGGCTAAACATTGCTTGGTCATTCACCGAGAAAATAGGGTTTAAAAATGAAATTCAAAATTACATTCAAAAAACTACTTATAGCTTCACTTTTAGCTATAGTTGCCACTTTAGGAGCATGTCGAACTGCACCTCTTAGACAACCTAGCTTTGAAGTACAGGCCTCCAGCCAAAATCAGGTGGAAACAGCTGTTAAATCTGCTCTTAAGAAAAGAAGCTGGGCTATACTAAGACAGTCTCCAGGCACTATCAAAGCCCGTTACAAAAGAGCCTCTCATTCAGCAACAGTTGGAATCGATTACTCGCGCTCCCTTGTCAATATCAAGCTCATAGAAAGCGAAGACTTGGATCAGGGCGTTGATAGATCCGGAGATAAAGTGATTCACAAAGCTTACGATAAATGGATCTCAAATCTTGAGAATGACATTTACGTTGAGCTAAGCCATATGCAAGGCTAGCGACCTAGCTACCTCATAGGGTTGGGGGTAGATTAGAAATGTTCAAAGTCGTATTGAAGGCAATTTGGCAAGCTACGGCCCTTTTCATAAGGGCCGTAGCCATTTATACGGCTTTTGGGCTAATCGCTTTTGGTGCCCTTATAGTTGGTCACATCCTAATACCGATACTGACTGCCTTAAATCCCAGACGTAGCATTGCCGATAATAGGAGGTTGATATCTTCTGGGGCAAGGATCTATCTAAACCTTCTTAAGAGCTTGGGTCTCTTAAGCATTGAATGCCAAGGCCTGACACAGAGTTTTAAATCCCGGCCTCTAGTTTTTGCGGCTAATCACCCATCTCTTTTAGATGCGGTATTCTTTATATCCCGCTTCCCTGAGTGCGTGGTGATTATTAAGAGCAAGCTAATGAAGTTCTCGCCATATGCTAGAGCAGCTAGAGCTGCGGGCTATATTGTAAACACGGGCTCTAGTGAAATAATTGAGCCACTTTGCTCGGAGCTAAAAGCTGGAAACCCTGTGGTTATATTTCCTGAAGGAACCCGAACTAGCTTTCCAGAAACTAAAAGCCCTGAAGAACTTCAAAACTGGCTAGGTAACATGAAATTTCACAGAGGAGCTGCCGCAGTTTCTTTAAGGAGTTCTATTCCCATAGTACCGGTTTTAATCCATTACTCTCCTCAAGTGCTGGGTAAAGGGCAAAAATGGTATCAAATTCCCACCAGACTCTGCCGTGCCTCGATCAGATTCTTTGAGCCAGTCCCCTCCTTCAGCACTTCCAGAAATGGTGCCAGCTCAGAGGAGTCTCAAGATACCCCCTCCAGCAGGCGGGAACTTACCGAAAAACTTGAAGATTTCTTTAAGGGGCACATCACCTCTCAAAATTTTTCAATAAGCGAGGACAAAAATTTTCAGCCCTATGAGTTTCATGTTAGTTTTCGATCCTAATTTGGGGAATGGTAAATGAATGATCAAAATGCTCTCCAGACCGAGTTAAAGGAGCTTATCGTTTCTTCACTAGGCCTGGAAGATATTGAAGCTAATGAAATAGAAACTGAGATGCCTCTTTTTAGAGAAGGACTTGCCTTGGACTCTATCGATGCTCTGGAGCTTGGTTTAGCCATATCCAAAAAATACAATATTGATTTACAATCGGATAAAGAAGAAGACATGAAAGAAGTTTTCTTCTCGGTTCAAACTTTATCTGAATACATAAATAGTCGAGCAACAAGCCAGTAAGCAATAAAGATACTTATGATTAACTCTGACCCTTGGCATACCCTCACTTCGCTTTTGACAGAACTATTTGAAATAAGTTCTGAAAAAATGGTACCCGAGGCAGACATAGTTGAAGATTTAGGAATCGATAGTATTGATTTGATCGACTTCCTAAACGAAGTTAATGATCGCTATGATATGGATCTAGAACTCCTAGATTTCGAGGGATGTAAAACCTTAAGTCAGCTAGTAGATCATATCAAACAAAATGAAAAACTAGTGGTCAACTCATAGCTAGGCTTATTAGAGATGTCCTTCCCTTGTTCGATCCCCGCTGAGCACCAGCTAGATCTTGAAAAAGGAGAACTCCACTTCAATATCAACCTTGATTTTCCAGACATAGAAAGTCATTTCCCTGGACAGCCACTTGTTCCTGCCTTTGCTCAACTAATTTGGGCGCAGTACCTCGTCTCAAAACTGGATCCATCTGACTTAAAGGGCTTTCATTCGGTCAAATTCAAATCTCCCATAATTCCACCTACTAGTGTTACGGTAGTCTTCAAAGACTCTTCGACTTTTGAAATTCATTCAGCCGGAAAACTCTCAACTCTCGGAAAGATAAAGCGTGCCAATTAAGCCTTGTATAGTCGTGCCAGTATTCAGGCATGTTCGCTTATTTAGAGAAACTGCGAAAAGGCTCTCTTTGCTTTCACTTCCTGTTTTCGTAGTTGACGACGGAAATGCCGTTGAAGACTCAAAAGAACTAAAATCAATTGCTGATAGCCATGGATTTCAGCTGCTAAGATTGGAGGATAATCAAGGCAAAGGAGCTGCAGTAATGCAGGGCTTCCGTCTGGCCTTCGAGCAGGGCTTCACTCACGCTGTTCAAGTTGATGCCGATGGCCAGCATAGAATTGAAGATATCCCTTTATTCCTGGAGGCTACGAGAGAAAACCCAGAAGCTTTAATTCTAGGATACCCGCTATTCGATAAATCTGCTCCAAAAGCGAGAGTTTGGGGTAGAAAACTTACGAACCTTATGATTGCCCTTGAAACTTTCAGCTTCAAAGTTAAGGATGGTCTATTCGGTTTCAGAGTTTACCCACTAGAGAAAAGTTTAGAGGCAGCTAAAAGATTCTTTCTAGCCCCGGGCATGGGTTTTGACCCCTCAATTGCAGTTCATCTTTGTTGGATGGGCACTCCTGTAGTGAATATCCCTTCCCCGGTCAGCTACAACAATGACGGATACTCAAACTTCAGAATGCTTAGAGATAACATCTCAATGACTTGTATTCATATTCGCTTATCACTGCTCTCCATACCCACCTTGATCCAAAAACGATTTCTAGGGGAAGAAAAAGAATGGTATCAGCGAAAAGAAAGAGGAACTAGACTGGCCCTCAGAACATTAAGGATCTTAGTAAAACTTGGTGGCAGAAGACTGCTTACAACATTTCTTTACCCCGTAAACTGCTATTTTTATTTAACAGCGCCAGAGGTTCGAAAAACCTCAAGTGATTATTCCAAAAAAATAAAAGCCTGTGGCGGAAAACCTGTTTCACCTTTTAACCACCTTCTATCTTTCAGTCGCCAGGTAATTGACGCTACCTGCGCCTGGAATAAAAGCTTCGACCTGAATAAAATAGACTGGCAGGGAAAAGAAGAAATTTTTGCTCTCGTAGACAGCGGTCAGGGTGGACTAGTCTTAAGTGCCCACCTGGGCTGTCTCGACGTTGCCCGCGCAATGCATAAATGCAAAGACGGTCTTAAGGTAACTCCAATGATGTACCTTAAGAACGCAAGAATGTTTCGAACATTTTTGGAAGAACTAGATCCCGGCTCCGAGCAAGAATTTATTTCACTTGAAACTTTCGGCCTCGCTGCCGCTACCAAAGTCTCCAAGCGTCTTGAAAAAGGAGAGTTTATCTCCATGCTAGCTGACCGCCTATCCGCTTCCAGTGAGCGAGGAATTGAAGTTACTTTTCTGGGAGAAAAATGTCTGCTGCCTGAAGGACCGTTCGCAATGGCACTCTCGCTGGGCTGCCCAGTGTTCAGTTTTTTCTGCTACAGAAACTCGGATCAGGGAGAATACACTGCCAAATGGCAAAGGTTTGATATCCCTGAGTGTAAAACACGAACAGAAAAGCGCACCCGGATGAAAGGTCTGGCTCAAGACTTTGCCAGCAGTATGGAAGAGGTTTGCCTGAAACATCCAGATCAGTGGTTTAATTTCTATGACTTCTGGAAAAACTCTGAAGTTTTAACAAAAACCTCCACTTCAAACAAAAAGCTGGTTTCAATACCATCTGGAACAGCTTAGACAGGAAACTTAAAAAAAAGTTTACAATCAGCTGATGTTTCGCTCCCTACAATCCTAAAAAGAAAATTACGAACAAGCTCTCGCTGCTCTTCTCTACCAAACCTGACACTAACTTTCTCTTCGACTATATTGGATTTCGAAATACGAACCATCAATTCCCGACCAATAATAGGACTAACGCCCACAACTACAATACTACCCTCTTGCCGTTCAAAAAACAGATCTACCACAGGACCAAGTTGATCATAGTCTTCTTTTAACTTCACTCGGGCTGAGCAGGAATCGACAACCAAGTTTTCTGGCAATTCAATCCTTCCAGCGCTACAGCCAACGAATAAAATGAAAATCAAAAGTATCTTCTTCACTTAGCTACCTGTATTACTATTCTGAAAAACCATCGGAAGCAGCAACCAAGAAATGATTACTCCCAGGGAGATTACGGCTCCAAACATCGCCAAAACGGGTGTCTTGCTCAACATCAACAAACCAAATGAACCTGTAGTAGTAAAAACAGAAAGAGTGATTGCTATATTACTTACAGAGCGTTCATCTTCCGCTTCACTTAAAAATATCGCATAATCTACCGCCAGCCCAAGAACAATAACCAGAGCAAGCACTCCAAAGAAATTAAGGCTAAAACCAAGTAGACTGACCGCTGCGACTGTTATAATACCGCCAGCAATAGCAGGCGAGATAATCCTAGCAGCCTTGGAAAAATCATAGACTAGGACAAGAAAAATAAATATTATCAGATAAGCTACTGCCAGACATATCATTGCTCGAATTCGGTAATTAAAAAAAAGCTCTACTAGGGTCTCCCGGTGGTTATAAAAACGAGCATTTTCTTTATCCTCAAGATAGCTGAGTAAATTGGCCTTATCAGATACTTTGTAAAGGTATGCTGCGCCCCATTTCATTTCAGGAGTTTCTTCAAGAACAAGCTCCTGCAATAATTCCCCAGGATAAACTTCAGAACTACTAGAGAGAGTAGGTTCTCTTTGATTAGAAATTTCCAATGCCTTATTTACTAATTCTTCTGAAAAACCAAAATATTCAAGGCCCTGTACTAATTCGTCTCGATTGCTCTCTATGAAATTCTTATAGGCTTTATAACTATTAACTCGCTGAATCTTATCTCCAGTAACAGAGGTTTTAGATACTACAGACTCGGCTAAGTTCTTCCCCTTAATCTCCTCAGCAAGCTTAAGCAGGTGACTCTCAAGCGCCTCTTCTGTTTCTCCTGAAACCAGCAGGTAGCCATCAAGGTTCTTTGGCACCAGATTCTTCTGAAGCCAAAGCTCATCTTCAAGAATAACAGCAGAGGGTTTCTGAAACGATGCCGGACTGTCTTCAAATTCTACCAACAAGAAACAAAGCACTCCTCCAGTCACCGTAATTGCTAAAAGTGTAAATTTCGAAGAAGCCTTTCCGATCAGTGTAAAAGGCAATTTTGCCAAAATACGCGAGAAGAAAGTATTTCGATAATCAAGTTTGGTTTTAATTGCATCCTTAAAAAACAGCAGCACAGTGGCGGAGCTCCCCAGTAAACTACAGGCTGAAAACAGAGCAAGCTCGGTAAGACCTGGAAAACCAGCTACCATCAGAAAAACAAAGGCCATGATACTGGTCCAAGCCCCAAGTAGAATAGCCCGCCTGACTAAACGCCCTGATCCAGAAAAATACTTCGAGCTCTGAAAATGAACAGCATAATCTGCTCCAGCCCCCATCAGACTGCTGCCAAATCCAATAGTCATCAGGTGAACCCCTCCAAGCATGGAATGAGTTGCAGCAAGTCCAAAAATGAAGCCCGAAACCAGAGACAAACCGGTTAACAACAGAGGCTCCAGTCTTCTGAAAGTAAGAAAGACAAAAAGCACTATCAGAAGAGAAGCAAAGAATGCGACTCGGTTAATGTCTTTCTTAAGCCGTTCTGCGGAGTCACTGGCAAAGCGTGCAAATCCACTCCAGCGTAGCTCCACTTCAGGATGCTCAGCTTCTAGCCGCTCCCCTATCTTAGCTACTGCAAAAGCAATCTGCTCAGGAGTATTGGCAACTGAATCAGTTTCAATAAAGATAAAAGCCCGACTCTCTCCTTCCCCTACCTGATAAAGCACATTCCTGTTTTCCTCCCCTTCACTGAGTCCAGACAGGACTTCCACACTCTCAGTTGAGAGAAGTAGTGGATCGTAAGGAAGCAAGGAAGAGTAGAAAGCTCCCAGGGGAGAGGAGAGTTTTCTCTGAATATTTTCAGTAACAAAAGAAACAGCTTCGTCAGAGCTAATCTTGGATAGAGTCTCTTGATCCAGAAGAAAAGCTCTGGAGGCTGAATAACGCTCCAGAAAGCTTTCTCTAGAGATTTTCTTTAGGTTTAAAAGACCCTTGGAGTCCTTAATGGCTAATTTTACAAACTCGGCAGCACTCTCTGTCGCCCCCAGAGAATCAGAGACAATCCCCAGTCTGAGTTGATCTACCCCAGCTGACATCAAGCTTTTTGCAACCAGAAGCTCCGAACGCTCCCCGCTGTCTGAAAGCAGCAGGTCTAGAACGTCGCTTTTTAAATTAAGTGGAACAAGAGCCAGGTAAGCCAGGCTGGAGAGCAAAGACAAAAACCATATTATCCTGATTAAGGTTCTCAAACTCTGCCCACAGCTCCTCGTCAGCCGGCCTTCTTTCGGCTAAACACTATCACCGTTCGATCTCCTCGCTTGTCTACAAGAGAAATCTGACTGGAATAACCGCTACCTTTCAATTCAAAAGTACTAATATATTTTCCAATCGAGCGACTTTTAGGCAAGGCACTTACACGAAAACCTTCTTTTTCTTTGAAACATTTCAGATCGAAAGCCTTAGAGAGTTGCTCGGAACTATTTGAGGTGTGAATATCCAAAACCAATGAGGCAATTTTTCTAAAACGGCTGGAATCATAGGATTTAAGCTCACCACTTGCAGCCTCTATCTGAAAGCCCGATCTGGAAATCATCACCTTATCGGGGAAAGGCTCCAGGGTTTTCCAGGTCAACTTTGGACCTTCCTCATCACCGCTTTCTATCGTCAGCTCACCGCTGGAGACAATCGGATGTTTCATACCTGAGATAAAACGACTCTGGCTGAATTGGAGTTGCTTCACTTCCTTAACCGGACTCAACACACCGCATTCTTTCAGCTCGACCTGAGTTGCTATAAATTCAGAAGAATCCAGCTGAACCGTTGCTGGCAAGAACAGAAAAGACAATTCTATAAACAGTTGAACAAACAAAACTATAGCTCTCCTCCCGCCCGGCTCTCAATACGCGCCCTGAAAATTTTACGAACTGCATACTCAGTAATCATAACAACTCCGATAATAAGATAACTTAAAAATCCGTTATAAAAACTCCAAATCTCCAAACTACCTCTAGTGGCAGTCCAGTAAGCAAATAAACTATTAAAAGCCAACACTCCGACCCAGACCAAATTCACCACTCGACAGTACACTTCGGCTTCAACAGGCAGATCTGGCTCCATTTTTCTGGCCATTCTTAGAACAAGGCAGGGGGGAGACAACATTGAAGCAATAAACAAAACGCAGATCACAGCACTTGCAAGAGCTGGGTAAAATAAAAGTAGCTCCTTCTGACCAGATAGATAAAACAAGCCAACCAGTAGAATTAAACCGGACTTCAATCCACTAAAAAGTCTCAAAGGAAATAGTGAAGCCAGAAAAAGAAAAGAGATAGCTAGCAGAAAAGTAGTAGCAGGAAGATCTACATAAAAAGCCCAGGCCATAAAAGGCAGAGTAAGAAAACTTGCAAGCCCACTCATCTGACCGGCCTGCTTGCAACTGACTGAGCTTCCAGTTTAGATTGACTCAAGTTAGACTCGAAACTGTCCACTGACTGCGCAAGTTCAAGCTCGTTCGACATAGCCTGCGACAAATATCTACTGGTCTTACCTGTTTCTGTCTTCGATATCTGGGCGACTGAACTAAACTTAACTGGGGTAAGTAATCTTCCAAGTGTCTTTCGGCATTCTTTTCTCAGATTAAGACAGAATTCTTCGAAGTCAATCTCACCCAGGTACACCAGGTCTGCTACAAGACATTGACCCGAGATTTCATGTGCCTCACCTCGGACCCGGCAATCCTGGATCTCAGAATAACTTAATAGAAATTCCTCAATAGACTCAGGGTAAACTTTGTGGCCAGCAACGTTAATAGCTGAGCTGGCTCGTCCGATTAGAGAAACTTCAGAATCCAGCTCAACAACATCTCCCGAAACAAACCAGCCGTCTCTAAGCACCTTTTGTGCCGGCATAAAAGGTGAGAGATAGGCATCAAAACCTCCAGGGCCTCTTATCCCAAGCAGCCCTCTGTTTTCTTCTTCCTCAAAAAGCTTTAATTCGTAACCTGGCGCAGCTTTTCCAAGCGAACTACCCCCAGCAGGGCCGTATACCGAAAGCCCAACCTCTATAATTCCAAGGCTCTGAAATAAAGGAAATCCAAAAATAGTATGAAATTTATCTGCCACCTCTGGGTGCAGGGAGGCTGAAGTAGAGACTGCTCTCTTTAAACAATTTAAAGGACGTCCAAACTCAACCAGGCATTGATAATGAAAAGGGGCACCATACAAAATATTAATTTCTTCTCGCTCCAGTTCAGCAACAATACTTGAAAAACTATTGGCTGAAGGCACCACCAGCTTGACTCCAGACAAAATAAAAGAAAGAACCGATGCGATGAAATGATAAGGCAAGTCCATCAAACTGCAAACGACTTCACCTCGAGACAGTGCAAAACACTCAGATGTTGCCCTAATCCGCTCCAGAGCCCGTCCACTTGATATTAAAACTCCTTTACTCTCAGACGTGGTTCCAGAAGTGAATCTAACAAAACCTCCTTTTGGACAAATACTCTCAAGCTCAGAATGACTACCCGCCAGCCCAGTTCGAACAACGGAACCTTTCTCAATCAAATCCCACTCAATCTGCGGAGAAAGTCGCGTAATAGCTTCCTGGTAGCCTGAAGCTGAAAGTTCATTTGAGAGAGGGGCTACAATCAATTCAGTTTTAATACAGGCCAGCAGAGCTAGAATAAACTCAAGGCTGGAGTTTGCTCGAAGCGCAAGCATCTCCCCTGGCTGGCAGCCATTGGTCTCAAGCATAAGAGAAAGCCTCTCAACTTGCTTAAGTACCTCAGCCCCCGTCATTCTCGTCTCGCCTGAAACAAGAAGCACATCACCGGCAGATACCAGCAAAGATTTTTCTATTTCAGAATTCAAACTAGCTGGCATTTAGAACCTCACCCACTTCCTCGACATTCAAGCCTTCTTTGAGCTGATGAATACTTAAAGAATCACTCAAAGAACTCCCCCCAGCCATCAAACCTGCAATTCTTCCGGCTGCCGCTCCAGTGGACAGGCTTGTACCAATCACTCGTGCCGCAGAATGGGCTCTCGCATCCGCGGAAAGACATCTTCCAGCAAAGAACAAATTCTCTTGCACACTGGACGTGATACTACCAACTGGTATTTGAAAATAATCGTCAGCAGGAAAAAACTCGAGCTCTGGTTTGATATCCCCACCCCAGTATTCTACCGGCCAAAGCCCATTGGCTATGGCATCAGGGTGTTTCACAGCTCCAAGCACTTCTTTGCTTTCAAGAATGTCCACACCCTTTCCCCTAATTCCACTTCTAAATCCAGCCTGGGCTGCAATATGACCCAGCTCAGCATCTTCAAATCCAGGGCAATTGATCCTCAGTGCATTAAATATTTCAAAACAGGCTTTTCTGCCGTAGCTCTCTAGCCGACTGGATTCATTAAATTCAGTGGATCTTGGAAAAGGGTAAGCAAACTTTAATCGCAAAGCAGAAGAAGAGACACTACCTGGAACAATCGAAATTCCCCCATAATCAATAAGCCCTCCTTTTTTCCTGGCAACCATAAGAGTTCTTAGTAGGGTCATACTAGCCAGACGTTCACTCAAGCCTTTACTTTCAGAATCTTCTCCTTCAAGACTCAGACTCTGAACATCTACGTTCTCGCACCGGAAAACATAACCAGGTGCTTGATATTCATTATCCTCAATTACTGGCAATCCACCCAGCTGGGAAAGAGTTGCTTCACCACTGGCATCCACCCAGCTGGAAGCTTCAACTACAGCGGGTTGATTCCCCACCAACAAGGAAAGCTGGTTATTTTCAAAATCTATTTCAGTTGCAGTTGTATGATAAAGACAACTTATACCCGCTTCTTCCAGTAAATCCGCCAGCACTCTTTCCAGAACCACTGGTTTGTAGGGAACATAACAGAGTCCGGTAGGATGAAGCTCTTTTTCACTCGGCTCAAAAGTCCTGTAACGGTTTAGAACTTCTTCAGGAAATTCACCAGCCAGTCCAGAAATTCCAGTGCCAGTAGAAAAAAATCCACACAAAGTCCCAACCTCAGCAGCAACAGACAGTCCACCAGGAAAACCATAACGCTCTACAAGGCAAACCCTGGCACCTTCTCTCGCAGCAGTGGTTGCTGCTGCAACTCCAGCAACTCCCCCACCAACCACGGCAACATCAAATTTCAATCTCTCATCCATCAAGTCTTAGAATCCAGTAGAAACTTATGAGCAAACTCAGCCAAGTTTTCAAAACTTGAAATATTGCCTTCCTGCAAAACCTCTCTGGGGAGTTTGCAGTGATAGCTGGATTCAAGAAAATAAATCATCTCCAGAATATCAAGGGACTGAATTCCAAGCTGCTCAAAGGACTGTTGCTGATCGGTTAGCTGCTCGACTTCAAGAATCTCTTCAGCTACAAATTTTTTCAGATCCTTACAGATCTCCGTAGCAGTCATCTACTTTCTTCAACCATCATGCTATCCAGCTCTGAAAAATACTTGGTAAAGGCCCCCTGGGTCTCTACCTCTACTTTTTCCACTTCAAGCTGACTCTCAACACTGAAACAAGAAAATATCTCTTCTGAAATTCTTTCAAGTTCTTCCAGACCCTCTTCAAAACGCTGGCTGAAATCTATGCTTAAATCCGGATTAGAAAGTGAAGCGTTTAATTCATAAAGGTATTTATGCTTGGCTAAATCGAAAAATCCTTTTCTGGAAACAGGCCGGTTTCTTCGACTCTCTTCCCGAAAAAATACCTGCATTTTAATGTTAATTTCTCGAAATCTCTCAAAAAGTTCCCGGCTATTTCTAAGGAAATCAAAATCAGTGAGTTTGTCTTCAAAAAACATTTTCCCAAGAAAATTCCAGTAATAACTCCAGTCCCAGAATACCTTAACTGGCATCACTCGTGGATTTCCAATAATTTCGTACTGACCACGGAAAGTCTCAAAGGAAGAGTTGAAAATTCCGAGGAATAATTCATTATAAACGGTGATCCTAGGGGCAACCCGCTCACCATTCAAATCTCTCAGAATCAAATCAGCAACTAAAGTGTTGACTATCGAAATAAAATCGTTTCCAGGGGAATAAAAAGGATCCAGAAAAACACCAGCTTCTCCCACCAGCGCCCAGCGATCTCTTGAAATCACTCTGCTCGAACCATAGGAATAATTCTTCATACTTCGAAAATCCTGCAACTTATCAGTGTTTTCCGAGCAAAGCTTCCAGAGCTGGGGCTCATGAACCTTGAGCCACTCAAGCGTTTTCTCATAGCTATTGTAGTTTTTAAAATCGTGTATTGCGCTATCTGCTACAAGACCAAAACTAGTTTTCCCTGAAGCCATTGGAATAATCCAAACCCAGTACCCTCGTCCCATCAAGTGATTAGTACTGAACCAACGGGCAGTCTCACCTTGGTTCGCCTGCTTGCGGTCCTCGCTATAAAACCAGTCGTCAATCCGGAACTCACCGTCCATTCTCCACCAGACAGCACTTCCGGAGTGATTACTATCCTGCTTAAGGTTAAATTTGTTGCGAGTCAGACCAGAACGACCTGAAGCATCAATCAACCACTTCCCGTTCAAGGTAAAGGATTGAGTACCCAATGAAGAATCCTTAGAGTAAAAGTCTATTGAATGAGACTCTCCTTTCTCACCATAAGATAATTTACGAATGCGACTCTGTTGAAAGACTAGTCCACCATGAGATTGAATGAGATCAACTAAATGATTTTCCAGTCGCGCCCGATCAATTTGAAAGCTAGGAGTTGCGGGGTATTTGTTACCACCAACTTCTAGGCGATTCTCCAAATCGCTGTTGTCGTCAGATTCTAGAAAATATCTCAAGCCTAGCTTAGGTAGCTGCTCCTTCTTCAGATGCTCCAGCAGACCCAATTTAACAGAGAGATAGTGAGCCGAAACCTCTACTAAAGACTCTCCAACTGTTCCAGTACCATCTTCGATAGGAAAAGATTTTTTTTCCACAACCGCCAACTTAATTCCGGGTCGCCTCTGCAATAATTGCCAGGCTAAGCAAAGACCAGCAAAGCCTCCTCCCGCAATCAAAACATCAAATTCTTTTTTATCTGGCACGTTTCAAAATCAAAGAAGTATTAATTCCACCAAAAGCAAAGTTGTTGCTCATAACGTATTCAGTATCGATATTTCGACATTCTCCAACAATATAATCAAGTTCGGCGCAGTCAGAATCCGGCTGTTCAAGATTTAAAGTTGGGCAAAACTTTTCTCTATTCATCATTTCAATTGAAAGAGCAGCACTAGTCGAACCAGATCCCCCAAGAGAATGTCCTAAGTGACCTTTAAAGGACGAAACGGCAACCGAGTTTCCAAAAACTGAGGCGGTAGCATGAGACTCTGAGATATCACCATGAGGGGTTCCAGTAGCATGGGCCGAGAGGTAACCAATTTTTTCTTTTTCCAATTCAGCATCAGCAAGGGAAAGACGCAGACATTGTTCGATTGAATCCTTACTCTGTTGAGTCATGTGCTCTCCACCTGAGTTAGTGGCAAAACCAACGACCTCCGCTAGAGGTTTAGCCCCACGAGCAATAGCATGCTCAAAGTCTTCCAAGATAAAGCTGCAGGCACCTTCTCCGGTAACCAGACCGTCTCTGTTCTTATCGAAAGGCCTAGAAGACTTCTCAGGAGCATTCTTACCAGAAGAGGAAGCGTATAAGGCCTCAAAGATTACAGCTATCGAGGCATCAAGTTCTTCAGCCCCACCTGCAATCATTAAGTCTTGCTGCCCACTACGAATAAGTTCATACGCATTACCAACAGCTAATGAACCCGAACTACAAGCTGAAGAAGTTGGAACGATCCTACCACTAAGACCTAAAAAAACTCCCAGGTTAGCTGCACAAGTATGACCCATCGATCTAAGATAGGTAGTAGCCTTAATTCCTCGAGTAGATTTTTCAAAGATAAAACGACTGAAGTCCTTCAATGCCTCCGGACTTCCAGTTCCCGAACCATAGGCAACGCCAACTCGGGGATTTCCCTTTAAGAAACTTCTATCCAATCCAGAATGTTCAAGGGCTTTGATACTAGCATAGGCCGCAAGCAGGGCGCCTCGGCCCATCGAGCGAGTAGCCTTTCGATCAAAATAGTCAGGAAAATCGAAATCAGGAAGAGGAGCACCAATTGGGGCTCTAAAACCTTTATACTCAGCCCACTCCTCAATTACCTTAATCCCACAGTTACCTTCAAAAACAGAATCAACTGTCTCCTCTAGGCTCAAACCAAGAGGAGAAAGCAAACCAATTCCGGTGACCACCACACGCCGCACTAGAACATTCCTCCATTTAGAACCAAAGTTTGGCCAGTCATATATCCAGCCTCTTCAGCAAAGAGAAAAGATACTGAACCAGCTACCTCCTCAGGAGTTGCAAGACGACCCATTGGCACAGCCTTAACAAGTTGCTCTCGAATTTCATCTTTCAACATTTCAGTTTCTACTCCACCAGGGGCCACACAATTAACTGTAATCCCTCTCGAAGCTAACTCCTTACTTAAGGAACGAGTCGCACCAATCAATCCAGCCTTAGCGGCACTGTAGTTTACCTGCCCTCTATTCCCCACTAAACCAGAAATTGAGCTAATTACTACAATTCTACCCTTATCTCTTAGTTTGATCATCGGCATAATCAAGGGGCGAAGAACATTAAAGAACCCACCTAAATCGGTATTAAGGACTTGGTCCCACTGCTCCTCAGACATTCCCGGAAAAGGTGTGTCTTGATGAATACCTGCATTAAGAACAGCACCCCAAAAGGGTCCTCTCTGTTCGAGTTCGAGCTCTAGCGAGTCCTTAACCTGCTTACGATCAGAAACATCAAAAGCCAGAAAATTGCTTTCGGGAGAAATTTCTCTAACTTGCCTAAGAGTTTCAATAGAATCCGCTGACTCCTTACGTCCATTGACTACAACAACAAAACCCTGACGAGCCAACTTCATCGCTATCTCTCGGCCAATGCCTCTACTAGACCCAGTTACCAAAACTCTCTTCATTGAGCTGTATCCAAAATTGTTAGTTCCGCCTCCACTAGGACACTATTACCTGTCTCAGAAAGAACCGCTCCAGAAACACTAAAGGCACTGCCAACATTGGCAGTCCAAGCGACATCTACGAAAACTTGCTGAGAGCTTGCCCATTTAGAAGAGTTGAATTCCAAGGCTTTAACTTTAACTATTGCCCCTGAAGGATTGAGCTCGCTCTCCATCTCTTGATGACCGATCATCTCGCCCACAATTTTTCCAGCAAGGGCAGCTTGAGCAATATACTCAACCCCAGCACAAGAGCTTACTTGCTCCCCTGACAATAACGGAGACTTAGATTTGAGTTTGGACCCTTGGCACAGAGCAGAACCTTTACCTACCTCTAGAACCCTATCAACTAAAACAAGACTAGCTCCATGCGGCATAAACTTCTGAAAAGATGTTTGGAGTTCCACTTCTACAGATTCTCTTTCAATGACCTCGACCATTCCCATCTCAGCTTCGACCCCGGCCCAATGCGACACAACAATTGCTACCCCCAAAAGCAAACGAACTAGAAAGAACTATTTCCTCATCTGAAACTTTGGCCACTTGTTTTTCTTTAACTAGTGAAATTTCAGGAAGCTCTTCATCTAGAACCCCATCCCAACGATGAAAAGGCAAGTATTCCAAGCCGGAATCCTCTAGCAAAGAATAGCAAATAGCGGCTTCAAACGCCCCGGCAGCTCCAAGCAAATGTCCAGTAAACGGTTTTGTCGAACTGCATGGCACATTCAACCCCAGTGCTCTTTCAACTGCTCGACTTTCCATAGAATCGTTATTTACGGTCCCAGTCCCATGCAGGTTTAAATAAGCAACCTGTTCTGGCTTAGCTCCAGCATCTTGCAGGGCTAACTCTATTGCTCTAGAAGCTCCTGATCCCGTTGGGTCAGGTGATGCAACATGCCACGCGTCAGAGCACTCCCCCACTCCCTTCAACTGAATACCTTCAGTG
>CAZECN010000045.1:0-18805 GCA_964510575.1 uncultured Bdellovibrionales bacterium | reverse complement strand
AGGTGAAACATCATGCTCTAGCCTCTCTGCGGCAAGTCTGGCTGCACCAAAAGCAGTGGCTTCAACACGAGGGGAAATCTCAACAGGAATTTGGCAAATATCAGCAAGCATTTGGCAAAATAGTTTATTCCGACTCATTCCACCGTCCACCTTGATGGTGCTAACTGAACTTGGAAAAGCAGCAAGCAGGTCTTTAACCTGAAAAGCTACAGCTTCAAGCGAAGCTCTTACAATATGCTTTGAATTGCTATCTCTTGTTAAACCAGCAATCAGGCCTCTTGCATCTGGATCCCAGTGAGGGGCTCCAAGCCCAGTAAAGGCTGGAACAACTACCACTCCGGCAGAGTCCTCAACTTCCGCTGCCAGTGTTTCAGTCTCCTCAGCATTTTTAACAATTCCTAAGCTGTCCCTAAGCCACTGAACCAAAGCTCCTGCCATAAACACACTGCCCTCGGTAGCATAAACAGACTTCCCTGCCCCAGCTTGCCAGGCTACCGTCGAGAGTAGTCCTGCCCCTGGAGCTGCAACCCTTTCCCCTTCATTAACTAATAGAAAAGCCCCTGTACCAAAAGTGCACTTGGCTTGACCAGCTTGGTCACAAGATAGTCCCTTCAGCGAAGCTTGTTGGTCACCCAAAATAGCTAGAACTGGAATTTCTTTTCCTTTAATTTTTGCTTTAGGGAAATCACCATCCGACTTCAAAACCCTGGCCATACTAGAGCTAGAAACTCCAACCGCATCCAAAAGTTCCTGGTCCCAGTCGCCTTGATTAATATCAAAGAGCATTGTTCTCGAAGCATTTGAAGGCTCAGTAACAACGGCGTCTCTCTCAAGCCTTTGGCTAAGCTTATAGACCACCCAACTGTCCATAGTGCCAAAGACTACTTCTCCATTTATCTCTTTCTCTTTCAAACCTGAAATATTCTCAAGCATCCAAAGAATTTTGCTTCCAGAAAAATAGGCATCAACCACAAGACCTGTTTTTCTTTTAATCTCTGCCTCTCTTCCCTCTTCTTTCCAACGAGCACAAATATCTTTTGACCGACGACACTGCCAAACAATTGCCAGAGAAAGAGTTTCTCCAGTTTCTGGATTCCAAGCAAGCACGGTCTCTCTTTGGTTGGTGACAGCAACACCGAGAACACTTTCAAGGTCAATACCAGAGACAAGCTCTTCCAAACTCTCACTAACAGAACTCCAAACCTCCGCCGGCTTTTGCTCAACCCAGCCATCCTGCGGGTAGTAAATAGGAAGAGGTCTAGAGGCCGAGCGAATTTCCTCGCCCTGAAGATTGTAGGCAATAACCCGAGAAGACGTAGTTCCCTGATCAATTGCCAGTATCAATTCGCTATTTTTACTCACAAACCCAAGGCCCCCTTAAAGCCACTAAAAACTACCCGAAAAGGTTTAATAATAAAGTAAATAAAAAATAGACTACTTGGAAGCCCTAGCTCCCAGTCTCTCTCATGCGGTATGAAGGTTCTCTTAAAGATAAACTTTGCCTTATCAGCCAACGAACTTCTAAAAGAAAGTTCTATCTTCAGCCGTTCAAATTCAGAAATCTCCTCTCCTTTTTCCAAACGCTCTAAAACTAGCTCTAGAGGCTGTTCGAACCAGTCGGGAAAACCTTCAAACTCTTCCCCGCTAGGGACTTTTCTATCCCAGACCCGAGTACTAACTGCTTGGTTAAAAAGCAGTATAGTCTCCATTCCCGAGCTTTTCGCTAGTTCTGAAACCACCGCTAAGTCTAGCTTGCCGGAAGAAAGAGCCTGTTCAATATCAACTAAGTATTTTAGCTCCTGCCAGAGAGTTTTGTAAGCTTGAATTACAACAAGTAAAAAATGCAATTCCAAGGAAGGGGCATCAAATTTAATTCCTTGATGCTCAAAGCCAATTTTCCCATTAAAAAGCTCCAGTCTTTTATCTTCTATAGAAAACTGCTCTTGAATCAAGCGCCAGTGAATATCGACTTCTTCGCCCTGCCCTCCCACAAAACAAAGTGCATGCTGCTGCTTTATTTCATAAGCGAGCTCTTTCTCTGACACCTTCAACTCTGGCGCAAAGCCCTTAGTCTCTAAAATGCTGCGCACCGCTGGTAGATCACTTTTATCTATAAGAAGATCTAAGTCAGAAAATCTTCTTTGGTAGTCTTGGGGATAAAAGCTAAGTTCAAAAGCCAGTCCCTTGATTAACAAAAACTGAATGTTTTGCTTTTCCAATTCTCTTGAAATTTCCTTAAACAATTTCAAAAGAGCCAAACGATTAATCGAAACGTGACCTGAAATCTCCTCGGGTGCGCTATTAGACACACTACTTGATGATTTTAGTAACAAATCGCCGTCGCTAAGCTGGTATTCTGAGTTTTTTAGTAGAGTATCTAGGTATAAGGGAAAGCTGTTCATTTTTAGTAGCTTAGAGGGGCTAGTCTTTTTTTGCCTAGATAAGTTTAACTTATTAAAAATTTAAAATTCTATACTCTTGATTATCCAGAGATCTGCTGAACCAAACAAGCCCCAAAGACCATCTATTCTAACAGGTGAAACTTCAAGAGAGGGGGATGCTTATCCCTTGGTTAGTTTAATTGATGGTAGGGGGAATTTGTATCTCCTCAAGGTTTATTTATGAAACGTTTTAGAGCATTACTACTGTTAGCATTATTTCTGACGAGTTTTCAGTCTTGCGTAAGGTATATTCCTTCAAGGGTTGAACTAAATAAACCCTTTGGACAAGACCCAGCCACCGAATACGTAGGCCTTGATGCTTTCTACCTTTACGACCGCGAACAACGAGTCAGACTTCAAAACCTTATAGACAAAAGACTATCTAGTAAGTCTTACGCTACTGACAACAAATACCGCATTGGGCCAGGAGATGGCTTAACTATTGAAGTTAAAAACTTCGAAGAAATTAGCAAAGAATACGAAGTACTCAGTAACGGTAATATCCAATTACCTTTCGTGGGTGCGATCAATGTTGCTGGGCTTACTGAAAATCAATTACTTAAAAAGATTAGAGCTAAAGCCGAAGATTATGTAATTGAACCACAAGTTCATGTTGAGATTACAAACTACGACTCTCAGAAGGTTTGGGTTCTTGGACAAAACGTTGCTAAGGCAAGCAACAACAGTTCTAAAGGCAAATCCGGGAGCTCAAGGGCGTATCCACTGCGAAGACCAAACTATTCTCTTGTAGAACTTCTAATTGAAACTGCTGATCCGAGACTACTATCTTCAACAGGGGTGATTTACCTATATCCTGCGGGAGCCCTACACAACACTAAAAATAGCGGCACCGACCAAAGAAGAACGAACCTACAAGATTTCAATCCATATTGTGGACATGGTCAACCTGGATGGAGTAATTCCGAAAATGCTACCAATCAAGGCTGTAGTCTATACCAAGAGAAGGCGGCAAAAGTACCTCTACACGACAAATATCACCCTCATGCCAGAATTCAGATTGATCTTGAGGAACTTTTTGGCGGCTTAAGTAGAGCACCTTTACACGTACCACTTAGACCAGGAGATGCGGTTTATTTCCCTCCTTCTTCCTTAGTTCAAATATATGGGGAAGTCGTCACTAGGGGATCTTTCAGAGTTAGAGGTGGAGGTTTTGGAAACAGAACTGCAAATGATTCGGGCATAACGCCTAGTCTATTCTCTGCTCTTTCAGCAGCACAGGGACTAACTTACTCAGCTGATATCAATAATATTGAAATTTATCGAGAGCTAGAATTCGGTAAGAAAGTCGTACTCTCAGTCGACTTTGAAGACCTTACTCTAAGAAATACTCAGGACGTAAGACTACGAGACGGAGATATTATTTGGGTTCCAAGTAAGTCAGGTAGATTTGTTGAAGAACATAGTATCAACGCAATTAACCAATTTCTTGGAACAGGCAACAGTATTGATCGAAGTATAGTATCAAGATAGCTCTCCAAAAATAGTGGGCGGGAAAAGGTAAACAGGAATTCAGTATGTCAAATTTCGAGGAAAATAGCCTAGCAACAATGCTAGGCAATATCCTTCGCTATAAGTGGATACTGATCATCCCCTTACTGCTTACGATGATGATGGTTTACTCCTACACTCGAGATCTCGAGTACTACAAGAGTAACGCTACTGTGAGCTTTCGTACCGAATATCTTTTTACCCAAGGCACCAGAGGGGGTCTCAGTCCTTTCGAAGGCAGAGTAAACTTACTAGTTACCTCCCTCAAATATGGCGAACAGGTTAAGAGAATTGCTAAGAAAGTTTGGCCTAATCTAAATGACTCTCAATTAGAAGGTAAAACGAGACGTTTAGCTGGCTCCAAAGGCATTAAACTCTCCTTTAGAAAAGACAATCACCGAGCTTTAGTCATCTCCTATACCGCGGAGTCACCAGACGTAGCTTATAAAGTTGTTCAATCAGTTCTCGAAGAACTAATGGAGAACAGTCGTTACGATACTGAAAGACGAGTAAAGAGTACTGTAGAGTTCCTAACCTCTCGAATGGCAAGTCTGAAAGTTGAACTAGTTGGAATTGACCAAGAGATATTAAGGCTAAAAAATGGTTTGGCTCCTCTTGTAGGTGCTGAGACCGGTGTGGATCTTGTAACTGATATCACTCAAGATAGTCTTACTCCTGGAATTGAAAGAGGTCTTAACCAAGCTCTAAAGTATAAAGACTCATTACCAAAGCTTCAGTTTGAGAAACATGTGGCTGAAAAAGAACTAGCTCGCATGAACGAAAAACTGGAAAAGAAGGAGTACGTTGTTCAAACTATTGCCTCTCTTGGGTCTGAGCCAGACTATCAGGCAGATGCACTTTTTCAAGAGGTTCAGAATTCAATCATTCAAAAACGAAAAGAGATTCATCTTCTCACCTCTCAAGGTTATAGAAATAGGCATCCAAAGCAACGTTCCGTAAAGGCTGAAATCGCAAATTTAAAAGCTTTACTCGAAAATAGAAAGAAGGAACTTTCCTCAAAAGATACAGACGAAGAGGTTGAGCTAAGTAAACTTCAAGCTGAAGCAAAACTTCGTTCTCAGATTTTAGAGAAAACAGAAGAAATCTCTCTAATCGAAGACAAGGTTAAGGTTCTTGAAAGCTACCAGAAAGAGATCGTTTCCAAGAAGAACGTTATTGGCTCTCAACTAGATTCTATCGCGGCTCAAAAGACAAGAATTGAGGAACTAATTCAGAAAAAATATGCCAAGACTCAGGCCTACAACTTAGCTGCTGGAGAACTCGAACAAGTTCAACAATTCGGTCAAGCCAGCGCTAATGATGTTGGACTCAGAATCACAGTAGACGAACCACCATTTCTACCTGAGAACCCGGTTAAATTCGCCCACATGAGTATGTATATCATGGGCCTAGTTCTTTCACTGGCTTTTGGTATGGGTCTAATTTTTACCTTAGACTCTCTAGATACTTCATTAGTTTCTCCAGTGGAGTTGCAAGCAATTACTGGCGTTCCTGTGATTGGTTCAGTTGATAAGTTTACAACTGAGACCAGGAACCAAACCACCAATATGCTTAAATATGGTTTTTTTACGGCACTATTAGTGCTCGCGCTTTTAGCTGACTACTTACTAGACTTTATTCCCTTTTAGAGAGAAAGAAATGATTAATTTAAGCTCAATTCGCTCTTTTCTGGACTCACTGGGAATCTCTGAACCTAAAACTCAGGCTATCATTTGTGAAGAAGATCCCAATTCCTACTACAGTGAGCAGTATAAGTCTCTAGCTTCCAAACTCCTTTCTCCTCAAGAAGGTCGTCAGCTAAAATCGGTAATCATTACCAGCTCTCAACCTGGAGAAGGTAAAACTACCACAGTCTGTAACCTAGCGATTACGATGGTAAGAACCTTTAGCAAGAAAGTGATAATTGTAGATGGCGACTTAAGAAAACCAAGCATTCACGGTTTTTTTGAGGCAGAGGTTGAGCCTGGTCTAACCGACTATTTAGCCGATCAAACCAACTCCAACCCCTTAGGATCTTTTCTTAAAAATTCTGGCATTGAGAATTTAAAAATCCTACCTGCCGGATCAATTTCTCAAGACCCTGGACAGTTGCTAAATAATCGTAAAATGACAAATCTCAATGACAGTCTCTCAGAAATCTGTGATTTTGTTATTTTTGACACCTCACCAGTTCTTTTCACTTCGGACGCACAGGCTTTGGGGGTTCACGGAGATCTAGTTCTTTTCTTGGTACAGGCGGGTGTGACTCCTCGCAAAATGATCCAACAAGCTTTTTCAAGACTGCGCGACACAGGATCTGAGCCCGACGCTTGTATTATGACCAACACTAAAAGAACGAAAGCCCCTTTGAAATATTTATACGGATCTAATTACAACAACTATTACGATTAGAATTAACGTATTTGGCTAATATCTCCTAAACAGAAGATTTATGAGGTAAGGGCTGGTTGGGAACTTTTTTCTTTCTCGTCTTATATAACTGAGCAGGGTTTCCCCGAACAATCTGCAGTTCTTGAACTTCCTCAAATACAACGCTGCCCGCTGCTATTACTGAATGAGCTCCAACATCCGCGCCAACAACCGCTCCCTCACCTATCCAACAATCTTTTCCAACTATAATTTTTTTAAACTCTCCGGACTGTTCTCTAATTGGAATGTCAGTCCTACTGTAGTTGTGTTGCCGCAGGCCGGACATTAAACTAACTCGACTTGCTATCAGAGTGTCGTCCCCTATCGAAGCCCGTCCGATGATTGAGTAAGGCCCTATATAAACATTTTCCCCTATTTCAGCCTCACTACTTGAAAAAATAGTACCAAAAGAAATAACTGGGTTCGCTGAACAAGCTTTAAGGTTTAGGCGATAAAATTCTTTTCTAATATAGTTACCCGAGAGACCTGGCGCCAAAGCTAGGAACTGAGAGAAAGATTGAAAGCTTCGCTCTGGATCAAAAAACATACCCATAAGGCGCATCATAGCTGTAAGTATCAAAGCAGGGATCATTGCAAAGTAACTTGCGATAGTTTTAATGGACTCAGACACTTTTAGCCCCTCCGTAAAGTTGCTCATATTTGGCGCACATATCGCCGAAAGAAAATTCTTCTTCAACTCTCTTTTTAGCTCCAACAGCCATTTTATCAATCGAAGCTTCTCCAGCCAAAACCTTTCCTATTGCTACTGAGAGTTCCTTTTGATTGTTACACTCGACAACTTGCCCATACTTCCCATCGACCACAAGCTCAGGCGATCCACCTCTATCACTAACTATTACAGGAACACCCGCTAACATAGCCTCAAGTAAGGCTAAAGAACAGGCTTCAGAATGAGAACCCATTACGAAACAGTCCAGACTGGAAAGGTAGGGGGTTGCTGGGATGATATTACCGGCTAACTTCACATTACCATCAACTCCTAGTTCCTTAGCTTTAGAGCTTATCTCCTCTCTCAATTCTCCGTCCCCGATATAAACTAAAACAGCCTCAGGACATTCTTCTAAGACGGCTGGCAATGAGTTAAGGACGAAAAGAGGGTTTTTCACCTCACGCAACGAACCAAGCACCCCAATAATCTTTTGGTTGGAGGCCAAACCCAAATATTCTCTCAAATCTAACTGCTCACTCTTTGCCGTAGTATCTATGCCGTTATAAAGCACTTGAACATGGTCAGCTCGAAACCCTTCATTTTCAACAAGCTTATCTTTTGTAAATTGAGAAACTCCAGTCACTGAATCAGGCAGGGCACGAAAAATTTTGTTTACCAACTTTCTCTTCCAAGAAACAACATCTGGAAAATGACGGCCATGCTCTGTAAAAATAAACTTAGCCTTCGATCTTGAACGCAACCTTGCCAATGAACTATAAAAGAAAGGAGTATATTGATGAGAATGTATTATATCGGGTGAGAATTCTTTCAGAACCTCACTTAGTGATTTCACCAATGTTGGTTGAAAACCAGGTTTTCTGTGAAGGTTGTAAAGTCTGAAACCTTCTTTCTCACACTTCTCCCAAAGCAAACCCTGCTTATCTAAACAACATATTCCAATGTCAAACTTATCTTTAAGCTGGCAGGACATTTGGTAGACTAGGTTCTCTGTACCACCGATCACCAGGCTATGGATGACAAAAAGAAGCTTTGGCTTATTCTGAGAGCCCATTACCTACCGGTCAATGTATTAGGTTCTGCAATTCACAGTAACGTTGAAAAACCCCGCCTGTCCCTTTAAGTTCTTCGGGAGAACCAATTTCAACCACCTTGCCCTCTTCAAGCACACAGACTCGATCTGCTCTAACCACTGTTGCCAGTCTATGGGCAACAACGATAACCGTACGCTCTTTTACTACGGTGTCCACTGCCTTTTGGATCTTATCTTCCGTTTCAGCATCAAGAGCACTAGTCGCCTCATCCAATAACAAAACCTGCGGGTCTCTTAAAATAGCTCTAGCAATCGATAATCTTTGACGCTCTCCTCCGGAAAGCTGCACTCCTTCTTTCCCGATCTTAGTCTCCAGTTTGCGGTCTAGTTCATTCACAAAATCGGCAAGTTGAGCACTTTCCAAAGCCGACCAAAGTTGCTCTTCGCTCACCCCCTCCGTCCCATAGCAAAGATTATTCCGAAGAGAATCCTGAAACAATAATGAGGATTGGCTAACTACAGCAATTTTTCTTCTCCACTCCGCTAGCAAAAGATCTTTAAGATCTATACCCTCAACCTCAACTTTTCCACTAGTGGGATCCATGAAGCGAGGTATCAGATTTAGCAGTGTGGTTTTCCCAGAACCAGTGGGCCCTACAATTGCAAGCATTTCTCCAGGGGTAATATCCAAGTCAATCCCTGCCAAAACCTGCTTTCCCTCCTGGTATTGATAATTTACATCTCGAAACTTAATTCCCTCTTCAAGGTCGGGCAAAGTTCTACTGCCTTCCACTAAAATATGCTTATCCTGGTCAGAGAAAACCTCAAGAACGCTATTCATATGAGGAACTCCAGCAACACAGTTACTCCAGTAGACTAGTGCTTGCTGCACATAGCTGGTGAAACGCCGCAGTGAAATAAAGAATACAGAGAGGCGACCAATACTGAGAGGCTCTACCTTGAAAATAATAAAAATTGCTCCACAGGCCAATAGAATTATCCCTGTAGTGTTTATACAATCTACAACTCGAGGAATCAGAAATCGCTTAGTCCTTGTATTCTCTCCATGCCTTCGTATCTCATCACTAATGTTGGTTAATCCATCCAACTCTTTCTTCTCCATTCCAGAGAGTCTAGTCAGAGTGAGATTTTGCAGCACATCCAGCGAGCGGCTTGAAAAGTTTAACATATTGTTGACCTCTCCTTGAGCTGAACGTTTCAGCTTAGCCGTCAACCAAATTGAACAAAAATGAGTCAAGGGGAGCATCACAAAAGCTAGCAGGGTTAGCTTCCAGGAGACCAGCACCATCAGCAATAGAAATGCTCCACAAAAGCAGAGGCTAACTAGCAACTGACTGACAAAATGGAGATGTTGTCCAACATGAGTTATTAAGGAGGTCAGAAGCACTTGTAACTCACCGAGACTTGAGCGATCAAAGAAAGCTTTCCCGAATCCTAAATAGCGCTCCATCACACGAGAACGTAACCGGTGAGAAACCAAGGTTGAAAGTTTGGCAGACCAAGCCTGACCTAAAAATAAAAATAGATTCTCTAGATAGGCAAAAATTAAAACCATAAAGATAATAAAACCGAAGATCTGTTTATTATCCAACTCCCAAGGAATAGCCTTTAAGACACTACTATAGGGAGGAGATTTTAGTAGCGCTTCATAGTGATTGGGATCGACAACCCCGTTTAAAACAGGAATCACTAAACCCAGTCCAGCCAGCTGAAAAAGAGACGCTAAAATGGTCAGTAAAACAGTAACCAACGCCAACTTCTTAACAGGCGCAGCCTTCCTCAGGATGGCCAAGGTCCCGTGCCAGACCTCAAAGAAACTATTAGAATTCTCCGGGACTTCCTTTTGGGCACTTTGAGGTTTGCTTTCTTTAGCCAAAATATTTTTGTTTGGTTTCGAAGGTTTTGCTAAATTATTCTGGTAAAATTACTTCGGCAGAAGGGAGTCTATCCGACACTTATTTCTTAGCTAGTTATACACAGGGCTTCGTAAGTTACACAAGGCATTGTTCGATGCGTGATTTAGTTATTTCACAAAGATTCAGCCCCGAATTTGGAGGCTCCATCACCTGGCTGAGAGAGGTCTACAGACGCTGGCCTAATCCTATCGATATTTTCACCCATGACTATAAGGAACTTAATAGTTCAGAGGTAAAAAAGACTGATAGTCAGTTAGTAAAAGAAAAAGCCTCCAGAGTTCAAAACATTTATCGTGAAGACATCTTGATGAATGATTGGGGTGTTACCTCGCCATCTAGTCTGGCTAGGTACTACAGGATGAACAGAGCTGCGAGCAGAGGTTTGAAAAAATTTGGTCGCCTTTGTGTCCACTGCACACACGCAGTCCCAGAAGTAAGCGCCTTAATACCGCTCAAGCATAGTGCAAAGAAAAATCTGAAGATTATTTGTTACGCACACGGAGAAGAAATTCTAGCTTGCAACACCAGCCGGCAACTTCGACCATTGATGAAGAAGTCCTATGAAATTTCTGACCTAGTTATTGCGAACAGCGAAAATACGAAAAGATTAGTAGAGGAGACTGGCGCCCAAACCACTATCACAGTAATCAATCCAGGCGTAAGCTTAGCTAACTTCGCTAGTTCAAAAAGGCTCGGACTAAAGTGGAGGAGAGATAATGGTTTCAAGGAAAACGATTTTCTTCTTCTGACTCTAGGCAGACTGTGCCAAAGGAAAAATCAGGCCGGGGTAATCGAGGCCATTGCCTTACTTAAAGATCAACTACCTAATTTAAAATATCTAATAGCGGGTGAAGGCGAAACGAAGGCAGAGTTAAAAAAACTAGCATCCAGTTTATCAGTAGAAAACAGAGTCAAGTTTATAACTTCCCCAAGCGACGATCTCAAAGTGGCCCTCTACGGATCCTCAGATCTCTTCATAATGCCAGCTGTTGAGATTGACAACGACCTTGAAGGCTTCGGCATCTCTTTCATTGAAGCTGCGGCCTGCGGCAAGGCATCGATCTCCGGCTTGATTGGCGGCCAGACAGAAGCGGTCAAACACAACCAAACTGGGGTCAATGTGGACGGAGAAAGTCCATCAGATATAGCTGAAGCCATATTCGCATACTGTAGTAATCCTGCTGACAAGCTCAAACTAGAACAAAATGCTTTGGAGTGGGCTAAGTCGTTGGACTGGGATAGAGTGACCGAAAGAACGGTCTGCGCAATCAACGCGATTTAAGAACCTTAAGCTCCTTGAAAATCGGCTTTTCTCTTTTCGTTAAAAGCTAAGATACCTTCAGCTCGATCCTCGCTTTCGACAAGTTTGTAGTACTTTTTCAACTCTATGTCAGTCCAAGCGTCTAGATCTCTTGAAGCCACTTGCTCTATCAAGTCCTTTCCCGCACTTAAAGCCAAAGGAGCGTTTGCAGCAATGTTCTTTGCAGACTGAAGTGTCTCTTGATCGAGCATTTTCTTTTCAACTACCTTATTCACTACTCCCCACCCTAAAGCTTGCTCCGATTCGAAAGGAGCAGCGGTAAGAACTATTTCTTTTGCGACACTAACCCCTGCTGTTTTAACCAGTCGGTATATTCCTCCAAGTCCAGGAATGATTCCTAAACGAGTCTCACTAAAACAAAACCTAACCCCGGGAACTGCGTAGGCGAAATCACAGGCTAGAATTATTTCAAGACCACCCCCATAAGCTGCACCATTGACTTTAGCAATTACGGGAGTAGGAGCTCCAGATATGGCTTTGATGGCTTCTTCAAAATGATGGTGCTGCTCCCTCCAAGCATCCATCGCCATTCCGTTACGTTCTTTCAAGTCAGCCCCTGCACAAAAGGCTTTGGAACCTGAGCCTGTCAAAACAACTGCCCTACTGGATTGGATCTCGTTAGACTGAAATACACTTTTCAATTCCTTGGACATCAACGTATTCATCGCATTGGCTGACCCCTCGCGGCTTAACACAACCTCTATGACATTTTCAGCTAAACCGTTTAATTTGAGTGTTTCGTAGCTATTCATCCGATACTTGCCTCTATCAATTCTAAAAACTGTTTTTGATAAATTGCCTGAGTGAACTCACTCCTTACCTTTAATTTACCGGCCTCTCCCATCCGAAGTCTCAGATCGGAATCCTCGATCAAGTCATTTAAAGCCTGCCTAAGTTGCTCTCTATCACACTCTTCATTTTTTAATTGAAGCAAAATTCCAGTTTCACCCTGCTCGACTGCTTCAGGAGTTCCATCTACAGCAGTTGCAACCACTGGCAAGCCGCAAGACATAGCTTCTAGCACGACAAGAGGCAGTCCTTCTTTTAAAGAAGGCAAAACAAATATATCCGACTCAGCATATAGCTCCACCATATCTTTCACTTTGCCTGCTATATTAACCTTGTCCTCAAGTCCCAATTTAGAAACCAAAGTTTTAATTCTTTTCAGGTTCGCTTGATCACTACTATTATCAGCTCCTGCCAAGGTCAGTTCCAAGTCCGGATGTCTAGCCAACACCTCAGAGAACACCTCAATAAGCAACTCTTGACCCTTGACTGCGCTTAAATGACCCACTGAAACCAATCGAATTGACTTACTGTTTCTCCTTGGAGCAGAGACAGAATACTTATCAGTATCAATATAATTTCTAATCGTTACAAACTTGGAATCAGCCACCTTTGAAAGTTTAAAGTATTTTTTTAGGTTCTCACAGCAAAGCACTACTTTGAAGCAAAGCTTGTATAAAACTCTCTTAGCCTCCCATTCGCTCGGAGGAAAATGTACGTAAGACAGCACTTTGGTGCCTGAAAGTCGACCGGCTAATCCAAATATCTGAGTAAGCACTTTCCCTTCAACCACACAAACTTCCGTTCGACGTTCCTTAAAAAAAGATCTGATCTTCAAAACCTTAGAAAGAAAAGAAAACGGTTGTTTCCAACTGGCATAATCCTGAAAGTCCACGTACTCAGCCAAGGATCCAGAAGCATCAAGTTCTGATGCGACCTCACCTCGCCCGTTCAAAAGAAAGTTAACTTCGATACCTTCAGAATAAAAAAGCTCGGCCAACTCTAACATTAATGCTTCGGCTCCTCCTTTAAATCCTCCCGAAAAGGCCAGGCAAACAGAAGGATAACTACTCACGAGTCCCGCACCATAGTCTTTTCATCAACCAGAGATAAGTAGGCTTTTTCTAATTTTTGAACGCGACTAGAAATAGAGAATTTTTTTTGTAAAATTCTCCGAGCTTCATCCTTAATATTCCCAGCCAAAGAACTATCATTGAGCAAGGTGACCAATTGAAAAGCGCTACTTGCAGCATTTCGTGGGTCAATTAAGAATCCGTTTTCGCCATCTACCACTATATCATTGTGTCCAGGAATATCGGACAAGACACAAGGAACACCTGAGGCCATAGCTTCCAATACTGAGTTTGGAAGACCTTCATGCTGAGAACAACTTAGATAAACATCCAATATAGAGTAAATTGCCTTCATATCCTTTCGATATCCAGTAAAAATCACCCTACTCGAAATACCTGCTTGCTCCGCCTGTTGTTTAAGAATCTGATGATCAGGACCATCCCCAACCACAACAAAAAGTGCATCAGGCACTTCTTTTAAAACCTCTTTAAATATCTCTAAGGCACTATCAACGCCCTTCTCTTTACTTAACCTGCCGGCAAAACCAATTTTCTTATCGTTTGGATCTATATCTAGGTCAATCAAAAGAGAACGGGAAGGCCCCTTGAAAGAAAATGTTTCAATATCCACTGCATTATTAATCACCTCAACCTTTTCTTTATCCAAGCCGAGACTACCTAGCTCACGAAACTGCTTTTCGGAAACCAAGACCACTTTATCAAAGAAACGAAAAATAAACTTATCCAAGGTTTGGTAAAGTTTGAGTTTGGTGGTCTTCGAAACCCAACCATGAGCAATCGTAAAAAGCTTTACTTTCTTGCCATGATAATGCTTTACAATGAAGCCAAACAGGTCCGCTTTGTAGCCGTGACAAGACAATACATAAATCGAATGCTCATCAATGAGATTTGATATTTGCTTCGCTACTTCAAAATCAAAAGTCTTACCATCACCAAGATAGGTAAAACTTTTTAATACATCTGGACTAGTATCCAATAAACTTCTAAAATCTGCTGCTTTGTCTCCTGGATCGCCCATCAAGCCAACATGCAGACGGAATCTTCTGGAGTCCAGCCTACTGGCTATAAGCGAAAGGTTACGAGGCAAACCCCCGAAGCCCTTGGCACTATAGATCATCAGTATATTAAGTTTTTCCATTTAGGAAGCGCTACCTGAGAGAGAAAACTGCTCTTGTTCGGGCAGCGATGTAAACTGAGTAAACTAAAAACAAAGAACGAAATTGATCATTTTCTCCCCTAGCCTTAACAGTTCTTAAAGCAAGTAAGGCTACCGGGATCATCATCAAAAACAGACAAGATATAACCATCTTTAAACCCAAAAGCTTGCCAACTAAGGAGAGGAGTAGTCCAACTATCAGAACTACAAAAAAGAAAGAGTAATAAAATGGAAGAGCAAGACTGATAAGCTCATTTAGACGCCATCGGCCAGAAGTAAAATACTCGAGACTCGTCAATAATGAATCTTTCCCTCGCCACTTTTCCTTGCCGTAAAGCTCCTTTAAAGTGGTAGGGTTTTTTAGATGGATTGGTGATAGTTCTTTATCAACAACTATCTTATGGGTTTTGCCAATCGAATAGCCCAAATCAACATCCTCACAAGTAGTTTTCTCTTGATCAAAACCCCCAATCTTATCGAAAACATCTCGTCTCACAGCTATAGCTCGTGTGGTTAGCCAACCTGGATTACTACCCTCCCCACTATAATCTAAATGTACTTTCCAAGCCTTTTCTACCCAAGTTGCTCCATCAGCGAGATCGTAAGTCTTGGATCCAGTGAGACCAACGGAATCATCACCTAAATGTTTCAATGCTACTCGCAGCCAATTTGGTCTAAGTAGGCAATCAGAATCTACAAAGACGAGCAACTCTCCATCGCCGGTTTGAGCGCCTAAGTTTCTAAGTCCGGCTATCGAAGCCTCTGGATCAGAAACTACTTCAGCTCCACGTTCTTTAGATATCTGAACGGTCTGATCCTTCGAACCGTTGTCAACCACTATCACCTGCTTCAAAGCCATTGGGTAGTCTAGGTCCATGATATGACCTACACAATCACCGATAGTGTCTGAGGAGTTCAGACAGGGAATTACGAATGTAACTTTTGGTTCTTTCATTAGTAAGCTAGACAAATCAAATTGAGGCCCGACACCCCAACTATACTCAGCTGCTTCGCCCTATGCCATGAAAAAAAAGGAGTGTGGGTGCCTCATTACCCATGGTATCCTTATCCACACAAGCAATAAGATGGCGATACCCAAAATTTAAATCAATGAAGCGAACTGTACTAGTATTAGTCCTGACAGCCGCTGGGATTATCATGTCCTTTAGCGATGCCTTCTTTGGCCTATTGCTCTATACTTGGTATTCCTTTGCCTCCCCTCTGGAGCTAACTTACGGATCCCTAGAGGGCTCGAAATTGAGCATGTTGGTGGCTGCTGTTGTAATCTTAACCTCGGTACAACAAAAGCAAGGACTTCTAGTTAACAACACCCTAACCTGGCTTTGCTATCTATTTGCATTGGCTTGTTTTAGCTCACTTGCTTACACCACTGTTTTCTCGATATCTCAAATAGGCAGGTCCGTGGAGAATCTTACTAAAATCATTTTCATGGCCTGCTTAGCCCCAGCCCTCCTTCCCAATCTTAGAAAACTAAGAATGTTTGTATGGACAGTTGCATTATCGGCTGGACTTTTAGGTGCCTACTATGGAGTATTTGGATTATTTGCTGGTTCAAGAAGTATTGCCGGGCCGGCAAGAATTGGTGACAACAATGCCTACGCTGTATTTTTGGTAACCAACCTAGCTTTTATCTTTTACGGGGGCAGGCATGCCACCTTCATAAAAAATGAGGCCCTCCGAGGCTTAATGACCTTTGGGCTATTCTCTGCCAATCTCTTGGCCATTATGCTGACGTTCTCTCGGGGAGGATTCCTCGCTGCCGGCTTAGTCTTTGCCCTAATAATGCTACACGTTAAAAATGCTATTTTCAAAGTTATTAGCTGCGGTCTCATCCTCCCTGTATTCTGTTTTCTGGTTTTTAATATTTTCTCCGGGGACCCCGGGCTTTATGAAATTCCATCTGGCAAAGCTCAAGAAGACTCGACGCCACTTGAGACTATAGAGACCTATGTCTCCAGGCTAAGAACTTTACAGTCAGCAGCCTCAGTTGACTCGGCCAGCTCGAGAACCCATTTCTGGAAAGTAGCCACTCTGATGGCTAAGGACAACCCTGCCTTGGGCGTTGGATTCGGACGCTACAATAGCGAGTACAATAGTTATGACACTGAATTTGGAAAATATGGATTTGGTAGATCTGTTCACAGCACCTACTTTAAAGTTTTAGCAGAGACGGGGTTAGTTGGATTCGGATTATTTTCTTTGATCATATTAACCTGTCTTTTTGCCACTCAAAAGATTGGAAGCATTTGTAGACTATTTTCAGACCACTCTGACAGCTCAGAGCTTGTTGACTATGCATCCATGATTAGAATCTCTATCATTGGATACTGCACTGGCAGCATCTTCGTCAGCACACTAAACCATGAAATGTTTTGGGCTCTAATTTCCACGACTATTGCAGTGGATGTTCTCGGAAAAAAGATTAGAGCCGAAGAAGTCGAAAAATTTGAACTTTCCCAACAATCCTCTTCCTTTTCTTTCTCCCCAAAAGAAAAGAACAAGGTTAAAAAATTCTCTATTTGATCGAGCATTATGAAAATACTCCTAGTCGCTCATAACGTCCCCTTCCCTCCCAACAAAGGAGAGAAGATTCGGACCTTTCATATGCTAAGGCGTTTAGCTAAAGAGCATCAAGTTTATCTAGTCTCCTTTGCTAGGGATTCACGCGACCTCGATCACCAGGATGAGCTAAGTAAGATCTGTGAAGAAGTTTATTTAATTCCGATCAATGGCCTAGTCTCTAAGCTTTATGCCGGAATCGCCTTGTTGACATTCACCCCACTAACCAAGGGCTTTTTCTTCTCCACCAAAGCTCTGAAAGTCATTAAAGACTTAAGGGGGCGAGTAAAATTTGATACCTGCCTGGCCATTTGCTCCTCAACCACCCGATACATTCTATCCTCGGATGAGCAATTCCGAGCCACTGACTTTGTCGACATTGATTCTAGGAAATGGCTAGAATATTCCAAAGTAGCCTCTTGGCCAAAAAGTTGGATTTTTAAGCGAGAACACAAACTACTCGAAGCGTGGGAAAATAAAATTGCTCTAACCGAAGAACTTTCAGCTGTTACTACAAGCCGAGAGAAAGAAGTTCTTGAAGAAAACGCCCCTGCTGCTTCCGATCGAATTATGGTTGTGCCTATTGGTATTGACACGGACTACTTTAGACCGAACCCGGTAAAGACCATTCATCCAGCTTTAGTTTTCACTGGGCAGATGGACTACTTGCCCAATATTGATGCAGCGGTATTTTTCTATCTGAACATTTTGCCTCGCATTCGCGAAAAAAGGCCTGATGCTGAGTTTTATATTGTTGGCAGAAATCCAGATCCTAGTTTGGCTGAAACCTGCAAAACTGCTGTAGTGACAGGAGAGGTTGATGACATTCGACCTTGGCTTTGCAAAGCTGATGTTTTTGTTGCACCGATGAGACTCGCTTTTGGTATTCAAAACAAAGTGCTCGAAGCTATGTCTTGCGGCATCCCAGTAGTCTGCACAAGCAGGATTTTACAAGGAATGAACGTCGAGATTGGCACAGACCTTTTGGCAGCTGATAGCGCCGAAGCCTTTAGTAAAGCTGTTCTAAGTTTGCTAGAATCTGAGAAGTTAGCCGAAACGCTAAAAGAATCTGGGAAGAGCTATGTGAGAAGTAACCATAGCCTAGAAACGGTTTATGATCCCCTAAACAAAGTCCTGGTTCAGGGAGGCAAGTAAGAGGGGATAAATTTAACTACCCTCTACTAGAAGTAATAATATCTAGAACTTTGAAGATACCAGGGCGGTGAATTTTCTTAACCGCTTCCATAGTATTTTTACAACTGTCAGTGCTAGTCATATCCACGTCAATTCGTGATGCTAGACTCTCTTCTTTTTTAGGTTGGTTGCTTCTTTTCACGTTAGATTTTTTCATTTTCCGCCTCGATGTTTCTCTAAAAGTTGTTTTTCCGCCGAACACCAAATCTTCCTGAAAAACCCGATGTTACATCCTCTAGTCAGGCGAAATGAGCCTTCTGCTTCAGTAAATCTATCAAAATTATGCCTATTTTTCACCCAAATTCGAAAAAGGTATATAAATTTAACATCTTTTAACGCTAAGTAGCTGATATTACTAGCCATGTCACATATTCAAGGCCTTCAGCTATACGCCAAATAAACCGACATATTCTTGTAGGCAATAATTCCAACCCTACTTTTAGTCAAACGAGAGTGGTTTTACAGCAACGGGTAATCAGAGAGAGAAGAATTGACCATATACATTCCAAACCAAGAATCACCAGTTGAAAGCCCTGAGCAGGTTAGCCAGGGGGTTAAAGAATCTAAAATAGCAGGATCCCTAGACAGGGCCATTTCGCCTGAAACCTATATTTTAGACCTCCCACTACCTAGATA
>CAZECN010000044.1:0-19480 GCA_964510575.1 uncultured Bdellovibrionales bacterium | reverse complement strand
GACAAATATGGATGATGATGAGGATATTTCAGTGCGCTTGGCTTCCCTTGAGGAGGTACTTTTGCTAATCGATGAGGGCAAGATTAGCCATTCAATGATGGTGGCAGCTTTCTTTAAGTTTTTTATTTTGCGTGAGGGGTCTTTCCGTAGCTCTGCTCTGGAAAGTTGATGGTAGGTCGAAGATTTTAGCTGTGACAGTTTTTTATAGATTTAGTTTTACACCAAAAAGGATTACCCAATGAAAACTATTTTAGCCTTTCTTACTTTTTCTTTACTTACCTCGTCAACAGCGTTTGCTATAGATACTGGAGCAGAAGTTCCTGAGTTTAAGTTGATGTCATCTGAGGGCAAGGAAGTCTCTGTTGCCGACTTTAAAGATAAAGTTGTAGTGCTAGAATGGTTTAACGACCAGTGCCCGTTTGTTAAAAAACACTATGGCCCAAAAGCCATGCAGAACTTGCAAAAGAAGTGGACAGATAAAGGAGTTGTCTGGCTTACAATTGATTCAACAAATCCTTCTCATCAGAATTTTAAAAACAAAGAACAGTTCGCAGCTTTAACTGGTGCGCACGGTATCCACAGCACTGCGCTACTTGCTGACCCAGAGGGAACAGTAGGGAAGCTTTTTGGTGCTAAAACAACTCCTCATATTTTTATCAAAGGCAAGGACGGTAAAATTGCTTACCAAGGCGCAATTGATGATAACCCGGACGCTTTCTCCAGCCCTTCCGAAGCAAAGAATTTTGTTGATGCGGCTTTGGGGCAAATTACGGAAGGGAAGAAAGTTGAAAACGCGGAAACTAGTCCTTACGGCTGCTCCGTAAAATATTAGTCGTAAACGCCCTGATAGCCCTTATCGTCGTTGCTCGGCAGGCTTCCTCACTGCGACGTGTTATAAACACGACTCGTTCGTCAGCCTTTGAGCGCCTTGATAAGAACAACCAGGACGCTTACTAGTATGCGTGTGGCTAGGAAGGTTTCTTCGATAAGAACCTCCCAAAGGCTTACAAATATGTGTGTGGCTTGGTAGGTTTCTTCGATAAGAATTACCCAAGCGCCCACAAATAGACTTCCTTCTTGTTGACCGGTAGTCCCTTAGCTAGGTAGGTTTTGTTGATATGAACAATCAGGACGTTTACTTAAAACTAAGGTCGACAAAAAAGACTATTATTATGGTGAACTAGGGATTTCTATTGGTAGGAATAAACCTTGTCTATTGAACGTATAGAGCTTCGGCCCACGGTGATGACTGTGGATCTGCCGGCTCTGGGTCGAAATTTTAAAGCGGTAAATAAGCTAGTTGGAGATAGCCAAGTAATGGCTGTTGTTAAAGCCAATGCTTATGGACATGGCTTGGTTCCTTGCAGCCAGCATTTGGTAGAATCTGGTGCAAATTGGATAGGGGTAGCTTTTGTTGAAGAGGGTATTGAACTTCGAAAAGCTGGGCTTCGGGTTCCAATTCTGGTTTTTGGTGGAATCTTTGACAGCCAGATTAAACATTTTATTGATTATGATCTCGACTTAACTGCGTCCTCTATCGATAAGCTAGAGGGGATCGAAGAAACAGCTTCTTGGTCAGGGAAGAAGGCTCGAGTGCACCTCAAGATTGACACTGGCATGGAGCGCATTGGCGTTCATCATTACAATGCTGAAAAATTTATTTCTTCCGCGCTTGCTTTAAGGAATATAGAAGTTGTCGGAGTTTTTTCGCACTTTGCGACGGCGGGAGAAGATAGGGAGTTTGCAGCAGTGCAGCTTGAGAGATTTAACCACTGTGTTGAGTTTACTAAACAAGAGTGTGACCGGCTTGGCATAGCAAAGCCCATGTTTCATCTTGCGAATTCTACTGGAGCAATCTCTATTCCTGAAGCCCGATTTGATATGGTGCGTTGCGGCATTGCGCTTTACGGAGTTTACCCTTCGGCATTCCTAAGAGAGCTTGTTCAGCTTGAGCCAGTAATGAAATTGTCCTCTCGTATAGTTTATTTCAAGGTTACTAAGGCAGGAGCGGGGGTTGGCTATGGTCAGACTTGGCGCGCTGAGAAAGATACGCGGATAGTGACAGTGCCCATTGGTTACGGGGATGGCTACATGCGAAGTCTTTCCAATAAAGGAGAGGTCTTGATTCGAGGTAAGCGTTATCCAATAGTAGGCCGCGTGAATATGGACCAGATTATGGTTGATATTGGGGAGGATTCAGCCTGGGTGGGGGACGAAGTAGTTTTGTTGGGAACCCAAGGCAGTGAGTCTATTTCAGCCGCAGAGGTTGCCGAGAAAGCCGGTAGTTATGCCTACGAAATTCTAACAGCTACAAATATGAGAGTGCCTAGGGAATATACCCCGCCTACTTGAAATTTCGGTTTTATTTGAACTTGTCGTAAAGGGGTATAAGCAGTGCGTAGCACTGCCAGACAACAAATATGCTGAAACCTCATGTAAACTTCAGCCAAACGCGGAATTTCAAGTGGTTTCAGTATATAGAAATACCTAGAAGTTTTTTCTGGAGAGAACCTTCTCTATCAAAAAGGCTCTCTCGTTAGCTATAAGTTTTAATTTTAGACTTACTTCATTCGGAAGTTGGATTCGGTCATAAACCTATTGCCATGATTAGAGAATCTATTTCCGCTCCTATTTCTTTGACGGGCGAATCTAGCATTATCTCTTTGCATATCCCTGGTGTCTTGGACTAAGTCTTCGTTGCCATCTATTGCAGCCCCCAGTCTTATAAGAGGAAGCAGAGCGTTTGCTACTGCAGAGACACCGTTGGCGTAACCAGTTGCTGGAGCAAGTTTGCCCCTAGCCTTAGCCTCCGCGACATGATTCGCCCCTTCTATTTGTTGTTTTGCAGCAACTGTTTCCCAATAGGTGTTTGTTGCGCGGGCTTTAGCGTTATTTGTGGCGTGTCCTAGATACTCGGTTTGGGTGAGTAATTCGTCCTGTGCTGCCATATTTACACCACGGGCTCTTTCGCCTGCAATGACTTGTTCGCGGTAAGACTGAAAGTCTTCTGTAGATTGTTCTAACCCGGCTAAGTCACCATAGCGCCCGTTTAGCGAGTTTGTTGTTGGCTTGGCGGAACCAGAGCTTTGCCCAACTTCTTGTCCTTGATTTCGTTGAGCCGGAGCGGAGTCTTGAACAGGAGTCTGAGCCGGAGCTTGAGTACGTAACTGCTCATAGGCAGCCTTTATTTCTCTAACTTGATCTGGATGAGCGCCATCGAGATCAGTTTCCACACTTGCCATCCAAGCAGGAAGTCTATCGACCACGTTATGAACGCCTTTATCGTAGCTGTCTGTAATCTCGATTAGTTCTTGTCTAATCTGTACAAACTTTGATTTTAGTTGTGGATCTGAAATCACATTTTGGGCATCCAAAGTTTTTTGACTAAGAGTATTTAGGCTGTCTCTAAACTGCCCAGTTCCTCTATCTGGAAAATTTGGTAACTTTGGCATTGGGGTAGAGAGTTGATTCAGTGGTCGGTCTTGAGCATTAGCCATGCGGTTGATAACTGCGTTAGTTGTCTGGTCAACAACCGAGTTCACAGGAACTTGCCCGCTTGCACCTGCTCGCTGATTGAATCTTTGCTGAACTATGTTGACAGCTTCGTCAAACAGGTCTGGGTTGGTCATCATTCCATTACTATCGAACTTGATATTAAATGCATCAAAGCTTCTAGCAACTACTGAGTCGTTCTTTGCAATCATCGCTAGTTTTTTAGCGTAGTGTTGTTTGACCTCTAGCTTTCCGGTGTCACCTGGTCGGATGAAAGCGTTTTGGTCACCTTTAGCGATTTGATCTTCAACTTGAGAAGGGTTGCTTAATTTTGCCATTTTTTTACCTCTGTATTCTTACCTCTGAGTTTAAATACCTACATTCTCGTTATGCGAGGTGGTTGAATTTATGTGACATCCTGCACAGAATGCCTTTTTAAGGAGCTTTGGACTCGCTGTATATCTCGAACCTTTTGTTTTTTATTAAGCAATATTAGTTACTTAAGGAGAACCCTTGGTTAGGACAGCCTTAATGTTGCACCATAATGGTGGTAAATACTAGAAGACGTGGTAATATTTGTCTCACTTGGATGGGTAGAGCTGTTTTCTCATTGGCGAGCCTCTTGAAGCCTGGTGCTGCAAGATTCTCGTTAATGAACTTTTCGAGCCTTTGGCTCGATACGGAGGTTTTGTCCTATGAGCTGGTTTGTCGATTATCCTATTGCTGAACACCCGATACCTTACTCGATTCTCTTCTTAATCCTTCTGGGAACTTTTGTTTTCCTATTTTTCCCAGCTAGACCATTGGTTGGACTCTTACTTGGAATCATAATTGGGTTACTCTTACTGTGCTGGGGTTATGGTATATGGCACTGGTTGAGTATCTTGCTAGACCTATTTCTAGGCCTAGTAATATGGCTCATTAACTTTCTTTTTCACTTGATTGGTAATCTCAAGTCTACTGAAGGAATGTTGGCGCTGTTGCTAGTGGTAATCCTTGCTTGGATATACCACAAGCTCACTTAAGACATGGGTTCTACGGTTTTTAGTGTGAGCAAAGATTTTTTTGCTCGCACGCCCATCTCTTTTTGATAAGCGTTTAACTTGCGTCTAAAAACAGCTCTTTACTGTCACATAGATTACAATGACTCGTTCGTCGCAGTTTTAGAGCCTCGACAAAGAACGCTGAGATCAACTTTAGAGAGCAAACGCTTACAAATGGTTAGTCTAGTTCCAAAACAATGGGGCAATGATCTGAGCCCACGGTTCTTGATAAAATGCTCGCCTTGCTTACTCTTTCTTTCAATTCTTTTGCTACCCAAAAGTAGTCTATACGCCAACCTAAGTTTTTATCCCGTGCTCCAGCTCTATAGGACCACCAAGTATATTGGTCTTTCTTGTCGCCATTTAAAAGTCTGAAACTGTCGAGCATTCCAAGCTCTTCGAATCGATCCATCCATTCCTTTTCTTCAGGTAAGAAGCCACTAAACTCTTGTTTCGCTGCTGTTTCTGGGTGATGGATGTCTATATCTTTGTGGCAAATGTTAAAATCTCCACAAATAATGAGTTTCTTTTTAATTGAAGGTTTTAAGCTTTCAATATGTGAGTAAACAGCATCAAGGAAATCGTACTTATAGTCCTGTCTAATGTCGCCAGTCGTCCCTGAGGGGAAGTATATATTGTAAAGAACAATTCCAGAAGTTTCAGTAACGACCACTCTGCCTTCGTTGTCGAACTTATCAATTCCGAGAACTAGCTGATTCTCACCAGACTTGGCTGGAGCCTTCAAGTTTTCCGAAACATAGGTAACAACACCGGAATAACCCTTTTTCTCCGCTAAGCTGAAGTAATGCTGATAGCCTGGAAGAGATATGTCGACTTCTTCAATTTGTTCCCGACCCACTTTGGGTTCTTGAATTGAAATGAAATCGGCTTTTGTGCGCCGAACAAAATCAGCAAAGCCTTTTTTTCGAACAGCTCGGATACCGTTCACGTTCCAGCAAACAAGTTTCATAAGATCTTTGAACTCCTTGAATATACTGAAACCATTTTAAATTTTGTGTTTGGCTAAAGCTTACATGAGGTTTCAGTATAAGCTTTGCGAGAGAAAAGCTATTAGAATCATATGCCCTGTCTAAAAATATGCTGTGAAGCGAAGCTTCGCAAGAAAATCATAAAACACGCTAAAAATGCTAGAATTCTATCTTTTCTTGTCAAGAGCTTCGCTCTTGTTAGCAATTTCAGGTTTCAGTATATCTGTTGTCTGGCAGTGCTTCGCACTGTTTATACCCCTTTACTACACGTACAGAAAAAGCCGAAGTTTCAAGTAAAGTCTCCAAATACCTCGATTTCCCGGGTTAATAATTAATTTAGACAAGACCTAAAGGTCTTGAAAAGCATATTTTGAGGTTGAGTATACTTGTCTAATGGCCTCACTTACGCTCGGCTTATACTGCGCCTATGCTTGACTAGTAAAACCTATATTTCAATGAGGCGCAGTATAGTCGCCTTGTTTAGAGTTTCTTGGTCTCATTAGGTGGAAAACTTAAAAAGACACAGTTTTAGCTCGATTTACCTGTGGAAAACTCAAACTACTCGATTAATAGACTTTCCCAGACAACGTTATTTGTTTAAATGTAAAGCATGGATAACTCAGATTCTAAAGACACTAAATTGATGAATATGCCTGATCGTAATGGAGAGGAGCTAGCTAGCGCGGTGGCTAGAGCACTCCGTTCTACTGGGCGAACCGAGGAAGGTTTGCAGGCAGGCGAGGAAATCTCTCCCTCCACTGTTATAAATAATATGGAGTTGGAAACAGATTCCTCGGTGGGCGGTAGCACCAATGGCGAAATATCGCTTCACGAAATTGTTGAAAGTCCTTTTCAGACAAGAGAGAATTTCGAAACTAGGGATCTTTCTAACCTAGCAGAGTCCATCGAGTTAAAAGGTGTTCTTCAACCTGTGATAGTTCGGAAGATCGGAGTTGGCTATGAACTCGTTGCTGGGGAGAGACGGTTTCGTGCAGCAAAGCAAGCTGGTTTAGAGACGATACCAGCTGTTGTAAAAGAGCTTAACGACCAAGAGGCCGTTGAGTGTTCGATTATTGAGAATGCTCAAAGAGAGGATTTAAATCCAATCGAAGAGGCCAAGGCCTTTCAGATGTTAAATGATAGTTTTGGTTTGAACCAAAGTGAAATAGCGACAGCCGTTGGGAAAAATCGCGCAACGATTTCCAATTGTTTACGACTGCTTCAGCTGGATGAAACCATCATTGAAATGTTGGAGGAGGGCATACTTTCTGCTGGTCATGGTCGAGCCCTGCTTTCGGCAGATGTTGAGCAACAGTTAAGGCTAGCTCACAAAACTATTCAGCAAAATCTATCAGTTCGAGCCTTAGAGGATCTCATTAGAAAGTCTAAAGAAGACTATGGGGAAGAGGTTTATGATGAGGATCAGGAGAAGATTGAAGCCACACTAAGACGATTGGAGACCAAAATAAGCAGGCTCACGGAAATCGAGGATGTTAGGGTTTCGATTGATGCCCAGGGTAGAAAGAAGCTGGGCTTTGTCTTTGAAACAGATTCAGCTTTTAAGAAGTTTGTCTCTAAGTTGCGCTAAAGAACCTAGCACTACTTTTAAGAGCTTTTATTAGCTCAGCCCTAAGCCATACCCTTGAGCTCGGTTAGTGACGTGTTCGTAGGCTTCTTCCAGTAAAGGCTCCACTTCCTCCTCTACGCCGCTAAGAGGCAAGGCATCGAGCCACTTTAAGATAGCTGCAGGAAGCTCATCAGCCTTAATGTTATAGGACAGAGCTTCAAATTCTTCGCGATCGCTAAGTCGCCAGAAACTATTATCAACCGGAAACAGTGAGGAGTTTTGTTCTTCTTCAAGATGTTCGTGTTTGGCTCTTGAAGCGAGTCTTTCCTCTTCCGCTATTTTTAACCTTTGTCTTCGAAGCTCTACAATGACTTCTTCTCGGCTTTTGCCTCTGAAGAGAAGGAAGAGGAAAGGGTCGTCAGCTACTCTTTCACAGACTCTGTACATGATTGAAGCAATTCTGGAGTCAGCCTTGGCTAATTTTTCGCCTTCGATTTCAAATTGTAATTCACTTACTGCTGGTACGAAAGCGAGTTGATTGGTCTCAAATAAACCAGCAACCTCTTCAGGAAGTTTCTCGGATAAAATCGAAGCTGAGTAAAAAGCCTCACGAGCCATTTTTGCAAATGCTAAATTCCATTCCTTGTCTGATAGAACAGGGAGTTTGATCGAAACAATCTTAGGAGCCCCTACGTCACCATAAATTCTTGCGGTGCAGATGCCTTTGTTAACCGAAAAATCGAGAACCCTGCGTTTTTTGATCAACTCTAAGGCTTCATTAAGTAGACTATCGAAATCGGCCTGGTCGAATGTGACCCTCAATTTCTCAGAGAGCCAGCTCTTAGCGCATCGTTTTAGAAATGTTTCTCTATCAGCCATTTTACTTGCTCATCTCCATAAAGGGAGGCTCATCGGGACTACCGCCTTTACTAGACTTTTTCTCTCCTCCTGTTGAGAGTTGTAAAAGATCTCTCAAGTCATCAACTGACATTTCCGTGATTGTATTTCTTGCTGAACCTACAATGCTGTCCGCTAGGTCTTTCTTCCTGGCAAGGAGGCTCGCTATCTTCTCTTCCAGAGTTCCTTTGCAGATAAATTTTCGAACCTGTACGTTTTTCTTTTGGCCGATTCTATGGGCTCGGTCAGTAGCTTGATCTTCAACCGCTGGATTCCACCATTGGTCGTAATGAATAACCTGATTGGCTTCTGTAAGGTTTAGGCCAAAACCACCAGCCTTAAGGGAAAGAATGAAAATCTTAGGTCCATCAGGTTTTTGAAAACTGTCAATTAGGTTCATTCTCTTCTTCTTAGAGAGAGAACCGTGCAGGAATAAAACTTCCTGAGAGAATTTCTTGGATAGATGGTCCTGCAACAAGAAGCCCATTTGCGCGTATTGAGTAAATATAAGAGTTTTGTCATCTTCAGCCAGAATAACTTCGAGCAACTCTTCTAAGCGATTGAGCTTACCAGATCTGTCAGCGAGCTGACTGTTATCTTTTAAATAGAGTGTTGGGTGGTTGCAAATCTGTTTAAGTCTGGTCAAGGAACTAAGTACTAGACCTTTTCTATGCATTCCATCCAGCCTAGAAACCTCAGGGAGCATATCATCCACTACCCCTTGATATAGGGAAGCCTGTTCTGAAGTTAAGGCGGTAATTACTTCCATTTCAATCTTTTCTGGAAGATCAGAAAGAATTTCTGGTTGTGTTTTCAGCCTTCTTAGTAGGAAGGGCTTAACCAATCTGCCTAATCCTTCGGAGGCGCTAGTGTCCCTGTGCCTCTCGATTGGTAGGGTAAATCGGCTTCTAAACTCGGAGAGTTTTCCTAGGAAGCCTGGGTTTAGAAAATCAAATATCGACCAAAGTTCATCTAAATGGTTTTCTAGTGGAGTTCCCGTTAGTGCTATTCGATGACAGGGTGAGGAGTCTTGCCTATCTTCCATTAGCTGGGATTCGACGAGATTTCTAATTGCTTTCGACTGCTTTGTGCTCACGTTCTTGATATTCTGCGCCTCGTCGAGAGCAATCCTTCCCCAACTAAAGGAATTGATTACTGACTCATCACGATGAGAGAGACTGTAAGTGGTTAGTACCAAGTCAGAATTTTCTATCTGATTTTTCAGTGAATTTCCTGTCAGTCTAGAGGGGCCGTGGTGGATATAAACATTAAGCTCGGGGGCGAACTTGTTAGCCTCTCGATACCAGTTGTCGAGAATCGACATTGGAACAATAAGTAGAGTTGGAAGAATTTTAAACTTTCCATCAGAGGCCTCTCTTGCTGCTTCACGCTCTAATTGAAGTAGCGCCAAAAACTGAATTGTCTTACCTAGTCCCATGTCATCAGCAAGACAGCCACCGATCCCGACTCTAGTTAGGAAGTAAAGCCAGCTAAGGCCTTGTTGCTGGTAAGGCCTTAGCTCTCCTTTGAAATTGTCTAACTTACGGTCAAGGATAATTGATCTCGACTCCGACTGTAGTAGGTTTCCAACCCATCCAGTCGAGCTGAAGCCGGTAACAGGAAGGGTTTCATCTCCTTGATTGACGCCGAACCCGAATCTCAAAGCGTCGATTAACTGCATTTTGTTGTTCTTTTTCTGAGCCTCTAGGAATTTGAAAGTTCCGTCTAGCTTTGAAGAGTCAATTTCAACCCATTGGTTGCCTATGTAAACAAGGTTAGATTGTTGATCGACAAGCTTTTTAAACTCGTCTTGACTAATAACCTCGTCTCCCATTGAAAGAGACCAAGAGAAATCTAGCAGTTGTCCCATCCCCAGCATTCCAGTCCCAGCACCAGGATCTTGGCTTTCGGAGTCAACATGAAGATGAAGTCCCAGTTGACCAACGGATTCGCCCCACCATGACGGAGTCACTACGGGGTAACCGTTCTTTTCAAGTTCAGGAGCGACTTCCTTTAGAAAGATCCAAGCGTCGTTAGTGCTAAGCTCGATACCTTCGGGACAAGTTTCGAATAAAGCTTGTTTCAGGCCTTCGAAGTTTTCTTGGGCTTCTCCCAACTCCCTAAGTAGCAATTCTTCTATTTCTTCGTGGTTGAGATCGCTTTGAGACAAAAACCCTAGCTTGCCAATCCAGTAGTCGGAAGCAGTAATGAAATTATTCTTCTCCCCAGTTGAGGTTAGGAGTATTTCAATTTTCCAAGAGGCTTCTTCAAATTTGTCGGGAACATCCTCAGGAGCAACAACTCTAAAGCCAGTTTTGAAACGACTGATAGCCCCACCAGCAAGAAACTTTCCCGACCAATGTTTTAAGCGTTCTTCAAGTCGTAGAAGATCCTGCGCACTCGAATCCAGCTGAGAATTATCTCTTGTTAGGGCCTCTAACCAGGCTGTTTCAGCGCCAAATTTCGGCGAGTTCGCTATTATCTCAGGCAATAAGTCCCTCGATTTTAGAAACATCCTGATTAGGTGATCGCCGCAGTGGGATAGGAAGGACTCGAGTATTAAGGCCGAGCTTATCTGATTTGGAACCAAATCTTTATCATCTGTAGAATTTAAGCTGTCGGAGAAATCATTGCGACATAGGGAAGGCATAGATTTGATTAGCGTAGCCAGACGTTCTTGATCTCGCTCTTCATTCAATATTACTTGCCAACGAGCTCTATAGTTTCCTCCCTGTCTAGAAAGAAGCGGTAAGAATCTGCCATGAGCTAATAAGTCAAGTAGAAGTTTGCTACTCTCAACCCAAAAACTAAAAGAATCACCCAATCTGATATCTTCAGGTAGTTCGTCAGGTATCGAGGTTAAGAAGGCGACCGTAGATAAAGGCTCCAGCTCAAGGCATTCAATTTTCCACCTGTTGATTTGCCCATCTTCGTAAGACTCCTCTGAGTTTAGTTCAGGTGAGGGGAGTGGCAGGTTTAACTTAGAGGGTAAACAAACAGAGCTTAATCCTTTTTCGTCAGGATCAAACTCAAGGGAATCTAGATCGTTCACAAGTTGATCATGCCCTAGACAAAAGGGATGAAGATCACCGACAGAAGATCGATCCTTTGCTGTCGATAGAAATTTTTCTTTGCTTTCTCCCCAGATGATAAGCTTACCATCTAAGTTCCAGCATGCATGCAAAACTCGCATCAAAGAACGAAAATTATAGATATGAAACGCATATTAACAATAGGTGTCCTAGTCGATCTCTAGGACGTAGAGTAGCCTAGGGCGTAAAAGAGGGGGTATACACTATTTTTTTAAAACAGGACAGTTTTTATCCTTTTTTATTCTTTCTCCTCCTACAATGTTGAGAAATCAATAGTCCTACCAATAACTAGATGAATTACTTGGGTTTGCGAGTCTTTGGACAGTAAAAAGTAAGAGTTTAGCTAGTTCCTTTTCCAGGCGCTTGAAGGAACGACGAAAAGAGCCATCTGAAGGCTTACTTGTAAAAAAAAGTAGTCCACAGTGCTATCCCTGTTGTATAATTTGCTCGCCGGTATGCTTTTTGTAGTAGCCACCCTCTTCAGGACCAACTTTTGCCGAAACCTACTAAAAAAAGGGACGTCCTCTATGATCACTTACCCACAAGTGAATCCGATGCTCGTGGTGATATTCCTAGATCGATTCCAGGGGTCGAAACAAGTATCACCGTTGATTTTGAACAATGGTTGGCAGTTGATTGGTTCTATCCAAAGGATTTTGATTTTGAGGGGCTAAATGTCGAAAATGACTCTCTGACCTGCGTTGGTAAAAATCAGAAGATCGTTTTTCAACTTCCACTCACAGTTGGCTCCAATATAAAAGGGTCAAATAGATCAAAAAGAATCCAAAAACTTTTTCGGCTTTATCAGCTGAACAAGCATTTTGCGCCCGGCCACTTAGAAGGGCTAGTCTCGATAGAGTGGATGGATGGAGAACCCTACTGGGATGAGCAAATTAAATTTGCTGATATTAGTAAAAAAACATTGGAGTTATCTTCGAGCTCCGAGGTAGGTTTAATTCTAAATGAGGACCTGTCCAGACCAAACCTTTCTCAACTCCTTGCTTCACCTGATAATAAAGAAATTCTTTCAGCTATTAGCCTATTTGCTAAGTCTATGTTGGCTTTTCATAACCTAGAGAGAACTAGTGGTAAGGCATGGACTGGTTCAGAAATGCACCTTTTAGAGGATATCACCGAGTTTGTAGTCGAAGATTTGGCTGATTTCGCGATCAAGTGTCTGCCATTTATTGATCGCACTCAGGCCAAAATGTTCAATGAGGTGAGGTACTGGCTAAATTTAAACTTGGAAAAGGCCTTGCATTCAATCTCGAGACGCTTTTCTAAAGGTAAGTTTAGTTACCTACACGGTAATATTCGTTTTTCTAACTGTTTTTACTACCCTGAAAAGGAACATAAAATTCAAGCCCAAGGGAGATTTCAGGAAATTTTTGCAGATCCATATTTGGATTTAGCGGATCTCTCTGTTGAACTGGAACTCTCTAAGCAATTTGCTTTATCTAACACAATAACCGAAAACTACTTTTTAGCTGATCCCTCTCTGCCCTCTGAAAAGATTTTATTACCTTATTTTAAACAACTTCAACTTCTCCACCGCTACTATGCGTTAATAATAGAAAACCACTCGCTTGAGGAAGATGACTTCGCTGAAACTTGTGAGCAAATACTAAGCTTATCAACTGCCGCTCTCTAAATCCCAATAAAGTTCAAAGATTCACTGTAAATTAACCGATTGGTTTCGGGGGCTTATCTCTTTAGATGACTTTCTAGTTACGGTTTCGCCCGTAGGCCCATAATACTTATGAAACTCCCAGGCGGGGACTCTCTAACTTTTCTTCTTACGGTAGATAAATAAATGAGATTGCTGAAATACAACTAGGTAAATCCTTGTTGTATGTCGGTAACTCGAGGCTAAGAGTATTTTTTAAGGTTTAGCCTCTATTTAGGATTTTGGAGAAGGTTATATGGGACAAGCCGCTAAAAAAGCGCCTACCAAAGCTAAGTCGGTTTCTATTCGATCGAAGCAAAGCACCAAGTCAAAAACTGGTAGAAAGAACGCTAAAAATAAATCAGCTTCTAAGAAAAAAATTAAAAAAAATAGTAAGGCTGTCATTACAGCTCTTGTTGCTGAAAACCAGGAACATGGCATGAGACTGGCCTGGAGCTTTCTTAAAAAATGGCGAATTAGAATTGAAGCAGACGAAGTTGAGTCTGTAGTTGGCGCCGCCTTAGTCGAGGCTGCTATTCGTTACGATGACACCAAAGGTGCTCATTTTCGAACTTTTTTCTTTTATCATCTAAGAGGAATGCTTTTGAAAGAAGTTGCTTTCCTAATCGATGAAAGAAAGAAAATCAGGCATACCCCAAGCGAGATACTAGAGAACCCTTTGTCTATTGAAAGTTTCAATGATCGTTGGCCTGTAAACTTGGTCAATAGAAACGACCCAGAGTCAATACTGGCTGATAAGCAAGAGTCTAGTAGACTTTGGAATACTTGCGAACAACTTGACACTCTTGAGCGAGAGGTTATTGAGCGCCATTTTATTCAGGATCATTCCTTAAAAAAGATAGCAGAGGATTTAAGTTATTGTCGCTGCCATATTTCAAGAGTCAAAAGTAAAGCTCTAAAAACTCTTTCAAAAGTTCTTCCTGCCGTCATCGAAGGTGATAAAGCAAAGATAGAAAAAGTGAAGGCAGAGAAGCGTTATACAGGTGGTAGGGGACGTAGAAAGTCAAGCAAAGATCTCGACCCAGTAGCAGCTTAATTTATTTTTATTATTATTCTTTAATTTAGAGTTAACACTTCGAGTCAAAAACTGAACAACAAGATTAGAGGTAAGTCGTTCCAATATAATTTACAGGGAGGAATTTCCCCAAAGCAGAGGTGGCCTAGATTTTCTAGTTTATCATTGTTTTGAGTATATACCTCTGATGTCAACTTCGGTTGGCAAAAAACAACGGGCACAGTAAGAAATGAAGGTGTCGGAGATCTGCATAGCAGGCCACAAATCTTTGTGCGAGTTTTGTGACGATTTCATTTTGCTGTAACCCATGGGCAAACTTTCGACCATAGTTTGCCCAAAACTCAACCGCTGGTCGAAGATTTGGGGGGTTTATTGCCCACGATATATCCCTCAATCTTCGGCCTCTTTTTTTTAAGCCAAGCATATTCCTTAAATCTTCGTTTCTTTGGAGCGCTCCTCACTGCGAAGTAGATCAACTACTACTCGCTCGTCGCGCTCCAAGAGCCTCGATTTAAGAAATATGCTTGGCTTAAAAAAGAAGCTTGTCGGGAAATCTTCGTTTCTTTGGAGCTCTCCTCACTGCACCTCGGCCCGCTAGGCAGGCCAAAGCAATAGGCGATGCGACTGAATAGGGAGCATTGCGCCGCTGAACACGACTTGCTCCAAAAGCCTCGATTTATCAATAATGCGGGTCTAAAAATAGCACTGATATCAATCTTCCTTTCCTTGGAACTCTTTTGCGACGACTCGGCCTGTTTGAGGTAGGCCGAATTCTCAGAGTTTGCCCTATAAGTTATGCACAGCTCTTTGCTAAGAAATTTTGCCAGAACATGGGCGATTTCTTATAAAAGACCTCAACCATGAGTGATCTTACTGCCGAAATTGATAGAAAAAAATCTACAGCTCTTTTTCATGGGCCTGGCACTTTTCAGGCAAAGGAGAGAATCAAACAATTAGGCAAGGCTCGTTGGCAGGGTGACAAGAAATCATGGCTTGTTAGTGATTTTAATCTGACCAATGCTCAACTTGAAGCCCTTTTCCCAAATATTAATATAGAGGAAACTGCCAGCGAAACCGCAAAGGAAAATACAAGTGAAACTGCCAGTGACGATACTTTCCAGGATAAGAAGGCTCCAAGCCCGAAAAAGGCAGTACGTCTTAAGAAAAAATCCAGTAGTAATAATCTTAAGAATCTAGACTCTGGCCATACAGAGAACGCTTTATCCGTACCTGAGGTAGTTGGATTAGCTAGAGCCGCAATACAGTCTGCTTTTCCGGAAGTTATCCATGTCTACGGTATACTTCAGTCAGTAAAGCGCTACGGTGAGCGAGTTTACATGAACTTGGCGAACGAAGCCGGAAGTAAAGAGTCCGTTAGCTGCGTTATTTGGGGAGGGGAAAAGCAACTTTGTAGTGAGCTTATAGATAAAGGTTTTGAGCTAGAAGCTGAGCTACAAGTGATGTTTGCTGTTAAGGTTGATCTCAATCCTTCTAGGAGCTCTATCTCACTCAATGTTGTGGGAGTGGTTGCTGAATACACTATTGGAAAGCTTGCTGCCCTTCGAGAAAAGACAAACAGCCGTCTTAAAGAAGAGGGTTTATTCGAAAAGAATAAGGCCTTATCTCTTCCACTGCTACCAGTTAAGATTGGTATTTTAACCAGTGCTGGAGGCACTGTGATTAATGACTTTAAGGCTTCACTGGACTTAGCCGAGTTTGGTTTTAAGTTGTACTGGTACCCTGTTTCCGTCCAAGGTAGTTCCGCTAGTAAGGATATCGTTAAGGGAATAAAGGTTTTATCAGATATCAAAAATCTAGATGCGATACTATTGTTTCGAGGTGGCGGAAGTGCCGCAGACCTAATGGTTTTTAATGAATATAGTGTCGCCAAAGCTATTTGTAAGTGCTCTGTTCCAGTTTTATCAGCAATTGGACACCAAGAAGATCAATCATCAGTTCAAGATGTAAGTTTTCAAGCGCTTGGGGTTCCCAAAGACCTAGGAAGATATTTTGCTGATATCATTGATTCCGTGCGAACCGATTTTTATACTTGTTCTTCAGATATTGTATCTCTGGCTGAAGAAACTTGGGAAAATCGAAACGAGAACTTAGCTTTTATTGCTAGAGATATTTCAGCAACTGGCTCAGAACTTATTGCCCTAAGAGCAGAGGAGTGCCGAAGTTTTCGAGTGTACCTTCCTTCGATAGCTCAGGCCAGTTTGAGCCAATCTAAAATTCTGTTGAAAGGTGCACTGGCCCCGGTAACACCACTTTCCAAGGGGGTTTATGGAAACGCTCTTTCTGATTTCAATTCTGAGAAAAGAAGATTGCAATTGTCAGTGACTAATAAAAAATCTCTTTTGGCTGAAAAATTAAGATCTGTCTCTAGCCAAGTAAGTGAAAAGTTGAAAAGCGTGATAGGGCAAAGTAAAATACAAATTTCCTCCTATGAGCAAGTATTTCAAGAGCTTGACCCAGAGTGCCAGCTTCGAAGAGGGTTTGCGATGGTCAGAAGAGATGAGACACTAGTTTCTTCAGGAAAGAGTTTAGCTAAGGATGACAAGCTTTCACTGGTATTTCATGACAGTACTAGAAAAATTAGAGTAGAGGATTGACGAATGGCCGCAAATACGAAGAAGTTTGAAGAGAATTTTAAAAAGCTAGAGACTTTGTCCGAACAGTTGAGGAGTAATGAAGTTACTATAGATGAGCTAGTGCCAAGAATGAAAGAAGCCCTTGCTTCCATAAAAGTTTGTAAAGAGGTTCTTGCTAAAACTGAGTCGCAGCTTGAGGAAATTTCAGCCGAATTCGAGGAAATCGAAGAAGAGGATTCCTAGTTTGGCACGACTCTATCTGGTGTTTTTGAAAGCTTGCGGCCAATCATAAGTGCTGTAAACAACCATGTTGCTGTGCTTGCGATGAGTACAGTGTAGTGTTGTGTCATCCACAATGTGTCATAAGGCTTTCCTAGATATGGTAGCAGTTTTGCTAGAGGAACTCCTGGCAGATTAAGAATGTAAAAAAAAAATTAGCGAAATATATCCGACCGGACTGCCAATGAAGGGGATTCTTTGGAGAGCAAAACCAGCCACAAGCAAGGTGATTGATGCCCCACCATGTAGCAAGGCCAGACGGGCACCCCATGATGAGTTTTGTCCGTAATCTTTTTCAATGAGTTTGGCATAGGTTTCTACAAGAGCTACGCCATAAAAAATAAAACCAATTGGATCCGGTATTTTATTAAAAATCCCCCAAACTACCGTGAAGCAACAAATGAGAATGAAGTGAGTAGAAAATCCTACAAAAGCAGGCCAATTTTTTATTCGCAACCTAATGAGCCAATTTTGTTGGCAACCTGTCTTCATTAACTTTTATTGCGCATAAAATAGTTTGGTGAAGGTGATCAAGGGACTCTTCTTTTGGAATAAGACGAAGGGTCTTTTCAAGCTTAGCAAGGCTTGCTCGATTCTCTGGTTCAGATTGAACCAAGATTGGAATACTTGAGCAATCAATTGAATCAACTATTACTTCCAATTCTTCCGTCAGCTCGTCGTCAACGATCAACACGTCAGCTTTCTCTTCTGCTAAAAGCTCGAGAGCCTCTCCAGCATCTGTTGCTAGAAGTAACTCTGTCGGAGGTAAAGCCTCTATAATTTCCGACATGCACTTTCTGAACTGAAACGTTGCTTCGTCTGCTTCAACGAATAGAATTCGTGTTTTTGATCTATTGTTTTTCACTCTAAATGCCTAAAACCAAAAAAAACCTGAAATAAAAATAAACCTAGAACAAAATTAGAACCTCAATTTTGCCTGCCTTTAGTTAGATCGACATATCTTTAAGTTATCTTGAGAAGGAAATAGATAAAATTACAGACAAAAGCGATTAAAGTAGTAGGAAATAATCCTTTTGCGAAGAGAATTTTTAGGGTTCTTCTAAGAGATAGGGGCTATTATAAAGCCTTATATATAGGGGGTCTATGGCTTAGTAGGAAATTAATGATTGGATATTGGCTCAAGTTTCGTCGTCTATAACGACCTTGGTCCAATATTCAGGCACTTTCCCTCTTCTTACTTGAGCTAGATTTTTCCTTATAATAGCCCCGTTGCCACTGATCGAATTGCAACCTTTAACAACTATTTTAATTGAGGATCTTCTACGGTTTAGGCCTTTCAATCCCTCAGCTTTTTTGGAGGGTAGGCCAGTATCTTCTGCCTTTGTCATCGCTTTACCCGAATTATACTTCTTTCAGTAAACCAGACTACAGGAAGAACTTACTTAGTAAATAGTATGAGCTACGCTTTTTGGGCGCTTAGGCAAGATTTATTAAAAAACTATCTAAGAGATCGTGCTTTAAGCCCGAAAATTGACCCTTTTGGGGTGTTTTCTCGGTAAAAGGTAGTGCCTCTATTGGCTTTCGCTAGCACAGAGCAGACATAGAGACCTAAACCGAAGCCTTCACCGCTATATTTTTTTCCAGGTTTTTCGAAAAGATTACTTTCCTTATTTTTGTCTATTCCCTTTCCATGATCGCAAATTGATATTTCGATTTGTTCGTTACCTAATGATTTAGAGGAAACACATATTGTTTTGCTTCCTGAATGTTTTATCGCGTTACAAAGATAGTTTTGGATAATTCTTTGAAACTGTTCACGGTCAAAATAAATAATGTCCTCATTGCCTAGGTCAGTTTCTAGTATTACTCCATATTCATTAGCCATCCATTTTAGCTTGGTTAAGACAGAATCAATTTCATTTTTGAGATTGAATGTTGATGCTTTACTAACTAAGAGCTTAGAGTCTGTATTAGCTAAATCTAAGGTATTGTTAACCAATAAGAGTTGTTCATTGATGGCGTATTCAATGCTCTCGATTTCCTCAGTGTTGCCAAATTTTTCCCGAAGGCTGTGATTGGCGTAAAGCGCGGATGCGATAGGGGCTCGTAAGTCATGCGACAACCCTAGAAGGTAGTCTCGATCTTCTCCAAGACGTTTCAGTTGAAGTCCGGCTTGCCCCATGTTCTGCAGCGTCATCGTTATTCTTTTCCAAACTCCTCTTAATAGCGACAAATCAATTTGACTCTCCGCTTCAAAGCCTAAATAGAGACCTACAGTCACCTGGCCTCGATAGATATTTGTGTAGCGACTACTGATATTGAAAAGATTTAGAACATTCTCGGATTCAGGAATTCCTCCAGATGAATTTTCCATTAGAATTAGTATTTGAGATTCTAGCCTTTCTTTTGGTAAACCAATTATAGCATCAAGTTTTTCTAAGCTCTCACCTTTCGGATTAATTGAAATAGCACCAGCTTTAAGGGACGAGCCAATCTCTTTTTTGATAGCTTTTAGAGTTCTCCTACAAATTTCTTCGCAACTTTCGCCAGAAAAATAGATTTCCTCGTTTACCTTTATTATTTTTTCACTGACCGGCTTTTCTAGCATCTTTTTGGTAGAGGATGCGGCGAGCAAGGAGACAGAAGATGAGATTCTTTTTGCAGCTCTAAAATTTAGATTATTGTTAGAAACTAATCTTGGATCGTGGATTAAGCTTGATAAAGTTTTATCGAGTTGTACTAAATCTCTTTTTATAAGCAGGCAGTATCCCGTCGCCGAGCAAGCAACGATGAAAGTTAGTTCAAGTAGGATTTGAGACATCAACCTAGTGTCTAGACTCACTTTCTTTTTGTTCAATCAAGGT
>CAZECN010000043.1:12652-19500 GCA_964510575.1 uncultured Bdellovibrionales bacterium | reverse complement strand
ATCCAGAGGACATGATTGTGACCCTACTGCAAATGGCTGGAGCTGCTCTACAGGAGAAATTGGTGGACCAGTTCAACCAGCTCCAGTTCAACCAACCCCACCAGTTCAACCGGCTCCGGCTCAACCGGCACCTGTTCAACCAGTTCCCGGTCCAACTGCTTCATCTTCTGACTCAGACTGCTCAGCCACTGATATTGGAAGCCTCAAAAGGTGTGTAGCTGAAGCTCGCTCAGGAGATTCAATTTCTTTAGCAAGAAATATTCAATGTTCAGGAGCCGATTGCTGTAGCGGCAACAGCGCCATGCTTAATATGGCTGGACGAAACAATTTAGTTATTGACGGTAATGGCCACACATTGCTGAGAAGAACAGGTCAAAGACAATGTAGCATGATCGATATCAACGGCGGCTCCAACATCACCTTTAACAATATAACACTAGATGACGATTCCTCTGTAGCAGGCTGTGTCGTAAACGATAATTGCCCTCGAATGCTTCACATTCGTAACGCTAACAACATAATGCTCAACCAGGTTCATGTCACTAATGGAAAAGGTTATGTAATTTACGTTAATCGAGTAAATGGATTTACTTTTCTAAATAGTCGGCTTACTAACTCAGGAGTCCTTGGACTTTATGTTGGACATGGCAGTAACACCCCGTCCACTAATGTTACAATTCGAAATTCTGTCTTCACTGACAACTCAACAAACGCAGTGGCTTTACTTGGAGTAGTTGGAAATAGCCCGTCTAGCAATGTTGTTGAAGGCAATACCTTTGAAAGAAACCATCACATTGGCCAATGGCTTGTAGCCCCTCAATTTAGAGCTGGTGCAAGAGACGGTCGACTTCTAACAGGAGGGGGGCAGGTTTACATTGCTCAGGCTAGCAATTTTACTTTTAGGAACAATACGATTAAGGACGGCTCTTGCTCCAATTGCTATTTACACAATGGCGCTCTTCGAACTGGAATTACCGGACTTGAACTAGGACTACCCAATCAAGCATCCGTATCCAATGGCGTTATTGAAAATAACACAATTTTCAATAACCATGGCTTCGGCATTTCTTTGAACCATGGCTCTACGCTAGGGAACATTAATATCAGAAACAACACTGTCTATAATAATGGTGTTGACTACGAGAGCACGCTAGGAGTCAACTAATTTAACTCCAGAGCCCTATAGTTGCTGAACAAAGCTATAAAGATCTCTAGCTACTCGCATACCGGGAATCTCTTTTGTCTTACTTTGGACGGCCGAGATTCTTTCCAGATCCCCAACAATAAATAGTCTTTTCCTTGCTCGAGAAAGCGCGACGTTTAATCGTCTAATATCTAGAAAAAAGCGGTATAGCTTTGAGTCAATATTCTTCGCATTCTCAGGCCTCCTTACTAAATTAAGAATAATGATGTCTTCTTCACGACCTTGGAAACTATCAAGAGTGGCAATATTTTCATTTACTGAGAAATCTAAATTTTCAAGATCTAATTCTTTAACCTTAGTTTTCAGAAGTTTTTTCTGGGCGGTGTAAAAAGTTATGACTCCAACCGAGGGTTTCTCTCGACTTGCGGCAACTCGATCGATAGTTTCCAACAAATCCATGGTAATTTGCACCTCTGAAGCGTTGTAATAACTCTTTAAGTCAGGGTGAAATTTCTCCTTAGCTTTCTCTCCATACTGAGCACTGGAATGATATGAGACAGCTGCTGGAAGACCCTCAATTGGCCAAGAACGTTGTTCTGAAACTACACCGTTCTCTAGCCCCTGCCCTGAATAGAAAACTTCTGAAATAAAATTCCCTATTTGGGGATGCATGCGAAACTGACGGTTGAGAAAATTAGCTGAAGACTGAGGAAGACAACCAACTGCTGCCTCAAGAATGCTAGTATCCCCTGGGCAATCTATTTCAGGAAACTGGGCATCCCATTGCTTGCGAACATCAGATGAAACAAGAGGGGGTAACTGCCTGTGATCGCCTACTAATATTGCACGCTTAGCGAACTGCAAAGGTACTAAGGACTCCATAATCGTGCTTCTACCTGCTTCATCAATAATTACGAGGTCCACTGCTGATTTATTTTTCCTAAATAAGTATCCCAGAAAGGGATCATCTGTTCCTATACAGGTAGCTCCAATGATTCTGATATACTTCTCAAAAAGCTGATTCTCTTTTAATCGCCTCTCTTTTGGCATCCGGTAGGTTCGCGAAAAGATAAATAAAGGTGCTGAAATTATAGTTTTCGGAATTCGAAAAAAAGCTCTAAACAGAGAATCTTTCAAACTCAACATCGGCAGTCTACTGTCTTTACTAATCTTCCTGAGGTCTTCAGATATTCGTTCCTCTCGACCAAGTCGAAGGCTCTTCTTTAAAAGATTTGCAGGCAATCTTTCTAGAACATTGTCCACCGCTAAGTTAGACTGACTTACAATAAGAATTCGCTGTGAAGAGTTTTTCTTAAGCTCCTGCTCTATGATCTCGACAATCACAGATGTTTTGCCTGTTCCTGGAGGACCTTGAATGCAAAGAACGGAGTCTTTAAGGCTCAGTGCTTTTTCGACAGCCTCTTTCTGTGATAGGTTGCTGCCCACATTAGAGTTAGAAAACTTGAGACTTTTAAGCTTTTTTTTAGAAGCCTTCAAAGGGTCAGCTTTAAAAACGCTGAGCAAACCTTTCTCAGCTTTATCCAAAACCTCGAACTGAGAGCTAAATATCTTACTCTCAGCCAAATCAGAAGAACTCAGCCCTTTTTCGATTTTAAGGTATGCTCTAAAAAAACTTAGGTTCTTTTTACTGATTATAGATTTCAATCAATTCACGATAGTTAGAGCTCAAGAGCGCAAGAAAGATCGTCTATTAGGTCTTTGCTATCCTCAACTCCAATAGACAATCGAACAAGTGAATCAGTGATTCCGACTTCAAGCCTCTGCTTCTTAGGTATCCCCCAGTGAGTCATCGTAGCTGGGTGTTCCACTAAAGACTCTACACCACCTAGACTGACTGCAAGTCCAAATAGTTCGAGTTCACTACAAAACTTCTTTGCCCTATCCCCGTCTCCATCAAGTTCGATACTAATCATTCCACCAAAATCATTCATTTGTTTTTTAGCCAGCAAATGGTCCGGGTGAGATTCAAGACCTGGGTATATCACTCTACTCACGCCACTCGCTAATTCTAAAAACTTTGCTACTCCCAAAGCATTGGAACAGTGCTTATCAATCCTAAGCGGCAAGGTTTTTAGAGACCTGGACATCAAATAACAATCAAAAGGAGAAGGTATGGCTCCAGCTGCACTTTGAAAAAACTTGAACCTAGAAGCAAGGTTAGCAGAGTTCGTTAGTACTGCCCCACCAAGCAAATCTGAATGCCCACCTATATACTTAGTGGTCGAATGCATAACCACTGTAGCTCCTAGCTCTAGTGGATTCTGCAAAATAGGAGAACAGAAAGTATTATCCACAACCAGGTCTATAGAATGCTTAGACTGAGCAACTTCAGAAACTTTCTTTATATCAAATATTTTTAACATTGGGTTGGTAGGTGATTCCAACCAAATCATTTTTGTTGCTGGAGTTATAGCCTTTTCTAAAAGCTCAGCATTATTAAGATCTAAATAGCTAACTTTAATTCCAGCTGGCTCACACAGCTTGCTAAACAAACGATGAGTGCCACCGTAAAGGTCGTCACCTGAAATAATCTCATCACCTGGAGAAAGTGTTCTAAGAATTATATCGGCAGCGGCAACTCCGGAAGAAACGGCAAAACAATGTTCGGCATTTTCTAATGAACACAAAGCTTCCTCAAAAGCATTTCTATTTGGATTAGCCCCACGTGAGTATTCATAATTTTCAAAATACTTCCCAGGACTTTGATGAAGAAAAGTCGAACTCATATATATAGGTGGGTTTACTGAGTTGTACTTAGGACCTGGCTCAACGCCAACATGAACGGCTTTAGTATTAACTCCCCATTCCTTTTTATCTTTCATAAAAGGCTTTCCCTATGAGTATTTTTTCATAGCTCGCTCGATCTGGCGATCTGCTTGTTTACTCTTCTCGACCTGCCTCTTATCATGAAGTTTTCTTCCTCGCCCAGTTCCGATTTCAAGTTTACATCTACCATTCTTAAAATAAAGACGCAGTGGAACTATAGTTAAACCTTTCTTTTGAGTACTACTGCCAAGAATCTCAATTTCTCGTTTATGCAGTAATAGTTTTCTCTCTCTTAACGTTTCATGCCCATCCAAAGCTTGGTGGGAATAAGCGCTAATATGACAACCAATTAAAAAAAGCTCCCCTTTAATTTCACGAACGTAACTCTCCTTGAGATTCACAGATCCTTCTCTAATCGACTTAACTTCGCTTCCCACAAGCTGAAGTCCAGCCTCCCAGGTAGCTAAAATCTCATAGTCTCGCCTAGCTTTCTTGTTTATAGCAGCGACCTTGACCCCTTCTTTCTGTCCTGATTGTTTCTTTTTGGCCACGACTACTTAAACAACTCCTAGATTTAATTTGAGGTTCATCCAGACTGAAATTGCTGGACGGTTGAAAACAATAACAATAAAACTAGGGGGTCGTCTATGTCGTTAAAGGAGAAAACCATTGAGCAGCCCACTGGGACATCATTTTATCGTTGGACTCTCAGCCAGCAGCCTAAGCACTGAAGAAAAGCGTGCACTTGCTGAGCTACGGCCTTCCGGAATTATCCTATTTAAGTACAACTTTGCTGATAGCCATGACTGGCCTAAAAAGCTCTCTGAACTAATTGGAACAGCCAAAGAAGCCTCTGGACGAGATAAGTTTATAGTGAGCATAGACCATGAGGGAGGTAAGGTTCATCGCTTAAAAAGTCCAGTAACTAGGTTTCCGGCTGCTTGCTGTTGGGGAGAAAAGGCAAAAGCTGTAGGTCGAGGCATGGGTCAAGAACTTGCTTCGCTAGGGATTAACCTCAATTTTGCCCCTGTGCTAGATATTCATAGTGAAGAAAGCAACCCAATAATTGGTGACAGAGCTTTCGCCAAAACTGCTAGTGACGTTAGCACCTCAGCCAAGCAATTTCTAAAGGCAATGGAGGCTGAGGGCGTAATGGGATGCGGCAAGCATTTTCCAGGTCACGGAGACACTCGAACTGACTCCCATCTAGAACTTCCAGTCCTAGACTGGTCTATTGAAGAACTCACAGAACGAGAATTGGTTCCATTTAAGGATCTAATTGAGGCTGGCTTAAAGATGTTGATGACAGCCCACGTTCTCTATCCAAAACTGGATCCTGATAATCCAGCCACCCTATCTAAAAAGATTATTACTGACTTTCTTAGAGAACAACTGAATTATAAAGGCACCGTCATTTCGGATGCACTTGAGATGAAGGCTCTGAAACAAGAAGAAAGAGTTGAAAATATACGGAAGGCTTTAAACGCTGGTGTAGATTTTCTTCTAATGGCCCAATCAGAGAATTCCCTTCCCGTACTGGAAGCCTTAGAGGCAGCAAATAAAATTTCTAAACATCCTCAGAAAATTACGGCTGACCTTGACCTTTCTAAAGAAAGAATAGATCAGTGGCTTTTAGAACTCAATTCAAAAGCAGGTACAAAGGTTTCGATTGAGGATTGTAGTAAAAACAACCAAGAGCTTTGTGCAGAAATTCTGAGAAAATCAGGTAGTTCTGCTTAAAGATAAAAACTACCAACCTGGGTTAATGATATCTCGCCTTATACGCCTCAACTTACTAATCACAGAAGCACCAAGCTTAACTGTGTTTTTTCGACTGAATAAATACTCTTTTGGAGAAGGTTGGTCAGGCTCAACCGTAACATAAACTGGTCCATCGTAGCGTTCGACCTCTGACGTCAAAACTATCTCTGGGGGTAAGTCTGAATTGTCGTTCACATAAAACGGTGTCTTGGTATTAAAAAGCTCCCAAGATTTAGATTTTGACTTAGCAAGGTCGTCATAAACTAAAATAGCTCCCGAATCACCAAAAACATCTTTTGAAAGAGAGGCTATCTGAGAGATTAACTTGAAGCGGCGATCGCTTATCATTTCTTGCGAAAGAATCCCCAATATTGCCTCTGAAATGGGTCCGTCTTTGGGATCAATTCTTCGAACCTCTTCAAGAAAGCTTTCTTTTACTTCCGGGAAGCCCGCTAGTATATCGGAAAGTCTAGTGGTTAAACCTTTAAGGCCGCGCCCCAATCCTGAATTACCGACAAGTTCTCTAAAATCCTTCTCAGCCAAATTCAAATCTATTTCAGGTTTAGACCGCATTCGAGAAATGTCAGTTGGTAAAAACTGAAATCCACTATTCATCTCTTCAGTGGGATCTAAAGACAAGCTCAACTCCGGGTCGAGAATCATCACTAAGTCTGAGCCATAAACCGAGATACTCTGAAAATCAGTGCTCCATTTCTCAAGCCTTTCTTGGGAGGTAAAGACCGGAATAACTTCACGATCTCCATCTAGAAATCTTGCGGGGAGAATTTTAGAACTTTCAGCAAAGTCTGTCTTTTGTCTAATTGGGATAAAAAGAAGAGAGTTTTGAAAAAAAACCGTCAGTACATCCTTAAATCGAATGTCGCCTTGGCGTATTTCAGCCAACGAAAGTTCTAAATATTCAGAGGAATCCATCAATAACACCCTGTTCTCCTACAAGAGGATTTTATCGATTTTATTCAGAACTAGCAATTAGACAGAAAAATGAGCATTTTTGGCAAAATATTGCCAATCTAATTTTTATTGATAGGGGCATTAATGTTTGAAGTGTCTACTACAGCGCAGAGACGAGCTCCCGATGGGCAACGAAGAGAGGAACATCGGCTTTGCGCTAATCCTCTAAAGGCGAAATTGAGTT
>CAZECN010000043.1:0-12552 GCA_964510575.1 uncultured Bdellovibrionales bacterium | reverse complement strand
CTGTGCTACTGCACAGCGCAGCGATGAGCTCCCGATGGACAACGAAGAGAGGAACATCGGCTTTGCGCTAATCCTCTAAAGGCGAAATTGAGTTCCTGTCGAGGCGGCCAAGGGGCGAAGAGTGAGCTGTGCTACTGCACAGCGCAGCGATGAGCTCCCGATGGACAACGAAGAGAGGAACTCAATTTCGCCTTTAGAAAAAAAGTGGCGTCTGTGCCAGGTAATACACAGACGCCGGGTACGGGTTTCGGAGGAGAGAAACGTGCAGGTCGGTAACTGCACACCCTACAGTAAGAGCAATATCTAGACCAAAGCTTATCTAAGCTATAACAATTTGATATCTTGAGATATTTTAGATGCCTAATTTTTCAATCAATGAAAATTGGAACACCCGCTACACATGGTTACGCAAATAATTTCCAAAGAGAGCTTACTAGAATCCATGGCTCGTGTAATGAATTCCCAGAATATTAGATATAAGTGCTACTCAGGTTAGGACTAAAAAAGCAGAATAGGCTTTACTACTAACTATTTCTTTCTTTTAACACGGCAACCACATCGGAAAAATCCTGTCCTCGATCTCTTAGCAAAACAAAGAAGTGAAAAAGAAGATCTGCCGACTCTTCTATTAAACTATCTTTGTCGTCCTGAAGAGCTTCAATGACAACCTCTACAGCCTCTTCTCCAACTTTTTGAGCTATTGCAGCAGTTCCCTTTTTGAAAAGCTTCGCGGTATAGGAAGAATCTGGACTAGCAGACTGCCTATCTTTAATAATTTCCTCCAGCTGAGAAAGAAAAGCTAGATCAGCTGTTTCCTGAGGATTCTCTCCATCAAAACAAGTAGGGGTTCCTGTGTGACAGACAGGTCCAAGCGGCAGTGCCGAGACAAGAAGAGTGTCATTATCACAATCTATACGCATCTCTTTTAACCGAAGAAAATTTCCAGAAGTCTCACCTTTGGTCCAAAGCCTGCTCTTACTTCTACTAAAAAAAGTTACTTGACCAGTTTCCAGTGTTTTGGACAAAGCCTCTTCGTTCATAAAGCCAAGCATTAAGACTTTGGAAGTCAGGCTATCTTGAACAACTGCAGGTACAAGTTGATCTGGATATTTTTTAAAATCTATCTTGCTAATTTCTATCACTTTCTTACCTCAATACCCTCTGCTTCTAACTCGACTTTTAACGCCGGAATCGAAATTTCACCAAAATGGAATACACTTGCTGCTAGAGCTGCATCGGCCGCTCCAGAGCTAAATACTTCGCTAAAGTGGGCAACATTTCCTGCTCCACCAGAAGCAATAACAGGAACTTCTACTGAATCTCTTACTCTTTGTGTAATCTCCAGGGAAAAACCAGCCTTTGTTCCATCACTAGCCATAGAGGTTAAGAGAATTTCTCCAGCCCCCCTAGAAACAACTTCTTTCGCCCAAGAGATTGTTTCAATTTCCGTCGATACTCGACCTCCATTAACATAAACATACCAAGTATCGTCGACACAGTTAGTATCAATTGCGCAAACTATACACTGAGAACCAAACTCTTTGGAAAGTTCGTTTATTAGCTCAGGCCTTTTAACAGCTGCGGAGTTAACAGATACCTTATCCGCCCCAGCTTCTAAAAGAATTCTTACGTCCTCTACACTGGAAATCCCTCCACCAACAGTAAAAGGGATGTTTATTTCACGGGCAATATTGTGAACCAATTTAGCAAAAGTCTTTCGGCCTTCAACTGTGGCTGTAATATCCAAAAAGACCAGTTCATCGGCCCGCTCCTCAACGTATCTTTTAGCAAGTTCAATTGGATCCCCTGCACTTCTAAGGTTTACGAAATTGACGCCTTTGACAGTTTCACCGTCTTTAATATCTAGGCAAGGGATAATTCTTTTGCTTAACAAAGTCCTATCTCCGATAGTTTACTTAGATCAACTTTCCCCTCATAAATTGCCTTTCCGAGAATTACACCTTCAACGCCAGTTTCCTTCAGCGCCAACAGATCATCCTGACTGCCAACTCCTCCACTTGCGATTACATTCAATTTCGGAAAGGAGGCAACTAACTGTTTGTATAGCTCCAAGTTTGGACCCTCTAGCGTGCCATCCTGAGAGATATCAGTGCAGATAACATTAGAAACGCCTTGGAAAGAGTTAATTAAACCTTCAATAGTGATCTCACTCGATTCCTGCCAGCCACTCACAGCAATTTTACCATCCTTTGCATCACAACCTAAGATGATCTTTTCGCTACCATAGGTGTCTAACCAAGACTGAAACTCATCCGGATTTTTGACAGCTATGCTACCTCCCGTTACCTGAACAGCACCAGCATCGAGAACTCTTTTAAGCTGCTCACTAGTCTTTACACCGCCCCCAAAATCAACCTTTAGAGTAGTTTGAGAACAGATATTCTCTAGCACTTCGATATTAACTACTTCTCCTGCCCTAGCTCCATCAAGATCCACTAGGTGCAAATACTCAATGCCAGAATCAACAAAACCTTTGGCTATCTCAACTGGATTGTCGCTGTAAGATTTTGAACGGCTGTAGTCCCCTTGGGTAAGACGAACTAACTTGCCATCAATGATATCAATTGCCGGTATAATTCTCATTGTTCAATTTCCAGAAAGTTCTTCAAGACGATCTCTCCCACATCTCCACTCTTTTCTGGGTGAAATTGCACTCCATAGTAATTCTTATCAGCCAGGGCCGATGAAAACTGCGGACCATACTGACTGCTTCCAACAGTCTGTTCCGAGGAGGGTTCGGCATAGTAGCTATGAACAAAGTAGAACCTACTCTTTTCAGGAATTCCCTTAAAAAGAGGTCCCTCCCCTTGGACATAATTCCAGCCCATGTGAGGCACGCGCATTTCCCCAGTCTTTTCGAATTTTTTAACTTTGCTCGAAAAAATTCCTAAACCGTCAGTTTGATCCTCCTCAGAGCCTTCGCACATTAGTTGCAAGCCAAGGCAGATCCCTAGAAAAGGACTTCGAATCGACTTAATTGTCTCAACTAGATCAGCTTCTCTTAGACTAGACATAGCGGCACCAGCTCTACCCACACCTGGGAAGATAACTCGGTCTGCAGCGAGAATCTGGTCCTTAGAACGAGAAAGACTGGCAGACACTCCTAGTCTCTCCAAAGCAAATATTACAGACTGGGTATTTCCAGCGTTATAGTCGATAACAACTGTTTCCATGACGATCTAGAGCACGCCCTTAGTACTAGGGATTCTCCCATCTTCAGGATTGTGAGCAATAGCCTGTCCGATAGACTTGCCAAAAGCTTTGAATATAGATTCGATCATGTGATGCTCATTCTCACCCTCAACCTTGATGTTGAGGTTACAAAGCGCTGCATCTGAGAATGATTTAAAAAAGTGTTTAAACATTTCAGTAGGCATGTCTCCTACCTTCTCTCTTTTAAACTCTGCCTCCCAAACTAACCAAGGTCTTCCAGAAAAATCCAAAGCTACTTGAGCCAAAGCTTCATCCATTGGCAGTAAAAAGCCATAGCGAGCAATGCCACGCTTTTCACCAAGCGCTAATTTGAAAGCTTCACCCAAGGCCAAGGCCGTGTCTTCTATGGTGTGATGTTCATCCACTTCCAAATCACCATCAACAGAGATCTCGAGATCAACACCCGAGTGCCTAGCGATCTGCTCAAGCATGTGATCAAAAAAAGAAAGCCCTGTGTTAAGTTGCGACCGACCTGAACCATCCAAAAGCAGGGATATTTCAATATCAGTCTCTTTAGTCTTTCTCTTAACTTTAGAGGCTCGCCCCTTTTGAAGAACTATATCTGTAATCTCAGGCCACGCGAGAGCTTTTAAGCCTCCCAGCTCAGTCCCAGCATCACCAATAAGAAGGCCTTTAGAGCCCAAGTTCTTAGCCAACTCAACATCACTAAGCCTGTCACCAATTACCCAACTCGATTCAAGGTCATAGTCCCCAGTCAGATAAGACTTAAACATTCCAGTACCCGGCTTTCTGGTGTCAGATCCATCTTTCTCAAAAGTGCGATCAATAAGAACATCATCAAACTCGATGCCCTCAGATTTGAATATCTCCAACATCTTATTATGAGCTGGCCAGAAGGTATCCTCAGGAAAACTATCAGTTCCAAGGCCATCTTGATTAGTGACCATCACTAATTGAAAATTGGTCGATGACTTAACTTTCCTTAGGGCTGAAATTACTCCCGGCACTAAAGATAGTTTTTCCAAGGAATCCACCTGGAAGTCATCTTTGGGCTCAACAATGAGCGTTCCATCACGATCTAAAAATAAAACTCTTTTCATATTGACCTACCTTAGGAACTCTCAAACATCTCATCGATGGCATTCCAGGTTTTAAGACACCTTACCAATTGTTTATTATCTTCATCAGTTCCAACTGTGAGCCTAAGACATTGGTCGCAACCAACCAAATTACTTCGATCACGTAAGACAAATCCATTATAAAGCAATTGGTTATACCTCTCCTCAGCATCATCCACTTGGAATAGTATAAAATTCGCTTCCGAAGGAAATATCTTTCGGACACAACTAATATTTTTCAACTCGGAAATTAGATATTCTCGCTGCTCATTAATTTCCTTTACCATTCTTTTCAACATATGCCGTTCTTCAACAGCTCGCCCCAAAAGATTAATGCAGCTTTGGTTCATGTTATAAGGTGGTTTAACACTATCCATGAGCTTAACGATTTCCGGACTCGCTATCGCCATTCCAGCCCGCAAACCAGCTAGACCCCAAGCTTTTGAAAAGGTTTGAAGAATAACAAGATTTGGATAATTAGAAATTTCCTTAACCATCGATTTCTCGTGATCAGTAAAGTCAATGTAAGCCTCATCAACAACAAGTAGACCATTAAAATTTTCTAATATCTGAACCATCCTATCTTTCGACATACAATTCCCGGTTGGATTGTTAGGCGAACAGGCAAATATTAGTTTGGTGCTGGGATCAACATTACCCAAAATGGCATTCACATCTAAATCAAACCCTGCATCCAAAGGAACCTCTACGATCCCTGCTTCATTGATAGCCGCAGAGACTTGGTACATCCCATATGTAGGAGGACAGATGATAACCCTATCCAAAGCTGGTCGACAAAAGACACGAAATAGAAGGTCAACTGCCTCATCGCTACCATGCCCTAAAAAAACCTGGGCAGGGTCAATGAGTTTCATTTTGGCAATTTTTTTGCGTACCTTCTTTTGCAAGGGGTCTGGATATCTATTAAAACCATTTCCCAATACCGAGCCATAAGAATTCTCATTGGCATCAAGATATATATACTCCTTGTCGGTCTTATCAAAGTCAGATCTAGCAGAGGAATAAGGCTCCAAAGTCCTAATATTGTTTCGAACCAAAGCCTCTAAGTTAAAGTTATTAGCCATTCTCTTTCTCCAAAGACTTTAGTCTAATCGATACAGCGTTCTTATGGGCTTGCAGACTCTCAGCCTCAGCCATCATTTCCACAGTCGGACCAAGACTTATTAGTCCCTGCTTAGATAAAGTTTGAAAAGTTATTTTTTTACAAAAGGAATCCAAAGAAACTCCACTCCATGCCCGAGCTGCCGCAGCCGTGGGCAAGGTGTGATTAGTTCCGGAGGCATAGTCCCCTACAGACTCTGGGCTCCACGGACCCACAAAAACAGAGCCAGCATTGATAACCTCTTGCGCACGGCTCTCCGCATCCTCAGTGCAAATTATCAAATGCTCTGGAGCGTAGAGATTGATGAAGTCCATTCCCCGATCTAAATCATCAAAAACAACCGCTCGACTATTAAACAGAGCCTGAGATGCTACGTTGGCCCGCGGAAGCGCTTCTAACTGCGAAGAAAGTTCAGTCTGCACTTCTTCAACCATAGGCAAAGAATCGCAGACAAGCACAACTTGACTGTCCGGGCCGTGTTCCGCTTGGGAAAGTAAATCTGCAGCAATGAATGAGGCATCAGAGGAGCTATCAGCCACTACTGCCACCTCACTTGGTCCAGCTGGAAGATCTATCGCGATATTATCCAGATACGAATTTAGTTTGGCACAATTTACATACTGGTTTCCTGGACCAAATATTTTAAAAACACGAGGAATAGATTGAGTGCCGCGACCCATAGCGGCTATAGCTTGAGCTCCACCAACTTTGAAAACATTATCAATCCCCAAAAGTGATGCTGTATATAAAATAGTAGGATCAAGTTTCCCCTCGTCAGAAGGTGGCGTACAAACTACAATTTGCTCACAGCCGGCTATAATAGCAGGAACTCCTAACATTAAGAGTGAAGAAAACAGAGGGGCACTACCTCCCGGAACGTATAAACCTACGGACTCGATGGCGACACTTTTTCTAGAGCAGACCACACCTGGCATAGTCTCCAACTCGAAGTCTTCGGTCTTTTGAGCTTGGTGAAACGCACGGATGTTGGATAACGCTGTGCCTATAGCTTTCTTCAAAGGCTCTGACACAAGGACTTCAGCATCTGCGAATTCTTCTTTAGAAACTTTGAGCTGAAATTGATCAGACTGCACACCATCGAATTTTCGACAATAATCCAAAAGAGCAGCATCACCCCGAGTAGAGACCTGATCCATGATCTCTCGCACAGTCTTTTGCAACTCCGAAAAGTCAAAGACCGGGCGCTTACAAAGCGCAGGCCAAGATGAAGGTGCTGGGTTGGAAATTACCTCGATCTTCATAAAGAACTCTAGACTATTATCTTCTCGATTGGCAGAACAGTAATCCCTTCAGCTCCTGCCTCTTTTAATTTACTTAACACGTCCCAGAATAGTTCTTCATTGACTACAGCGTGCACTGCGCTCCAACCTTCCTCAGCTAGCTCAACCACAGTTGGGCTTTTAATACCTGGTAAAATGTCTGAGATGGTCTGCAAAGATTCATTTGGAGAGTTAAGAACAATATATTTACAACCTTGAGAATTGTTTACCGTAGAAATTCTAAAGACTAGCTCATCCAGAATACGAGACTCTTCCTCCCCTAGGTTCGGGCTCTTTACAAGCACCGCTTCTGAGTCAAGAACCTTTTCAACTTCTTTTAAACGATTAGCTAGTAGCGTTCCTCCAGAACTTACTAAATCGCAAATAGCATCAGCCAATCCTATAGCAGGGGCGATTTCAACAGAGCCGCTAATATCCTGTATTTCAGCAGCAACATCTTTCGTATCTAAGTAACGTGAAAGGATTTCAGGATAAGATGTTGCGATTTTCTTACCATTCAAATCCTGCACTGAGTTATATTTAAAGCTAGCTGGAACTGCGAGAGAGAGCCTGCATTTTCCAAATCCCATTTTGGAAATGACCTCCAGCTGAGGGCTCTTCTCTTGCACAACATTTTCACCAACGATGCCACAAGTAGCGACCCCATTAGCAACATAGCCCGGGATATCGTCATCCCGAAGAAACAGAATTTCTACAGGAAAGTTTCTAGAGACAGCAGTTAGCTTACTCTTATTTAAAGAAAAATTAATGCCGCATTCAGATAGAAGCTCCAAAGATTTTTCGCTCAGTCTCCCTGACTTCTGCACTGCTAGTCTAATTCCACTCATGATCTCTATCCTTCCTGATCCATTCCGAGGGCGTTTCTATACCCCCCTGCTCCATCTCTCAACCACTTTGAAACCCGGGCGATAGTAGTCGAACTTAGTCCCGTATCCTTCTCAATTTGGGTATAAGGAACCCCTTCGGCGAGTTGTTGCGCAGCAACCCAACGATTTCGAAACTCTTTCAACTCCCTCGAAGTCAGTAAATCCCTAAGGAATTCAGTAACTTCTTTTTCAGACTTCAACCCAACTATGGCTTGTTCAAGGGATTTTTGCTCTTTCACCTGACTTCAGCTCCTTCTAACTACAACAAAGGCTAACAAGGCTCTTCACTTTAGTTGGCTAAAGTGTCCGAATGAGAGCTTAAAGTCAAGAGCTGCGGAACTATTATTTTTACGCAATTCGATATTGGGTCTTAGTTCAATTTCGGTGAATAGAAAGGCCAACTAGGGCTATCTTAGGTTAGGAGCAATTTACCGAGACAAATTGCACAGCTCTAGGTAGCCTTAGAGAGTAAAACTAACAGATAAGAGTTAAAAAATGCCTCCCTTTAAAAAGCTTCTCGTCGCGAACCGTGGCGAAATTGCAATAAGAGTTTTTCGAGCAGCTACAGAACTGGGAATTCCAACCGTAGCTATATTTGCTTGGGAAGATCGTTTTTCATTACATCGCTATAAAGCGGATGAGTCTTATCAACTCGCTCCTCCTGGTAACCCAGTTGCCTCCTACCTAAACATCGAAGCAATTTTGAAAATCGCCAAACAAGCTGGTGTAGAAGCAATACACCCGGGCTATGGCTTCTTATCCGAACGAAAAGACTTTAGAGAAAAATGTGAAGCCGAAGGTATTACATTCATAGGTCCTTCCAGCGAAACTTTAGAGCTAACAGGTAACAAAGTTAAAACTAGGGCCTTGGCCAGCGCCAATGGCATTCCTCTAATTGAGGGCAGTGATGAAATTAAAGAACTCTCGGAGGCAAAGATTTTCGCCGATAAGGTTGGGTACCCAGTAATTTTCAAAGCCTCCTTTGGAGGTGGCGGAAGAGGGATGAGGGTTGCGCACAATGAGACTGAATTAGCAGACGACTATCAGGAAGCGAAAAGCGAGGCTGAGCTAGCCTTCGGTCGGGAGGAAATATTTTTAGAGAAATATATTTCAAACCCGAGGCATATAGAAGTACAGCTACTAGGAGATGGTCAGAATAACGTCGTTCATCTCTTCGAAAGAGACTGCTCTGTCCAAAGGCGACATCAAAAAATAATAGAATATGCTCCAGCTCTATCCCTTGATGATAGTAAGAAGAAAGAACTTTACGGTCATGCCATCAAGCTAGCTAAAGCTCTTAATCTTAAGGCAGCCTCAACCGCTGAGTTCTTAGTATCAGAAAACGAAGAAATTTTCTTCATCGAAATCAATCCTAGAATTCAAGTAGAACATACTGTAACTGAAGAAATAACCGGAGTTGATCTTGTCCAAAGCCAAATTAGAATTGCTGCTGGTGAAAGTTTAAATAATCTAGGAATTTCACAAGAAAACCTATCCATTCGAGGTTGTGCCATTCAGTGTCGAATTACAACTGAAGATGCCAGCAAGGATTTTGAACCAGACTATGGAACACTTGTAACTTACCGCTCGGCATCTGGTTTTGGAATTAGGCTGGACGCTGGCTCGGCTTTTGCCGGAGCCGAAGTACTCCCTTTTTATGATTCACTTCTAGTAAAGGTGACTGCTTCCGGGGAAACTATGGAGCAAGCTGCTCGCAGACTTTCTAGGGCGTTGGTCGAATTCCGAATAAGAGGGGTTAAGTCGAATATTCCTTTCTTATCGAACATCCTTAAACACCAAACTTTTTTAACTGGGAAATGCCACACCAATTTTATTAAAGAAGTTCCAGAACTCTACAAGTTCCCAAGAAGAAAAAATAGAGCAAATAGGCTGCTACGCTTCCTTGGGGAAGTAAAAGTTAATGGTCATGATCTAATGCCAGCACTGACTAGACCAGAGAAACTTAAAACTCCGGAAGTACCTTTTCTGCCTGACTCAGGGGTTCCGAAAGGTTGGCGGAATACCTTATTGGAAGAAGGTAAAGAAACTTTCTTAGAGAACTTGAAAAACTCTAAGGAACTTCTAATCACTGACACTTCTTTCCGAGATGCTCATCAATCCTTATTGGCGACGCGACTAAGAACTATCGACATGCTCAATATTTCGAATTGCGTAGCAAAAAAAGCCTCTAGTTTATTTTCCCTAGAAATGTGGGGCGGGGCTACCTTTGATGTCTCTTTGCGATTTTTAAAAGAAGATCCTTGGGAACGATTAGAATGCCTAAGAGAGCGTATACCAAACATTCCTTTCCAAATGCTTGCTAGAGGTTCAAATGCTGTAGGATATACCCGCTACCCGGACAACGTAATCGTTGAATTTATCAAACAAGCTCATAAGTCAGGAATAGATATTTTCAGAATATTTGACTGCCTGAATTCACCTGAAAAAATGCAAGTTTCCATCGATGCAGTAAAGGAAGCTGGCGGGATTGCTGAGGTATGCATCTGCTATACGGGAGACTTGGCAAACGAAGAAGCTGCTGGAAAGGATGGAAAGTTCAATCTTTCCTACTATAAGAACTTAGCTGAACAGTTAGAAAAAGCTGGTGCTGAAATCTTAGCAATCAAAGACATGGCTGGACTACTTCGGCCAGAATCAGCCAAGCTTTTAGTTGCAGAGCTTAGAGCTAACTCCGATCTACCTATCCACCTGCACTCTCACGACACTGCAGGCGGCCAAATCGCGACTTATTTGAAAGCAGCTGATTCGGGAGTCTCCGTAGTCGATTGTGCATTTTCAGCTGTTTCCGGAGTCACAAGCCAGCCGTCACTCGAAGGTCTAGTTCGGTCCCTAGAGAACACCTCAAGAGAAAGTACTATTAAGGCCAAAGAGCTGGTTTCGATAGGGTCATACTGGGAAGCTGTCAGAGAAATTTACAAACCTTTTGAGTCTGATCTTAAAACCTCAACTGCCGAAGTTTATATTAATGAAATTCCTGGTGGCCAGTATTCCAATCTCAAGCCTCAGGCTGAAAGCCTAGGCTTAGGCGACAAGGTCCAAGAATTAAAAAACGCTTACACTGCAGTGAATCATCTTTTTGGCCGCATTGTGAAAGTAACTCCAAGCTCCAAAGTAGTTGGAGACCTAGCTCTATTCATGGTCGCCAATGAATTGAGCGTTGAGGAGCTTGTTGAGCAGGCAGAAACTCTCAGTCTACCAGAAAGTGTGGTTAGTTTTCTTAGAGGTGAAATTGGAATCCCTTATGGAGGCTTTCCTGAAGAATTCAGAAGCAAGGTACTGAAAGGTGAAGAAACCGTTGAACTCCCGCCCCTACCAGCTGCTGATTTTGAAAAAGCTGCTGAGGATATTCGAGCTTTTTCAAACATTGAGCCTACAAAAAAAGATGTTTTAAGCTATCTCCTTTACCCGAAAGTGTTTAAAGACTTTGCAAAAGCTCGAGATCTTTACGGACGGCTGATGGTTCTCCCCTCAGAGGCTTTCTTCTATGGCCTTGAAGAGGGAAAAGAAATTTCAGTAGAGTTAGAAGCTGGAAAGCTTCTATATATATCTCTGGTCACACTCTCCGAAGCGGACGAGAAAGGAAAGAGGACTGTATTCTTTGACTTAAACGGTCAAACCCGAGGGATTAGTGTCAGTGATAAAAACTCAGGAGCCTCTGTCGAAGAAAACCAACCAGCCGACCCGAACAATCCAGCGCATGTCGGTGCTCCTCTAGCAGGGGTAGTTGTAGAACTTAATGTTTCGGCAGGTGATAAGATTAAGGCAGGTGACAGTCTGTTTATTCTTGAAGCTATGAAAATGCAAACAGTGGTTTCGGCACAAGCTGACGGCAAGATAGCTGAAACTAAGTTAAAGGCTGGCACTAGAGTCTCAGGTGGAGACCTTGTCCTTACTCTATCTACTTCGGACTAGAAGTATTCGTTGCCGAATTCGTTAACATTAGCCACTCTACTTTTTGGCACTCCCAAGATGTGAAGTAACTCCACAGTATCTGAAAAGTCGAGCTTAGTATTTGGGTTTAGATAAGCAAAAGCTGCGTTCCAGGCGCTACCATATCGGCTGCTACTTCTTGCCCTGTTCACAAAGCTATCAGATTTTATGTTTAGGTCAGCAGTGGCGTTGTTATGATTACCATCTTCAATTTTAGTATAGTTAGTATTGTTCCTAACAAAATTCAGATCACCTTGGTTGGACATATCTTCATTCCATTTACTATGCTGAACAACGTTTATCGCCTGCCTAGTGTTTACACCTGGCATTCGAGATTGCACCATTCTGACCACATCAGCAGAAAAATCTGATTGGCCGCCTTCGGCGATCCATATTTTTCCTCCAGCATTAAGAACTGGCTGCCAACGATTGAATGCAGCTTGAACTGCGTTATTCCAATTGGCATGGGCATTAATGAAATTTCCACCATAAGTAGCTCTGGTTACAGCTAGAGATCCGCTGTCATATCCATTCCTATTTCCATCTCCATACGCACCGTGAATAACGACAGGGTTAAAGCCAAAACGATCAGCAATCATTTTTCCTGCTACGGTGGCATGGCCATCGTCTTTATCAGGCGCGTGGTCATAGTGCAGAGCAATTAAGTCTCGGGAGCTATTATAAGGACCAGAAGCAACTGCTGGGGGGTTATTCGAGCCAGAGCTAGTATTTGGCGCAGAGGCAGGCTGAGAACCTCCTGAACTTGAACCTCCTGTAGAGAAGGTTCCGATACTCTGGGTTGCGCAAATGGCGCCGGTAGCAGTGTTGTCGCAATCATGCCCTTGAGACTTATTATAAGGGCCGCACTGAGAAACAAAAGCTGCTCTAGCATTATTTATGGTAGAGCCGGTTGTCCAACATACTCCGTTACTTGATCCTGAAGAAGAACTTGAAGTTGTTGGAGTAGAAGTAGGTGCCGAAGGCTGAGCGGCTGGAGC
>CAZECN010000042.1:0-20039 GCA_964510575.1 uncultured Bdellovibrionales bacterium | reverse complement strand
TTTTTTTTGCCAATATTTTATAAGGACTTAACCTCAAAAATTATGGGCTTTTGTTTTTGATGGTGTTTAGGCCCTATCAGGAGCAGCTATTTTATAATTTTCCTATATCCAGGGGCCTCATTCCAGTTTTATAGGTAGAAAAAATATAATCTCATGTATTTTAAACACTTAAAAGGCTACTAGATTTATGCTCAATATGAGTATTTAGTGGTTTTATCGATAAAAGAATCAAAGCAGTGGGGTATTGTTAAGAGGGGAGCTTGGCTATAAGTTCTTTCACCTTTCTTTCTAGCTCAGAGAAACTACCATCATTTTTTATCACGTAATCTCCTAGTTCTAACTTTTTAGAAAGAGACATTTGGGAAGTCTCTCTAGATTCAAAGTCTGATTGGCTACAACCTGTTCTGTCCATATATCGTTTCATTGCTAATTGACCAGGAGAGGAGACCACGACTGTTGCTGCAAAGAACTCGTCAATCCCTGATTCAAATAGTAATGGGCAGTCATAGACTATAGCTTTACCCATGGATTGAGCATTTTCCGCTTCAAGCACGGCTAATTTCGCTATCTCTGGGTGAACCATTGCTTCAAGCTTTTTCTTTAGAGCTGGGTTCTCAAAGACTATCTTTGCCAAAGCGGCACGATCTATAGAATTGTCAATTTTTGAATTGGCAATGGAGTTACCGAATTCCTCAATAACCATTTTAGCCAAAGTTGAGCCATCTGCTAAGGCTTTTCTAGCTAAAGAGTCAGCATCGATTAAGTAAAATCCATGCTTTTCAAATATTTTGGATGCGGTTGATTTTCCGCTTCCTGGCGAGCCCGTTACTGCAATAGCGTCTTTTCTCCAGTCCATTGTCGTTTTTCCAAATATTAAATGCAGAACAGCTTTTCCAATCCTAGGGCAATCTCTTTCACAATGTATGTTCAAAGGTGTATACTCAACCTGATTTATATTCCGGCTTTTAGAGACATATAAAGGTTGAGTATATCCGCCATGCGTTAGCATGGCCATTAGATAACGTCTGGCTCTTGCGGAGCAAGAAATAGCCTGACGTAGGACTACAAAACAAATGTGAAGAGCATTTGCTCACTATACTGCGCCTAGTATTTAGTAAAACGCGACCAGCGTTTTGCCTCTAGAGTCTCCAAACACCTCGATTTTCGGGATTGATAGTAAATTAAGACAAGACCAAAGGTCTTGAAAAGCATATTTAGAGGTTGAGTATATGGTCTTTTGGCCGAACTAAAAGTTCGGCTTATACTGCTCCTATCCTAAATCTAGCAAAACCGAAATTTCAATGAGGCGCAGTATAGATATTAAAGTAATTGCAGGTTAGCGGGGCTCAGTCCAATTTTAACAGGCTTAATGGTAAGAATTAACAAAGTTTGGTGAAGTTTAGATATGTGGTTATCTACCGAAAACTATGCTAAATCCGACTAGTCCAAGAGAGCAGATTTTATTAGATAAGGTAATCCCCCTGGTAAAAGCCTCATTTATGTTTATTCAGTATTGGCAGGAGAATCTAAGTTGAGTGACGATAACAAAGAATTTGACCCTGAAGAAACTCAAGGTGAGGAAGCCGCTGAGCAGGGATCAGATTCAATCCAGGCTGAAACTGCTGTCGAGGAGACTCCTGAGCTGGACAGTGATTCAAATAGCGATGACGCCCTAGACGCTAAAAGCTCCCAAGCAGCTGAAGGGGAGGATGATTCAGAGGATGGTGATAAAGAAGAAGTAATTCAGAATGGACCGATGTTTCTCGAGAATGAGCTTGAGGGAGCTTATGATTTTGAGAGTGGAGAGCTTATTGATGACGATCCGCATGCCGGCATTCCCTCTAGAAACATGGTTTCTTCAGCGAAAGAATTCTTTAATACTGAAATTTTATATCGCTTCGATATTTTAGAAGATGCCGAGCGAAAAAAGCTTACAGGCAAATATTTGGTTGAGCTTGTTGGTGATGCCTCTGAAGCTTGGTCTGTTGAATTAGATAATGATTTAGAGATTGTTAATAAAAAGATAGATGATGCGGAAGTTACTTTGAAAGTAAGCGAAAGAGATTTCGTTTTACTGGTAAATGGGGATTTGAACCCGCAGCTAGCCTTTTTGTCTGAAAAGGTAAAAACCTCCGGTAGCTTAGACAAAGCACTGAGCTTTCAGTCGATACTTGCTCCTACTCCTGAGTGAGGTGATTTGAAAAGAGATAGCACCGTGGCACCTGTTGATCGTATTCCTGCTTGGCTTCGACGTCCTCCAGGTTCCTCTGAAGAAACTCGAGATGTAAAAAAGCTTCTTCGTGCCTCTTCTTTGAACACTGTTTGTGAAGAAGCTCGATGTCCCAATATTTCCGAATGTTTTGGAAGAGGTACGGCCACTTTCATGATTTTGGGAGACGTCTGTACTAGGGGTTGTCGCTTTTGTTCTGTCATCACTGGTAAGCCTGAAATGTCAGAGAGCAGTTTTCAAGCAGAAGGAGAATCCGTTGCCGAAGCTGCTGAGAGACTAAATTTAAAGCACGTTGTTGTTACTTCAGTTGCCAGAGATGATTTGCCCGATGGTGGTGCTAGTGGTTTTATTAAAACCATCCGTTCTTTACGGGCTAGGCTGCCAGAGGTCACTATCGAAATTCTTGTGCCCGATTTTTTAGGCAAGGAGGGAGCATTAGATAGTGTGCTCGCTGAAGGTCCTGATGTTTTTAATCATAACCTCGAAACAGTTCCTAGGCTCTATAGAAGAGTTAGGCCTGGTGCATCCTATGAGAGGTCTTTGAAGTTATTGGCACAAGCAGCTCAGTACTCAAAACAAACCGTGGTTAAAACTGGCATAATGCTAGGCTTGGGTGAGGAGGAAGAAGAGGTTCTTCAACTCTTTTCTGATGCCCGTGCTGCGGGGGTTAATGTCTTTACGGCTGGTCAGTATATGAGGCCGGGTCGAAACTATCTTGGGGTAGTTGAATACTTGAGTCCTAAAAAATTCCAATTCTATTCAGAGAAAGCAGAACAAGTTGGTTTCGAAAGTATTACCATCGAGCCGCTTTCTAGAAGCAGTTACAGGGCAGAAACACAACTAGCAAAGGTTCGAGAAGAAATTGGAAGAGCGTCTTAAAACTCTTCAACCCTATTTGCTGGGTGAAATATCTAGAGAAATTTTGGCCCTCAGAAAAAAGGGTAAGGATATCGTGGATCTTAGTCAGATTAAACCTGACTTGCCTCCACCGGAGCTAGCTTTGGAAGTGCTCGTTCAAGCTTCACTCCGCCCCGAACATCATCGATATAGCGCTTCCAAGGGGGTTCTTAAACTAAGGCAAGCTGTTGCTGCTCTCTATCAAAGAAAGTTTGGTGTTTCATTAGACCCAGAAACAGAAGTTATTGCGACAATGGGAAGCAAAGAAGGGATGTCCAGTGCTTTACTGGGCACTCTTGATCCAGGTGCTGGAGTGCTTTTACCCTCACCGGGCTACCCGGTGCACGCGGCTGCTGTGATGCTCTCTGGCGGGCATACAATCGATGTGCCCTTGGTTGAAGAGTGGTCTGATTCTGAGTATCTAAAATTAGACACAGAATCTTTTCTTAAAAGAATAGAAGAAGTATCCAGCAGTAGTTGGCCTAGGCCAACCCATCTGATTTTAAGTTTTCCTCATAATCCAACCTCTTGCACTTTAACCTTAGATGATTGGAAGGCAATTGTTGACTTTGCTAAAAGTCAGTCTCTTTTTCTAATCAATGATTTTGCCTACATGGGGCTAGACGCCCAAGCTAATTCAGCTCCTAGTTTGCTTCAGGTGGATGAATCCAGAGATATAGGTATAGAGCTATTTTCGCTTTCTAAGGGGTATGGCTTGCCTGGTTGGAGAGTTGGTTTTGGGGTCGGTAATAGAGATGCAATTCATGCAATGACTCGTGTCAAAAGTTACACAGATTTTGGAATATTTTCTCCTCTTCAGCTTGCCGCCACCGAGCTATTAGCTGAGGGAGATGAACATTTAAAAACCAATTGCGATATTTATTCCAAGCGAAGTGCAATGTTTACAGATGGGCTTCGAAAACTAGGATGGTTTGCCTATCAACCAGCAGCAGGTGTTGTGGTCTGGGCAAGACCACCTGAATCGCTGACTGAAGGGATGGAGTCAGGACAAGGCTTGGCTAGAATGATCTTGGAGAAAACGGGAGTTGCTTGTAGTCCAGGAGCTGGTTTCGGTGGAGACTCAAGTAAGATGGACTCGGGTAAATGGCTTAGGTTTGCCCTGGTTCTCCCAGAGGAAAACCTACAAGTAGCACTTGATCGGCTAGCGGGCTTGTCACTGAGTTGATTCTCAGACTACGCCATAAATAAACACAGTAATATCAGGGCGTTGCAGTAATATGCTGACCAAGAGTTTTTTGGCATCGGCACCAAAAGCTGTTAAAAACAGGCGCTTATTTTGGCGCTAAAGTAGATTTGACGATCATAGAGATATCGATAGAGATAAATGGAAGACTTGGGACTTAGAACTCATAAAGTAGCGGAGATATCTGCTGCAGACATCGGCAAGACAGTTACCCTTTGTGGCTGGACTCGTAGGAGACGTGATCATGGAGGATTGGTTTTTATCGACCTCGCTGATGTCTCAGGAATAGCTCAGGTAGTTTTCACGCCGGATACGGGTGAAGCCTTCAAGCTTGGCGAGTCTTTGCGTGCAGAGTATGTAGTAAAGATTACTGGAGAGGTGAGAGCTAGGCCTGAGGGTACAGTAAACCCGAAACTTCCTACTGGTGAAGTCGAGGTTGAGGTTAAAGACGCGGAACTTTTTAGTGAGGCTAAGACTCCTCCTCTATTGATTAACGAAGAGGAAAGTGAAACCAGAGAAGAAATAAGACTTCAGTATCGTTTCCTTGATCTTAGAAGACCTGCAATGCTTGAGGTTCTGAAGCTGCGTCATAAGGTCTACCAATCTGCTAGGAACTATTTATCTAGTAATGGTTTCTGTGAAGTAGAAACTCCTATTTTAACTAAACCTACGCCTGAGGGAGCTAGAGACTTTCTAGTTCCAAGCAGAATGAGTCATGGAGAGTTCTATGCCTTGCCTCAGTCTCCTCAACTTTTTAAACAGGTACTGATGTGCAGTGGTTTGGATCGCTACTTTCAGGTGGTGAAATGTTTTCGAGATGAAGACTTTAGAGCCAATCGTCAACCTGAGTTTACCCAAATTGATATTGAGCTCTCCTTTACAACTGAGGAGCAGGTTCGGGCGATGGCAGAGGGCTTAGTTCGTTCAGTTTGGAAGGAATGTGCCGGTAAAGACTTACCTGAGGATTTCCCACGTATTGGTTATGACGAAGCTATGGACCGCTTTGGGGTAGATGCTCCTGATACTAGATTTGGTCTTGAGCTATCTGATTTGTCTGACCTTTTTGCTGACTCCGAGTTCCAGGTTTTTAAAAGTAACTTGGAATCAGGTGGGGTAATTAAAGGAATCTGCCTAGAGGGTGGAGCTGATCTAAGTAGAAAAGATTTTGATCGTTTGACAGAGTTTGTTGGTCGCTATGATGCGAAAGGCTTGGCTTGGTTTAAGTTTGAAGACGGTGATGTGAAGTCTCCGATTAAGAAATTTCTAACAGATGCTCAAATTGAAAAAGTAGCCGAGAGGCTAGATGCTGGAAAAGGCGACGCGATTTTGATGGTCGCCGATCAGCTTTCAGTAGCTAATAGTTCGCTTGGGGCATTGCGATGCCACTTGGCTAAAGAGCGAGGTCTTTACGAGAAGGACCAGCTATCTTTTCTTTGGGTTGAGAAGTTTCCCCTGTTTGATTTTGATAGTAACCAAGGAAGGTTCGTCGCCGTTCACCATCCTTTTACTGCGCCATTGCTGGAGAGCGATCAAGATCGAAAAGATTTATCGGAGAATCCCGGTAAGTTGAAGGCCAGAGCCTATGACCTTGTTCTTAACGGACAAGAGCTAGCTGGTGGAAGTATCAGAATACACGATAATTCGATTCAGCGGGAAGTATTCAAACAACTAGGTATCTCTGATGATGAAGCGGAAAGGAAATTCGGCTTCTTGTTAGATGCTCTTTCTTTTGGAGCCCCTCCTCATGGCGGAATTGCCTTTGGCTTAGATAGAATGATGATGATTCTGACTGGCTGTGATTCAATTAGAGACGTTATCGCCTTTCCTAAAACAGCAAGAGGGATTGATTTGATGGTAGGTGCTCCTTCAGCTCCAGACTTGGAGCAGTTGGTTGAGCTAGGGGTTAAGATATCTGCTCCTGCTAAGGCTGCCAATAGTAAGACTGCTAATAGCAAGTAGTGTGGATTTGGGTCTGTTAGTGTAGGAATTTAGCTAGGTCATTTATTTGTCTTCAGTAACAAAAATTCTAGACATTACCGATAGCGGAAAAAATCCGTTTACACTTTCTTCTGGCCAAACTTTCAGCCCCGTTGATATTGCCTACCAAACTCAAGGTAAGCTTAATTCAGATGGAAGCAATGCCGTCCTTATATTTCATGCTCTATCCGGTAGTCCGCATATAGCTGGTCATTGTGAGGGGATAGAAGGCGTTGATCTTTGGAATGAAGAGATGCAGACGGGGTGGTGGGATCAGTTTGTGGGTTCCGGTAAGGCCATTGATACGGATAAGCTATATGTTATTTGCGCTAATTACTTTGGGGGGTGCTACGGCTCTACAGGACCATCTTCGATTAATCCTGAGACTGGGAAGAGGTACGGCGGAGATTTTCCAAGAATTAGTATAAATGACATCGTTAACTCTCAAGTTGAGCTACTCAAGAAACTAGAGATTTCAAAACTTCATGCTGTTATTGGAGTTTCAGTGGGCGGAATGTGCGCACTGGACTTGGCGGTTAGATATCCTGAACTACCAGAGCATGTTGTGATTATAGGTAGTGGTCAAAAGGTATCCACACTGCAGCGAATTCATAATCTAGAACAGATTCGCGCTATAGAAATTGACCCCAACTATAAGTTCGGAAATTACTACGAAGGAGATGCTCCTAAGAGAGGCCTGGCTCTAGCTAGAATGATTGCCCACAAGACTTATATCTCCCTCGCAACACTTAATCGTAGAGCCAGTAAAGAGATTGCTCAAGTTGAAGACTCTGATGAAAGAAATTATCAGATTGGCCATTCCGTTGAGTCCTACATGAGGCATCATGGCTATAAATTCACCCATCGATTTGATGCAAACACTTATCTGAGAATTGTTGAAGCTTGGCAGAATTTCGACTTGTTAAAAGATTCTGGTTGCGAGGATTTTATTGAGCTCTATGAGAAATGTAAAAACCAAAGGTTTCTAGTGCTTAGCATTGATTCTGATGTTTGTTTTTATCCAGACCAGCAAGCGGAGCTAGTTCGAGCCTTGCAGGAGGCTGGTGTTAAAACTAAGCACGTGACGGTTCACTCCTCTAAGGGACATGATGCTTTCTTGCTGGAGGCAGAGTTGTTTGCGCCATATCTCTCCTACGACTTAAAAAAGTCCTAATCGTAAGGCTACCTTGGATAATGTTTCCAGCAGATTTTATTCTTCGATATCGTCGATGTCGATATCTTCGTCGTCTCCCATGTCTACGTTTTCCATAGACATATTGTTGTAACCATCAGTGTCATCATCAAAAACAGAGGGGTCCAGGGATTCTAGTCCGTCGGAGAGGGACGAGATTAAAGTTGCGACTAGGGTGGTGCTAGTTCCGCTTTCTTCAACTGCTGATTCAATAGATCCTTCCATGGTCTCAGCTAAGAGGCTTTGGTAAGCATCCTCATCATCACCATGCTTTTCGTCTAAGTCCTGCTCTAGTTCAGCAAAGGCTTCTAAAAGATCTCTAAGTGCAACATCAACTTTTTCTGCTGCTGTGCTCATTGAATTATTCTCCTAAAACAGGGTTACTTATCTGCACCTTTTCTACTTCAGTGGATATTGATGAAGCTGAGCAGAAAAAGGCTCAAAATCATTAACACACTATTATAGTCGGGTAATGACTTTTAAAAAATGGAAGTCGGGAGAATAGTGGAAGCTAGGTGCAAGTCAAGAATAAATTATTGCCATATAGTCAGTACGGCCGAACGAGGCTATGATGATCTTCTGAAGAGGGAAAATTCCATATAACGGGCGGGCAAAAGTCTAATTTATGGCTACAGAGTTAAAATATATGAAGAATATCTTGCTAGTTTTTTTTCTGAGCGGGCTTTTCGCTTGTTCTAGAGTAGTGCATCAGCCTCTACAGGTTGTGGCCAGTAAGCAGTTTTCCGGGGCAAAGATAGACTCAGTTGTGCTGGTTCCACTTTCCTCAGAGGAGGCCAATACTCAAAGAAGGAATCAACAGTTTTTAAGAGCTCTAAAGGGAGCCACTTCTTTTGATGTAGCCATGCATGGCCAGACAGGTAAATCCAAGGATCCTTTGACCATAGCCCGATCCTATGCAGGTAATGGAGAAGTTGCTGCAGTATTGTTCGGTGAAATTAAGAAGACCGGAAGTGCCAACCAGAAAATTAGCGAGTATCAGCCGGTGTCTTTTTCAGTTGCTCTTTTTGATACAGAGCTTCGTCAAGTAGTCTGGCGTGCGGACTACCGAAACTTCAATAAACCAGTAACTGATAATCTTTTTGAGTTAGGAGATCGTCTCGATCGGGGTTTAAGCTACAGAACTTCAGACCAGTTCTTCGAAGAAGGTTTTCAGCGAGTGGCCCAGGAGCTCGAACGTAGCAGGCATAGCGCCTTAAGCTTAAATTAGTTAGGTAAATAATGACTATTTTAGCAGCCGTAATCCTCGGACTTATTCAAGCAGTGACTGAGTTTCTTCCAGTTAGTTCCTCTGGTCATCTAGCTTTGGCGCAACAACTTTTTAGAAGTGTTTTTGACTTGAAGAAGGTTCCAATTTCCTTCGATGTCATGGTGCATTTCGCAACTCTTATAGTTACTGCCCTGTATGTACGTGAAGATATAATTAGAATACTTAAAGGAATAGTAAGCGGGGATCAGTGGAGCCGTAGTATTGCCTTGGCAGTTATTGTTGCCAGTGTTCCGGCTGGGATTATTGGACTGACCCTTAAAGATCTGATTGAAGAGAGCTTTCATTCCTTGTCGGTCGTTGCTTGTGGCTTGATACTAACATCGATTTTTCTTGAGACTGCTCAAAGAAAAAAAACAGCTGAGTCGGCAGGGGCTGAACTCGATAAAAACTCAGGGTTTGATACTGACTGGGAACCTCCAAGTATTTTTCAAGCTCTATTGATTGGTCTTGCGCAGGCGGTTTCTATCTCTCCAGGAGTTTCTCGTTCCGGGTCTACGATCTGTACGGCTCTTATTTTAGGAATGAAAGCGCGTTCTGCCGTTCATTTTTCTTTCTTGATGTCGCTTCCAGTTATTTTTGGAGCGACGCTTTTACAAACAAGAGAATTGATGGCTTTGCCTTCTAATGAAATACCGGCTTATCTTGCGGCGTTTTGCGCTACCATCGCAGGTGGTTGGTTTTCCATTAAGTTTTTGGTTGCTGCTGTTAGAAATATCAACCTCAGGCCATTTGCTGTTTACACCCTGACTTTGGGTATAATTTGCCTGATTATTAATGGCTTAACCTAGCCACTATTGCCTAGCTCGCCTCCCAACTTTAACTAGAAAAAAGTCTGGCTAGAAATAGGCTGCGCTTCTAGAATTGTCCATTGTCATTTATCGAGACTGGAGGGCATTCCCGTCTCCTCAAAGCAATTGTATTTTGGCCAAAACTACAAGAAAAAGAAAACCGTCCTTGCCTCGACAGAAATCGCGAGCAAAGAAGAGTACTGCTTCCAAATCTCGGATAGATGATAAGAGTGTTCAGCGCTACGAGCTCATAGCCGTTCTTATTAGTTTTTTGGGCATCTTCTTGTTTTTGAGTCTCCTCTCCTATGTGAACCACCCTTATGGCACTGAGAACCTAATGGGGAAGGTAGGCAAGGTCGTATCCTATGAACTTTTCGATTGGCTAGGTTGGTGTTCCTTCGCTTCTGTCGTTTGGGCTTTTGCGGTAAGTGCCGTCACTTGGAAAGCTGGGGCCCCCGGTAATAGTAAAAAGAAATCCAATTCAGAGCCGGACGACCTGTTGGTAAATATAGTAGCTTCTGTTGCTATGGTTTTGAGTGTTTCAAGTATAGTTACGGTGCTTTTTGGCCCAGAAAGTGGCGGGAAGGTAGGGGAAAAAATCGTTGCTGAAATCACCCCGCTGTTTAATTCCACTGGAGCATTGCTGATTTCTCTTGCGGTATTCTTGTTGGCGTTGGGCGTTATTTCCCGAACAAGACTTGAGCAAATTATGGCAGCGTCAGCAACGGTGGCTCGTTGGTTCGGTACGGCGTTGGCCGACATGCTTTATTTCATTCATGGCTCAGCAAAATTTATTATCGGAGTTTTTGTTGGATCGCTTGCCTGGTTTGTTAATGGCTTCAGGGAGTCGTGGGGTAAGGAGCGAGACGACTCGGAGTCTGAGCTTTCTGATGGAGATCAACGCCGAGCTAGTTTTTTCGGAAAGAAGAAAAACCTTGAGTCTGATGTTAAGCCCAGTGCAAGGAAGCCCGAGGTAAAGCCGGAGCCCTCAGCGCCTCTTATAGCTGGTAGAACTCGATTTAGCTCTTACACGCTAGGAGATGACAACTTGTCTGATCCGGAATTCTCGTCGGCCTCTGCTGAAATTGACCTTAAGTTGCCAGAAAGAGAAGCAAACTCCTTGGAGATAGAAGTTTCAAGTGACAGCCTTGATCAAGAGCTTGGTGAAGATTCCATTAAGATTTCTAGAAGAGCCGAGGAAGTTGAAGAAGAGGTCGAGCCTGAGCAAAAGAAAGGCTTTTTCGGGAGATTTTCAAAAAGCCAATCTGCCAAGCTCAATGATGGAGATGAAGCTTTGGAAGAGGAGATGGAGTTTGATCCTCCTGACTATGAAAATTACCAGCTTCCGGCTACTGATATGCTCGTCGCGGGTGAGAGCAGCCGAGCCTCAGGGCCAAATGATAAGGAGCTGCTTGCTAACTCACGTTTGCTTGAAAGGGCTTTAAAAGACTTCCGAATTGGAGGAAAAGTTGTCGAGGTTCACCCGGGTCCTGTTGTTACTTTGTATCAGTTCAACCCGGCAGCTGGGGTTAAGGTTCAAAGAATTATTAACCTAGCGGACGACTTAGCTCTAGCTCTTAAAGTAGCCAGGGTTCGAGTCTATGCCCCGGTGCCTGGCAAGGGAACTGTAGGGATTGAGGTGCCGAACCTACAGCGTCAAATTGTAAGGCTGCGGGATCTTCTGGAGACGGATAGTTGTTGGAATCCTGATGTTCCATTGGAACTGGCTCTGGGTAAAGATACCTTTGGTGATTGTGTTGTCGCAGATTTAGCAAAAATGCCGCATCTGTTGATCGCAGGTGCTACCGGTACAGGTAAATCAGTTTGTATTAACTCAGTCTTGATGAGTTTGCTTTACCGTAATTCGCCTGAAGATTTGCGTCTGCTTTTAATAGATCCAAAAATGCTTGAGCTCACAGTCTACGAAAGAATACCTCATCTAAAAGCTCCAGTTGTAACTAATCCAAGAGATGCTAAGGGACTTCTTTGGTGGGCAGTGGAGGAGATGGAACGTCGTTATCGGATGATGATGAAGTTAGGAGTTAGAAGTTTAGAAAACTACAACCGAGCTGTTTCAAGCAAATCTTCAAATTCTCGTAAGAAAAATGCCGATCAGGTGATAGAGCTAGAAGAGCATAATGTTGTAGCTACCACTAATACCCATGGTGGAGTGGACAGAGCGGATAAAAACGAAGAAGCTACGCCAGTTGCTAATAAAAGGGTGGTTGAAGAAGGAGAACGTCTTCCCCGTATCGTTATTGTCGTGGATGAGCTTGCAGACCTGATGTTAACTGGAGGTCGGGATATTGAAGAGCTGCTTACCCGACTTGCCCAGAAAGCAAGAGCTGCTGGTATTCATTTAATCTTAGCAACTCAACGTCCAAGTGTGAATGTTATTACAGGATTGATAAAGGCGAATTTTCCATCAAGGATTTCTTTTCAAGTTGCTTCCAAAGTCGACTCCAGAACAGTAATCGACACTTCTGGTGCAGAAAAATTATTGGGTCAGGGGGATATGCTTTTTATGCCTCCTGGTACGGGAAGACTTCGCAGGCTTCACTCTCCTTTTGTCTCGGACGCCGAAGTTCGAAACGTTATCGATCATATACGAGAGCAAGGTGAACCGGACTACGATCCTGCAGTTACGGAAATGATTGAAAAATCTAATCAGAAGGATGATGTCTCTGATGGGATGGGAGCTGGTGGAGACGACTTTGACCCACTATACGACCAGGCTGTTCAACTAGTGGTGGAAAAGGGCAAGGCCTCTACTTCAATGGTTCAACGTGCTTTTAAGATTGGTTATAACCGTGCGGCTCGAATCTTGGATAGCATGGAGTCGGAAGGTGTCGTTGGTCCCGCTGATGGAGCTAGACCTAGGCAAGTTATTATTCCTGGAAGAGCTGAGCTTTAGTCCCAATTTAGTGGTAGTGAAAGTCTCTTTCTCTTTTCTTACTAGCTTTTTTGTAAACTTTGACTTGCCCTTGGATTGAGGAGACAGGTTTTTCGCTTACTCGGTCCCAAACCCTCTCTAGCATACATTCTGGCTTCTTTAGTATTTTGCAAGCCAGTCTCGAAAAACTGCCTTGGCAACGGCAAAAGTGAATTTTCTTTTTGCTTTTCATAACCCTCCATAGCGGAATTAACTGCTTTTATGTTGTGGTTGATTAGCAAAAATATGTGATCTTAAAACGGTAGCTGTAGTATCTTCAGCTTTCGGGGCGAGTCTTGTTAGGGAAGAGAAAAGATAGAAGGCAGAGAACTATAAAAACCGCAACTAAAGATGCGAGAATTAGCGCGCCGTAACTAAGGCAACTGAGTACTATACCAAGCACTGAGTCGTCACTGGGGTAGTAGAGTCCTTGGGAAAATATTAGAGTAGCGCTATCTGGTAGAGTCAGGGCTAGTCCACCTGGGTAGATATTTCGACCAACCAAAAGTCCAAAAAATCCAACTAAAGAAACCAGAGAGCGGATAACGACACTTAGGTTCAAGCAGCTAGCGGCTCTAGTAAATCTTTCTTTACTGAATAAACTAGAGGTTACGAAACTAAAAAGAAAAGACAAGACAACTATTGTTGTTGAAATAACTAGCCCTTGCTTTGAAAAAATAGCACTGGGCTGATCCAGTAGAGTGAAGGCTGCGGGTAGCAAAGAGTAACTTGCGCTAGCCAGAATCCAATATATAAAAGAAAATCTTTTTGTCAGTCCCAAAATTTATTGCCGGCTTTTTCTGGTCTAAAGGCAGGGTTGCCTAGGGAACTCTTACCACCTGAACTGATACTATCCCAGCTTTTTTCTATTTGGCATTTTTTTCTGGGTGAAAAACGACAAAGTGTACGAGTGAAGAGAGAACGACACTGGCAGTATCTTCTTTGACCTTCGTTATCGACTGTTAATTTACCCATTGCTCTACTATTTAGGTCTTTCTTTGCTTAATACTCCATTATAGCGCGTTTTAACCTCTTATTCGAGACCTATAGTCCAAGAAGTATCTATCTGAAAATAAGCATCATTTAGGGGGTTTTGAGGGAGAATTCCCTTTGTTGGAGCCTTAATCCTTGCTAGCAAGCTAAGTGGCTCAGAGTTCCTCAAAAGGGAACTCGGTTGGATTTTTGAAGTCGAGAGGGGAGTTCCTAATTCGGCACTTGCTAGTAGTCCTGGCGCTCTACTGTTTCTGTTGCCTATTAGTTCTACTCGTATTCCGTATGGTGAGGTCTGGAGACCTGGCATTTTCTCAATAGTTGAACTTAGATCCTGGGATAATTGTTCTGCTAGATCTCCTACAAAAAGTTGGAGTCTTTCTTGCTGGTGAATTTCGTTTCCTGAGATATCTCTTTCTAATACTTTGTTTTGAGCAGCGTCGCTTAAGGTTCTACGCAATAGATCATTGGTGACACTAGTTTGGTAAAATCTGGCGGCACAATCAAAGAATAGAAATAACAAAGTGAGGCCTAACGGAATGAATAGAACCATCTCAAGAAGTCCCGTTCCAGATTCTGGGCAAGCACCTTTAGTCGGACAAATGCTGGTAGCAAATTCATTGGATTTAATTCTAGCGACCAAGTGTCACCTCTTGAATGTCTGAATAGATCACCCTATCTAATATATTACGTAGTTCTTGGCTTGAGTTTGCCAAGAAGCCAGCATTTGGATTCAACTGGCGTATAAATTCAATCTTATTTTGCAGCAAGGCTTTACCTTCCGGCTCAATGGCAGGATGAGACCATGCTAAGAAAACCGGCCTTACCCTAACTTTCTCTAGTAAATCAAAAACATTGACCAAGCTATTTGGAGATATGGGTATATTGTCCGTCAATACTAAAAGAACCTTTTGCTTGAGCAAGTTTTTGGGGTTTGTGTTTAGCGGTTGATGGGAGGTTTGGCATACTCCTGAAAACTGACAAATAGCCGTATTTATAATTTGCTCTAAATCCTCTTGTTGGTCGGGTGTGGAACCTTCTCTGATAACTCGGCTCAGCAAAGAAAGTTCGCGACTATTATTTGCTGCACTTAAAAATGTTCTTACATCTGGATTGTCTTTTGCAGCATCGAGGCAGTCGCGATCGCTCAAATTGTTTCGTGGCTGGATATAAAATTGAGAGAAACTAGTGTTAGAGTTCTCTCTGTAGTCAAATTTGCTAAACCCTTGATTGGGATTATCTCCAGGCCAAAAGAGAATGGAGGTTAGATGGGTTGGTGTTTTTTCAATATCAGAAATTAGTTTAACCAATCCAAGTTTTAGTTCTCCAAAAGAAGGGTTGAGGCAATTTTGAGCTTTCCATTCTTGCTGACAATTGCCGAAGTCAGATTTTCCTTCTTGGCATCTGTTGATTCGATAATTACCATCCCTTGATGGCTCCCAAAAGCTGAAGGGCTGCGGTCTAAGTGATTCACCGTCCTGGGCAATTACAACTAGTTCTACCGGGGAAACTAGGGCTCTAGCGTATCGCTTCTGAGTGAACAGGGTGGAGGTTCCCGTTGGTTGCACTGGCAAAGGTAAAACTGTTTTCAATTTAACATCCAAGCTTAGTGAAACCTGACTAGGGTCTAAATCTAACTCATATTTGTTTTGAGATTGGGCAAATTCAGATTCCCCGAGCTCGTTCTCGATGTATCGCCTAGCGGCCTCTGTGTCGGGTAGTAACTGGGCTGCAGCTAAGGCAATTCGGTCTGCTTTTAATTGAAGGTTGCTGCCAAGAGCGTGCCAGCCAAGAATATCAACGGTCAGGAGCCCAAGAGTTAGAGATATTGGTGTCAGAAGGAGTAGGTAAAGGACCATATTACCGCTCTGGCTTTTAAGAGAGCTTGGTCCTGAAACTTTAGAAGCTAATTGAAACAACATACTACTTTGAGCCTACATCCTTGCTTGAACTGGTAGAATAATCCTGAAGATGAAGCTATTCAAGTAGTGCTAAGATAAATTCTCTAAATTTATCTATTGAAGGTTGGCGATGGAATTGAGAGATAAAAACCAGGGGTTTGGCGGTAAGGATTGATTGCAATTCCACCTCTTCTAGCAAAGAAGAGTTGAACTTTTAGAGAGCCGAATTCGCCAGCCTTTGAGATATCATTGAAGATTTTCTCGCTCCAGTATTCGTGAAAGCCGGAGTTCAGTCTTTGCGAGAAGAAATAAGAGGCTAGAGAGTTAGGGGAGATTTTGGTTCCGCTGTAGCTAACTACCACTGAGGCGAAATCAGGCTGGCTAGTTACCGGGCAAACTGCCCGAAAAGAGTGATAGGTCAGAATTTCAGAGACTTTTTCTGGGCTACAGTTTATTTCTTTGGAATCGGAGCTGACTAGGGAATCTATACTGGTTGTATTACGATCAGATTGAAGCAAGGAGCTCCAATTCGAGGGTTCGATTAAATTTATATAATCAGGCTTTCCTCCACAAACTTTTTCAATAGAGGATTCTATTTCTTGAACTAGCTCGGCCTTGGATTGAAATTTATGGCCAAACATTGAGCCCAGATATAGTTTCAGGCTTTTTGATTCCGGGATAGCTGGGGTGTTTTGAGGAAGAGAAAACTCAAGCCAGAAAGTTCTAGGTATTCCATTTTTATCTAGGCAGTTGATCTCGTAACAATTCCAAACATCGGCCCCTTCAAAAGATGAGAGCGAATCAGGAATGAGTTCACGGTAGCTGTCTCTGGGTACAGCTTTTAGAAGTTCTCTATCCAGAACTTGAGGGTAATCTAAATCTTTACCTAAGGGGATTGCTTGGCTATTCATACGCTAAAGATTTCCATAAAGACGCTGATCAACTTCATAGTTTGTCGGATCTTTATCGCCGAGAGCGGTTCTTCTCTCTATACACGCTGCGCATTTACCGCAATGTAGCTCGCCACCTTGGTAGCAAGTCCAGCTCTTTTCAAAAGGAAAGCCAAGCTCCAACCCTAAAGAAGCGATTTCAGCTTTATTTAAACTTTCAAAAGGAGCATGAAATTTAACCTTGGAGTCACTACCAAAAGCTATAGCATCTGCCATTGAGCGGTTAAATTCTGGTCGACAATCGGGATATACTCTGTGATCTCCTCCATGGGTGCCTAAGTAGATATTCTTTTTGCCGGTGGACTCGGCAACGCCTGCAGCTATTGATGCAAATATTCCATTGCGAAACGGAACAATGGTGCTGGCCATATTAGTTTCGTCATAGCTACCCAATGGAATCTGCTCACCGTTTTTTAGAAGGCTAGATTTTAGGGCAGAGCTAATCGATTCAATGTCAACAGATTGGTGTTCAATTTGGTAGTGTTTTGCAAGGGCGGTAGCTGATTCTAGTTCCTTTTTTCCATGCTTGGAGCCATAGAAAAAACTAATAGCACTTGTTTGAATGTTTTGGCTTTGCAGCAAAGCTAGCAGCACACCTGAATCCATTCCGCCTGATAGGACTACTAAGGCTGATTGGGGGGAGAGCTTAGGCTTAATGACCGGGCAAGTGACCATCTTTAGAGAAGCTGGTGATTAACTAAATTTTTATAAAGGCCGTCTTCGGCTAATAACGAACTATGGGTTCCAGACTCTACGACTTGCCCGTTTCTAAGAACAATAACTTTGTCAGCATGCTGAACTGTGCTCAACCTATGCGCTATTATCAAACAAGTCTTTCCTGTCATTAGCGTCTCTAGAGCTTGTTGCACTAAATGCTCGTTAACACTGTCAAGCGAACTGGTAGCTTCGTCTAGAATTAAAAGCGAGGCATCTTTAATAATGGCCCTAGCGATAGCTAGTCTTTGTTTTTCTCCGCCGCTGAGTCGAATCCCTCTATTGCCGACTAGTGTATCAACTCCCTCGGGTAGTTGATCGATGAACTCTTCTAAGTTGGCAGACTTGATAGCTTTGATCAGTTCGGCGTCTGAAGCTTCAGGGTTTCCGTAGAGAATATTATCTTTAATCGAAACAGAAAAGACTTGTGGGTTCTGTTCAACAACTGCGATCTCTTGTCTTAGCTCGCAAGTTGAAAGTTCTTTTAGATTTAGACCTTTGTAAAAGACCGAGCCTTTAATAGGGTCATAGAATCTGGGAATCAGTGAAGCAATAGTCGACTTTCCAGCTCCGCTTGGCCCAACCAGCGCTAATGTTTCTCCCTGTTTAATCTGAAAGGAAAGATCTTCCAGGACACCAAGCTCAGGCCTAGAAGGGTAGTTAAAGTTTACATTTTGAAATTCTACTAGGGCAGGGGAGGTCTGCGAAGCGGTGTTTGGAATCTCAACCGCATTTTGTGCAGTCGTTACAGAGGCTACTTGGTCAAGTACCGCGAAAATTCTATCACCAGCTCCTAAGGCTGACATAAAATCATCCCAGACTCCTATGAGAAAAACGAAGGATACTGAAACAATACCAGCGTAGAGAACAAAAGCCGTCAAATCACCTTCGCTCATTGTTCCAGAAACAACCCGCTGAATCCCTATGCAAAGAATAACAGCTATTGTGCTATGCATTAGAAAGACCATTGTGGAGCTGAACATTGCTCCGAATTTCGAACGTGCCACTCCTAAACTTAAGGCCTCATCTACTGCATCTGCGTAGCGTTGTACCTCTCGATTTTCACCGGTGAATGAGCGAACCGTTTTTACTGAACCTAGACTTTCCTCTGCAGCTGTCGAAGCTTCCCCCGTTTTTTCGAGCATATTTTTTGATATTTTCCTGAGCTTTTTGCCCCAGACGGCGCCAGCAACAATCATAACTGGAATAACCGCCAAAATGCTTAAAGAAAGAGAAGGGGAGATTGTCATCATTAAGATCACTCCACCAACAACTTGAAAGAGGTATCTAGCAGCAACTGACAAGTTAACAGTAACTGCTCTCTGTAGCACTTGAGTATCTGTTGAAAGGCGACTTAGGAGATCGCCTACTTTCTCTCGGTCAAAGAAAGAGATATCCTGAGAGATCATCGATGTGTACAGCTTTTTTCTTATGTCTGACACTACGCGGTAGCCAGCAATATGAAACATCAGATGTCGAAAATAGAAGAATAGTGACTGAATAAAGAAGAGACCTACCAATGCAATAGCAATTGTTTTCAGATCATTGGCCAGTGAGAGACCAGTGTTTCCATTAAGTAGCTCCTTTATTAGCCAGGGAAAGAGAAGATTAATTCCGCTGGCCAGTATTAAAGCGATGAACCCACCTGTCAGCAAAAGGGCCTGAGGCTTAGCGAACTGAAGTATTCTAGGCCCAAGTTTTTTTAGAGAGGGCTTTGGGCCCACTTGGCTCGATTTTTCTTTTTTACGTCCGAACATGAACTGACTAATTGGATGGGCTTAAATTTCCACTGGGAGTTTAGCAGTAAATTGACCAGAAAAATAGGCTGGGAGCCAATAGGGTGACTATTTCGGCTTTTATGGTGATAATGCCTTGGAAATTGGTCTAATTCTAAAAGAAAAGCCAGGATGGAGAAGGCTATACATTTGGTATCCTTGCTCCAATTCCTGGCTAAGGCCCCTAATGCCTCTTTTTCCTGCAACCCTTTGAACTCGCAGACGGTGACATTTTGGTGCCTAATACGTAATCTCCAACACCAAAAAGGGCCGTATAGAATTATGCAAGATCCATACCTTTTAGGTGTTGTAATGTTTTATCTAGTGGGAACTAAAATGACTGTTGTTAAGCAGTCGCTAGCTGTGAGGTTGAGCAATGGGGCAGGCTAAAGCAAAAGAAGTGGAACAGGGCTTCGACTCTTGGGAGGAGTCTCAAAGCAGTTCTAGCCGAAAAGATTTTCGAGACAATAGTAAGCGAGAGTCATTTAGTTGGATACCTCAGGCTATACTCTCTAGTATTGGAATCACTTCTCTTGCTTTGTTATTTTCATGGATCCAGGAATTTGTGCCTGGTGCTTACCTTTCTTTATCTTCGTATTATCTTTTGGGATTACTTTTAGGATCTTTTAGTAGATTGTGTTTTCCTTTGAACCAAAGCCGCCTTTTCAGAGCGGCTTTGCCTTGTCTACTTATTTTTGGGCTCCTGCCCATAGTTTGGAGTCTTAAACTTTTTAGTATAGAGCCTGCAGTTGCCTCAGCGTTCTCAGTTATTTTTGGATTCTTTCTTGTCAGTTCGCTGAGCTTTCCGGTTGGTGGAGGTGTTGCTTATAGCTTGTCTTTACTTGTTGCTGTTATATGCTCGCTTCCCTTGGCTTTTAGGCTGTATAGTTTTTCTGGAATTCAGGGCTTAACGATAGTCTCTAGCCTTAGTTTGCTTTGTCTTTGTTTGTTTCAAGTTAAGAAGGAAAGTCGTAGGGTTTTATCAGCATTTGGTTTTACCTTGTTTTCATCCCTTTCTTTGTTTCTAGTTACTCTTTTTTCCTCCCAGTCTATAGGATTCCTAAACAAAGAGAGCTTACCAAGTGCTACAGAAGAGAGCCTGGCTGATTTGAAACTTTTGCCTGATTCGCAGGGAAGAACCCTGTTTGTTTCTGATCTTAGCTTTGAGTCGGAGGGCATCAATAATATCACTGGCGATCAC
>CAZECN010000041.1:0-20503 GCA_964510575.1 uncultured Bdellovibrionales bacterium | reverse complement strand
GCACTGGGATTTGTTCCCATGGCAATAGCCTCTGGAACCGGGGCTGAAGTGCAGCGACCACTGGCAACTGTTGTAATTGGTGGACTGATTACGGCCACCGTCTTAACTCTTTTCGTATTGCCGGCCCTATTATCGCTTCTTGGCAGAAGAAAGTATCTTGAAGATAAGAATGGAGAGCTGTCGCTGTAGTGCTAAATACTCAACTTCCGAGCTTGACCGATAAGCAGAGTTATCGGGCAAAAGTATTAAATTTAAGGTAGTTACGGTAGTTGCTAACAAGTCTAATTAGGTCTTTTCTAGATCTTCCCACTCAGCTGTCAAACGAGCCGTTCTTTCATTAATTAATGACAATAGTTCATTAGAAAGAGCCAAGGGATAATGCGTCCCTCCCTCATAGCGCATAGCTATAGCTTCTGCTGCCCTATCACAATACTCTTGCCATTTCTTTTGGCTTTCAAGCACAGCTTCAAACTGTTCCGCACCGAGTCTGAATTCCATCTTAGATAGAACTTCTTCCATTCTTGAAAAAGCAGCTTTGCCTTGGGCAGCCGATTGTTGGATCAGCTCAATATTTGACTGTTTCCTGTCATGTGAACCTTCATTTTCAATTGACGTATGATCTTTTTCAACTATTTCCTGACTTATCTTGATACGACTAACCTCTTTGGATAAAAGTCTGTCTTTGATGTCTTTTACCTTAGTTATATCAAGGCCCTGATCTTCCATCTTCGAGTTAATTGACAAGACTTTGTCGAACACTTCAAGTAATTCAAATTCAGGCTTCTTCTCAAATTTTCTTTTTAATAGGTATAGTAAAAACCCACCTACACCAGCAGCGATCGCTAGAAATAATTCACCTTGCAGTATATCCAACTTATAGTCCCTCTATGACAATGCTCTTTCCATTAATGAACCCTTCTCTTAACCTGAAAAATAGGATTTGGCTCATCGTCTTCACTTATTGGGCTCCTTGGAGCTCCCACTAGATAAAGCCTCTCCCAATCATGCTGAGTCCAAGGCTTTAGATACTGGTCTGACTCAGGCCGTGGATCAATGTCGAGCACCTCTTTATCCCTAGGGTGCAAAACCTTTGAAATAAACTCTCCGGGAGCAGTCACTTCATAAGCTCCAACTAGAGGGGTCAGGTAATATCCAGTTAGTCCATTTTCTGGAGTGGTTGGAGGAATGTCCATTATTTCTGATGGAAGCACCACTTCCCGCTTAGCAACTTGCTCGGTAGTTTGGGTGCTTGACCCCTTGGAGGTTGTTCCCCCAGGCCGAAAGTTATTTTGTGAGCTACCGCTACTTTCTGTTGTGCTCTCTCGCCTTTCAATCACTTCCCTCTCTCCAAAAAGAGCTGAAGCCCACTGAGCAGTGTCTGAGCTGTCACAGCGAAGAATTGCTTTGTTTGCACACTGCCCTGCAATTTCGTTTCCTAACTGGTATCCGTAGACTTCCCTGAGCCCTTCAATGTCCTGGTATCCAAGCACTATGCTTGCTCCTTTCGAGCGGCCTTTAGTTAGAAGGCTGGAAAGGCCTTCAAGTTTTCCAGCTTGCCTTAACTCGTCAAGAAACACCCAAGTTCTTCGGCTCTCTGACTCTGTCTGGGCTAAAATCAGTTCACTTAACCTTTTGAAAATCACCTGGTTTATTGCGTCAAGCGCAGTTCGGGTAGCTTCATCATTTCCGAGAAGAAGAATTTTTTCTTCTTTTAGCCAATCTCTTAGACTAATAGAGCGCTCGGCCTTAGACCAAGCAGCTGCAATGAACTCATAGCGCTGCATCTTTGAAGCTACCGTGCTCATCACGTTTTTTGCTGTTATGTCATCCCCTAAGTACTGCTCAATCAAGTCTTTGGTTTCAGGAGTTGCTTCAAGCACCTCCCTGAGCCTATTTTGGCTTTTTAGAGCAACGAGCACGTCTCTAAAAGTCCATGAATTAGGACAGTTCTTTATAAAGCTAATTAGGACCCCTGAGAGAAGATGCCTTGCAGCGTCAGAGAAAAAGGGCTGAGAAGCATTTTTGTTCTCTGGAATCAGAATCATTGCAATTTGCTGCGCAGTGGCAGGAGCCGTTATGTCAGCAGCCATATTCCAGGCGACTCCCCTTTTATCAAAAGGGTTTAGAATTAGAACTTCGCAAGGTGGGTTAATTCCAGAAAGAATTGAAGCCATATCCTGCTTGGCATCGTAGATAATAGCCCTGTGGTCCCGTCCAGTGCCAATAAACTTAAGAACTGACTGCATTAGGAGCCTAATAGAAATAGTCTTTCCACTTCCTGTGCTTCCAACAATTGCAAAATGGCTAGTTGAAACTTTCTCTGGAATCTTAATCATTCCCCACCAAATCCCCTCCTCTTTTCCAAGAAATTTTTTTGCGTAATCTCTAGCCGACCCAAAGCTAATAAGGTTTCTTCCTCGGTGGTGAAAGTCACCAATAGATTTTCTGCCTCTCTCCCCTAGCCCAATTAACGTAAGAGCTGCTAACCACGCTCCATACAAGATGCAAAAAGAATTAATCACCCTTCCAATAATATAAGGTAGGGAAGCCGATCCTTTACTTCCAAAAAATACAGCACCAAAAAGCTCCCCAAGACTCTCAAACTCAGAGTAATGAGCAAGAGAAACTAGAACGAGATTAAAGAAAGTTCCAACAAAAGATATTGAAATAAACACAAATAAAGCACTAAGTGCACGCTCAAACTGGGCTCGCCAGAAATGATAAAGAAGTATTAAGGAAATAAACACTCCAGCAACTAAAAAAACCTGTCTCTCACTGGGAAGAAAAGACCTAAAGTCTGGCACCAAGGCATTTGGCTCCCAAGTATACGGTAAGGCTATTAAACCTCCTGCAACTAATAGAACACCTAATATTTGATTACCTGGATTATTTACTACTTTCATTTCCTTACTCCATTTCCTGTCTTTGCACTTTTGGTAGCACATCACTAGCCAAGTCTTTTTGTCTTGATTTACTCATTTGCTTTGAAAGTTCAGTCAGATTCTCCCCTGCTTCGGCTTCGCTGGTATAGATCTGTGTTTTCCCCTTAGCTCTTGAAACTTGAACGTAGCTAAGTTCTCTATCCTGCATCATTCCCCCAGCAAGGATGAAGCTGTTATTTGTTGTCGTTCCCTGGGCCTTATGAGTGGTTACTGCGTATCCAAGCTTCAGGTGATTATAGTCTTCAAGCTGAACTCTTACTGTCCTCTTATTATCCAGCTTTGCGAACAAAGTATGAGTTTTTGAGTCAATTGATGTTACTTCTCCAAGGTCTCCGTTTTTTACACCGAGAAGCCTTGAATTCTTGGTAAAGAGAATTCTGTCGCCTGAAAAAACTCTCTCTGAGTTTACTGAAACTGAGTCCTCACCCAGTTTTCCTGCTGAGAATCTCGCTAGCTGAGCTTTTTTGTTAAGCTCTGAAGCTTCAAGGTTAGTTCCAGCAAGAATCAAATTCTCTTCTGGTTTTTCTACCCCCTGCCCTCTCCAGTGCTTGATTAGTTTTTCTTCAGCCCTAACTCCTGTAGCTTCAACGTGAAGCTGACCTCTTTTTGCGAACTCTTTTAGCCCAGCTCTTGCGTCCCCTGCGGCAAAGCTCTGAACTACCTCTCTACTCCACTTCTCATCCTGACGCCTGATAGTTGAAAGTTTTGCTTCCCCCACTCTCTCACTTATTGCTTTAAAGGCTCCTCCAGCCTCGACTGCTTGAAGCTGTCTTGCGTCGCCAACTAAAACCAGTTTGGCCCCTGCTCGCTCAGCCTCCTGAACAAGTTTAGCCATTTGCCTAGTTCCCACCATCGCGGCTTCATCAATCACTAGAACTGAGTTTTTGTTTAGACTAAGCCGACCACTGTCCAGGTCGTAAAGAGTCTTATGGATGGTGTCAGACTGAATTCCTGATCCTTCTTGAAGCCCCGAAGCAGCTTTACCTGAAAGGGCTGCTCCTCTCACGGTTAAGCCCTCAGCTTCCCAGGCTTCTTTTGCGGCTCCAAGCATAAAGCTTTTTCCAGTTCCAGCCATGCCGCTTACTGCCTGAACGGAGCCTTGTCGCTGGGTGATATGCCTGACCGCTTCCTTTTGTTCGTCGCTAATTCCTTCTCGCTTCTTGAATACACTTTCAAGGCTCACATCTTTCAGGAGCTTAAAGCCTGAGTGTTTTGAGCGCTCAACTCCGTCAATCATGCCCTTCTCAAGTGCAAGCATTTCTTTGGTGCTAAAACGCTGCTCGCCGGAAACACGTCCAAGCTCAACTATGTTGTCGTTATTCTTAATTTGCTCAGCAATTGTTTGAAACACCTCTTCGGCTCCAAGTCCCCTTCCCTGAGCTTCTTCAGCTACTGCCCTAACAAGGTCTCGCCTTGAAAAATGAGCTTTCGAGTCAGTTAGTTTCTGAACTGAGTTGTTAAAGGCTTCGAGCTTTTCAGCCTCCTCGTTTCTTTTTGGAATTTCTCCTTTAAGCTCCCCTAGCTCTCTGGTTGAAAAACCAAGCTTCTCTCCTGTTTCTCTCCAGTCACTAAATAGATTTTCTCTGCTGATCTCTTCTTTAGACTCTCTAGTGTTTAGAGCAGCAATTTTTGAAGCTTTTGCTCCTTTCATTCCTGCCTCTTCAAGAGCAGCTTCGACATCTTTTCTTCTTTTTGAAAACTCGTCTTTTAGCTCACCACTAACCCCCTCAATTTCAAACCAGCTTCTATATTTCTTGGTTTCAAACCCAAGTCTGTTGTCCTGCTCGATTCCTTTTGCAAGCTCTGCTCGGTAGACGGCTCCGGCTGCCATTTTACTCTGGAAAAGGTCTTTGCTTTGAAGAGTGCCTGTGGTGCCGTCCTCTCTTACTGCCACATTCATCACCAACGCATGAGTGTGAAGGTTTGGGTCCTGGGCCCTACTGGTTCCATGCTCAAAGGTGGCAACTGCAAGGCTGGCTTTTTCCTTTATTTCCCCTCCCTTTCCTCGCCTCGTAACTGCTGCTTCGTCTTCAAGATAATTTAGGGCTGCCTGAACTGCCTGGCCGTGAACTTCTTGAAAAGCTTTTCTTTGCTCTCCTTCGCTTTGAGACCAAGCGACTGAAACTGTCTTTGGAGCAGAGAAGGTCAGGTCCCAGCTAGACTGCCTGTTATCAACACCCGCGTTTTGAACAAGCTTCTCTTTTCCATCTGGCGAATGGCCAGAAAGAAGGTTTCTAAAGTCTTTTGATTTTACTTCCCCAGTAAGGCCAAGCTCCTTGGCTCCCTCTCCATACCACTTGCCTGGAGGCTCTCCACCCTTCAGGTAATAGTCCTCTGAAGCCAAGTTAAGGTAATAGTCTCCTTGGCCAGTGCCAGAAATTTTAGCAATTGAAAGCAAATTTTTTGACCTACTTCATGTTCTTTTCTATCCACTCCCTGGCTTGCTTGGGTGGAAGGTTTCCGCAGGAAACAAGCAGTGCTTCAGTTGCAACACTCAGGTCTACTCGAAGCTCTTTCATCTCAGACCTAAGAGAGGCTACTTCCATTTTTAGAAGCGCAAGCTGATTATCTTCCGAAAGTGACTCGACAAGAATATCCCGAGCCAGAGAAGAGATTGAGACATTCTTTGACTCGGCAATTTTGGTGAGTTCTCTCTTAGAGGCCGGGTCAATCTTCAGGCTAATAGACGGGCTAGTGGGCATTAAAACTTCCTCCCCTCAGTATACGAAAAACCCTAAAGGTTTCGATTATTTACTCCATAGATAACTAAAAGCGTTTACAATAAAAATACCGATAAAAAATAGTTAATCAAGTAGCTTAACAAAATAACCCCGCATCAACGGTGCATCCGGTGTGGGAATTTGTATTGTATGTAATTGGAAGTGACACTATTCGCTTACTAAGTTGAATCAAGAAGTGGCCTTGATACTCAGTCGATAATTTCTTGTTTACTTACCATTGTACTACTAAGCAGAAAATCAGCCATAATTGTATTCGGAAACTTAGAAAGTCCATCAAGGTTATTAAATCTGAATCCAGCTGATTCGTGGGTGGTTGCAGTGTCTAAAGAACTCTTTTGGCTGGTAATAAGCTAAGGGCTTGCATACCCCCTTGGGGTATGCTACAATACCCCTATGGGGTATATAATCTTCCTACTTTTTATTTTTGTCTCTTCCGCCGAAGCGAGGCCGGTTTCATACCCTGACGGCTGGACTCTGATGAGTAGGAATAATTGGGAGACTAGCAGACTTCATCTCCACTACTCCCCCACGGTTAACTATTCATTAGGGGCTGTTGCCGAGGATTACAGAAATAGCGAAAGAAGAGATTTTAACTTACAGCTAAACAACCTTTTGTTGAGACGAAACACGTCTAATTCACAGGCTAATCTCTACTCAATGATTGAACTAGGGGTAGCAACTGACGATTCCACTGAATTTAACAAGGCTCTAAGCTTTGCAGGTGATTGGGAAACACGGAGATATTTCACTTCTTATAGTGCTTCCATTCAACATGCCGGAGCGTTTGATAACGGCTCATTTCATCAAAAGGGAAGAGTTGGAATTGCCCCTTATCTGGCTAACTTTGGTTCAATTCATACTTGGTTAATGCTCCAAGCCGAGCATCACCCCGAAGAGGATAAAGAGTTTAGGATTGCTCCAGTCATAAGGTTATTCAAAAACCAGTTTCTATTTGAAATCGGACTAGATTCCGAGAAGGACTTTATTTTTAATTTTATCTATCGACACTAATTTTTAAGGAGAAATATTGATGAAAAAACTAGGACTAATTCTAATCTTACTGATTACTTTTACTAGCTTTGCCAACGCAGATAGCCATCCGGATTTGGAGGTAAAAGTGAATGGAATGGTATGTGATTTTTGTGCTCAAGGGCTAAAGAAGTCTTTTGGTAAAAAGGAAGCTGTTGAAAAAATAGATGTAAGCCTTGAAAAGGGCGTTGTCTCTATATGGCTCAAAGACGGGCAAAACCTAACTGATGATGAAGTTCAAAAAGCCATAGTTGACAATGGTATATCGGTTGTTTCAGTTCAGAGGGAAAAAAATGAAAAAGAGTAGATTAGTTGATTTTCTAACGCTTTTTACCTCTGCTAGCACCTTAATTTGTTGTGCCCTTCCGGCTCTCCTTGTCGCTATTGGGGCAGGAAGCGTGATGGCGGGGTTAGTATCAAATGTTCCTCAGCTTATCTGGCTATCAAAACATAAGGTAGCGATATTCATTTTTGCAGGCTTGATGCTCTTGTTTTCGGGAGCACTCAGGCTTTACTCCAAAAATCTCTCTTGCCCAATAGACGAGGACTTAGCAAGGGCGTGTTCAACGTCGAAAGTCGCGAGTAATGCAATCTATATCTTTTCCATTCTAATTTATCTAACAGGAGGCTTTTTCGCCTTCTTAGCCCCGAGGATTTTATAGGCATGAAAAACAAATGTCATAGCGAACACCCTGACCACACCAAGCAAATTGCAAGACTAAATAGAGCTTCTGGTCAAATAACCGGCGTAGTCAAGATGATTGAAGAAAGGAAATATTGCCCTGATATTATAACTCAACTTCAAGCTGTTCGTTCGGCAATTAAAGCCGTTGAAGCGAATATTTTAGATGCTCATATTTCTAACTGCGTAAGGGACGCCGTTCTTAGTAAAAAGGAGTCCGAAGCTAGAGAGAAAATTGATGAATTGGTAAAGATTTTTAAGAAAAAATGACAATTCTTATGTTTTAATTGTTTTTTCAAAGTATTTTAAGGCATTGGGGAATCTTGCGAGATAATAAATTCATGTTTAAGCCACTATTGAGCTATTTTCAACAAGGTTTTTAAGTAGCTCCTGAAATTCAGCTTTGTGCTGAATTTGGCTTTCTTGTGGCTCAGGCTCAAGAAAGTTAAAAGCTTCAGGATTACGCTTTCGGTAGCTTTTTAGGGTTTTTTCAGCCTGTTTCTCGTCCGAATCGTTGATGTATTTGAAATCATTCCTAACAGTCCAAGCAAACATTCGTATTGGGTTTGTCCAGCTACGCTTTGCTTTTACGGCTGTGGCAAAGAAGCTTAGAAGGTTTCTCTCGTTGTGGTGAAATACTTTTTGCTCAACGGCTGATCTGTAGAGCATCAGCAGGAGGGATATTTTTTGAATATCCTCCTGTTGAATACTTCTAAAAGTAACTTTTGCTTTGCAAAAACCAGAAGAAGGTTTTTTGGTTTTAGTACTCCCGTAGGGAGTTACTTGTTTTCTATAAGGGGGGGCAGATTGGGTGCAGTTTTTAGCAGTGAGGGGGGCAAACTGAAGTTCAGCCTCTTTCTTCCCTTCCCTACTTTCGGTCTGAGCTTGTGGACAAGCCCAAGCCAAATTCACCTGAAAATAAGCTCCCGTTCTGTTTAGTTTTAGCTGATGTGAGTTTTTATCCTTTGAAATAAAGCCAAGAGTTATTAGCTCCCTCCTAGCAGACTTTACTGAAGTCGCGCTTAGCTTAAAACTTTCAGCTATCCAGCTAACTTTTGCAGTCCCCGCGTTCTTAATTATTCTTTTATATTTATAAAGACCCCTAGTCATGTAAGCCAAGGAGGTTAGAATTAGTGAGCGCTTTGAGCTTTTAGCTAAGAAACGAAGCATTCGCCTTGGAGCTGGGATTACTCTTTGTTTTACCTGAGCAGCTTCCATCCAGGCCTTGGCCTCTTCAGTTGGAAAAGAGTTTAGAGTAATTTCTTTTTTTGAAATGCTCGCTAAACCCTGATTTTTTAGGGTTCTAAGCCCGCTCCTTACAGTTCGCTCGGTTAGGTCCGGCATCAAGGAAAGCAGCTCCTCCACTGAATAGCGATTTTCTTCTTTTGGCTTTAGTCCTTCAGCCTTTGCAGCTCTTTTTGAAGCCTCTCTTGTTGCGGTTACTACTAAGAGTGCCAGGTAACATCTAAGAGCTGAAGTTGGCAGTCCCCTGCCTTCCCTAGCAGTTAAAAGGTTTCCAACTTGAGCAGTGGTGACGCAGCTGTAGCCACCAGAAATATTTTCCTCCATACAGTTTTAAGCACGAAAAAGCCTTATTACCTCAGTTTTTGGGCATAAAAATAGTACTAAGCTAAATTAATGGCCCTTGACTGGAGAGTTTGGAGGGAGTACTTTCAGAGTGCGTAGGGTCTGAATGTCACGAACCTGAGAAACTCGTGTCCCTCCTGGCTTTTCGAAGCCAGGGAAAATTTAGCAATCAAAATTAGCGGCTTTGGCCGCTTTTTTTGTTTTTAGCCTTTGAGTGCTTCTTCGATAGCCTCTCCTTCTTAGTTTTCTGGTTAATTAGAAACTTCTTCGCTTTAACAAGCTTAAAGCACCTGTACACAGAAAAATGGGGCTAACAATAAAAAATTTCCGCATGAATCACTGGGTTAATAGTTCACTGGTTTAGTGAATTAGTAAGTTAGTAAGCCACTGGTTTAGTGGCTTAGTAGTCTATTGGTTTGATAGATTACTGGGTTAATAGATTATTGGTCTATTGGATTAATAGACTAGTGGTTTAATTTAGCCTTAGTCTAGGAGCGCTTAATTTCGACTTTAGGTGTTTTTCTTTAGTGCGCCCTTCATTTTTAAAAAAGTTAAAATCTAGCCACCTTAGCGAGCTTAAGAATTGATTTTAGTTTGCTTCCAGTTTCCAGATTTCGGATAGGCTTCAACTTCTGGAATTTAATTGCTGGATTACTGGGTTAATGGTTTATTGGTTTAGTAGATTATTAGACTATTGGTTTGTTGGTTTATTGGTTTAGTAGACTATCGGTTTGCTGGGTGATTGGTTTAGTTGCTTATTGGTTTATTGGATTAATCAACCAATGGACTATTGGTTTAATTTGGGCCTCGTATACGACTCAATTAGTGTGAAAAAACTTCTAGTGCCAATCTTTCATATCTGTTAACAATCTAACACACCAGAGAACAACCACATTTTTAAGGCCGATTTTTCCTATGTCAAACACTGCAAAGGAGCAAAAACTTAAAGAATACATGAGTGCTGACCAGGCAGCTGATTACTTAGGCGTTCATAAGAACACCTTATATAAGTTAGCCAAGTCAGGAGACCTGGTAGGGTACAGAGTTACGGCTGGAAGTAGCTGGCGTTTTGAACAAGAGGACTTGGACCAGTTCATTCTCGACCAAAAATATAAAAGGAGCCAAGGATGAAGCCACCTATTACAGTTTCAATCATTAACCAAAAGGGTGGGGTGCTAAAAACCTCAACCACCATTAACCTTAGTGCTGCTCTAGCCCAGAGGGGCTACAAGGTGCTAGCAGTGGACTTGGACTCTCAGCAAGACTTAACCAAATGTCTTATTGGCAAGGAAAACCCGGCTGAAAACGACCTAACGCTTTGTAAAGCAATAGTTGAAAAGCGCTCCCTGGATTCTTTAATTAGACAAACCACGACTGAGAACTTTGATATTCTTCCAGCAGCGGATGACTTAGCAGGGCTAGACCTAAGACTAGTAGAGCAGGTGAGGCGAGAGTATTTTTTGCTTGAGAGTTTAAAAGCTTCACCCGAAGTCTTTGGCTACGACTTTATCTTTTTTGATAACAGCCCAAGCATCGGGCTCTCCGTGGTGAACAGCTTAGCAAGTAGCGTGTGCTACCTAATTCCAGTCTCTGCTGAGGTGAGTCCAATGAACGGACTGATGCAGCTGCTGGACTCAATCAAAAGTGTTCAAGCACTTCAAGAGAGCCTTTATTGTCTGGGAATTCTTGTTACTCACTTTGCAAGAAGTGAGAACATTTGCCGAGACATTGACAGTTTAATTAGAAAGTCTTTTCCGCAGGAAGTCTTTGATACTCGCATCCGAGTTTCAACTAAAGGAAAAAGCGCCCCAGGAAAAAGAGAAACTGTTTTTCAGCATGAAGAGGGGCTGGCAGAAAAATCCCAGCGAGGCACGCAGGACTTTAACGCCTTGGCCGAGGAATTTCTAGCCAGAGTGTCCGAGCGCTTTGAGGTAACAGAGAACGAACCGGTGGCTGCAAATGAGTAAATCAACCAGAGTTACTGAAGAAGAGCTGGCTAAAACCATTGGCCTTGACCGGGCAGAGGACCATCCACTTAATATTGGAAGAAGTGCTAGGAAGGCAGAAGCTTCGGCTCCGCTCTCAACTCCACTTAGTGCCGGGTTTTCTGACCCTGAGCCCAGACCAGAGCAAAAGATTGCAAGTAGGCGAGTAGCTCCAACAGCATCTAGGCCCGAGGGTTTTTCTTCTCAAGCCCATAGGCCTGAAGCTAGGCCGCAGGCGAGGGAAGGGGAGAGCTTGGCTCCGAAAAAGGCAGACCTTTATCCAAGGCGAATTGGAATTGGAATGAATGATGAGCTTAAAAGTGAACTTGATTCTCTTACTGCTCAGGTTCAGGCACTTAGAACTTCTAAAAGCGAGCGCCATACAACGAACACTGTGGTTAGGTGCGCTCTTCGATACGTTCTTCAGAACATTCAGTTCTATGAAGGGGATACGGCCGACAGTGAAGAGGAGTTAACAGCTCTTTTTAATGAGCGGTTGAAGGGGCTTTAGAGATAGGATTTTTGTAGAGAGGGGAGCAGTATGGAGATAGTAGCAGGACTGGTCATTTCTCTCATTGGCCTTGCTCTAAGTTATGCGGTGTTTTTTCGAGATAGATCTAAACTAAAGCTCAAAGTAGGTGTTGTTGAGAAATCTAAAGGTGGAAGAGAGCTAGTAGTTCAGGTTACTAATGTCGGAAGAAGGCCAGCAGGTCTAAAATACATCGGGGTTACCAGTCCTGGCGCTAGCCCTATTGTTAGCTACCACAGCGTCTTAGATCATTGTTCGATGATGGACATCTCCTTGGATGAAAGTAAGTGGAGTAAAATAAGCCTACCAATTAACTCTAATGTTAAGTTTACTCTGCTTCAATGCAAATCAATCCATGCCCGTGATGAGTCGGGGAGAAACTATTTTCTAAGTTACTTCCAGTTGAAATTTCTTAAAGAATGCTTATCGAAATGTGAAACTGTCGAAGAGGGTAGGGATTACTTTCAGAAAACAGTCGTTCCTCTGGGTTTCTCTTGGTTGAGTAATAAGATGGAGCAATGGTACCCAGAAAAACACTGTGTAAATAGCAAGTGTGATAGGGATATCTGATAAATTTGAGTCTGAATGAATTCAAAGATCCCAAACCTAGAGACTCTTCTTAAAGATAAAACGGTATTTATCCTAGGAGCAGGAGCGTCGGTGGATTATGGTTTTCCTCTATGGGGAGATCTAAAGAATCAACTGCTTGCTGAAATAGAATTCTCCAAATGCCGCGTATCTTATCCAGAGAAAAGTCTTCAGTACTGGAAAGATATTTTAAACAGTGATGCCACAGAAAAAACCACAATAGATGAACTGGCCTACGCTGCCCCCGAAGAGCATTACCATGTGATTATGAGCTTGATTGCAATGATCCTCTGTAAAAAAGAGCAAGAGGAATACATTGCTAATATTGTTGAGAGTAAGAAGCTAGGCTGGGTTGAAAAATTTTCTAATTATTTATCCTCACTTCTAATTTCAGAGTTAGAGGAATCACTTGAAGCTTTTAAAAATTCAAATTTCCTTCGTAACTTGCAGTTTGTGACGCTCAACTATGAGCGTTGTTTTGACTACAGATTTGATGGGTATGTCAGGGAAGCTTTGATACAAAAAAGTCTTTCTAAACCGGAGAGGCGTTTTTTTGAGAAGTACGTTGAAAATTCTCTTAATCTGGCTTCGTACGGGACTGTTTACCACCCACATGGATGTATTGGATCCTTAGGTGCTGATGAATTTATAAAATCAAAGCCGCGTATTTCCTATCATTGTTATGCCAACCGCAGTAACGGTATCCAGGTTCCTTATGGAGACTGGGGACGTTTGGAAACTCATCTCAATCAAGGTCGCCGTCCATTTCTTTATGCTGTTGATGATCTAACTGACTCAGAAGAGGAGACTTATAGGAAAGTGAATAAACTGGTTCTTCAACAATCCAAGAACATAGTCTTAGTAGGACTTTCAGAGCTTGGGTTGAGGAAATCGAAATTGGACGGTTTAAACTCTAGTGAAGACTTAGATAAAACAAGGAATATTTATTCAACAGGCAATGAGATCGATTGGCCTGGAATCACTCTAACGGGTCTCAAAACTGAACAATTGATCGACCAAATTTGCTGAACTTTTAGTGCACTGGAATATTTAAGACGTTGGTAATTCATATGGGCCATACGTTACTTTATCTTCTAAAAACCAGCGAAGATGGTCTAGTAGAGAAAAGATAGAACAGATATAATATAGTATTTCTAATAGTTTAAACTTGCTTAAAATACATAATTCACAAATTTGTGAAGCTATGATATGCTACAATGAATCATAATGCCTAAGACAGAAGTCATCTTATTTCAGGAAAATGGAGAGGCTCCGCTTCTTGAGTGGCTAGATGGCCAGACCAAAAAGGCTCGGCTGAAATGTCTTAAAAGAATCGAAAGGCTAGGGGAGTTGGGTCATGAGCTTAGAAGGCCTGAAGCGGATTTATTAAGAGATGGCATTTACGAGCTAAGGGTTGGGCTAAGTGGAGTTAACTACAGAATGCTTTATTTTTTTTACGGAAATAAAGCAGTAGTTATTTCTCACGGTCTAACCAAAGAGAGGATTGTCCCTCCAAAAGAAATAGACCTGGCTCTGGAGAGAAAAAACAGATTTGAATCTGACCCTGAGGGGCATAGTTACCAAGAGGATTAGTCTAATGAGTGAAAAGAAGAAAAAGAAAGGTACAACCGACGCGGTTAAAATTCTAAAAAACCGCTACGTCAAAGGGGACGCAGAGGCCGAAGCTCTACTGGAAGAAATTGAGTTTAATGATGAGGTTGCGAGAAAAATTTTTCAACTTAGAGAGGAAGCTGGCCTGACTCAGAAAGCGTTAGCCAACCTAATAGGAACTCAGCCGTCAGCAATTTCCAGGCTTGAGGATGCTGACTATGAAGGACACTCACTTGCAATGCTAAGGAAGATTGCAAAGGCACTTAACAAAAGAGTGGTGATAGACTTTGTTTCAGATGATGAGCTTGAGGCTGCTTAGGAGTCACTATGAATCGTTATTTAGAGGACTTTATTTCTGAGCAACTTCTTACGCGAGAGCAAGAATTTAATTATCTCTCAGATTGCCTTGAAGAGGGGCCGGAAGTTTTTCTTGTTGCTCTTCGAGATGTAGCAAAGGCAAGGGGAGGAATGGCTAAATTAGCTGAAGAAACTAACCTTACCCGGGAGGCTCTCTACCGAATGCTTTCAAATGAAGGGAATCCCACTTTTTCAAGTATCTCTTCGATTATCGAAGCCCTTGGTTTGAAGCTTGAGCTTACCTCTAAGATGGAAGGGGAGGAGGCGGCTTAAGACGGAGTCTTATTCTACTTTTGCCCGGAGCTATGTTGAAGAAGCTGGGGCTGGAGGGGGTTTTTCTCCTGAACCAGTTTTGATGAGACTTTGAGCTCAATTTGAGCATCTTTATACTAGGGGCCGACTGTGATAGGGTAGGGGCGCGATAAAACACTAGACTTGGAAAGATGATAAATTTTGCTGACAATAAGGGATTTAAGAGGTGTATCGCACTCCTCCTTAGCCTTAGTGCTATCCTACCTGCTCAGCTAGTCTTTGCCTTAAGCGATTGTGGTGAGCACGAAATAGTTTCTTGCGAAACACATGACGACCATCACTTTGTGGCCAAGCATGTACTAGAAACTTCCACGACTACCAAGACTGCTTTGGTTTCAGATAGTGAGCCAGAGGAGGAACACCATGACACGGATCACGAGATAGATAAGGATCAAACAGGTTCTTTTTTCGCTTCCTTATCATCATTTGAGTTTGAAAAACCCTTTCGTGTTGCCCCGGTGCCTATATTTGAAGGTATTAGTTTTGCCTTTCTTAGAAGTATTGGTTGGGCCAATGCTCCCCCTGGAAATAGTAAATCATACTTAGTGTTACTTGCCTCCGTTAGACTGATCGTCTGATCACCCCTTCCTATTCTTTTAATAGACCAATCTGTTGGCCGTCTCTGTGATTGGCCTTGGGGTTTAGCAATAAAATTTTCAACATTTATCAAAGAAACCAATATGTTTAACCGTATCTTCATTAAACATTGCCTTAGCTTAGTTACATTCTTTTTTTCTGTAGCCTTGCCCACTCAATTAGCTGCTGAGCAATCTCCCTACACCAGAGAGATTAGTTTCGAACAACTCAGGGCCCATGCCTTTGCAAATAGTCCAGTAGTGGCATCATTACAGGCTGATTTAGCCGAGACCTTGGGTCAGGCCAGGGAAAATTCGTTGATGCAAAACCCTGAGTTCGAAGCTGAAGTTCTTTTCCCAAAATCATACCCTGATGAGAGAGGGGGAAGCGAGTATACCATTTCTTTATCTCAACCCCTGCGTTTGAGTGACTTCGGGGATAGGGAGGCCTTAAGAGATTTATCTGAAAAGGCAGCTACGCAGAAACAAAAAGCTAGTCTTTTAGAATTTAGCCAAACTTTTTTCCTCCAATATGTCCGGCTCTGGGCAAGTAAAGAGAGGAAAAAGTTCATCTCTTCAATGCAAGAGGTGGCTAAGGAGAAGAAAAGGCTCGTACAAAGGGCCAGACAAAAGGGGGTTTTGGGGAAAAGTGAAGTTAAGCTTTTTCAAGCTGCGGCTGCGAGACTAAAAACAGTCTCTCTTGGACTAGAGGCTGATGTGGCCCAGGCTGAAGCTGAGCTGAGTAGACTTACCGCCTTTGATGTTCGAAATGTAGACCTTAAGCGCCCAAAGAACTTACCTCTACCTTCTCTTGAGGAGGCTGAAAAAACTAGTAAACAAAACCCACTTGGCATCGCCAGTAGGCTTGAATTATTGGAGCAAATCGCTCAGAAGCAAGGTTTGCTTGCGAAGCAAGATTCTATTCCAGGCTTTACTCCTAAGATACTTTACGAACATACGGACGATCAGGAAAATTTTCTTGGAGTTGGGGTCTCAGTTGAACTTCCCTTCTTTAACGGTAACGAAGACGAAATAGCTCGAAGTAAAACAAGGGAGAGGGGGTTGAGATTAAGAAGGCAGTATCTACAAGGGGATGTCTTTACATCACAGCTAGAAGGCGTTCGTAGGCGAGCTGTTATTTCAACCAGACAGGCCGAAAGTTATGAACAAAATGTTTTACCTTTATTTCGGGAAGCACTTTCTGCAGCAGAAAATCAGTTCAATGCTGGACAAGGTTCTGTGCTTCAACTTTGGCAAGCCTTCAAGGAACTAGACTCCGCCAATGAAGAGCTATTGGAGCTCTGGGTGCGCACTTTTGAGGCTCGAAGTGAACTAGTTTTACTTTTAGGGGAAGAATTATGAAATTAGTGAAAAGTTTTACTTACTGGACATTGTCCACTGCTTTGATTTACGGGCTTTCTCAAGGGGTAGTCTTAGCGCAAGAGCACGATCATCATGATCACAAGGAGGGCGATGAGCACGCTTCACATCATGGCCATAATGACGAGCACAAAGACCACGAGGGTCATTACGACCATGAGGATCATGACGACCACGGGCAAGACGATGATGGGCATGGGCATGAGGAAAGCTCACCAGTGGAGTGGACCTCTGAGTTAATTAGGGAATCAGGGATTTCCATAAAAACAGCAAGTTCCGCTGAACTATCCCTAGGAGTTGAGCTATCTGGAAAGATTGTCTCCTATGAACCTAATGTTGCTCATATCATTCCCCGCTTTCCAGGAGTTATTCGTAAAGCAACAAAGCACCTGGGTGAAGAAGTTAAAAAGGGAGATGTGCTGGCTGTAATTGAAAGTAATAAATCCCTAAATCCTTACCAAGTGCGCTCTCCAATTAATGGAGTTGTTATAAAACGTCATTCAACAGAGGGTGAATATGCTTCTGTGTCGGAAGATATTTTTGTAATAGCGGACCTGAGCACGGTTTGGGGGGAGTTTTATGTATTCTCTGAGGATTTTTCTAGCGTCAAAGAGGGATTGCCCGTTTTTGTAAACGTGAAATCCATTGAAACCCCTATTCGCTCCAACATTTCTTTTGTTTCCCGAGTTGTTGATGAACACACGCAGTCCAAGTTTATCAGAGCTGTTCTTGCTAACGAGCAAAACCAGCTTCATCCCGGAGCATTTGCTAGTGCTCTGGTGGTAGTAGAATCAATAAGTGCAAAGGTGGCTGTGGATGCAAGTGCCATACAAAGACTAGATGGAAATGAAGTAATCTTTGTTTGGAGTGGGGAGAAGTTCGAAGAGAGACGGATTATCACCGGTAAACGTAATAAGGAAATGGTTGAAATATTGCAAGGAGTAAATGCTGGTGAAAAGTACGCTTCAGGCAATACCTTTCTCATAAAGGCAGAGATTGGGAAGTCCGAGGCAGAGCACGCGCACTAGACTATAGAGAGAAACTCCATGCTTAACCCAATTGTACAGTTTTCAATAAAGCATCGATTCTTCGTGGTGCTTGTTACCTCGATGTTGGCGATTCTTGGTTTATACTCGTTCACTCAGCTCCCAATAGATGCCGTACCTGACATTACTAATAATCAAGTGCAAATAAACACAGTTTATCCTGCGTTTGCACCAACTGATATTGAGAAGCGAATTACATTTCCAGTTGAGACAGCTCTAGCGGGTATTCCGGGCTTAGATTATACGCGTTCAATTTCAAGAAACGGCTTTTCTCAGGTAACAGCAGTATTCAGTGACGAAACAGACATATATTTTGCCAGGCAACAGGTTGGAGAACGCCTACTTCAGGCGAAAGAAATTCTTCCACGGGAAGCCGAGCCCGGTTTGGGACCAATCTCCACCGGTCTGGGCGAAGTGTACATGTGGGTAGTTGAATACTCCGATACAAAAAAAGAGGTGGACCCGGGCAAACCAGGTTGGCAGCCAGGCGGTAAATATCTTACCTCGGAAGGAAACCTACTAAGTTCCGAGGTGGAGTTGGCAGCCTACTTAAGAGAGGTGCAAGATTGGATAATCAGGCCTCAACTAGCAATGGTCAAAGGTGTTGCCGGGGTAGATTCAATCGGGGGGTATCTTAAACAATTCACGGTTGAGCCTGACCCACAGAAGCTTCTAGCATTTGGATTGAGTTTTAATAACCTAATAGAGGCCCTTGAGAGAAACAATATTAGCACTGGCGCTGGCTATATTGAGAATAGGGGAGAGTACTATGTAGTCCGGGGGGAGAGTCGCTTAGCAACTATAGAAGATATTTCTTCGGTAGTTATAGGAGAGCGAAAAGGCATCCCAATTCGTATCAAACAAATTGGCAAGGTTCATATAGGGAAGGAACTTCGCACCGGCTCAGCTAGTACTGGAGGGGAAGAAGCTGTTGTAGGCACAGCACTGATGCTAATCGGGGAGAATAGTAGAACTGTTGCCGCTGCAGTTCACGAAAAACTGGAAGAAATAAACAGAGCGCTACCTCCTGGAATTATTGCTAACCCCGTTTTAAATAGAACGAAGCTAGTGGATGCAACGATATCTACTGTTAGCAAAAATCTGTTTGAAGCCGCCGTTTTGGTAATCGTAGTTTTGTTTGTTTTTCTCGGAAATTTTCGCGCTGCCCTGATCACGGCCCTGGCTATACCTCTCTCGATGTTGATGACAGTCACTGGGATGGTTCAAACCAAAATAAGCGGCAACTTAATGAGCCTTGGAGCGATTGATTTTGGACTAATCGTTGATGGGGCAGTGATAATAATGGAAAACTGCGTGAGTAGAATTTCCAAGAAACAGGAAGCAGTCGGAAGAGTCCTTAACTTAAAGGAGAGGCTTCAGGAAATCCTGGTTGCAACGAAGGAGATGATACAACCTTCTGTATTCGGTCAGGCAATAATTATTACAGTTTATATTCCTATTTTATTTCTAACTGGCGTCGAAGGGAAAATGTTTCAGCCAATGGCGATAACCGTTATTTTCGCCCTAGCCTCAGCCTTTCTCATATATGTGCTCTTCACACCGGCAATGGCCGCTATTTTTCTGACTGGAAATATCAGAGATAGAGAGAATTTTTTGATACTTTTTTTAAAGCGTAGATACCAGCGCGGGCTTAACTGGGCAGTGAAGTATCCGAAGTTGGTTATCTCAATTGCGATTCTACCATTTCTAGTGTCGATTTTTGTTTTCTTTAATCTAGGGCAGGTGTTTGTACCTGCATTGGACGAGGGAGATATTGCGATGCATGCGATGAGAATACCAAGTACTTCTCTTTCGCAATCTCAGAAAATGCAGTTTGAGGTTGAAGAGGCCTTACAAAAGTTTTCAGAAATCAAAGTAGTATTTTCTAAAACCGGAACGGCTGAAGTTGCCTCTGATCCAATGCCTCCCAATGTGTCAGATACCTTTGTGATACTAAAACCAAGAGAAAGTTGGCCTAACCCTTCCAAGACAAAGCTAGAGTTAGTCGAAGAGATCCAGGAAGAAGTTATGAAACTTCCAGGGAATAATTATGAGTTTACCCAACCAATTCAGATGCGGTTTAACGAGCTTATTTCAGGGGTGAGGGGAGATGTTGCAGTAAAAGTGTTTGGGGAGGAGTTTGAAAAAATTCTTCCAGTGGCTAACTCAATTTCAAGAATTCTAAAGGATATCCCAGGAGCAGCTGATGTAAAGGTTGAGCAGGTAACCGGTCTTCCAACTCTTGATATTGATATTGACAGAGAGCAGATCTCTCGTCTTGGAATTGACGCTCTAGATGTTCATCAAGAGATCTCAGCGGCAATAGGAGGGCAGAGTGCCGGCTTTATCTTTCAGGGAGATCGTCGTTTCAGTTTGGTGGTGCGGCTAGCGGATTCTGTTAGAAAAGACATAGATTCTCTAGAAGCATTACCAATTCCTATTTTAGGGGGAGGGCATAAAAGAACTGACTCTGGTGAGGCTGAAGTTTTCAAGACAGAGTATTTAGAGGTCAGCACCGCACCATCCTATATACCCCTCAAATCAATTGCCACACTTAGGATCAAGGAAGGCCCTAATCAGATTAGTAGGGAAAACGGGAAACGTCGAATAGTTGTACAGGCGAACATCAGGGGACGTGATCTTGGAGGTTTCGTAGAGGAGGCTCAGCAGAAAGTAGAGGCAGAGGTGAAATTGCCTCCGGGTTCATGGCTTGCCTGGGGAGGGCAGTTTGAAAACCTTGTAGAGGCAAAAAAGCGCCTTTCCGTGGTGGTGCCAATATGTTTTTTACTTATATTGCTTCTTCTTTTTACCGCTTTAGGTTCTGTGCGTGAAGCACTTGTGGTCTTTACTGGTGTTCCCTTGGCTTTAACAGGGGGTATTTTTGCTCTTTGGTTACGAGGAATTCCATTTTCAATCTCAGCAGCTGTTGGCTTTATTGCTCTCTCCGGAATTGCAGTCCTAAATGGTTTGGTGATGGTCTCCCGTATTAATCAGCTTAAAGATGAAGGTGCTAGTGCCGAGAATGCTGTTATGGAAGGAGCGTTGTCCAGACTTCGACCTGTACTAATGACAGCTCTGGTAGCTGCACTGGGATTTGTTCCCATGGCAATAGCCTCTGGAACCGGGGCTGAAGTGCAGC
>CAZECN010000040.1:12460-22152 GCA_964510575.1 uncultured Bdellovibrionales bacterium | reverse complement strand
GCTTGAATAGTTCCAGGGTTGGAATCCGGGACAACATAAGTAACCAGCTCACCATTTACATTTTCTAGAGCTATTGGTGAGCACTCTTCACAAACGACTTGGGATTCAATTAGCTCGACCTCAAAAGGCATAGCTTGGGCGTTCTTACTCACGTAAGAAGCACAAAAGACTCCAACAGCCAAAGCAACTAACTTTGACTTCGACCAGTAGTAGTTACCTCTAGTAATACCTCTGACTTGCGAAAAATTTGACATCTCTTCACTCCAACAAATAAACGACATACGACTAATTTCCTACCGAAACTCCAGACCTTTATACTTCCTTATGCCCAAATTCTCCACATAGTAGCCAAACTCTTCAGGGCATGTCCTAGCTTTATGCGTTCCCTGACAATATTTTAGGCATATACTCTTAAACTACTAATATGATTAGATATTAAACTTCCTCAGAGCCCTGCTTTTGCTTCGAAATAGCTCTCAAAACTTAATGATTGTCCCTAGTGAAGCCTATAAAGCGACTGATAATGACGGAATCGCTTGAAATGCAATGTTTAAATGGGTCTTAGAACTACGGAACAGGCTTAGCAGAAGGTAATAGATGTCGCTAAGATTCCGTGATAGGTGAAGATGGCAAGGTGTGTATACAACGGTGAAATAGATATGAAGCTTTTTTCCTTTCTAGGCTCAATAATCGGATTAGTCTTTTCCTTAGGCCTATTTGCTGCGTCCTATCACTTGGACAACCAAGTCGTTAATTCAACGGCCCTGGAATATAGTATCGACCTTCCACTTAACAAAGGCGACTGGCAAGGCGAAGACCTCGAGGGCCTTGGTCTAAGAGAACAAAATATTCTTAGGCTAGATCAGCATATCAGAAGGAACTACCGACGCTCTGATGGGGCCGAGGTTTTTATCTATATTGGCTACTGGGAGAATCAAAGCGGAGACCATCAGGCCGCAAAACACTCCCCAAAAACCTGTCTGCCTTCAAACGGTTGGGTAATTCAAAACACTGGCTCTAGAGTTATTGACCCTGCGAATGATCATCGCGTTTCGACGATCACTGCTAAGTTTAAAACCAAACAGACTCACTATAACTACTGGTTTTTTAGCGGAACCGAAGAGTTTCACCAGGAAGCCTATGCCTTAGTTAAAATCATCAAGAACAGAATGCTGGAAGGTCGCACTGATGGTGGAATTGTTGAGATCGCAACTAGTGCAGAGTCTTTTGAAGCAGGGGATATAGAAAAATCCGATGAAATTCTTTCGGATTTCTATAGCAATTTCAAAGAATACATTAGACCTGCTGGAGCGGTCTAGTTATCTTAGCGGTGTTTCTTTAGCAGTATTTCCTTAGAGGGGTTTCTTTCCGCTGGATCTTCTTACGCTGGATAAACCAAATGAAGTTATCAGTCCTTTTTTGTTTCTTCTCTTAATTAACAAGTTTCTGTGCTCTTCTACTATCCGGACTTTAACAATTCTATCTTTCGCGGTAATCTTCAGGCCTATCTTTAATGGAGTGAGTAAGATGATCGTTGAAAAGTTAAGCCGTAGAAAGTTCAGCATTGGAAAGTTTTTTGAGTTTATAGTTGGATTTCAAATCCTAACTGTAGTTTCTGTCTCGCCGGCATCTGCTGTCAGTTACTACTATGAGTTCGATCTTTCTGAAGCGACAATCGAGCAGTCTGTTGGTGCCTTCTCTTCTTACCTTGGAGCTTTCTTCACCGTCTTTACTGAGAATAGAACATTCGGGGAACAAGATAGAGTTCTACTCGAATATAATAGCTCAAAAGGGCAAATTCTCTTACACGGCGACATCGCAGCCAACGCATCTCCTAGCCAAATCTCTGATTGTATCTTCCTTATCGGACCAGGGGTTGATTGTTCCTCCTCTAAAGGGGTGAGCGATGCCATTGAAAGCTTCACTGGTAACTCCATTCAGTTCTCCTTATCTGCATTTGATTATGATGACTTTTATAGAGACCGGAATGGCGCTCAGGTTCCAATTCCGGAAAATGCTAACAGCATAGAGGATTTCGCCGGTAATCTTTCACCTGAAGTGGGCTTTGACTTCGCTACTTTGAACCAGAACCCGGGAGCTTTTTTTAATCCTGAGCTTTTCACCCCAGGCTCCGCCAATCAACAACACTTCTTTGCTCACGAGAGCGGAGGTTTTGAAGTTTTCCTAGAGGAGCAGACTGGTGGATTCTACGAGCGAGGGCACGAAGAGCTAGGTAGCTATTCCAATTTCATCCCTACTGCTAACCATAGCGCCTATTTCTCGTCTGAATCTTCAGGATTGGCTTTAGCCAGAGAGGCTTTATTTTCCGAGCAATCTAACAGCAACATCTGTGCAAGTGTTTGGCTATGTAGAGGAAGTTACGCCTTTGAATCAGGACTCTCAATTGATGGTTTAAGCTCTCCGGTGTTTCTTGGTACTAGTTCAGAGGGATTAGGCGGGGTAGCCGAACTCTCGACTGTAACTAATCCTGAGCCAGCCACGCTATCACTTTTGCTTTTGGCTTTAGTTGGCGGTTTGGTTCTCAGAAATCGAGATTTGGCTTAGGTTATTGGTAGGCCCGGCTACCGTAGCCCTGCCTTTGCTAAGCCAAAGTTTTCTCGTTTCTGCTGAGTGATCTTAATTATATCCTCACCGATCACTGTGCCTAACACTGGGCCAAGAGACATATTATAGACCAACCTGCCTCTGACTACTTCATCTTGGTCAATCTCCAGTTCAATGAAGGTGCAGCCAGGAGTGGTTCCGCAATCAGCATTGCTCAAATGTGAATTCTTCTCTATTCGCTGTAATTGGCTAAACCCAACTGCAGCGGCTTTTGAAAAATTCACAAGCTCGGATGAATTCAAAGGGTTCGTATGGAACGGGTCTGTATCGAATAGGTCAGGGTCCAACAGCTGAGGACTGTTGTTTATTGCTACCGAGTAGCATCCTCGAAATTCGGGATTAGCTCCGCTACAGCTCTCTGGCTGGCCACGTGAGGTTGCTATAAACTGAGCCCTAGAGCTGGCTAGATTCTCTGGATAAACACAACTAACAGAGTGAGAAATGCAGGGGTCAAATTGACTGGGGTTTTCTACTAGGACAAAAGGCCCTAGTTCTCTTCCTGGATTCACTATCTTACAGCCTTCATATTTTTCGCCATACTGCTCGGCTATGCTTTGAGCAAGAGCCTCTACCTCGCTAACTGTATTGTCTGAACACTGTCCTGTGCTTCCGCAGCGAACACTCTGCGCGTTCTGCTCGCTAATACCAAACCAAGTTCCCTCTAAACCTGGCGGTAGGTCACGATTGTCTGTTATCGCTAGCTTGCGCTCTGCTTTTACAATTCTCGGGTTTAAAGCGCCTTCATCAAGTTCAGTCTGATACTCAGGAAATTGGACAGATATTTCACTTCTCCAGGTCTCTAGTCTGGGAGGGTTGCTAGCGAGTAACTCTCTTGAGCAGGCAGAGCCAGCTTCTCCTGGTAGTTGGACGGTTAATTGTGTTTCTGGCTGAAGTGATTCGCAGCCCAGTGCTGAAGTTGATAACCTGGGCTCTCCTTGGTTTTCAATAGTGAAACTAATTTGACTAGGATCTTCTGGAATTGAGGTATTGTTAGAGCTAGCTGGAATTATTTCGTCTCCGAAGTTGTGCCAGAAGTTCTCACTTAAACCCGTAACAGAGGAAGAATTTCTTGCCTGTAGTGAAGCAGAAGGATCCGTTTGATTTTGCTCAACTAGTTCTTGATGGCATTTCTCTCGAAGTCTGTTTTCACTGCAGCCAGCTGTATCGCTACAACTAAATAGAGCTTCTTCTTCAGAAGGGACAGCGCAAGAAAGATCTGACTCAGCCAAGACAACGGGATCCGCTGACTCGAGAAAACTTTGGCCTGACTTTAAATTACTTTGATAGTTCTCATCAAAAATGTCAGCAAATAAGGGGTCTGACTCAAGCCCTGGAGTAATCTCTCGCCACGGACTGCATAGCTCCCTGTCGCTTCTCAAGCTTCCTGAGCCAGATTGTAAGCTTAGATAAGTCCAAGGACTCGAAGCTAAAAGCCCCGAGTTGCTACCAGCAAAGTTTGAGATAATAGCGCCTTGTGGTTTGAATGTTTCACTTCCAGCAGCTAGCAATCCTGAACTCGCTAAAGACTGTCGCCAAGGTGAGGTAAAATCCTCTCCTGAGGGCCTAGTTTGGAAATTCTCAACTAAGCTATCCAGAGAGTTGAGCCTAGAGTTTAGTTGCTGCTCTAGTCCTTCAGAGCAACCTGCCACCTCTACCACTAAATACTGAGCCGAGTCTGTAACGGCGATTGGACGCTCGCCGCGCTGCTGAAGGCCGTTGGAACTAGCTGTTGTGGCAAGCGGCTGAGAAGGGGAGTTATAAAACTGATTATCTAAAGTTCCATAACTGGGGTCTATGGGGTCTCGTCCCTCCCAGCCGCAGTTAGCTTGCCGAGCCCAACTGAAGTCATCGTGTTCAAGTTGGCAATAGGAAGCAACAAACAACGGTCTAACTGGGTTTACCTGCAATAACTCAGTGTCTATTTGGTCTGGAATGTTATTTCCATTGAAGTCTTCTAAACTTGAACTGTGAATACCGGCTAGGCACCAACTTTCACTAGTAAATGCATCCACAGCAGGGTTGCCAGTGCCGTCAGCGCCAATAAAGTGGGAGCCATGCTCAATTCCATGCGGCAAGTACATCATTGGTCCCAGTTGACGGTCTTTTAAAGTGCTAAGAACTACAACTTCACCATTCGCTAAAAGTTCCCGTACTTCCCAAATACGATTTACTGGAGCCCAGGTGTCAAACCATGAATTGAGTCGAGCCACGTAACGACGCACTGGAATCTCAACTGTTTGAAAGCTGGCTGTTACTGAATTGTCAGGGACTGAAAATATGTTGAAGGTATTCTCCCATCTAAACTCTTCGACTATGGGCGAGTAGGTTACTTCTTGCAGAGTTGCCACAGCTGTTTCAGGAGTATTGGCAAAACCAAACCAATCAGCCTCCAGATTTGCTGCAGGGTTTACTCCGGGAAGAGCTTCTCCTGAGAGACAATCAGCATCGGTCGGTGTTATGCAACGCATTGTTGCCACCAGTGCCTGATGAGTGGCGCTGGATGCTCGAAGATAACTAGAGAGGTCAGCTAGTAAAAGAACGAAAAGGACTCCTGCTCCGCTTGAAAAGATAAATTGAAGTGTGGCCGAACCATTTGAAAAAGGGCCTCTTGAGAAATGGCTGCCAGATAAAGACTGCTTACCGCTATACATCTACTGCTCCAAACTGTTACTACGTCACCCTAAAAGACTAGAGTAGTGGAGAGGCTTAATCTAGAGGTTTGCTTGAAGTTTTTTAACAAATAAATTTAACAATATTGCCAACTTGCTAGAGAAGAGGCTTCGGTATGCTTACTGTTCGGCAATAATTTCTTTATAGTCCGCACCAACCTGAACATAGTTTTTAGCAGTCTGAATCAAGAAGGACTTTTCCTCTTGGGAGGTTTCTCTAACCTTTTTGGCAGGGGAGCCAATAATCATCGAGCCTTTTGGAAACTCTTTGCCCTTGGTGACTAAGCTTCCGGCTCCAACGATGCTGTCGGACTCAATCAAGCAATTATCAATTACAGTTGCTCCCATTCCTATTAAGCAACGATCCTTAATAGTGGCACTGTGCAAAACGGCGCCGTGACCAATGGTAACGTCTTCTCCAATTATTAAGGGATTTTGTTTTCTGCTGGTATGAAGCACGCAGCCGTCTTGAACGTTACTTCTCTTGCCTATGCGTATCGGTAGGATGTCTCCTCTAACCACCGCTCCGAAGAGAATAGTGACGTCGTCCTCAAGCTCCACCTCACCAATGACTGTAGCATTGGGAGCGATGAAAACGTTCTTACCAATTTTTGGAGTTTTTCCTTTCCAAGGAAGAATCATTGCTGCCTCAAGCTAGAGCATGCTTCTGGCAACTTCAACTATCTTCCTTGCGTCTGGCCTCATTAAAGCTTCCAGATTTTTAGCATAGGGGTAAGGATAGTCTTGACCAGAAATAACTTTAACTGGAGCATCCAGAAAATCGAATAGACTTTCGCTAACAGTAGCTGCAAGCCAGTGTCCAACACTAGCCAGAGGCCAACTTTCTTGAACAACTAAAAGCCTATTGGTCTTCTTCACGGATTGATGAAGAGTTTCTTCGTCCAGAGGCCGAATTGTCATCAAGTCTACAACTTCAGCGTTAACCCCAAGCTCAGCCAAACCTTCTGCAGCTTCTAGGCACCAAGGAACAGCCTTCGACCAGCAAGCGATAGTAATATCTGCGCCTTCACGCTTGATATCAGCCTTTCCTAGCTCAATGGTATAAGTTTCCTCAGGAACATCTCCTCTGACGCCATACATGGCTTCAGATTCGATAAAGACAACAGGGTTGTCATCCCTTATCGCACTTTTTAATAAGCCTTTTGCGTCATAAGAGTTAGAAGGCAAAACCACTAACAAGCCTGGGCAATGAGCATAGAAACTTTCAAAACACTGAGAGTGCTGTGCCCCTAGCTGCATAACTGACCCGCCTGGTCCTCTAAAAACCATCGGCAGTTTAAATTGCCCGGCGGACATGTAGCGAAGCTTCGCTGCAGTGTTGATAACTTGGTCAATTCCAATTAGCGAGAAATTGAAAGTCATAAACTCAATAATTGGTCTTAGACCAACCATTGCAGCTCCAATTCCAACACCAGCAAATCCGTTTTCAGCAATTGGCGTGTCTACTACTCTTTGTTCGCCGAATTTATCAAGCAGGCCTCTCGAGACTTTATAAGCCCCATCATAGTGTCCTACTTCCTCACCCATAAGGAACACGTTTTCATCGCGTTCCATCTCTTCGGCTAAAGCTTCGTTCAAAGCCTCTCGGATACTTAATTGTCGCATACTCATTAGATATAAACGTAATCCGCTAATGTTTCTGGGGCAGGCTCAGGAGATTGTTCTGCAAATTCCTTGCAATCAACTACCTCAGCTTCAACCTTATCTTCAATTTGTTTGAATACAGACTCTTCAACACCTTTCGCCGTTAACTTGTTTTTCAAAAGGTTTAAAGGATCTCTTCTTTTCCATTCTTCCAACTCGTCCTTGGTCCGGTACTTGGCTGGGTCAGCCATGGAATGCCCTCGGTACCTATAAGTTTTATATTCTAGGAGCGTAGGCAGTGATTGCTCTCGTGCTCTTTTTACAGCGATTCTTGCCTGCTCATAGGACTCATCAAGGTCACAACCATCAACAGTAGCTCTGGCCATTGGATAGGCTAGGGCTCTAGTTGAAACATCCTCAGTGCTCATAGTTCTATGAATAGGTGTTCCCATTGCGTATCTGTTGTTTTCTACAACGAAGACTACTGGAAGTTTCCAGAGAGCTGCTAAGCACATTCCTTCGTGAAAAGGTCCAATACTAACAGCGCCCTCTCCAAGAAAGCAGACAGCTACCGTTCCATCATTCTTATACTTGGCAGCAAAACCAATTCCAGCAGCAAGTGGAACATGGGCACCTACAATACCCCAGCCACCCATGAAGCGTTTTTCGGCATCGAAGAAATGCATCGAGCCACCGCGACCGCCGGAACATCCACCTTCTTTTCCAAACAGCTCAGCCATGCCTTCCCGAGCTGTGCCACCTTTAGCCAGATAATGTGCATGATCTCGGTAAGAGGTAACGACGTAATCTTTTTCTTCAGTGGCAGCTATTACACCTGTAGCAACTGCTTCTTGGCCGATGTAAAGATGGAGGAAGCCGCCAATCTTTCGCTCTGTATAAGACTGGGCAGCAGATTCCTCGAACCTTCTCATCAGATACATCTGCTCATAAAGTTCTAAGGATTTTTCGAGGCTTAAGCTCACAGAAGTCTCTCCCGGGTAAAATAGAAATCTAAACTAAATCTGGCCGGAGAATATTGAAAAATAGGCTCTTGTGACAAGCAAAATACCAAATAAGGGAGCCGCTCTTGGGCACCGCTTTTGTCTCCAACCGGAGCACTTCAAACACCAGAATCGAAAGGAATGCAAGGCTGGTCTGGGGATAACTAGCCTATGTAGTTGGAAATAGGGGTCCCGCTAAGGAGCGTAAAACTTGAACCCTGATAATCAGGTGGGCACCACAGGACAAGAAACTAAATTCTTTCCATTTAACGGCATCCGAAGTCCACTCGGACCCAACAAAGTCGGATGGAGGCCTGACGTCAACCATCAGAGGCGGCTCCCGTTCAAGTACTTATAGGTTCTAATTTGCCGGCTCCGGGCCAGCAGAACCCCACTACTGATAATATCGGTCGCGGAAGAACTGGTCTACAGGTATAATTGAATTAGACTTTTCCCTGTGAATAACTTTTATAAAATTACTGAATACCCACAGGTTAAAGCTTTAAAATTATTGAGAAATTCATGGTTCTGCCAACCCTGTGGATAACTTGTTCGTAAATTGGGGTTTTGTTTCGAAGAACATGTAGATTACTCAGATAGTCTTTTTAGCGGTGAATTTTTGAAGAATGGCAGCGAACAAAAGAGCAAACTAATTGCAGTTGATCCAAGCCTCACATCAAGTGGTTGGGTGGTTTTCGACTTACAGAGCGAACGACTGCTGGCTACCGGCTGCATTAAAGCTGGTCCTCCAAGTATTCCTTTAGCTAGTCGCTTGAAAGAATTCCAACAAGAAGTTGAAGTTATGTTTTCCGAGCAATTATTGAACTCAGGTGACTACTTAATTTCTGAAGGACCAGCTCCACTAGTAAAGAACCCAGATAGCGCCACAAAAGTGGAACAAGTCAGGGGGATTTTCGAAACAATAGCAAGAAGTAGCGGCCTAAGAGTTCCAGGAAGAATTAATCCCAGATCTATTCAATCTGAACTTCTTGGCCTTCGGGGAGCACAAAAAAACAGAGACTTTGTTAAGGACTCAGCTAGAAAAGTTGTTTCAAGTCTAATGGGATCGAAGCTTTCAGAGTTAGAAGGAGTGGCATTTGAACAAGTGTCTCAGGATATAGTCGATGCTGCCTTGATTGGTGTCTATGCAATTTCAAGAATTAAAAGAGCTCAGGCATCGGGTTTTACCGTGGAAGAACTTTTACAACCTAAAAAGCCTTCTGCCAGAGGATCGAATACTCGCCGAGGTTCTGGAAACCGCTGGAGTGAATCTGATTTTAAAAAGCGCCTTTAGAACATTGAAGCCGTTGAAAGCCTTATTTTTCCTAACTGTAGCAGGGTTTATTTTTTATCAGCCTGCATTCGCCACTGAAAACGAATCCTTAGTGTTTTGTTCTCTCAATGCAGACAATCTGGGTGTAAAGAAGAAGAGCAAATCCAAAAGATCAAAAAGAAGTAAAAATTTGGAGAGAAGAAAACTTGATCACCTAGCTAGAAGGATAAGTCAGGCCAATTGCGGCATAGTGGCCGTTCAGGAGGTTTACGGGCCATCAACTACAGAGGCTGCTCGAAACCTCAGAAAGCTGGAGCAAAGCGTAGAAGAGTTTACTGGCAGACAGTTTCAATCTTTCACTGGCGAAACGCTGGACAGTAGAATTCGAAACGGATTTCTGGTGGCAGAGCAAGATGGACTTAAAGTGATTGAGAAGTTTAATTTTGCCAAACGCCCACTGCCCAGAGACCTGCTCTTTTCTCGCTTAGGTTATTATAGTCGAGGTCCATTTGGCTTACT
>CAZECN010000040.1:8747-12360 GCA_964510575.1 uncultured Bdellovibrionales bacterium | reverse complement strand
GAGGGATCGCGCTCTTTGTCTGAGTTTTCAAAAGGTCAGTGTAGTATTGACGAAAAGCTGGAGGCCCTATGTCCGAAGCTATCAGAGACTGTTCCAAAATTGACCAGGCTTTTTGCTGCAGAGATGGAAGGTTGGCCAGGGCAAATAGGGCAGGGAAGCTATCGGTATAAGGGCCGCTACTATCTAATAGATGAGATCATTGTCAGCCCTCGTGCAGCTCCTTTGTTCAGGGAGGGAGATGGTAGTTATGATCTGGGTTTTGAAGGAAAGCTTTACCGGGGAAGTGATCATAAACTGCTATGGGCTCGTATGAACTTAAATATCCCTTATTAGCCTTCAGCTAGCCCAGAGCCATAGGCTTTAGCTTGCCACATTCGCTTCCTGCCTCTAAAGTCTCGGCTAGGGTTTCGAACTAATCGGCTAAGCAGAATATGTGGGTAAAATCACAAGGCTCAATCAGTGAAAACGTAGTGCAGGTGACGACTGTCTTCTCCTCGCACTTTGTTGTGTGTGGCGAAGAGATTGCGATCATTGATACCGGAGTTGCTGCTGGCGAGGATGCTTTGAATAAACAGCTCAGCTCTGTCTATGAAGATGGTGGAGGTCTTGATTATATTCTACTTACTCATGCTCACTTTGATCATATGGGTGGAATACCTTCTATTCGAAAAAGTAGCGAGTCATGCAAACTGGTCTGCTCGGCAAAAACAGCAGAAATGCTTTCTAACAAATCCTTTCTTGAAGAATGCTGGGCCTGGAACAAGAGCTTAGCCGACGATGCTTCAATTAAAATCTCAACCACAAAAAAAGACTGGGTAAATTATTTTCAAGTCGATAAGATTATTGGCGATGGAGATTCTATTGATCTAGGAGAGGAGGTTCAAGTTAAAGCTATTCTTCTTCCAGGTCATACAGAGGACACCACCGGTTATTTGGTAATTCCTGATTCAGTCCTGCAAGCTGGAGAAGCGGTAGGTGGTTATCACGGGCGTGATGTGCGCAGTTGTTCTTTCGGAAGTAGCTATAGTGATTTTATCGATAGCCTTGATAAACTAATGTCTCTTGAAATTAGAGGTCTAGGTCTTCCACACGCTGGAACGCTCCGAGGAGACTTAGCTGCAAAACATTTGGTATCAGTGCGTGAGGAAAGTGGCGCTCTTTACAAAGATGTCGGTGCTCGAATAGCTGAAGGGCAAGTGATCACTGAAATCTTTGAGCAAATTGAAGCCGACTGGCGAAGTGAACTAAAAGTACCGGAAGGTCCCTTTGCTGAAAACCACAAACAGTTGGTTGAGGGAATGGTTCGCGCTATTGCTGCAGAGTTGGAAGCTGCTAAGAGCTAAAGATTAGCTGAATTTTAGTATCGTAATCTCTCTAGGACAAAACGTTCTTAATCTTATTGCACCGAATCCTCCACCCTGATTGACGTAGAGAGGGGTTTCTTCGCCTGTGGAATGCTTAAAATAGCCAAGTCCGGCTACATATTCTTTCTGAGTTGTTCTGGTTACAAGTGGTGGAAGAAAGGGAAGCCTTAACTGACCACCATGAGTGTGCCCGCATAAGACCAGGTCGTAGTTCTTTAGCAAATCCTTTTCATCCGCCAATACGATATCTGGATTATGGCAAAGTAAAAGCCTGAAATTATCAGAGCTGAAGGGCTCCATTTGTTTTACTGCCGAAGCTAGGTCAGGTTTCCCGACGTTTAAGTCGTCAATGCCTGACAAAGTAAGACCAGAGGTAGGCTCAAAGGAAACATTATTTATCCAGTTTACCTTGCTACCCAAATATTTCTTAATACTACCCAAACCCTCATGGTGGTCATGGTTGCCAAATACAGCATGAACCCCGAGTGGAGCTTCAAGAGGAGCAATTAGATTGCCCAAAGCCTGGGCATAAGATCTGACCTGACGTCTAAAATCTTTCCAATTTACTACTTCAGGGCCATAGGCAGTAGCAATACGATGCCGAATACCGATCCGACTTTTTTGCACGTAGTCACCAGTCATCACAATCATGTCTGGGGATAGATTTTGAGTCAGCCTAACTATTAACTGAATATCCTGATCATTAGTGGAAGGACCGTAGTGAAGGTCAGATATCTGAACTATCGATTTGCCACTGAGGGAACTTTGACCATGATCCTCAATCAGAACTTCCGAGTGAAGGACCTTTTCTTTGGAGTAATTGGAGACTGTAAGGCGACTGGGCATTCTTAAAAGATGGTTGATTTTGCTACAGGGATTCCAAAACTCCCATTTTTGAGTTCTGCGAGAAAGGTAATTAAGTATCCAGCTGTCTATAGCCTATTCAATAGCTAAATAGTCGGGAATTAATTCAGGTTGGCCAAATTATTCAAGGAGGACTATCCTTTTCGGATGAATTTTCCAGTGATCACTAAAGCTCTTGGCTTGTTGTTTCTTATCCTTTCTTCGACTTTGCTAGTTCCCTGGCTAACTGGGGTCTATCTCGAAGACCCTAGCGCAGGAGTATTCGCCTATTCGGCTCTCTCGACCTTCCTTCTGGGTATCCTGATGTTTACCTGTTTTAGAAAAGCCCCAGGGAAGCTTAGCTCTCGCGGGGCTATTCTCTTAGTAGCTCTGGTCTGGACTTCCTTTACTTTGGTTGGTGCGCTGCCATTTTATTTTTCTGGCGCCTACTCAACAATTCCAGACGCTATTTTTGAATCTGCATCAGGATTTACAACCACTGGAGCCACTGTCGCTGCTGATATTGAGGGCCTACCTCAGCCTATTTTACTCTGGCGCTCCTTGATTCAATTTCTGGGTGGAATGGGAGTTATTGTTCTATCTATCGCCATTCTTCCTTTGGTAGGGGTTGGAGGAATGGATCTTTATCGAGCCGAAGCACCAGGCCCTAAGACAGATAAGATCTCTGCCAGAATAAGCGAAACAGCCAGAGCGCTATGGATTCTTTACTTACTGTTTACCGTGGTTGCCGGTGTTACTTATTTCGCCCTAGGGATGAGTGCTTTTGATGCTTGGAACCATGCCCTCACTACAATGTCTACTGGGGGATTTTCTACCAAAGCCGAAAGTATTGCTGGATTTAACAACCCTTGGATTGAAGTTGCAGCAACTTTCTTTATGCTAATTGGTGGAATCAATTTCGTTCTGCATTTTAGGCTTTTTGTTAGGGGGGATGGGGAAGTCTTTAAAGACTCGGAGCTACGCTTTTATCTTAGCTTAATTTTAGTCTCAATTTGCTTAGTAGCTATTTCTATTTGGAGTGACTTAGCAATTTCAGCATGGGAGGCTTTACGGTTAGCCGCCTTTCAAGTTGTCAGTTTAATCAGTTCTACCGGATTCGCCACCTATGACTATCTACTTTGGTCACCCTTTGCTCAGTTTATTTTACTCAACCTAATGGTTGTCGGTGGCTGCGCTGGATCAACTTCAGGTGGGCTTAAATGTATCCGCGCGATGATGCTTTTTAAGCAAGGTTTAAGGGAACTTCATCAAATGCTTCACCCTAGAGCGGTGATCCCTCTGAAGAAAGACGGTGAAAGAGTTAATGTTTCAACGGCAAGTGCTATTTTTGCTCATGCCTGCCTCTTTGTTTTTCTGGTGATTGTTGTCACGCTTTTTCAAACAGC
>CAZECN010000040.1:0-8647 GCA_964510575.1 uncultured Bdellovibrionales bacterium | reverse complement strand
ACGTCTATTGTGTCTCGCTTTTTACCATTCACCTGAATTGCAATAGTGATCGTGTCATCCACTACCAATTTAGGATCGTATTCTGGCCAAGGCTGGTAGGCTAGAGTTTCGCTATTTCCAAGCTTTTCCCAAAGTTCTTCAGTAAGGTGAGGGGCAAAGGGAGAAAGAATCAGAACAAATTTTTCAGCTACCGAGCGAGACATTGAATTCTCTTCAATGGCGTCATTAACAAAAGTCATTAAGCTGGCAATAGCAGTGTGGAATTTGAGATTATCAATATCATCTCCGACCTTCATCACAGTTTTGTGAATTGCTTTCTCAAGCTTCTCTGAGGAGTTCTCTTCACTTAATTTGAGGCTACCGTCATCGGCTACCAACGCTCTCCAGGCGCGGGATAGAAATCTATGCATTCCTCCCACGCTCCTGGTGTTCCAGGGTTTTACTTGTTCTAGAGGACCCATGAACATCTCATAAACTCTAAGAGTGTCAGCTCCAAATTCAGAAATAATATCGTCGGGATTAATTACGTTACCACGAGATTTAGACATCTTTACGTTGTCTTCACCAAGTATCATTCCTTGGTTCACTAACCTCTGAAAAGGCTCTCTGGTCGAAACTAAACCGAGGTCATGAAGAACGTGGTGCCAAAAGCGTGAATAAAGAAGGTGAAGAACGGCGTGTTCAGCACCTCCTATATAAAGGTCTACTGGCATCCAGTATTCTTCTTTGGCTTTATCCCAAGCTTGCTCAGAGTTTTTAGGGTCTATGTATCGCAAGTAGTACCAACAGGAGCCAGCCCATTGGGGCATGGTATTGGTTTCCCTGGTTACGCCCTTGTCATACTCAAGCCAATCCTCGGCACGAGCTAAAGGTGGCTCTCCGTCTTCCGTGGGTTGATACCTTTCGATTTCAGGAAGCACCACTGGCAATTCATTTTCTGGAAGAAGTTGAGGTCCTTTTTCGGTGTGAACAATAGGGAAAGGCTCACCCCAATATCTCTGGCGACTAAAAAGCCAATCTCTAAGTTTGTAGTTGGTAGTACTTCGGCCCAGTTCTTTCTCTTCTAGCCAAGAGATGATCTTTTTCTTAGCTGCATCAACCTCAAGCCCATCGAGCATTCCGGAGTTGATTAGCTTTCCGTCACCAGTCCATGCTTCCTTAGTGATCTTTCCACCGGAAACCACTTCAACTATGGGTAGTTCAAATTTTTTGGCGAACTCCCAGTCCCTCTGGTCATGACCGGGCACTGCCATAATGGCCCCGCTTCCGTATGTCATTAATACGTAGTCGGCTACGAAAATGGGAAGCTCTTCGCCGTTAACAGGGTTAAGAGCATAAGCCCCTGTGAACTCACCTGTCTTCTTGTTGGCGTCTTCTTGTCGAACGCGATCCAGTTTGTTTTTAGCTTCAGTGGCATATTTAACCACTTTTTCTTTGCAATCGTCGGAAACAATTTTCTCAAGCAAAGGGTGTTCTGGGGCAATTACACAGTAGGTGGCACCAAACAAAGTATCCGGTCGGGTGGTGTAGATTTCAAACTGAAGTTGATCACTGTCCGCAATTTGAAAATAAACCGTGGCCCCTTGGCTTTTTCCAATCCAGTGACGTTGTTGGTTTTTTACGCCCTCAGGCCAGTCAAGATCGTCAAGCCCGTCTAATAAGCTGTCAGCATAGTCCGTTATCTTCAAAATCCATTGAAGCATTGGTTTACGGATAACGTCATGGCCGCCACGCTCACTCTTGCCGTCGATTACTTCTTCATTGGCTAAAACGGTTCCCAGAGCAGGGCACCAATTCACCGGCACCTCAGCCATATAGGCTAGGCCTTTTTCGTAAAGTTTAGAAAAAATCCACTGGGTCCACTTGTAGTAGTCCGCATCACAAGTTGCGACCTCCCGGTCCCAATCATAAGAAAACCCGAGTTGCTTGATCTGTCTGCGAAAGTTATCAATATTCTTTCTTGTGGTTACTGCTGGGTGAGTGCCAGTTTCTAAAGCATACTGTTCAGCCGGCAGACCAAAGGCATCCCAACCCATAGGATGAAGTACATTGAAGCCCTTCATTCGCTTATGGCGACAAATTATATCAGTGGCTGTGTAGCCCTCAGGATGGCCAACGTGAAGGCCGGCACCGGATGGATAGGGGAACATGTCCAAAGCGTAATACTTTGGCTTGTTGGGGTCCTCTTGAACTGAGAAAGTCTTTTTACTTTCCCAATAATTCTGCCATTTTGGCTCTATTTTAGCCGGGTCGTATTTCATTGTATACAAATTCTATGCTAGAAAAATTGCTCGCTCTGGGGAAATAGGTATACCCTAGGCCGTTCAAGGGCAACAGTCTTCAGAAATTGTAGATATACCCGTACCCTTTTAGAATCCCAGAAATAAATGACAGGCCTTAAGGGTATAAGATGTGCGTAGCACATCCAAAAGACAGATATAGGCATCTCAAAAAAGAGGCTTTAATGCGAAGCATTGCCATGCAAGAAAGAATTAGCTTGATTTGAAGGGTTTATCTTCTTTTCTTGTCAAGCTTCGCTTGTAAGCTCTTCTTGGCACGGGTATATAAATAATGCTGTCCTGCTTCGCAGAACAGGTATAGGCATCTAAATGTTACGTAAGAACACTGGAATTCATAGTGAGATGCCTATATATGTCCCATAGATTTTCCCCTTATTTAATATTTCGATGAAAACCAAGTCTTTAAATCCACTATTTCTTATTGTCTCACTTCTCGCGCTATTGGCCTTAGGAGGCTGTGGCTACAAATTTCGTGGAAGTGGCTCTATTCTTCCAGACGATGTGAAGTCGGTTGCCATTCCAGTGGTTAAAAATAACACCTCTGAAAGCGGCTTAGGAATCGAGTTTACTGAAAAGCTTCGCTCGCGATTTGAACGCTTTGGAGTCGTGGATGTCTTAGAATCCAACTCTGATGCGGATGCAGTGCTAGAAACTGTGATTAAGAGAGTTTACACAGAAGTTAGAGATGTAACTGGAGCCACCGATATTTCACTTGAGGAGGATTTGATTCTCGTCATTGACAGTGAGCTGAAGCGACGCAATGGACAAATTTTGTGGAGAGTTGATGATTACGTTGTTCGTGAAACTTTCGCTGGAACAAGTGACGTGGTTGTAACCTCTAGCTCGAGTTTTACTCAGAGTGGAATTGGTGTTGGAACTTTGGGAACAATTGGTAATAGAGAGGTTTCTAGGGGACAGCAAAGACTTGCTCTCTCAGAAATGTTAGATGAAGCTAGTCGCGTCATTTACGAAGACGCTGTTGCAGCAGACTTTTAGACTGCTTGCTTGGCTAAGTCCCTAAATGGCCGATAATCTTCAAAAGCAAGAGGCTGATCAGAAGGCTAGAAAAGCCTTGCTCTGGTTTGCCTCCTCTTCCGTAATTTGGCAGGCCTGCTCGTGGATCTTCACCATCTATCTGGCTCGTATTTTATTGCCAGAAGATTATGGTGTAATGGCCTTAGCGGGTTCTTTTCATCCTTACCTCCTTATTCTGGTTACTCTTCGGCTAGAACTTTGGCTCGTTCAAAGAGAGGAGGTGAACCAGAGAGTAGAAAGAACAGCTTTTACTCTAATCTTTATTCTATCGAGCTTGGTTTCTTTGTTCTGTCTGACTGCAGCCGGGGAAGTAGCTGGGTTTTTGGAAGATGAACGGGTTAAAGATGTATTTTTGGTTATGGCACTCTCCTTTATCTTTAAGGGAGCGTCGGCTGTTCCTGAAGCTAAGTTAAAGAGAGATCTTAATTTCAAGCCGATAGCTTTGATGAACTTGTCTATTGGTTTCCTTAGACAGGTCGTTACGGTGATTCTTGCCCTTAAAGGTTATGGCTACTGGGCCCTAATGATTGGTCAGCTTATTGGTGACTTTCTCTCCGCTGTCTGGTTGAACGTAGCTAGTCCTGTGAAATACGGATTTCTATTTGAAAAATCTCTAATCAAAGAGGCTTTAAAGTTCGGTGCCTACACAGCTGGCGGCCTTATTTTTTGGGCTGGAGGAACAAAAATCGACGATCTTCTGGTCGGTAAAATGCTCGGTGCAAATTTCTTAGGCTTTTATACCATGGCTTATATGCTAGCTGAGTTGCCGCTAAGTAAGATGAATGCTTTCGTCAGCAGTATTCTTCTTAGCTATTACAGCAAGCTCAAGCAGGACAGTGAGGTACTTCTTAAAGCATACCTGGACGTTAGTAGAGGTATGTCCTTAATCATTGTGCCTGGATTGATTGGCATGGCGATAGTCTCTCCTGAAATGATACCAATTTTGATTGGGGAGAAATGGCGGCCAATTGTTCCAATGTTTCAGGTTATGTGTGGTATCTGGAGTCTAATATCTTGTGTAGATCAGGTATCTAGGCTTTTGCTAGCTATGGGAAGAGCGAACCTACTATTTTATATTTCAGCAATAAACTTCACTATCCTCGGGCTTAGTTTTTATTTTGGGCTTAGCTGGTTTGGAGAAAAAGGGCTCTATTACACTTGGCTAACAGCATATCCACTCACTGTTTTGGTCTCTGGAAAATTTGTAAATATTGCTACAGGCATTGGGGCATGGCGCTACATTAAGAACTACAGCATCACGTTCATCTCTGTAGCTGTAATGGCAGCAGTGACTTGGTCTTACCGAGAATTCATGTTGGGAAGAATTTCTGATTTGTTATTGCTGATCTCAACCATTCTAGTTGGAGGAGCAACCTACATTCTGACTCTAAGAGTATTGTTCTATGAAGAAGCCTTGAGAGTTTACCGAATGGTGCGTCATGGGCCTCAGGTTAAAGAAGAAGAGGCTATCGCAACGGCTTAATCTCGCCAGATAGTTTCCGATGTGGAGAGATCTACCCATCTTTCTACTCCTTTCCAGCCGCCTTTAGATGTACCGTATTGGCCAAAGTCAGATAGAGAAGTTTCAACTCCAAACTGATTGCACATAAAAATACCGTAGGCCACCTCTCGGCTTGGGCAAACTATATTAGCCATGCGTTTTATTGGAAGTTTAGGTTTTTTCTCACCCGTAGCAACAGGCCCATTGGCAACTTGTTTTTCAGCTTCTTCCGAGGCAGAAATTTCAAAATGACCATAGCCAAAAGCTATTAAGTCAGCTGCTATATGAACATCCATTGATACTTGTCGTTTTACACCTTTAGGGGGAAGTCTTTTTACAACGACTTCTAGTCCAGCTCTTTCTACTGCGTCGAGGAAAGCAAACTGTCTCGCGTCATCTTCGTTAGGAATGAGAGTGTAGTATCTTGCTACTTCGGGCTGCATGCCGCTGGTCAATCCAGCTACTAGTCGAGAGAGATCCACTTTGCGATCGAGTCTACGTGTAGCTCGGTCTAATCCAAGGCCATCAATGAACAAGCCCAGGCGTCTTTTCACCTTCCGCTTGACCACACCTTCCTTTAAAAGTTGAAACTCTTCTCTACCCATATTCGCACGCTGTGTATAAATCCAGTAAAACTAAGTATTACTGCAACAATTTATCCTTAATTAAAAGCCTTTCTTTTAATTGTCCCATTTGCACTATTATTCAAAATTAAAGATAAAGTGTTGCACTAAGAGCTGGATTCAATTCGCAGGGAGATAATGTTATTAATATCAGGCACTTAACTAAACTAACTCAGCTGATTCTTTTGCTCATTCTGCTTGGTTTCTCAGCTTGCATAAGAATAGACACCCCTAGGCCAGAGGGTAAGTTGAGCTCCGATGGCAGCCAAGCCTTGGAGGAGTTTTTCTCTACAAGCAGGAGCGTCCCCACCTACCAACCGCAACCACCTACCTTAGAAGTGCCAAAAATCCCGGAAGTCCTTCGGCAAGTAAGTCATTTTACCAAAAAAGACAGGAAGTTTGTAGAAAATGGTTTGGAAAGGCTTCAGCTCTACGCCAACTTTATCAGGCCAGAGTTCGAGTCACGAGGCTTGCCCCTCGACTTGGTGAATGTTGCTTTTGCCGAGAGTGGATTTGACTCTGGAGCAAGAAGCGGTGCAGGCGCCGTTGGACTTTGGCAGTTTATGCCAGCAACAGCTCGAGCCTATGGTCTGAAAGTTGGTTTATTAAAAGATGAAAGACTGCACCCATTGAAGTCGACGACAGCTGCGGCTGAACATCTTATGGATCTTTATGATCAATTTGATGATTGGCCACTTGCGCTAGCAGCTTATAATGCTGGCCCTGGAAAAGTTAGACGATCGATTAAGAAAACTGGGAGTAGAGATTTTTTCTACATTGCAAGAAGCGGTGAGTTAAACAAAGAAACCAGAGATTACGTACCTAAAGTATTAGCTTTGACCCACATAACTAGAAATCTTAGAGGTTACGGCTTCCTTAAGCAGAACCCCCTGGAAAACTCTAGGGCAAGGCTTTCAGACGAGGGCTTTTAGTGTAATGCAAAGTGACTTTCAAAAACTGAGGGTTGGCCAAGGATATGACTCTCACCGCTTAGTTGAAGGCAGGGACTTTATCCTAGGTGGTCTGAAGATTGAACATGATAAAGGACTGGATGGGCATTCTGACGCTGATGTCCTTCTTCATGCAGTTATTGATTCTGTGCTTGGGGCAACTGGGCAAGGTGATATTGGAAGATGGTTTCCAGATACAGACCCTGAACATAAAGATGCTTGCAGCAAGGAGCTTTTAAATAAGGTTTGGGCTAGCTGTCAAAAAGAAGGGTGGACTTTAGTAAACGTAGATTGTGTGGTCTGTCTGGAAAAACCAAAGCTTGTGTCTCATATTGAAGCAATTGAACGAAATATTGCTGAACTGCTGAATGGTAAACATAGCCAAGTAAATGTAAAAGCTACCACTGGTGAGAAAATGGGTTTTGTTGGCAGAGGAGAAGGTGTCTTTTCCTCCGTAACTATTCTTTTGTATAACGAAAGCCTAAAAACAGACTAGCCTAAAAACTATAGCTTTCTCCTGGTGAAAGCGGAATTACGCTACTACTAGAACCGGAAAGATGCTCGCTGAAGACCTCTGCTGTTCCAGTAAGTAGGTCAAATGTATCATAGTGAACAGGAATCACAGTTTTAGGCTTTATTAGATTCGTAGCCCTAGCAGCATCCAGTGGTCCCATTGTGAACCTATCTCCAATTGGAAGTAGAGCAACCTCAGGGTCAAATTTTTCTTGGATCAGTTCCATGTCGCTGAACAAAGCAGTATCTCCAGCATGGTAAATGGCTCGTCCACTCTCAAGTTGAACGACAACTCCACAAGCTTCTCCCGCATAGTGCACAGAGCCATCCTTTTTTGTGTAGGAGTTTGAATGAAAAGCGTCAGTCAAATGAATCTTGATTCCATGCGCATCACTAAGAGCAACGGTGCCACCTTTTCCCATTGGCTCAATCTGACTTTCAGATAAACCTTCAGCTACTAAAAGGTTAGCCAATTCAAAAATTGCAAATACCTGGGCTCCAGTTTCTTCAGCTATACGCAAAGCACAGCCAGCATGATCGGTGTGGCCATGGGTTAATACTATGGCATCCAACTCCCCTGGGTCTTTTATATCCTCGGGGCACAAAGGGTTATCTTGTAGCCAAGGATCGATTAAAATCTTTTTACCTTTCTCAGAAGTTATCAATGCAGTGGCATGGCCAAAGAATAGGACATGGGCAGTATTTTCAGGAGCCCTTGCTTGTCGTCTAGAGCGACTTATATCTACAACCTTTCCCATTGCCTCATTCCTTCTTGATAATCAGTTAACGCTTGAAAGTGTGGATTTGCTTTCAGTAAGCCTACAGTTCCCAAAGCTTACTTTCCCTTGGCTATCAATTTTGATTTCTTTATTCAAGATTGATTCTACAACTTTTGGAAGAAGAATATGCTCTTCCTTTAGTATTCTATCTGAAAGGCTCTCGACCGTATCTGAGGGCAAGACTGGAACAACTGCCTGCCCTAAAATAGAGCCGGCATCGACTTCTTCAACAACTGTATGAACAGTGCAACCAGCGAAATGAACCCCAGCTTCCAGAGCCTGTTTCTGAGCATCTAGGCCTTTGAAAGAGGGCAGCAAAGATGGATGAATGTTAATTATCTTGTTCTGAAATTGTTTAATAAAACTTGAAGAGATAATTCTCATAAAACCTGCGAGAACTATCAAGTCTGGTTGAAGCTTTTCAACTGCAGAGGCTATTTCCTGAAAAAACTCTTGATTAGACCTCTCCGATTTTTTGGGTTTGATAAGTTCTGAAGGAATACCCATCTCTTCGGCTATCTTAAGTGCCTTGGCTTTTGACTTATCAGTGACTAGACCGACAATCTCTAACTGCTTGGGATTTTGGCTGACAAAATCTGCAAGAGCCTGAAAGTTAGATCCGCGACCGGATGCCAGGACAACTATTCTGAGTGGAGTAGTTTTCATGCGCTGTTCTATGCAATTTTTCATTAGCTTAAACAACAGCCAAGTGAATCAACTAGCCTAATAAGAATTTACGCAGGGAATACGTCAAGAATGACATGTTCTGACTCCAAATCCTCAAGTTGTTTTCTCATAGCGAAATTCGTCAGAAGAATCCCGAGGTGTGGAGACACTTTTGCCTAGAACCTCGCGTATGTTTAAGGCTTCTGAGCTCTTAGTCTTATCTTGGGCTAATTAAGTAATAATAGAAGCTTAATTTTTTAGCACACTTTTAGTTTAAATA
>CAZECN010000039.1:0-23002 GCA_964510575.1 uncultured Bdellovibrionales bacterium | reverse complement strand
ATTTCAGAGCTCATCTTACTTTATCAGAAGGCAAAAAAACTTCTGCAATTGAATTGTTTAAGAAGATGCTCGAGCTCTATCCTAAGAATCAAAAAGCTCTAGCGATACTCGGTGGGCTTTATCAAGAAAATGGCGATATTGAGAAAGCAAGAAAACTATACCATCGAGTAACTCAGAATGGAGACCCAATTCCTTGGGTAGAGCATCAACTTTCTCGACTTGAATTTTTCAGAGGAAAAGAAAGTTTTGAAAAAGGGGAATTTTTTGAAGCCTTTCAAATTTGGAAAATCGCCAACCAAAAATTTGAAAGATCCTTTGTCGCTGACAAAACTATCGCCAGTGAACTAAGAGAGCTCCAACAAAAATTCAAACAAGATAACTCATTGGAAGAACTGTTCCAGCAATATGCCAAACAAAAACGTTCTGAAAACGGCTTAGAGCAAGGTTTTTACCACGAATTTATGTCCGCTTTATACTTCGAACTAGGCCTGTTCCCCGAGTTCTACTTGCGACCTGAGGAGATTGAAGGAGATCGAGAGTTTTGGCTCTTAGCCTTGGAGGAAAGAGGCGATCATCCCTACGCTTGGTTCAAGCTAGCTGTAGGGCATTCTTTTCAGGGAGACATCTCCAAATCTTTGTCTATCTTTCTTCGCTGTATGGACAACTTGCTTCCCAAGAAACAGCAAAGTTTAGGGCTCAGGGAAATAGTGAAGTTTTTGAAAAGACTTGAAAGACTCCCTGGCCCTGACTCTTTGAACCGCTCACAAAGTCCTGAAAATGAATGGGAAGAGCATGGCTTTTTAGAATACTTGGAAAGAGAGTTATGGATAGCACAAGGCTTTGAGCCTCTTGCAGCCCGGAACTGGAAAGAATGTGGGCTACTACCGAAACAAGCCCGTGAATGGTCTCGACTAGAGCATACTCCTAAATCAACCAGTCAATGGCTTGAGCAAGATATAGAGGATCCAAAAGTAGCAAGAGTCTTTTCAAAAGGAAACATCTCCCCTAAGCAAGCTCAAGACTGGCTAGAAACTTTCAAAGGCTCAGAAACTGAAGCTGTTCAATTCAACGGCGCTGGAATCAAAAACCCTGCTGAAGCAAATGAGTGGCTGCAGGTCTTCAATATGCCTTGGGAAGCTGGTACTTGGAACGAATTAGGCTTCAAACCTAAGGAAACTCAAGAATGGTTTCGAAAAGGTGTCAGCGATCCTTTTGAAGCTCAAAGGTTGAGCAATCTAGCTGAAGTCAAAGAAGAAGCTGAAGAAGACACTAGCAAGACTACAAAAAAATAAGTCAATCGACCGCTAGCTTTATTTTCAATAAGCTACTTGGAAGCCAAGTATTTTGGCCAACGATTAGTATTACCATCAAACGAAACTCGAACCGTCTCTCCAGACTCTAAATCCTTAACAAATAGTTGGTAGTTAGCTTCTAAATGACTGTGCTGTCCAGCCGGGCAAGCTGCATAAAGCAAAAATCTGTCGCCTTTAACTAAAGTAGGAAAATACTCATGACCAAAAGGAGGTCCTTCATCCTGAATTAGACTTACATCACCTGAAGCGAGCTCTTTCTTTCCTATAGCTGACTTGGCCAAGACATTCTTTTTAGTGACCCAAGCAACAGAATTTCCATTTTCAAAAAAAACAGGCTCACACCCCTTTCCAACTTGAGTGGCTTGCTGAGTCTCAAGGTCTACAGACCAAGCAGTCCAGCGGCCGCCAACATCTGAAGTAAAAAGGAGTTTGCTATTGTCAAAAGAAAGTCGAGGTTTAACAATCTTTTTACCTTGAAAAGGACTGCCAGCAGGAGGAAAAATTTGCTGTTGTTGGGATCCATCCAAAGTTAACTTCATAACCTTGGACCGTTTCACTTCATAAACCACAAAAGAGCCATCTTTCGAAAAAGTTGGATAGGTTCCTTCTGCTAGCTTTTTCTGATCAGAGCCATCCCTGTTTACCAGCCAGATCTCACTATCCGCGTCTCGTCCCAAGTCATTTGCTCGGGCAAAAACTATGCTCTCTCCATCAGGACTAACATCTGGATACATGTTATTTTTCTGATCGTTAAAAATTTGCCTTCTATCACCTGAAGCAATATCTATGGCGAAAATTCCAAAGGTCCCCTCACCCTCTCTCGAATCAAAAACTAGTTCGCCTTTTAAAACAGAGGCCAATTCTTTACGAGCTGCCACCTCTTCACTTTCCGGCTCACGAACAGGAGGGGCTTCTGCCTCACCCAGAATCTTAGTCTTAATTATAGTTAATTTGTCGCCAAAAAAAGTCATTGTTCCAAATGTCGCTGCCAAAAATAGTCCAGCAATAATAATAGATTTCATATTTTTCGCCATAGAAGAAAACAGATCGTGGACTAATTCAACTAGGGTCAAACTATCCTATCTAAACAGAACAATAGCAGAATTTTGAACTATTTGGCATATTGTTTCGGTCACTTCTATTAATAGGATTACTCGGCAATGGGAAAATACCCAGTCAGCCCTGAAAAAGAATCAGCTCTAGAGAGACTTATGGAGTCTCTCGGATTGATTGAGGCCAACATAACGGAAAAATTTATAACCGGCTCTGGAAGTGGCGGGCAAAAAATAAACAAAACGGCCTCCTGTGTCTACTTGAAGGAATCTAGCTATCAGATAGAAGTTAAGTGTCAGAAAACTCGCTCTCAGTCCCTAAATCGCTATTACGCTAGAAAAGAACTTTGCGAAAAAGTGGATTTACTCTTAAACAAAGAAAAATCTAAACAGCAACAAAAAATAGAAAAGATTAGAAGGCAGAAAAGAAAGCGCTCAAAAAAAGCTAAAGAAAAGATTTTAGCTAATAAAAAGATCAATAGTAAGACCAAAGAGCTTCGTAAATCTGTTGGGCCGGAGGAGGACTAAGTATGAAAAAATCTCTAGTCATTGGACCCGGATTCCTAGGAAAAACCATTAGTGAAATTCTACTTGAGGAAGGAGCGGTAGTTTACACCCTAGGCCGATCACATAAAAAAGATTTGGCTCCAGAAGTTAAACAATTAATCGGTGACGTATCTGACAGCTGTTCCTTCAATCAGTTGTCAAGCGACTTCGATCTAATATTTTACTGTGTAGCGCCTGACTCTAGAGAACAAAGTGATTATAAAAAAGTTTACTGTCAGGGCCTAAGCAACACAGTAAATTTCGCTCAAAGCAAACAACCAAATCCCCGAATAGTGTACAGCTCCAGTACCGGGGTATACGGTCAGTCCGCAGGTGAAGAAGTTAACGAGGAAACTCCACTACAACTGGAAACCCCTAGATCTGAAATTCTATTTCAAGCTGAAAAAATATTGACCAACTACTCTGGTAAGGGTGTTTCAGCCAGGCTAAGTGGAATATATGGTCCGGGGCGTGGGAGCCTAGTCCAAAAAGCTTTGAGGGCAACCGAATCACCTGATAATCAGGGCTCTTTTACCAATAGAGTACACGTCCATGATGCAGCCAGAGCAATGATCTACCTTGCTAGATTAGCTGAGCCTGAGCCGACCTATATAGTCACAGACAGCAAACCAGTGACTAGAATAGAGGTTTACAACTGGATAAGAAGTTGTTCAGGCCTTGAAAAACTCACCCAACCCCCAACGAATGGCACCCCTACGGGCAAAAGATGCTCAAACCAACGGCTTCTCAAATCAGGTTTTTTACTTAATTATGAGGACTATCAAAGCGGATATAGCAGGGCTGAACTTAAAAATAGCTACTTGCAACAAAGTGTTTAGTTTCGCACAATACTGGCCTGAAAGGCCCTTTTGCACATCAGTCCATTAGAGGTCAAATAACAACAAAGACTTTTGATTTTATAAAATCTTTAAGGAGAAAAGAAGAATGGGAATGATGCAAGAGTTCAAGGATTTTGCTGTTAAGGGTAACGCAGTTGACATGGCTGTGGGCCTAGTCGTGGGTGGAGCCTTCGGTAAAGTTGTTTCGTCATTAGTCTCAGATGTGATCATGCCTCCGATTGGAGTGCTGATGGGTGGCACTGATTTTTCTAATCTTGGCTACGTAGTTCAAGAAGCTCAAGGAGAAGCTGAAGCCGTCGTGATCAAATGGGGAGCTTTCGTACAGAATATAATTGACTTCACAATTATAGCATTTGCTATATTCATGGTTGTGAAAGGAATTAACAGCATGAAAAAAGCTGAAGAGGAAGCACCGGCAGAGCCAGATGCAACTGAAGTTCTTCTTACAGAAATCAGAGATTCTTTGAAAAAGTAATCGCTGAACGGCCATGTCCAAGAGCAATCTTGGGCATGGTTTCTTCTTTGTCCAAATTACTAAAGAGCAAACCGCTAGAGGAATTCTTCCTCTGCACTAAGGTGATCATCTCCCGCTCCGGTTTCTTTTTCAACCTGATCCTCAACCAGCTCGCGAGCACGATTCGAAAGACTTCCACTTGGAACATTTTCAGTTTGGACTGCAGGTTTATGCCTTGTAGTTTTCTGAACAGTTTGTTTCCTAGAAGATTCACTTTTTTCTAAACTTTTCGAAACTACCCGGGAAGCCACCGAGGGGCGCTCGCTAACTACAGTATTATTAACCACTGTCTTGGTGACGACCGTTGGCTTATTAACCACTACAGGCTTGTTGATTACTGCTTCATTGCTAAAAGATTTAACCTTATACAAGCCCTCACGCATCTGATCAGTAGTTGACTCTAGATTAACTATTTTCTGACTTAATGAAGGAGAGCAAGCTCCAAGAGTGCTGCTAAGGGTTACCAGAGAGCCAGAAATGCTTTTTAGTTTAGAGCTAGGAATTGGACTATCCACAGAGAATCCATCCAATTCTTTTTCAATAGAATTAACCTTAGTCCTCATTTCTCTCAAACTAGTGGAAGACTTCCGGGCAGCAACCGAGGCCATAACTGAGTCTAGATTAGTCTCCTGCCAAGCGCAGCGTCTCTCTGTCTTTGACAAGCGGCTCAAGGACTGCTCGATATTTTTCACCAACTGATCTGCTTCATCCCATTTACAAACTTTTGCGACTTCTTCTACTTCACCTACTTTTTGACTCCCAACGGAAATTAACTTCTTAAAGAGCTTGTACTCCATGGCCAAAGATGAAAACTCTCTCTTCACTCCCTTTTTAGAAACCTGCTTCCCAACTCTATCAATTTCAGCAAAGTCACAAGCTCTTACCGCAGTTTGGTAAGTTTCTCGAAGCTCTAATAGTTCGGGGTTAGCTTCTGAGACTTCAGGTAAACTATTATCGGGTTGGACTACTTGGACGGAGGGTCGCTCTATTGGCTGAGGTTGTTTGAGAGAAGCTCTAGCAGTTGTTTCATCCACTGGCTGCTCTGGAGAAATCTCTTTTTCACTAGCGACTGCAAATGTATCTGTCTTTTTCTTTTCAAACTCTACGGCTGAAGCCAAAACAATTGCATCTTGTTCCACCGGTTTTCCTTGAGGCAAATCGGATAAACCTGCTCGTTGCAAAGCTAATTCAACTCGTCCCCCACAGTCTTTCAGTTCTATTTCCTCCAGGGTACCCATTGCTCGTTTGAATTCGAGATCGTTTCCACTTTTTTTAGCTTTTTCGGCAAGGGCAACTTGAGAACCAATAGACGATAGGTTTGAACGCAGCTCTGTAATACGAACCTTTTCTTTACGCAGAGCCTTCAAGTCAGCTCCGAGACTACAAAACGAGTTAGAGAGGCTCTTCAGTTTCGTTTCTAGAGTGTTGAGCTGCTCAGAACCCTGCGCGAAACAAGCCTGAAGCCCGTATCCTTCAGCAAGTGAACTATGAAGCAAGGACAATCCACTTTTAATACTCTGTTCCCTATCCTCGACTCCTGGGCTATCGCAACTACTAGCAATCTCGTTTCTTACTCGATTCAAATATTGGCCGCCGTCTTGGAACTCTTTAAATTCAGGAGATTTCAGAACCCTAGACAATCGGATGGAAGCAAGCTTCCCCACTATAGCGGAGCTGTCTCCAGATTTAGAAAAGGCTGAAATCATCTTGGGGAGACGTCGAAAAACATACTGTTGTCGAGGGTAATCGTCTCCTCTGAGCTTACGTTCAGCTAGCTTTCTTGCTGCTTTCTCCTGGCCCGGAACAAAATCCACTCGCTCTAAACTAAACTTGGTTAAACACCGAGCAAAAACTAATTGCTCCTGGTCCTTGATTCCCTCCTTGCCCAAAGAAGCAACCATCTCAGAGACCCCGCTCCAATAATCCTTAACTGAAAAAACAGGATTCGATGATAACAGCTCAGCCAACATAACCGCTCTTTGACCAGAAAGATGCTCAGAGCAACTAGATACCCCTTCCGTCATTACGCCCGAATAATCACTACTACAGGCCAGCGGAGAGACACTCGAGTTAGTAACCAGTCCATCCAAAATATCATTAGGCTCAAGACCGTTAGAGCAAGATTCAAAAGGACTGCTAGGAGCCGAAAAAGCAGGACCAGCTAACAACCCAATTACTAGAGCTATCTGGCAACTGTATCGGGTCATAAAATCCTTAATTGGTGAGATAAGAGTAATTCATCGACTTCTACGCATAACATTACTCAAAAACACTAGAAAAAATCAAACTCCTGCAAGATGCCCTAGAGTTACAGAGATCATCAAGCTCGCCATTGCTACAAAGTGGAATTCAAGCCCAGAGAATTGGCATGTATCAAGGAATTTCCATCACTTAGCTCGGGGTGGAAAGTAGCCACCACCACATTTCGACAACGAACCAAAACTGGGTCACTTCCTAAAGTAGCTAAAACCTCCACGTTTTCTCCAACTCTTTTTATCCTAGGAGCTCTGATAAATACCCCTTCTATAAAACTTTGGCTTTCAAGGAGGAAACTTTGCCCTTGATCAGTCAAAGGGATTTCAGTCACAGAAGAGTCCACCTGTCTCCCGTAAGAATTACGTTCGATATCGATATCAATTAAAGATAAAGAAAATTGGGAAGGGTTTGTTACAGCTTTTGCAACGAGAATAGCTCCTGCACAAGTGGCGAAAACTGGCTTCCCGGACTCAGAAAACTCAACCAGAGCCTCACGAAAATCTTCATCTAACAGCTTCAGCAAGGTGGTTGATTCACCACCAGGAATAACCAAAGAGGCAACATCAGAGAGCTGATCTTTATTTTTAACTAAAAGGGTAGAACTACCAAGCTCAGTAATTTTCTCGCAATGACGAGCGTAATCACCCTGTAAAGCCAATACACCGGCAGGCTTCACTTACCAACCACGCTCCTGAAGCCTTTCTTCGGCTGGTATTGAACTCATCTCAAGACCTGGCATTGGCTCCTTCAGTTTCCTTGAAGCTTCCAATACCTTTGCTGGCTCATTGTAATGAGCTACTGCTTGCACGATAGCATCCGCTCGCTGCGCTGGATCCTGAGATTTAAAAATACCAGAGCCCACAAATACAGTTTCTGCCCCAAGCTGCATCATTAGCGCAGCATCGGCTGGAGTGGCTACACCACCTGCAGCAAAGTTTGGCACCGGTAAATGACCATGCTCTGCAACCCATTTTACCAGGTCTAAAGGAGCCTGAAGCTCTTTAGCAGAAACAAATAATTCATCCTTACTCTGAGAAGTTAGTTTTCTAATGTCACCCATTAGCTGTCTCATGTGTCGAACAGCTTCTACAATGTTACCGCTGCCAGCCTCCCCTTTAGTTCGAATCATTGCAGCTCCCTCGGCAACTCTTCTTAAAGCTTCACCGAGGTTTCGAGCTCCACATACAAAAGGAACTTTAAAATCAAACTTATCGATATGATTAACCTCATCAGCAGGTGTAAGCACCTCACTCTCATCGATAAAATCAACTCCCAATTCTTGTAAAAGCTGAGCTTCTGCAAAATGGCCGATTCTAACCTTGGCCATAACCGGTATGGTCACTGCAGCCATAATTTCCTCAAGCACTTCGATAGAGGACATTCTAGCCACTCCGCCCTGCTTACGAATATCGGCTGGAACCCGTTCTAGCGCCATTACAGAGACAGCTCCTGCGTCCTGAGCAATCTTTGCCTGCTCAGCATTAACGACGTCCATAATCACGCCGCCTTTTAGCATTTCAGCTAAGCCTGTATTAACTCTAAGACTTGAGCCTCCGGAACTGTTTAAACCAGAGCCGTTTGAAGAATTCGACATCGAAGAAGACCTCCTGATACAGTTTACAAAGGCCCTCTCTTAATAACGAAGAAAAGAGCCTGAAATTAGAAGGGCATAGTCTAGACCAAATCAAAAAATAAATACATAGATAGGGTATAGGAATTGCATTAACATACTTATTTTATCAGTTTTAACACTTTGTCAGCCAAGTATCGATATCTACTGATTTGTTTCCTGTTCAACTGCCTGTTGACGGTGGAGTTCGTTGTTGCTCAAGAAACAACTGAAGATTTATTTTCAGGGGAAATCGAAAAAACTGAGGACCTAATTTCTCTTTCGGACTTGGCTTCTGAAATCGAGGAGGAAGAGCCAAAGTTAAAAATAGTTGATGGCAAAGGGGAAAATCAAAAATTTCTTAAACTTAAAGATAGATTTTCTCGTCTTACCTTAACATCTGAAAAACTAATTAATGAAACTGTTAGGAGCCTGAAGTCTTCAGGCTCCATGACTTCATTTGAGGAGATCAACGAAGCTGCACTTCCATTGAAAGAGTCCAGGGATAAATTGGACATCTTAAATAATTCTGTTTCAGAGCTAATTGCCAAATCTACTGAGAAACTCGCCTCATTGGATAAGATGAGATTTCGCTGGGAAGATTTAATCGGTGACAATGATCTTAACACTGCTCTAAAACAGCGAATACGCGCCCATATTGATCAAATTATTAAAACGGAACAACAGACCCGCCCCGCACTAACAAACTCCCTAGAACTAAGAAAAAAAATTGCTAGCCTTGATGGAAAAATTTCTGCCTCTTTAGTCGATGTTGAAGCCCTGGGTGACAACTTTAAGGCGAGGCTTTTTCAGGCGGAACCTTCCAGTCCAATAGATAAGTCTTACTGGAAGAAGCTCTCAGAAACCTCTTGGTCTGATTTAGTTAAAGCTTCTAAAACTCATAACACCGAGTTCATTGAATACCTGGATCAGAATAGAGATCAGCTTTGGCTTCATTTAGCGCTAACTATTTTAATTGGAAGTTTAGTTCTAAAACTAAAATCTTCCTCGTTCGTTCAACATGCCTTTCCTAAACTCTATGACAACCCATTTGTTATAGTTTTCACCACAACTCTTTTAATCTCCTACTTTGTCTATACAGAGGCTGACCGGAGATTTTTCAGCATCATCGGACTTTTACTGATCCCTCCCCTGACCTTTTTATTCTGCGACGTACTTAACAAACGTTACAGAGGAGTTATTCTATTGTCAGCTCTGATATTAGCAATAGACCAAGTAAGAAACTGCATTCCTGAACTTTTCGAACTGAATCAGCTACTCCTTTTTTTCCAACTACTGGGCTCATCGTGGGTCTGCTTTAGACTTTTCAAGATTTGCTCAGCAAGAGCCGAAGAATCTAAAGCTGAATTCGAAGCTGCAGAGGACGGAGAGGATTCAAAACCAAAAACGGAGTACCGTAGTAGAACTTTGACTAGGTATTGGGTCTTCAGCCATATCTTTCAGTTTTTGTCAGTCACCTTTCTAATTTTGTTATTTTCTCTCGTTTTCGGTTACTGGCAACTAACCTCCTACCTAGAGCAAAACCTTTACGGTTCAATCTACACTGCGATCCTAATTTATGCCGGCTACCAACTCTTAAAGGGCTTCGTCTTCGCCATTCTTTTGGCTCCAGGAATAAGAGAGCTGAACTTTGTAAAATCACACAGAGCCTCAATCAGAAAAAACACCAGTTTGTTGGTAGCTGCTGGGCTAGTCTTTGGATGGCTCTCGCATAATCTGACCCGTTTGGGATGGTATGACCAAGCTTCCCAAGTGGCCAACTCCGTTCTTGACTCAGGTGTTCAGGTTGGAGACTTGAGCATAAAACTGAAAGGGGTCTTGTTGGCCGGCCTGATAGTTTGGGTTGGTATCAAAGCTTCCCGATTAATCCGAATGTTCTTAGCGGAAGACCTCTACAATCGGAGGGAATTTGACACAGGTCTAGTCAATACGGTTGACACTAGCGTTCACTACCTCGTTTTAATTGGAACCATTCTTGCGGCCATTTCAGCCATCGGCGTCGGCTTTCAAAATGTTGCACTAATAGCCGGTGCTCTCTCTGTTGGTATCGGTTTTGGCCTACAGAATATAGTTAATAACTTTGTCAGTGGAATTATCCTACTAGTCGAGCGACCTGTTCAAGTGGGAGACTTGATTCTAGTTGGCGATACTTTAGGAAACGTTACGCGAATAGGCATCCGCTCGTGTACCGTTAAAACCTTGGATGATGCAGATATCATTTTTCCAAATGCCTCTTTAGTAACAGAGAGAGTAGTAAACTGGACTCACTCTAGCCATCGAGCCAGAATTTCAGTCTCCGTTGGGGTTGCCTACGGAACAGATGTCGAAAAATGTATGAGACTCCTATCTGAGACAGCTAAAAATTTACCTTTTGTTCTTTCTCACCCTGAAGTTGTCGTTCTTTTCACTGAGTTTGCCGACAGCTCCTTAAACTTTGCGATCAGAGCATGGGTCTTGAACGTAAACAAAAGGCCAGAGTATAAAAGTGAGCTGCTAGTTGCGATAGACCAAGTATTGGCTGAGAACAATATTGGAATACCTTTCCCTCAGCGCGATGTTCATTTGATAGAATCAGCTAAGGGCTAAATCCTATACTCAACCGACTTTAATGTTCGTCTTTTAAGGGAGTGGCCGGGTTTAGTATGTCCGCCATGCGTTAGCATGGCCAGAGGACAGATACTGCGCCGGAGCATCTGTAAAACGCGACCAGCGTTTTTTTATTAGGGTCTCCAAATACCTTGATTTTCCGAATTAATAATTATTAATTTAGACAAGACCTAAAGGTCTTGGAAAGCATATTTTGAGGTTGAGTATATTTTATTTTGGCCTCGCCTGCGCTCGGCTCTATACTGCGCCTATCCTCAATCTAGCAAAACCGAACTTTCAATGAGGCGCAGTTATAGCACCTCATCAATAAAGCCTTTCAACTTATGGTCGGGGTTTTGCTCCTCAGCAAAACTTTTCTGCCAGTCACTGGTATAAAGAAGAACCATTTTACCCGACAAGGTTTCAGCTAAAAGAGAGTTAGATGGAGTGGTGAAACTTGAGGCATCGCCTTCAAGCCAAGCACCATGGCAGTAAGGCAGCATACTTAAGGCAGTGTCCACTCCGTATTCATTCTTAATCCGGTACTGCAAAACATCAAACTGCAGCTGACCTACAGCAGCAATCAAAGGTTCAGCTTGAGGATTCTTAAACTTGTTCAGGACAAGCACAGCACCTTCACTACTTAATTGACTCATACCTTTATCAAAGGCCTTCCTCTTCATAACATCTTTAGGTCTGAGTTCAGCTACAACCTCCGGAGGGAAGGTTGGCATTGGCTGAAAACCAAATCCACCTTTGCCTGAGACAGTGTCACCGATCGCAAAAGCTCCTGGATTAACTACTCCTATTATATCCCCTGGATAAGCAAAATCTAAAGTACTCCGGTCCCCACCAAACATGGCATGAGAGCGTGACATTCTAATTTTCTCGCCAGTGGAACCATGTCTAACCGTCATGTCCCGTTCAAACCTGCCTGAGCAAACACGCAAATAAGCCATACTGTCTCTATGCTTAGGGTCAAGGTTAGCCTGAATCTTAAAGACATAAGCACTGAATTCAGGACTACTTGGATCGATGCCAATCTCTTCGCCGCTTGAATTGTTGGCCACTCGCACTCTAGGAGCTGGAGCTATATCAATAAAAGCATCATAAAAAGGCTCAACACCAAAATTAGTCAAAGCTGAGCCGAAGAAAACAGGTGTTATATTACCTGCTAGAAATTCTTCTTCTTGATAGCTGTCGCCAGCTTCTCGAATCAATTCCAGCTCATATCCCAACTCTTCAGCTAAATTCTCAGGAAGGTCTGCTTCTGACCTTTGCACCTTTTTGGATTCGGCACGCTGAGCTCCTCTTACTGATGCTTTTTCAAAAAGGGTAATCTCATCTGAGCTACAATCGACAACCCCTTGAAACTCTTTACCAGAACCTACTGGCCAATTCATCGGCACTCCGTTGATACCAAGAATCTCCTCTACTTCAGCTACAAGCTCGAAAGGGTCACGGCCAGGAAGGTCCATCTTATTAATGAAGGTGAGAATAGGTATTCCTCTCATTTTACAAACCTTAAACAACTTAATGGTTTGCTCCTGAACACCGGTAGTTGCATCAATCACCATCAAAGCACAGTCAGCAGCCGTAAGGGTTCTATAAGTGTCTTCAGAAAAATCTTGGTGACCGGGAGTATCGAGAACATTAATAACGCAGTCCTTAAACTCATACTGCATAGCCGAGGCAGTAATAGAGATTCCTCTTTCTTGCTCCATACCCATCCAGTCCGAACTAGCATGCTTATCAGACTTTCTACCCCTGACCATTCCAGCAGTTCTAACCATCCCTGCATAAAGCAAGAGCTTCTCTGTCAAAGTAGTCTTACCAGCATCCGGGTGAGATATGATTGCGAAAGTTCTTCTTCTTACTGCTTCGGCTCGAATCAAAGCTGCTGTTTCTTGGTCACTCATAGTTTAGATAAAAATATAAATCTGTGGAGCTGCGGACAGTAAAAGATCACTTAGTGAAATACAAGTTAGGTTAGCTCAAGTAAGATTCCAGCAGCGCAATACAAGCCTTAATGTCAGAATCAAATACTATGCTATTTGGAGAATGAATATACCTACAGGGAACTCCAAGTACTACACACTCTACCCCTCCCCCAGCAAATTGAATAGACTTAGCGTCAGTTAGAGCTTTTTTTCTCACTGCTGTCTGGGTAGGAATACCATTTTTCTCTCCTAAGTTCTCAAAAGCCTCCACTAAGGCTGGACTAGAAATAGCTCCTTCATCTCTAACTCTAATCTGCACTCCACTGCCACAACGACCTTGCTGCTCCACTCTTGATCTACCTATCACATCGTCAGCTGGCGGCCCTTCAACCACAATTGCTATATCTGGCTTTACAGCTTCAGCCAGTGTCAATGCTCCTCTAGCTCCTAACTCCTCTTGAACACTAAAACCATAAATAATAGTCGGATCGATACTCCTCTCTCTTAGCTTCTTCTCAAGCTCCAGGATAACCGCACAGCCAACCCGGTCATCAAACGCCTTGCCTAAGTACTTCCCCTCTCCTGCGAGAGCCTGAAAACTCGTGGCGGGAACAGCTGGATCCCCTATGCTCACACCAAGGTCTTTTACTTCTGCGAAGGAGCTACAACCAATATCAACTAAAGTATCCTCGAGGCTATAACTCGCCTCTCCGAAAGAAAGGTGCGGAGGGATAGAAGAGAAAGTTCCGAGAATTAACTTTCCAGAACGAGTTCTAATCTTAATCCGCTGAGCTGTCATTACAGCATCTGACCATTTTCCAAGAGGCTGCATTCTAAGCTGCCCTTCATCAGTAATACTCTGTATCTGAAAACCAACCTCGTCTAGATGTGCAACTACAAGTATTCGATTAGAAGATTGGCCTTTCTTCTCAAGGTAGACATTACCAAAACGATCCTGCAGGGCATCTGAGCCAAGTTCATTCTTAACCAGTTCTGCAACTCCTGCCTCATATCCACTAGGGCCAAAAGCATTGGATAGTTTTTCTAGAAGCATAATTAGCTCTTCCTCATCGTTCCATTATTGCCGCCCAATAGCTCCTGAAAGATATTAACGGATCTGTTAGTTACTTTGTAACATTCTATGCTCACAGCAATTAGGCATTTAAAGCCTATTTTTCCTTCTCAAAGTCACTAAAACTCCTACTAGGTTACAATGTAATCTTATAAGAGCGCAAAATTGAGCGATCTTCCGGCATTATAACAGTGTGCGAGGGAGAGAACCCCCTCTTTTTTAACCCTGTTAAGGAGATAAAAATGAAACTTATAAAAAGATGGACCACTACTCTAGGCAGCAGCTTTGACTGGATGATCACTCAAGTCGAGAACCATGAAGCTCTTGTGGAAAGCTCTCTGCGAGATATGTCTGAAGCCAGTGCTACAGCCAGAGTAAAACTAAACAGAATCAGAAATGATGGCCTAAAAATGAGGAAAAGAATTGCTGAGCTTACAGATGCTGAAGAAAAGTGGAAAGAAAGAGCAAAGAACACCGCCACAACAGATCGAGAAAAAGCGAAAGAATGTCTAAAACGAGCACTTCAATCTGAAAAAGAAATTGCCTCACTCGAAGAACAAGTGACTGAGCACCGAAATCTCGAGCGACAGTTAGGTAAAGATCTTGAGGCCATAGATCAAAGGGTCAATCAACTCAAACAGAGAAAACACCAACTTGCCGCAAGGGAGTGTCGAGTAAAGACCAATACCAGCTTTGGCGAAGAGAATATTGGAATTGTTTCTGAGATAGACGAAATCTTCGAACGCTGGGAGGTGAAGCTAGCCAAATGCGAATCATACACTAGCGACTGTGACAATTTTGAGACTGAATTCGAAAACGAAGAAGAGGATTTGGAGCTCGAGGAAGCTCTAAAAAACCTACTTGGATAAAAATATTGATCTAGCAGGGCGGCACAACCGCCCTGCATAAAATAAACTGGAGACAATCATGAAAAACACAGCTACTTCGAAACCCATAGCATTCGAATATGAGGAAGACTCAAATTCTAAAAAAGGAGAGAAGTCTTTTGGAATCAAAGACCTTCCTCAACTTCTTAGATACTTAGGCGCAACTATTCTTTTTGCATCAGCTGCTAGCTTTTTACTTCAAGGCTGGGGAGGTTGGGACTCAATTCATCGCTACGGCTACTTTCTACTCTTTACTCTCTCTCTTTCAGCCTGTGGTTTTGGCCTTGGAATAAAATTGAGAGAAGACAAGGGAGCCAGAACGCTATTGGCAATTGGAGCAGCTTTTCTTCCAGCCCACGCTACTCAACTAGGGGCAATGCTCTACGCCAACTTTGCTGGTAAAGCTGACTTTGGACGAAATCTATCCTACCTCTCCTTTGATCCAGTCCCAGCGCTTTCTTTGGCAATTGTAATGCTAGTGGCAACGCTAGTCCTAATACCTGTTGCTTATTCAGGCATTTCTGCAATGGCTAGAGCTGAGGCAAGGAAAATTACTGCTATATACCTTGCCAGTAACACGCTTCTTCTTTTACCAATCCGAGACGGCTCGCTTATAGCCATTGCGTCGGTAGTAGCTCTATCAGCAATATTTTTCCTAGATCGCAAAATCTTCAAGGGAGAAACTGCAATGGAAACTTGGGAAGCTAGCGCGATGAGAATTCTACCAGCCGTTCCAGTTGGTGTCGCTTTAGTAAGAAACCTTCTTCTCTATCCACACACTGAGATAATCGAGGCTCTAGTATTGATTTTATTATCAGCAACTTTGGTTGGAATTGGAAGCTTGTTAAAAAGAGAGAGGACTGGAAAGTTCATTCAATTTTTTGCAAGTTTTCCGACCATTGGAGCAGCTCAATGTATCGCCAATGAATTAGCTGACAAGTTGCACTTGGATCGTGGCTTAGAGGATATGCTTGCTGGCTATCTAATAGCGGCAGGGTTAGTAGTACTCGGTAAATACTCCAGGGGCACTGGTAGAAATTACAATCGTTTTGCTGCTTTGATAGCCTTAACTGGAAGCTTTATCGGAATGATGCAATATAGTTCTCCCTATTTCTGGAAGACCTCCATAGCGATTTTACTAGTCACTGTAATTTGTCTTGTTAATTCACTGCTTACCATTATAGTCGGATTCCAACTGCGAGATAAGTTTATTTTTAGATTAGGAATAGTCGCCTTCATAGGGACTTTAATCTACCAGGTTAATTTCACCTTTCTCTTCTCTTGGGTTAGCCCTTGGATGGTTCTGGCGATAGTTGGATTGACCACTGTCTTCGCGTCATCAATCCTCGAAACCAAGGCTAGTTTTGGAAAGGAAAAATTGAGAACACTGCGAGAAAGGTTTGCTAGTAACTAGTTGGCAGATTTTTCCCTAACTGAAAGCCCTCTATTCCATACGGAGGGCTTTTTTGTTTTCTAATAGCTTCTTGCTTGATCTTTCTCTTCCCTGCTTTGCTGAAGCAAAGAATTCGATTGATCTTTAAAACTAGGTTTTACACCTTCCTTTCCTTTCTCATCTTCAATCCAAGTCTTAGTGTCTCCAAACCAAGTTCTAACTTTATCAACGGCATCGAAAACATCAAAAGTTGGCGCATAGCTTTGAATCAAAATGGTCGCGAAAGTATAAGCAATTGGAGCTAAGAAGGCAGCCAGTATACCCTTCATTTCTATTCCAGGAAGAACTTTCACTAAAATGAAAAATACGACTCCATTGACTCCGATTAGAGCTAAGCTCTTTGAATTTGAAAAATCCGGAATCGCATGAAAAAGACTACTATCCCAAAGGGTGGAGTTAACAACAGCCAAAGCCCCGACAATACCAATCGCACCAAAAAGACTGGTAATCTTGAGTCTAGGTATAAGCAAAGTAATAACAAACATAGCCACTACCTGAAGAACAAAAAAATTGGCTAGCTCTCTCATACCTTCAAACATTTATTTACCTGATAATCCAAAAGGGAATTTTACTAAATTTAGCTTCTCAATTACAGCACCAAACAATCTTAGGATAGGGCCTTCTACAAGCCCTAAGGGCAATATATTGCTTCTGAGGCTGCCTCCGTAAACAATCTACATCCCTCTAAAGTTACCTTAATTAAGGGACGAATAGAACTATACGGGTTTTAAAACAATTTTGAGAGAGGTTATGGATCAGGTATCAGACAACGAACAGCAACTTGAAAACCGAAGCGCTGAAGAAATTGAGCAAGCCTACACATTTAAAGCTATTCCCACCATTCGGTACTATCAGAAGACATACGCCAATAGTATGTCCAACAACGACAAAAAGGCCGTGGCGATATTCAAAGAATACGAGTCGATGGAAAAAATTAAACGAATCAAAACAGAACTAACAGCTGTCTCACAGGGTAAGGTTAGCCCTAAGCTACTGGAAGCTCAGGCAGGTCCTGCACGTAGAGGCCGCTATGGTAGTTTTGAGCAGTGGGCCAAGGTAGTCTTGGCACTCCTCCACCAAGGCCGTTAGGAAACTTCCCATCGGGCTATTCTCTTCGTCGCTCCGCAAGCTTCATTATTGCGGCGTGCCGCAAGCACACCTCATTTTTCAGCTTTCGATCTCCTCGACAAAAACCCGCTGAAAAGTTCCTAAACAAATTCTAGATTTATTTACTAGCTTACCCTACTAATTCTTTAAGATACTTTTTGCTGCGCAAATAGCGAGCCGGTGAAAGTGATTCAGCTATAGATTTCGGAACGCTTAGTAGCGAGCCGGTAGATTGCTCGGCGATAATCTCTGCTGCTAGTCCAGCTGTGCTGATCCCTCTTGAACCAAAGCCAACTGATACATATAGCTCTTTCTGATCAGGTAACTCGCCTACGTACGGGGCTCGGTCATAAGTTGAAGTTCGAAAACCAACTCTCTCATTAGTAATATTAGAGAGCTCTACCTCAGTCGCTAAACCTAAAACTTGAAGCTTCTTCAACATTTCCTCGCTTTCAACTCTTCTAACCTCCTTTTCAAAGTCATCATGAGCATAGCTAGCACCTATAAAGCTCTCGCCTTGGTTAGAGGGAGTTATATATCCCTCGTGGCAAACTATAGCCTTCAGCTCCTCTCCTGCCTTCACTGAGAGACACTGACCTCTGACAGCTTCAAGAGGCAACCAGGAAGTTTGTTCGAACTCCGATGCCTTCCAGGCGTTAGCAACTACACACTGTTCAGCTGATGCTATTACTTCCCCTGCCGAATCAAGCGCACACCATCTATCCTCCTTCCGTTCCAGTCCATTCACTCTAACTCCGGAAATTAAACTAGCGCCGCTACTCTCAAAAATAGCTGAACAAAAAGCTCCAGGATCAAGGAAACCAGCCTTTGGAAGATAGAAACCACCTTGCTCTAACTTTACTCCACAAAGCCTGGAAGCTTCTTCAACTGAAAGCTTTGTAACAATATTTTCAGGAAAAAGGTGTCCCCCAAACTCTTCGGCAAGTTTTTTGAGCCTATAACAACTTTCAAGTTGTAAAGCACCGCAATTTTGAAATTTTGAGACTGATTCGATTCCTTTCAATCTTCTAAGCAAGTTAAAAAATCCTAAATGGTAGAACTGACTCAAAGAATTAGCTTGATTACCGAGGTAGGGAACCACTATAGCTCGAGGGTTTCCTGTTGCCCCACTGGCTACCCCCTCACCTTCTTCAATTAAGGTCACCTTCAAACCTTTTCTTGATAGAGCATCTGCTAACGAACAGCCCGCAATTCCAGCTCCAATTACCATGGATGTTTTAGCTCGCGCTTTTTTTGGCCCGAAAGTTTTAGTGGTATCATATACCCCTCTAGAAGAATGTTTCTTGGCAGCAAAGCCAGGAATTTTCTCAACCTCAAAACCTACCTCCTCCAATCCTCTTCTAACTTCCCCGGCAGCCGAAAAAGTCGAAAAACTTCCCTGATCTGCCGATAGCTCAGCTATTCTTTTAAAAAGCGCCCTACTCCAAAGCTTGTTGTTACAACGTGGGGCAAAGCCATCTAAAAACCAAGCATCAACAGAGATCTCTATCTCCTTTAAAGACTCTAAAGCATCGCCCCAGAGCATTACTAACTTAACGCCAAGTTTATTAAAATCTATTTGATAGTGTCCTTTCACTGGAGGGGGGTAAGAATCCATTAGTATTTTTGATACTTCCGGATCTATCCCCTCAAGTTCAGCCACTCTACTTATAACTTCCAGTTCGAGTGGGAATAGCTCCGTTGTAACGTAAGTTAAAGAAGCTGAACGCTGTCTCGTCTTAGACCAAAGACCGAGAGTGGCGAAAAAGTTTAGGCCTGTCCCAAATCCAATTTCAGCAATAACGAAATTTTTTTCGGTGGATTCAAAGCGTGACGTTAGTTGATTAGGCTCTACAAAAACAGCATTGGCTGCTTCTAGGCCAGCCCCAGGCGAGTAATAAATATCCTCGAACTGGGCTGACCACGGTGCTCCGTCTTTCCAACTGACCTCTGCCTCTTTGAGTACTTCAATCAATGGAAAGGCAGATAGCTTAGAGACTTAACTTAGAGTCGATTCTTTTCATCGCCTCGTTAATGTTTTCCCGAGTAGAGAAAGCACTAAGCCTGAAATAGCCTTCGCCACTAGGACCAAAGCCAGCACCTGGAGTACCAACTAAATGGCAATCATTTAGAAGTTGGTCAAAAAAGGCCCAGCTATCTCCACCTGGAGTTTTAATCCATACATAAGGAGCATCAACTCCTCCAAAAACTTCGATTCCTTTTGAAGAAAGTGATTCCCTAACAATTCGGGCATTCTCCATGTAGTAGGCAACTCTTTCTGCTACTTGCTTTTTACCTTCTTCAGAATAAATAGCAGCCGCTGCTTTTTGAACCGGATAGGACGCTCCATTGAACTTCGTATTATGTCGTCTATTCCATAACTGGTGAATAGAGATCTTCTCTCCAGAAGCGCTCTTACCCATTAGTTCCTTTGGAACAACAGTAAAGGCACATCTAACACCGGTGAATCCAGCCGTTTTAGAAAAACTTCGAAACTCAATAGCACACTCCTTAGCACCATCAATTTCAAATATAGAACGTGGCACATCAGGGTTACTGATAAATTTTTCATAAGCTGCATCAAAAAGAATGATTGAGTCATTCTTTTTGGCATAGTCAACCCATTGCTTTAGCTCGTCTTTACTCATCGTCATTCCAGTCGGATTGTTTGGAGAGCAAAGGTAAATAAGATCAACGTTTGTTTCGGGCAAAGAAGGTGAGAAGGAGTTTTCCTGGTTAAGAGGCATATACTCAATACCTGAGTATGTACCATCTTTATCAGCTGCTCCGGTCCTTCCAGCCATAACATTGGTGTCCACATAAACTGGATACGCTGGATCAGCAATCGCAACCTTACAGTTTGTATCAAAAATTTCTTGAATGTTTCCAGAATCACACTTTGAACCATCACTAACAAAGATTTCATCTGGGGAGATAGACAGGCCTTTATAATCGTTCTCAGCTATAGCATCTCTAAGAAACGCATAGCCCTGTTCTGGACCGTATCCTTTGAAAGACTTTTGTTCAGCCATCTCATCTACTCCTTGATGAAAGGCCTTGGTTATTGCGTCAGCAAGAGGAAAAACAACGTCACCAATCCCTAGCTTAATTACATCTGCCTCAGGGTTAGCTTCGGTGAAGGCCCCTACCCGTTTGGAAATTTCGGGAAATAAGTAACCAGCTTGCAGTTTCAAAAAATTATCGTTTATTCGGGCCATTCTTCCTCTTTAATATTATATTGGAGTTGCTTTTAGAGTTTGAAGTTTTATCCTAGAGAGCTTCGAGAATCAATCCTAGCCATTCACATTTAGAGCTCATTATCCTATAATTCTAGGGATGAACGAGAAGAATTACATAACCCGCTCAGGCTTTACTAGGCTCCAGCAGGAATACAAAAAACTGCGACTAGAAGAACGGCCTCAAATAGTTGAGACTGTTGCCTGGGCTGCCAGCAATGGAGATCGGTCTGAGAATGGAGACTACATTTATGGAAAAAAGAGGATGCGGGAGATCGACCGCCGTCTCCGATTTCTAAGCAAACAACTCAATAACGCTGAAATAGTTGATCCTGAAAAACTAAGCTCGGAGAAAATTCTTTTCGGTGCAACCGTTGAAATCGAAGACGAAGATGGAAATGAAAAAACCTATAGAATTGTCGGAACAGACGAATTTGATGCATCCCAGAATAAAATTAGTTGGAAGTCTCCAATCGCAAGATCTTTGATGAATAAGAAGATTGGCGACCTAGTAGTAGTCAAGCTCCCGACAGGCGAGAAAGAGCTGGAAGTTTTAAACATCAAATATAAAGAAATAGACTAAACTTCATTAAGAATTATCGATGCTAACTCTATTTATCGATTCTCTTTTAACATCTTTTGGTTTGCAGAATTCAGCTAAGCTCAAAACAAAACTGTCAATATCTACTTGTTCCGAACAGGTGAGAACATCAATTACTGCCAAACCATGTTCAGGCCAAGTATGAATCGAAAAATGACTCTCTGCAACAACCACAACTCCTGTGACTCCCTCAGGTTCGAACTGTTCAAACTGCTCGCTTAGGTAAGTTGCTCCGGATAGCTTCACTGCCTGAACAAACCTTGGTGCTAGCTCCGCTACTCTTGCCAAAGATCTCGGCTCACAATCCACAAACTCAATATTGTGACTAAGCACATTTAAATCCGAATTGGATTTTGGAGCCACTAGTGCCATTGTTCCCATCCTCGGTCATAGTACTGAACTAGCACTTGATTCTGGAGAGAATTGGCAGCCACTTGCAACTGCTCAGTATCTTCATCAAATATCTTAAAACTCTCAAACAACTTTTGGTTTATATAGCTGTGCTCACTTAGCTCAGGCTTTAAAGGCAAACGACTAGCCATATTAAAACCCCAAACGCCTAACGTTGGAAGATAAATCTTGTAAGGCAATACATGAGTAAACTCTTCCTCCATTGTTTTGCTAATTGACCAAAAAGCTTCTCTTGCAAAATAGGGCGAAGTTGACTGAGTAACTACTATTCCATCACGAGTAAGAGCATTTTTTGCTAGCAAGCGGTAAAACTCTTTACTGTATAGCTTTCCAAGCTCAAGACTATTCGGGTCAGGCAAGTCTAGCAGGATAACTGAATATTTATCGCTTAAATTTTTAACATAACTAAAAGCGTCTGAGTTAAATACACTCACTCGTTGGTCTGAAAGAGAATTATGATTGATCGAAGTCAAAATCGGATTAACCTTGGCGAGCTCTGTCATCTCAGGGTCAAGGTCGACCAAAGTAACTTTCTTTACTCGAGAGTTCTTTAGAACCTCTCTTAGAGCTAGACCATCTCCACCTCCTAAGATCAAAACATTTTCAAGATTCGGCACCGAGTCCAAGGCCGGATGAACTAAGGATTGGTGATAACGATGCTCATCATGGGAAGAAAATTGAAGGTTCCCATTTAGATACAGTCTTAAGTCATCCTTAAACTTGGTAACTACTATTTTTTGGTATTTGCTCTGCTGAGACAAAATAATTTCATCTTGATAGAACATTCGATCAAAAAAGCTCGTAATCGAAGAAGACCATGCAAAGCCAGCTAAAACCAAGACGATTGAGGCCAAAGCAATAGCCCCAGTAAGTCTATAGTTCCTAAGTTTAGTTCTAAAATAAAAACAAAGGTAAATGCCAACTCCTAGGTTCAAAATCCCCATTAAAAAACAAGTTTGGAGCAGCCCCATATAGGGCAATAGAAGAAATGGAAAAAGCAAAGAAGCCAGCAAGGCTCCAAGATAATCTAAAGCTAAAACATTAGATAGGCTGTCTCTTAGGTTACCATCACCAGTCACTAGTCGGGTTAAAAGTGGAACCTCAAGGCCAATTGCCGTACTAATCAAGCCAACTAAGATTACAAAGACTGGGTAAAAGTTTTCCGTCCAACTGAAACTAGCAATCAAAATTAGCGCAGAACAACCACCCATCAACCCTACAAAAAGTTCAGTTAAAATAAAGTTATCGAGAAGATCTTTTTCAAACTTCTTAGAAAGCCAGGCGCCAAGGCCCATAAAGGTCATAAATAAGCCAATTGTAATCGAAAAATGGCTTACTGCGTTACCAAAATAATAAGAGGAAAGACTAGAAATTATTAGCTCATAACTTAGAGCACAGATCGAAATTATAGCCGCAGAACAGACTAGAAGTTTCCTGTCTTGTTCACTAAGCCTTAAGCTATTTTCACTAGGCAACTTAATACTCCAAAACCAGGCTAGTTCGTGAGCACTGCTGCAATAATTATACAAACTCCAATC
>CAZECN010000038.1:0-23670 GCA_964510575.1 uncultured Bdellovibrionales bacterium | reverse complement strand
CTGAATCTCCATTTGGATCCTCTGCTCCTGCAGTTCCAATATTTGCGTATTGGCCAGCAGCTGTAACAGTTCCTGTCTGAGTAATACTCCAGGTTTCACCAACATCAAGAATACCGTCATTGTCAGTATCTCCCGTAATACTTCCAGCTGCAGGTATCGCAATTACTCCTTCCTGGTCATCTGAAAGAGTAACGTTTGTTAAATCTACGTCCCCATCATTAGTAATCTGGTAAGTCCAGGTTACTGTCTCCCCCAAAGCTAACAGTGGACCAGTTACAGTATCTGCATCAACTCCATTCGTCAGCTTCTCTAAAGTAAGGCTGGGGGCTATTCCAAAATAATGTGAAGGATCTGAGTCTGATACAAAAGTGCCCAAAGGATCCTCGGCGCTTACTCTACCCTGGTTGGCATACTGGCCTGCAATAGCTGTTCCAGTATGAGTAATACTCCAGGTTTCACCTGGCTCTAGAATTCCATCGCCATCATCTCCTGTAATACTTCCAGCTGCTGGTATCGTAATCGTACCTTCCTGATTATCCTGAAGAAGTATGTCAGTTAAATCTGTATTTCCAGTATTTTCTATCTGATAAACCCATGTAACAGTATCACCGACCACTATCTGCGGACCTGTTGGAGTATCTGCATCACTTCCATTAGTTGATTTCTCAAGGCTTATACTTGGATTTGCACCAAAATAGTGAGATGGATCAGTAGCTTCAAAAGTATCTCCATTTGGATCCTCAGCTTCTACTGTTCCAATATTGTCGTACTGACCTGAAGTAGCAGTACCACTATGGCTGATTAACCAGGTTTCACCTGGATCGAGAAGTCCATCTCCATTTGTGTCTCCAGAGATGCTACCTGCAGCAGGTATTGTAATTGTTCCTTCCTGATCATCAGTCAGAGAAACACCTGAGAAAACAACATTGCCTGAGTTTGAAATAGCATAGACCCAGTTTACAGGATCTCCGACACTAATTAGAGGGCCTGTTGCTGTATCTGCATCCTGCCCTTGGGTTGATTTTTCCAACTCCAACACTGGATCTTCAATACAAATCGGACGCTCTGGCGAGAATTCTCCATCAGGGCCAGAAGCAGTAGCTACGTTTGTAACAGTACAGTCTCCACCCGGAGCTGCTCCAACCACAGCATCAAATGTTACCAATATTTCACCATCTACAGGAATAGTAGTTGGTATAAGAAAGCCTGACCCATCCAGAGGAAAAGCAGTTCCAGTAGCATCGTCAGGCAAGGAAGTAACAGTTGTTCCATCATCAACCTGAGTGGTGTTAGGAACATAAGTAAAAGCTGATGGCAGGATATCTGACAGGGTGATCACCAGACCTGGAACAGGAAGAACACCTAAGGCCTGAACATCAATTTCAAAAGTTATTGTATCTCCTGGGTTAACGACCCCATTTCCATCCTGATCATTAGAAAAACTAAAATCCTTGGTACTAAAATACCTTTGAATTGGAATAATTGAAGTTCCTGTATCTATCGCAGGAGCTCCTGCACTTGCAGTATTTGGATCTTGACCCCAGGCAGCTGAAACAACACCATCACCGCCATCACAGACATAGATAACCATACCAGTCTGATCGTTATCTGGATCAAATACGACTTGCTGCTCAAGAGGATTTACTGACAGCAGAAGATCATAACTTAAACCATTAGAGTCAGTTAACGGACCAGCTCTGTCCCCATCATAGTCAATACAAAGATCAATTGGCCCTGTGCTGGTGCTACCTACAGGATAAGCTGCTGTTACCCAGACAGGAGCAGAGTTTTCTGAAAAAGGTTGAGTAGGATCTTGAGGAGCACCCCAACCAACAGCTAGTTGTTGAAGCAGTTGAAGCTCAGGTAAAGGTTGAAATCCCCAGTCATGTGTCGTGACATTACCATCTGTCCCGTTACTACTGTCGATCGTAACAAGTAATGTAAATGGCGTCCCTGCGGAAGCATTAACGGTAGAGAGTCTCCCCGCAGTACCATTTACCATATCTATATCAGCTGTCCCTCCAGCTGGAATTGTAACAGCACTAACAACGCCAAATTCATTTTCATACTGAACATCAATTGGGCCTGCACTTGGGTTGTGAACATATGCTGTTGTCGGATCTCCAGTGGGAGTGGAGACTGGTATCAAATAAGAACTGGTAAAATCGGTGTCTGGTCGAATTGTAAACCATCTGGCAGAAAAAGTTGAGCAGACTAAACCTGTTAGCAGCTGAACTTGAACAGGAGCACTGGAAGTAATAGTAGCTCCTGTTTGGAGACCTCCATCCTGGTGAAAGCTCTCTCCCTGGTTCAGAGTTGTTGTTACATCAGTAGTTCCATCTCCATCTAAGTCAATGTTAATAACCGTGCCATCTTCAGCAGCAATTATAGCCGCTCCTGTTGTATCAAACTCATTTCCAAGATCTTCACCCGCTGGAACTGTATATGCATTACCCCATTGAAAAGTAGGATAGAGCTCAACGGCACCCGCCAGCAAAGTATCCGAGCCACTGGCCCAGCCAGTTCTGGTAACAGCGATAGGAGAAGTAGCGTCAAGCCGATCTCTTCCATCAAAATCTATTACAGTTGCAGTAGTTGTTGTAACAACAGGGTTGTTAAGAATAATAACATCTCCCTGGTTCAGAATATCTCCAGGAAAACCTGGAGGGAAACCATTCGCAGGATTACCATCACCCCATATCTCACTGGTACCCTGAACCTGGTTTTGTACATTTGGTTCATAGCCGTCTTCCCAGTGGTCGTAGTAGATCACTGTGCCATTATCAAGAACGGCCACAGATACATAAGTTTGCGTAGGCTCCTGGGGAGCAAATCCTCCAATATTTTGTGGGCAAGTTGCGGGATCAAACACAGAAAGAATAGCATCAAACATCTGCTCCTCAGGAAGAGGAAGATAATAAGTTTGAACGGGGAAGTTCTGGGCTTGAGCTACACTGTTAAAGAAGATAGTCGCTGTTAGAAAATAACGAAATAAAAACTTTGATCTTCTTAATAAGCTTACTAATACTTTCATTAAAACTCTTGTAAAAAACTTTTTCAAATTATTATCGATCTGGGGAGGACCAGTTCCGATATTTACTTCAACTTCACTAAACAACTACTTCAACTTAATAAATCGTCTAATTCTAAATATAAATTGAATAATAATAAGATCCTACACTTTTTACATGCAAGATCTGTCCTTAAAACACTTATGAATTCTGAGAATCAGTCTAAAACAACACAAAAGACACTGAAAACCACCGCTATAATGACTAATTAAGCTATTGAACGGAATCACGTCGAAGAAGGCTAATACTGCTTCTCAACACAGTGGCCCCGGACAGGTCCACATTATATTGAGAGATAAATGCTGAAAGAGCCCCGACTGGTCCATCATGTTTCAGTTTGATAGATCCATATCTATTAGGGCCAACCAGAGAGTGAACATCGATATCTACCCTTCTGTCTGCCGGAACAGTCTCCGAGGTAGTAAAAGTTGTTCCATCAAAATTTCTAATTATTACTATTACCTCTATCGGGTCATAACTGAGGTTTGTAATTTCTAGAAAATTAAAGGGATTTAAAAAAGTATTCCAGTTCCCGTATAACGAAGTTTCACGACATGTAAATGCCCCAGACTCCCCACCGGCCTTAGCTGAACTTACAGTAAACTTCCAGACCCCTCCAATAGTGGCAAAAATTGAAATCCTGTTATCTGACTGGTTTGGATCCAGGGATCCAGTGGTAATCGGGGGTGTCTGAGCACCAATTGCTTTACCAGCCACTACTAAACCAGAAGGATTTAATACACTGGAGTCTATACCTAGAAGACTGTCACTTTCAGAACCAACCAGAGAACAGGCATAACTCCTGTTAAGGTCAAAATTGACGTTAATCACGTCCCCGGTATTAAATATTTTAGTTCCTCCAGGTTTACTTGAATTAAAACCCGGTGTTGCAAGGTCATCCTGAGCACTCAGAATAGCTGGAAAGAAGATCAACAGAAAAATTAATTTTTTCATTTAAGAACTAAACCCATAAGCTTTAGTAAAAAAGAAGTTCAAACGATGAACGCCTTTTCCCAGATAACACCACTGATTCTTTCAATAGCTCAAAAAACCGTCTAAGGCTTCTTTTATCGAACAGAATCTCATCGAAAAAGAGCAATGCTGCTTCTCATAACATTAGCTCCATTATTGTTTAAAATATACTGAGAGAGGAATGCCAATAGTGGCCCTTGGCAGAGAAAGAATCAGCTCCTAGGATAAATTTAAACAGAAGGGCTAGGGATTTTCAGACACGTTCTTAACATGCTCGAGAACCCTGTTGTGGATGATTGAAACAAACCTACTAGCAAACATATCCCAATACCAAGCCGGAAAAATTCTCATTTCATACCAAGTCTCACCTTCAAGAATGGTTTTGTCTCCCTGGCTTGCTAACCGAAACTCGCCCCTTACTGACCTAAAAAACCCCTCAAGGTGTGGAGCGTGAATGTGTTTGTAGGGCGTCAACTCTTTCATCGTCGCTGGCTGATACTCTACCTCAAAGGCTAGCCTCTTAGGTGGATCCCATACTGTAATCGGCTCAATAAAACTTCCAGTAGTAAAGTTGCAGTGTCTCACAGCACCAACTCCACTACCCTCGATTGTCGCTCCAGTAGGAGCAGCAACCCCAAGTTCAAACAATATGTGTTTAGTCGGAGGCAACTCTGGAAATGCAACTACATTATTCCAAATAACCTCAGCAGGAGCATCAACCTCTACCCTAGACACCACCGACTTCACAGTTGCTGGCAAAAAAACTTTCTCAGCCACAGGAGCCACAGTAAATGCTAACAATAAAACGAGAGGCGAGGAGTTAGCCAACTTTGCGTAAGATCGAAGATTGAAACCTAGCCATGCTCCAAGAGAAGAACAAATCAAGGCTGGGACGGCAGCCATCGTTAAACATATTAAGCCTTCAACAGCCAATAAAAGTAGCATGGAAGCCACTACCAGCTGAGCAATAAGGGCTCTCCGAATTCCTGCTCTTAGGTCTTCAGAATAGAGGCCCGCGAAAATGCCTACAACAAAGGGACCAGAGAAGAATAAAGAAGACGAGTAAACTTCAACTCCAAACACCGTGTAAATAACATAGACGAAAGCGATCAAGGCAAGCCCTGAAACAACAATTGTCGAACTAGCCTCGCTAAAGTCTTTAAGCATCTTCGGCTTTTCAGCCCCCTCTTCACCCGAGCGAGATGGCAGAAAACATAGGTACCAAATCAAAAGAATGTTAAGGACAGGAATAAATAGAAAAAATCCAAGCCATGGATTTTTTCCGGCATCAATGAGTCTTCTAATCGAAAGCGTTAAGGCTACCCAGGCAAAAGGAACCGATAAAATATAGAGAAAAATCCAAAAACTATTTGAAGGGTTACGACCGTAGAAATCAAGACCAAACTCTTGATCTAAAGCGAATCGGTAATACATCGGAATAAAAAGGCCGAAAGGGCTAAAATATTTGCCGAACATCGCCCAGCCAACGATATGTTCAGCGGCTACTTTCAAAAAAGAAAGGCCAGCACCCAGTTTCAGATAAAGAGCCCTATCAACTGTACCGGATACACCGAAAATAAATTTTAGAAACTTGCCAATCAAATTCCTCTCTCCTAGATCTGAATTTATTCCTAGCGAAGTTATCAAGAACTAAAAGCTGCTGTAAACTTGCCCTCTGAGCAGTTATTTTAGGCCGGCTTGGCTATCCAGCTGATAGATTAGGACCTCTAGAACCAAATTAGAAGCTGCTAAGCACCCGTCGCCCTTGTGTTTTGTGAAGTAATCCTTAATTAGCGATTTATAAGCTTTATCTTTGACAAATTAGCTGTTATTTTCCCGCCAACTAATCACTCAACGCATCTTTTAAGAGCAAGGAGAATATTGTGAGCGAACAAATAGCCCAACTTGGAGCCTCAATAGACACAGCCTGGGTATTAATATGCGGCTTTTTAGTCTTTTTTATGAACGCGGGCTTCGGCTGCCTAGAAGCAGGCTTTTGCCGTGAAAAAAACACGGTCAATATTCTTGCTAAGAATTTCCTAGTCTTCGGAATAGCCAGCTTAGCCTTTTGGGCTCTTGGCTTTAGCCTAATGTTCGCTGACGGCAGCCCATTTGTTGGATGGTCTGGATGGTTTGTTTTAGGAACAGACAATAGTCCCCTCACTGGTGAGAGTTACCAAGGAGTCTACTCTTCTCTGAACTGGGCTCAAGTGCCTTTGATGGCAAAGTTTTTCTTTCAACTAGCCTTCGCTGCCACAGCAGCTTCAATTGTTAGCGGTTGTGTTGCTGAGCGTGTTCACTATGGCTCTTTTCTTATTCTAGCTACTGTTCTAACCGGCGTTATCTATCCAATAGCTGGGCACTGGGTCTGGGGCGGAGGGTGGCTAGCCGACCTTGGCTTCAGCGACTTTGCCGGCTCCACTGTAGTTCATAGTGTTGGAGGATGGGTTGGTTTAGCAGGCATCTTGGTCTTAGGTCCTAGAATCGGAAAATACAGCATCGCCGGTAAAGTTAACCCGATACCCGGCCACAGCATTCCACTCGCTTTTATCGGCGGCATGATTCTTTGGTTAGGATGGTTTGGCTTTAATCCAGGAAGCGCAATGGGCATCACTGGAGGAAACATGGACCTCGTTGCCCACATAGTTGTAACCACCAATCTAGCCTGCGCAGCAGCTTTAGTTTCAGCCACTGCCACTGCTTTTTGGTTTACTGGGAAACCTGACTTTTCAATGACCGTGAACGGCGCATTAGCTGGACTAGTTTCAATCACTGCAGGCTGTGCTTTCGTTAACGTAGGTGCAGCAGTCATAATAGGGCTTGTCGGTGGCATTTTGGTAGTTTGCGCGGCAAGACTTTTTGACCTGATGATGATCGATGACCCAGTGGGATCACTTCCAGTTCACTTGATCTGCGGCATCTGGGGAACTTTAGCTCTTGGACTATTTGCCTCAACCACTGCTCCCGGCGGACTAGACCAAAATGGTCTACTATATGGTGGAAGCATTACTTTTTTAACCACTCAGGCAATCGGGATAGCCACTGTAGGGGTATTTGCCTTTGCTACCTCTTTTGTTTGTTGGAAAGTAATCGATAAATTTGTTGGAATTAGAGTAGTGGCTCAGGTTGAGTCAGAGGGACTAGACGGACACGAAATGGGAATGCTGGCCTATCCAGCGGAGAGACTTCTTGACCTAACTGAAGCTGTTGAAAAATCGCACCTTGGAAATAGAAAACCTCAACTCAGACTTCTAAAAGGCGAAGATGAGGAAGAAGTCAGTAATTTTACTTATTCAGTAGAATCATCTTTTGCTTTCGAGCTGGAGAATGTTGAGATTTCTAACCTGATGAATACCTGGCGAGAATTCTGCGGCGATGCCAGTGCAGATGAAAAATACACTGAAGCCTATAAATACTTCACAACTGTGGATAACAATAGGATCTCCTTTAGAGGAGGGATTGAGTCTGAAATTTATAAAGTAATCTACGACGTTGCTTTACGAATATCGCCTCAGGCTCAAGTTTGCCTAGTTTCAGATAAAGAACCTGTAAGGAGAGTTTCCTAATGAAGAAAATTACGGCGATGATTCGCCCAGAAAAACTAACTTTGGTGAAGGAAGCTCTCAACAGCAACAATATCTTTGTTATGACTGTCTCCGATGCAAGAGGTTGCGGCTGTCAGGATAGCCCTGAAGAAGTTTTCAGAGGGCAGGAGTTCTGCCTCGAGCTAATTCCAAAAGTTAAGCTTGAGATCGCAGTTAACGACAACTTTGTTGACCAAACCATTGACGCCATTGTTCAAAGTGCGAGAAGCGGTGGCACTGGCGAAGTTGGAGACGGTAAGATCTTTATCGAACCTATGGAAGACTGCGTAAGGATTAGAACCGGAGAGCGGGGTCCTGTGGCAATTGGGCCTTAGGGCTTTTGATTATCCATTAAGACTTTACCTTTTACTTCAGCATTACCGGTCAGTGGAATGCTGAACTCAGCTCCATTGAAATCCCCTTTCATAGAAAGTTCTAATTGAGTCCTAGTCTCGGATAACTTCCTAGGCTTAGCCATAAACTCCATCTCCCAAGCTTGGCCTGATCTTTTAACAATGCCTGTCACCAAAAAATCGTCGCGAGAAACTTGGCGAATCGACTCCGATTCGAAAGTGGCTGGAGCAATTTTGAGATTAGCTATCAAACCGTTAACCAAAAGTAGTTTAGGATCGTTAGAAGGGTTCTTTAGAGTGAAGTTAGAAAGATTGACTGTGAAGCTAATGGTAGACTTGGTAAAGTCCTTCTTATCGAGAAAGATTCTAGCCTTATAATCTCGAAGCTCGCCCTTGAGAGAGTTGTTAGCAGCTGAAAGATTAAATTCAATCTTCGAATCAATTTTATTAACCACCTGCTCAACTGGAGTGGCAGCAGTAAAAGCGACTAAGATAATAAGAAAAGCTAGTATGCGATGTTTCATAGTTCCTCGATTGCGAAATTTATGCCTTCAAGCAATAGACGATCACCAGCCCTCTGAAAAGCAATTGTAAATCTTTCACCCCGGTTCATTCTTAGAAGGCCTAAGGCTAAAAAAAAAGCCCCTCTAAGAGGGGCTTTTTTTCTTCTATAAGTTTCTAGAAACTTACTGGCTGGCTTCCATAGCATCTTTTCGACTAAGCCTAATTTTACCCTGCTTGTCGATATCAAGTACTCGAACCATAACCTCTTCTCCCTCGTTAACAACGTCAGTCACTTTCTCAACACGCTTGTCTTCAAGCTGAGAAATATGAACCAGACCTTCTATTCCAGGAAGAATTTCAACAAAGGCGCCAAAGTCTACAACTTTCTTAACCACTCCAGCGTAGATCTTACCGATTTCAGCTTCTTCAGTTAGCCCTTCGATAATCTCCATCGCTCGCTTACAAGAAGCAGCGTCAGAACTTGCTATACTAACTGTCCCATCGTCCTCAACGTCAATCTTAACTCCTGTAGTCTCAACAATGGAACGAATAGTCTTACCACCTGGCCCGATGATATCTCTGATTTTATCAGGATTGATTTTCATCGTTTTAATCTGTGGCGCATACTCACTCAATTCTTCACGAGGTTTGGAAATAGCTTTCTCCATCTCAGTGATGATATGGCTTCTTCCCTCTTTGGCCTGCTCAAGAGCTTTCTCCATAGTTTCCTGAGAAAGACCTGTGCACTTAATATCCATTTGAAGTGCAGTAATACCTTCCTTACTTCCACAAACCTTGAAGTCCATATCTCCAAAGTGATCCTCGTCCCCAAGAATATCAGTAAGAACAGCAATGTCCTCACCTTCTTTGATAAGCCCCATCGCAACTCCACCGACATTATTCTTAACCGGCACACCTGCATCCATTAGAGACAAAGCTCCTCCACAAACTGAAGCCATTGAACTTGAACCATTTGATTCAGTAACATCAGAAACTATCCGCACAACATAAGGATAACCTTCTCCTGGCAAAATTTTCTCTACCGCTCTGCGGGCCAAAGCACCGTGTCCAACTTCTCTTCGTGAAGTTCCACGCATCATCTTGGCTTCCCCTGTGCAATAAGGAGGGAAGTTATAATGAAGCATAAAGTCTCGTTCTTCACTGGTCTTGTTCATCAGGGACTCGATTCTCTGAGTATCTGCCGAAGTCCCAAGTGTAGTTGTCACGATTGCCTGAGTTTCTCCCCTGGTAAACAGTGCAGAACCATGAGCTCGTGGAATAATACCTACTTCACACTCAATCGGTCTAACATCTCGCAAACCACGTCCATCGATTCTGGTCTTTTTAGTAACTACCATTTGTCTGGACTTCTTTTTCAGCAGAGCACCAAACAAGTCACCGATCTCTTCTTCTTTATCAGGAAACTCTTCTGCCAGTGCTTCACGAACTTCTGTCTTTATTTCCTTAACAGCAGCTTTTCGATCAGACTTGGAAGTAATATCAAGAGAAGCAACAATTTTATCTGAAGCAAGAGACTCAACCTTGCTAATCAAGGCATGATCTTTCTCTTCAGGAACAAACTCCTCTTTCTCAACTCCAACTTTCGAACGAAGAGTTTCTTGCAGAGCGATAATTTTCTTAATCTCTTCATGGCCATAGTTTAGAGCAGTCAACACCTCAGTGTCTGGAACAAACTCTGCTCCACCTTCAACCATCACAATTGATTCGCTTGTTCCAGCAACAATCATATCGATGTCGCTCTTCTCAAGTTCTTCAGGAGTCGGGTTAATCACATGCTTACCATCAATTCGCCCAACCTTAACTGCAGCAATTGGCCCCATAAAAGGGAGGTTGGATATATGAAGAGCAGCACTGGCACCACATATAGCTAAGGTATATGGCTCATTAACTTCATCACAAGAAAGAACTGAACAGATAATCTGCACTTCGTTCATAAATCCGTCGGGAAACATTGGACGAATAGGTCTGTCAATCAATCGGCAAGCCAATATTTCAAGTTCCCCTGGACGCCCCTCACGTTTAAAGAAGCCTCCTGGTATCTTACCAGCAGCGTACGCCTTCTCCTGATATTCACAAACCATTGGGAAGAAACTCTGACCTTCTCTTGGAGGAGCAGAACACACTGTACAAAGAACAACAGTATCTCCAGCACGAACAAGTACTGCTCCGCCGGCCTGCTTTGCCACCCAGCCACTTTCAAAAGAAAGTTCACTGCCATGAAATTCCTCTTTAACGACTACTCGACTATTTTCACTAGTTTTCAGGCTCATAGACCTAATCCTTTATATTTGAGATGAAGCTTATTTAAATTAAACTTATAGATAAAAATTAATGATGGAACCGGAGGTCCAGACGCAAAACAACTACCTGCGAAAGGATAACTCCGATGGACTACTTCCTGATTCCGAGATCGGCAATCAAGGTTCGGTACTGCTGCACGTCTTTTCTTTTAATGTAGTCCAACAAACGTCTTCTCTGACCAACAAGCTTTAACAGCCCACGACGCGAATGGTGGTCTTTCTTGTTGTTCTTGAAGTGGTCTTGTAGATAGTTAAGTCTTGAAGTGATGTGGGCTACCTGCGCTGAAGCAGACCCTGTATCGTTTTCGCTAATGCCGTGCTTTGCGAATATTTCTTTTCTGTCCTGGTTTGATAGAACCATTCTTATCTTACCTCGTTTTCCTTATTTCTCCCGGCTTCCTACGCTGAACCAATACCAATTTGGTCTACCGAGCATGCTTTACAATAATTTCACGTTTCCACGTTTCAGGGGCGTTTAAACTAAAAAACCGCAGAAAAATCAAGTATACTTTGAGGCGGTCATAGCTGGATCACCCAGACTAAACGGACCAGTAAAGAATTACAGACTAGTTTGCTGAGCAAATACTGCCCTTACTTTCCAACTAGAGCCGGGAATCTCCTTTCGCTCGATAATCGCGGTTAGCTCGCCACCCGGAGTCATCACTGCAGCTGAGTTCACCCCTTCAGGTAAGCTAACAGTCTTCAGACTAGACTGGTCCCCTCGAGTAAGCAGCTGACAACTCTCGTAGTCCAGCTCAACTTGCTCCAAATACCCAATAAGACCTTCCATCGGGACCAGAACCTCCTCAACTCCTAACTCGAGCATTTGCTCAAGTTCCGTGGCGTCCGTCAGTCTAAATTCACCAATTGAGTCTCTTTGAATAGTCTCGAGGCAGCCCAAGCAACCCACTTTCTCACCTAGGTCGCGAGCCAGAGAGCGAACATAGAATCCAGAAGAACAGCTAATTTCGTAGGCAATCTGATTTTGATTTTCCCAGCTAAGATCTAACTGATAAATCTCAACCGACTTTTCACGTAGCTCGAAGTCCTCTCCATTTCTTTCTCTTTTGTAAGCTGGTTTTCCTTTAACTTTAACGGCTGAGACCTTTGGAGGAACCTGCTGAATTTTACCGCTAAAGACCTCGAGCAACTCAGGCTTCAAACAGTCAAACTTAGATTGATCGGGAAGAAGAGAGCTGTCTCCTTCAGAAACTAGGTCACCAGTGACATCATCCGTCGATGTCGCGTATCCAAGCTTAATCAATCCAGAGTATGATTTCTTAAGTGTAAGCAATTCGGACTGAAGTCTGGTCGCTTTTCCAAGCAAAATAATTAAAAGCCCGGTCGCCATCGGGTCTAGCGTGCCACTATGGCCAACCTTAGAAAGTTGAAACTCCCGCTTCAGACGCCTGACAACTTCAGCCGAAGTAATGCCGGCCGGTTTGTTGACCAGCAATGCCCCGTTAACTTCACGACGGTTCATCAATTAAGCTCCAGCAAGTTCTTTCTTTAGTCCATCGAGAACTTTTTTCTCAACCACTTCAAGGTCACCCTCTAGCGTGATACCAGCCGCAGCTCTATGACCACCACCGCCAAGAGCTTGCGCCACGTTATTCACATCTAGATTCTCAATCTTAGAGCGCAAGCTTACTTTCCAAGAGCCCTCTCTTTCGCGAATCATGACCGAGCCTTTTACTCCACTCAAAGCTCGAACTTCATCAACTAGACCCTCAGTATCACCGCCAACAGCTCCGGCCTGCTCTAGCATTTTGTTGGTAACAACGAGCCAACCTATTTGGCCTTCAATCTTTTTTGAGATTTCTGGAATTGCAATTCCTCTCAGCTTTACTACTCGCTCAGGAACATTAAAGTAAATTAGGTTAGCTACTTTTTCAGGACTAGCACCTAACCCAACCATGCGAGCAGCTGATTCAAAAGCTATCGGAGTAGCATTCGAAAAACGAAATGAACCGGTGTCTTCTAAAAGACCAGCATAAAGAAGGTTCAAGATATCTTCAGAAAGAGTAACTCCAAGCTCCTCCAGTATTTCGAGAACAATACAAGAGGCAGAAGGATAGTAACCCTTAATTAAGTTAATCTCTCCCCAACCTGGATTAGAAATATGATGGTCGATATTAAAAACTTTAGAGGCTTTTTCAGGAAAAACATCTCCCTTCACTGCTACTCGAGCCTTGTTAGCAGTATCAACAACAACTAAAGCACAGTCGGAACTTGGTAACTGGTCAGTTAGTGGAACGCCTGCCACTAGGCCTTTTAGTCTTTCTGGAACATCTTCAGCTAAATGGAGTTCAGCTTCAATACCAGCAGCAATCAAGCCCAGAGTCATTCCCCCTGCAGAACCAATAGCATCAGCATCTGGAAAAACATGGCAAAAAACCATAGCCTTTTTTAGCTGAGACAACTCTTTGGCAATGGTCTTCGAATCAGAAGAAGAGCTCATTTCTTAGCCTCTGCTAACAAACTATCTAAACGAGAAGCTCTCTCTAAAGACTCATCATAAGTAAACACCAACTCCGGCACATAGCGAAGCTTCAAGCTATCTGCGATTCTTTTCTTTAGAAATTTTTTGGAATCGAGCAGCATTTCATCAATGCTTTTAATCTCATCAGGTTTAGGAAAGCTGAGTTTTCCATCCTCCGAAGGAGCATCGGGCATTTTCGTCCAAAAGACATGAGCGCGTTTAAGATCTTTCGAAAGGGAAACATCTGTAAGAGTTATCAAAATAGCTCGAGGATCTCTCAGACCTCTAACTTCTGCTCCGAGAAAACCAAGTAGCTGCTCCGCTACTTTTTCTGTCCTCATCGACATAGGGCGCCTCTGTTTAAACTTAAAACGTTTGCCCTACGAAGGGGCAACCATTTCAATCTGATAGACTTCTAGAATATCCCCTGGCTGAATATCAGTGTAGCCGTCGATTCCGATACCACACTCGTAACCGGAGTTAACCTCCTTCACGTCATCCTTGAACCGCCTAAGAGTGGCAATCTTACCTTCATGGATAACTCGGTTATCTCTAAGAAGTCGCAACATCGCGTTTCTTTTAACCACACCATCCAGAACATAACTTCCTGCAACAGTTCCCATCTTAGGAACGTTGAAGGTATCTCTGACCTCGACACGCCCCAAAGTCTTTTCTTTGGCAACAGGCTCGAGCATTCCAGTAAGAGCTTTTTCAATATGCTCAACTAGCTCATAAATAACTCTAGAGTAGAGAACATCTACGCTATCTTTTTCAGCAGCGACTGAACCTCGGGAATCAGCCCTAACGTTAAAGGCAACCACTATCGCTTTTGAAGCAGCAGCAAGCTGTATGTCATTCTCTGTGACGGCACCAACTCCAGTATGAATTACTCTTACCGTAACTTCTTGATTAGAAAGTTTTTCTAGAGATTCTCTAACAGCTTCAACCGAGCCAGCCACGTCACCTTTAACAACTAGAGGCAGCTCCCGCATTTCACCTTCACTGATTTTAGAAGCGAAGTTCTCAAGGGTAAGCGCTTCCATTCCACCAGTTCCACCACTCTTTTTAGCCAAAGCTTTTGAACGGTTTTTATGAGCTCGCTCTTCAGCATAGCCGCGGGCTTCAGACTCAGACTCCATTACATAGAAATCATCACCAGCTTGGGGAGGAGTTGATACTCCAAGAATCTCTACAGGAGTTCCAGGTCCAGCTACTTCAATATTTGAACCGTCATCACCAATTAAAGCTCTAACTTTTCCCCAAGTGGAACCACATAAGAAGACATCTCCTTTATTCAAAGTTCCATTTTGAACCAAAACTGAAATCAAAGCTCCTCGCTTATTATCCAGCTTGGACTCAATCACAGTTCCAATTGCTTTACGCTTAGGGTTCGCCTTAAGTTCCATCACCTCACTTTGCAGGTTCAGGTTCTCAAGTAAATCAGGGATCCCCTCTTTAGTGTGAGCAGAGACATTAACCATAATAGTGTCACCACCCCAATCTTCGGGAACCAATCCATGTTCCGAGATTTGAGTACGAATCTTATCCGGTTGAGCGCCTTCTTTGTCGATTTTGTTAACCGCAACAATGATAGGTACCTCGGCAGCTTTAGCGTGATTAATCGCCTCAATTGTTTGAGGCATAACACCGTCATCTGCTGCTACAACGAGCACGACTATATCTGTAACACTTGCGCCCCTACCACGCATCGCCGTAAAGGCCGCATGACCAGGAGTGTCAAGAAAAGTAACTGCTCCACCAGACTCTAGCTTCACCTGGTAGGCACCAATGTGTTGAGTAATTCCTCCAGCTTCACCGTCGGCTACTGAAGCTTGTCTGATCACATCAAGTAGTGAAGTTTTTCCGTGGTCAACATGACCCATTACAGTAACTACAGGAGGCCTAAGCTCTAAATCTTCTGGATTGTCTTCGCCTTTAAGCTTCGCCGAAAACTCTTCCTCAGTCTCACCAGTGTTTTCGATTTTATAGCCGTATTCCTCAGCCATTAGGGAAGCTGTCTCGAAATCAACCAGCTGGTTTACACCAGCCATTACTCCCAGACCCATCAACTGCTTAATCATTTCGGCAGACTTAACACCCATTCTTGAGGCAAGTTCACCAACTGTAATCTCACCATCAATTTTGATAACTAATTTCGAAGCCTTGGTTGGGCCTGCTTCCTGCGGCTGAGAGTTCTTTGATTTCTTTTTCTTGTCGCCCTTTCGACGCCACTGGTCTCTCTCTCCATCATAATCTAGTAGATCACCACGAGCGAGCACCTTTCTTCTTTTCTGCTTTCGGTCACGACCCTGGTCGCCACCTTTACGGCCTGGAGTTTTCTTCTTACCAAAACGACCGCCACTTTCCTCTGAGTCTTCTGGTTGAGCCAAGCCGCTTCGACCTCCACGACTCTCACTAGGTTTTGGAGTTGCTTCCTTTTTTACTGGCTCCGGCTTCTTAGGCAGATCAATCTTACCTAAAACCTTTGCTCCACCTTTTAAAGTCTTCCTCTCCGAAACAACAGGCTCTTCTGTCTTAGTCTCAACTACAGGCTCTTTAGCAGATTCTTCCTCTACTACTTCCGCTGGCTCAACAGGCGCAGCATCCAACTCAGCTTCTGGAGCTGACTCTTCAACCACTTCTTCAGTCTCGGTATCTTCCTCTTCTGGCTCTGCGTTATCATTAGCATCAGCAAACAAGGCATCAGCTTGGGCAAGAGCTTCTTTCTTCGTGCTCACCGGCTCAGGTTCTAAAGAGGACTCTTCGATAACAGGAAGCTCAAGCTCTGGAGTTGGTGATTCCTCTTCTTCAGCCTCACCTGACTTCTTTCTACGACGAATTACATTTCCAACTCGTCTTTCAGTGAGAACTCCATCCTCTCTTTTGATCTCGCGAACAACTTTCTTACCACTGACAGCTCTGCGGATAACGGAACGTCTAACCTTCTCAGCTTCATCATCACTTAAAGAGTTGGAATGAGACTTCTTTCCCTCTATGCCTATCTGAGCACAAAGATCGAGAACCGCCTTGTTCTCAAGGCCGAGTTCTTTTGCAAGTTCATACACCCTGATTTTACTGGACATAAACTGTTTCCTTTACTCCACAGCCCGCGCTTTTCTTAGTTCCTAAAAAAGGCTCTCCGCTGCGACGTATGTTTAATACGACTAACTCGTCACCATTTTTAGAGCCTTAACAAGCACGACCTGAAGGCTTTCAAACTACTATTACTACCTACTCACCAAAACCTGGCATTTCAGGTTTTTGAACTCGCAGAAAAGCTTCGACTGCCTGGCAGACCTGTTTAGCATCATCTTCTGCTATACCAGCCCGTTGGCCCAACTCCTTACTGTCAATCACAGCAAGGCTCTGGATACTCACAAATCCACTATCTATAACCTTCCCTCTAACTTCTTCAGGAAGAACCAACTGATGAATATCGGTAACTGTGTCATCCTCATCGGAATCTCCCTCGCCTTTCTCCATCTGGCTTAGAACCTCTTGAGCACCTTTCATGATTACCTCGGCGCGATCATCATCCACTCCTTCAATTGAAGATAGTTCCTCAACCGAAGCGTTAGTTATCTCGCGAATACTACGGTAACCCTCTTGATAGAGAAGTTCGGTCTCACCGAAACCAATATCTGGAATTGATTCAAGAGCTGAATGCGCACGCTTGGACTCTTCTTCTGCAACAGACTCACTCCTTACATCAATTCTCCAGCCTGTTAGCTTAGATGCAAGCTTAACGTTCTGACCTCGCCGACCAATTGCCAAAGAAAGCTGATCATCGGCGACAACAACTTCCATCGCATGATCGTCTTCATCAACAACTACTCTCAGAACTTCAGCTGGGGCCAAAGCTCTAGCGACAAAACTTGGCGCGTCTGAAGTGTAGGTTACGATATCAATTCTCTCCCCTCTCAACTCCCCAACAACCGCCTGAACTCGAGAACCTTTAATACCAACGCAAGCACCAACAGGGTCAACATTAGGATCATTAGAGTAAACGGCTATCTTAGCTCTCTCGCCCGGCTCTCGAGCCACGCTTTTTATTTCAACTATACCTTCGGAAATCTCCGGCACTTCCAGCTCGAAAAGCTTTTTCATTAATTCCGGATGACTTCTGGTCAACACGACCTGAGGTCCTCGACCAACTGGGTCAATGTCCAAAATCATCGCCCTAACTCTATCATTCTGTCGGTAACGTTCTCTCGAAATCTGCTCTCTTTCTGGCAGCACGGCGTCTGTTCTACCAAGGTTCACAATCAAACTACCTCGCTCAAAACGTTGAACGATTCCGTTTACTAGCTCACCCTTTCGGTCTCTATACTCACCGTAAATTATATCTCTTTCAGCATCCCTTAATCTTTGAACTATAACCTGCTTGGCAGTTTGAGCGGCTATTCGACCTAGGGCAGATGCATCAAGCTTTCTTCCAAGCTCGTCTCCCATCTCACAGTCCGCATCGTAGTCCGCCCTGGCTTCATCCATGGTCATTTGAGTGTCGGAATCTTCAACATTCTCAACTACAGTTTTAAACTCAAGAACTTCGATTTCACCGATTTCTTCATTGAAGCTAGCCTCAAGATTTCGATTATGACCGAAGTGTTTCTTAGCGGCACTTAGCACGGCAGACTCTAGGGCTTCGATAAGAATAGTTTTGTCTATACCTTTATCTCTTCCGACCTGACTAATTATCTGTTCTAAATCAAATTTAATGCTCATCGCTTTTTCTTCAAAAAATTACTAAACGGCCTTTTTAAAGACCGAAAAATTCCCTAAAATTTAAAATCCACTCGCGCCTCAACCAGGTCGCTATAAGCTACTTCTTCCACCTCTTTTTCTCCGTCTTCAAGCAAAGCAAGAGAGTCGTCCTTAAAACTCTTAAGCTCCCCAACCAAAACTTGGTTTTTACCTTTAGGGTCAGAGAACTTAAGCATCACTCTTTCACCTACAGCCTCGTTCAAGTGATCCCTAGTGCGCAGATCCCTATTAACCCCGGGAGAAGAAACATCCAGTTCCAAATCCTCGGTAAGGCCATACTGAGCACCCTCAGCAGCAAACAACATTCGGAGCCTCTTACAAATCCTAGTGCAGCCATCGATTGAAATGCCCTCTCGAACACTCTCCAAATTGGCCACCGTTACTTTCAGTTTGCGGTTACCCTCTTTCTCGAGGTCGTAAAGGCGTAAGCCTTCATCCTGCGAGACCGAGTTAACCTCAGTCCAAAGTTCCGATTCTTGTCCGACAAATGCCATAACGCCGTTAAGTCTATTAAAATTGATGTTGTCCTGGAACATCACACTACAACCAACAGATCTACTGTCGGCCAAATTTCTTTGACCAGCGACAAACAAACAATTATCGCTAGAGTGAAGAGCGAAAGAACAGGACCTTCAGTCGCTCAGTTGCTCCGAACTTGGAATCAAGCTTTGGGGCATGGGCCTCCTGAAACGGAAGCACCTAGAGGGGCCGTTATAACAAGAATTAAGTAATAAGCAATATTTTTCAGTAAGCTGGTAGGGATTTAAATAGGTGGAGTATCTCGGCCAACTAGAGTCCTTTACGACTAGGGGTTGCTATATAATATAGACAAGGCAGTAATAGCAGGGTCAATGGAGTCGACAAAAACAAGCCCCAACCCAGAGCCAAGGCCATATAGCCCACAAAGGGGTCTACCCCACCGATGCCATAGGCCAGAGGAAGTAAGCCAGCAATCGTCGTAATAGAAGTCATTACGATAGCTCTCAAACGATCTGCGCTACCTTCGATCACAATTTTACGGATAGACCAGTCAGGGTGCTCATCCTTTAGTTGGTTAAGATGGTTAACCAAAACCAAAGAATCATTCACTACGACCCCAACTAAGCCAATCACTCCCAACATTGTAAAGAAACTAATTGTTTGGCTGTGAAAAGCGACTGCAATAATCACTCCTGATACACCAAAGGGAATTGCCGTTAAGACGAGTAGTGGCTGCAAGAAAGAATTAAAGAGCAGCACTAGCATAAAATAAATACCCACCACCGCGATCGCCAACGAAACTGCCCAAGCTTTCATGGCCTCTTTAGTTTCCTGGGCCTCTCCATCAAGCACAATTCTGGCACCTATGAACTCTGGCTGAGTAAGGTCGATGGCATCAATCACTTTATTAGCTGCTTTTAGAGGTTCAGCCTTCCCCTTAACAACTTCAGCATCAATAGTGGTGCTTCTCTTTCCATTGTAGTGATAGAAGTTTGATGGTCCCGGCTTGTCTTCAAAGTTAGAGACCTTACCAAGTTCAATTAATTTACCTGTGCTGTTCTTAACCAACACCTTCTTAAGCAACTCAGGTGACCGCCTGGACTCTGGTGCGAACTGAACTCTATAGTCGACATCCTCGTCTCCGTAGCGCACGCTGGTAACAATCTCACCGTCGTAAGCAGTTCTTACTGTTTGAGCCACGTCCGCAACCTGCAAGTTGGTGCGGGCTAACTTGTCATAGTCTACTCTAATTCTGACCTGTTTTTTGCCATCAATATCGTCTCGAGTAATATCCTTAATACCCTCGATCTCATCCAGCTCGGCCTCAATTCTATCGGCCAATCGCTTACGAATTTCATTATCAGAACTTACCGCACGTAAAGTGATCGGTTTTCCTACTGGAGGGCCACCCCCATCAATTCTAAAATCAAGCGACTCAAAACCTTCGAGGGCTTCTGTTTTCTCGCGAAGTTCCTCCACTATTTTAAAAGCATTTCTCCTTCCGTTTCCAAATGGAGTAAGAAACACTGAAATCACCCCAAAGTTCTCCCTGAACTCATGAGGGCCACCGTCCGCTCCAGTTTGTCCCACCCGAGTGGCGAAAGCATCAACCTCTTTTTTAGGTAGAGAGGCTATCAACTCCTCTACTTCCTTAATCTTATCCGCTGTAGCTTCAAGCGAAGAGCCCAAAGGCAATTCAGCTACAACGCTGAGTTGAAAGGACGACTCTTTGGGGAAGATCTCAATTGGAATGTTATTCGCTGCGTAATAAAGCGAGCCAACTAAAACAGCCACAAAACCCAAGATACTCAGGTAACGAAGTTTTAAGAAGATCGCTAAGAGAAACTGATAAGGCTTTCTAAAATTTTCAAACCAGTCCTTTTTGCCTTTTCTACTTGCTGCTTTTCTTAAGCCAGGAACCAAATGGGCTGGTAAAGCAACTGTGACTTCAACCAAAGAAACTAAAAGGGCTAGGGAGACAGCTATTGGAATAACGCGACAAAACTTGCCCATAATCCCCGGCATAAAAAACATCGTGGAAAAGGCCATCATTGTTGTCAGGATCGTCGTCAGCACCGGCAGGAAAACTCGTCTAGCCCCCTTAATCGCTGCAGGAAGAGGGTCCTCCCCCATCTCATGGTGCCTGTAAATACTTTCAGAAATAATGATCGCATCATCAACCACGATTCCTAAAACTATGATCAGCCCCATCAGCATTATTGCATCAAGGGCCATTCCCATTGCATTTACAAGGAAAAGCACCGAAAGCATCATAAAGGGGATGCTTACAGAAACCCAAAAAGCTGTTCTCCAGTTCAGAAAAATAGCCAGAAATAAAACAATGAAAATCAGACCCAAGCCTCCATTGGTCATCACAATCTTAAATCTGTTTCGGATGTAGTGCGAAGAATCATTGGCCACCACCAACTCAATCTCCTCACCAATAAGCTGCTGTTCGCGCTCAACTATCTGTCTGATGCTGTCAACGGTATCAATAACATCTGAAGAGGAATTCTTATAAGGAACAAGAGAAATTGCGCGCTTGCCATTAACTCGGGTTGTAACCAGAGCCTTCTCATAGTCATCCTGAATCACCGCCAAGTCCTTAACTTTTACCGAAGGACCTTCGAAAGTTGAGCGAACAATTACCTCGCCGACTTCGGCAGGATCTTCAAACTGGGCGAGGGTGACTATATCTTTCTCTCCAGTGTAGGCCTCGAAAGACCCTCCTGTAAGCCTGATGTTACGGGCCTTAATTGCTGATACGATCTCTCCCAAGGAGACTTGATACTGCTCAAGCTTCTCGGGCAGAACTTCAATCTTGACCTCTCGGTCCAGCAAACCCACATCCTCTACTTTAGATACTCCGGGTAAATCAGCTATTTTTTCTTTGAGAACCTTGGCTATTGAACGCAGCTTTGGGTAGGGAGTAGTCTCAGAGATTACGGCCACTTCAACAACTGGAAATATACTGGTGGTGATCTCCGTTATACGAGGCAGCTCTTCCAACTCGTCTGGCAAATCAGACACCTGATTTATAGCATCCCTAATCTCTTGCTTAATCTTAGGATGATCTCTTTCATCATCCGGGTTTAGCTTGATATTAATTCGTGAGCGATTTTCTACTGAAGTGGAGAGGTAATTTCTAATACCACTTATTCCATCCAACTCTTCTTCGAGTTTATTAGTAACTTTAAGCTCGACATCTTCAGGACTGGCACCAGGATAGGGGGTCGTGATTATCATCTCCCCCATATCAACCTCAGGAAAGAGGTTTCGATTAATGTCGAATAGAGCCTTAGCCCCAAGTGCAAAGACGATCAGGGTGAAGAGATTGGCGAAAAGATGTCTCTTCGCAAAGAATTCAAAAAATTTCATCTACCTGAATGTTTTTGGCTAAACTCAGCCTCGTCAACCACGAAAAGTTCATCAACCAAGGCCTCAAGCTCTAGGTTTAAAGACTGGTATGCTGCACCTAGTTCGAACAGCTGGAACCTGGCCGTCTGTTCACTATCCTGACTTTGAATAACAAAATTAAGCTCTCCCCGACCTTGCTTGTAAACTTTCTGTTCACTTCTAGTTCTGTTCACCGCACTGGAGAGCTGCTTGCGATTGGCATCAATAACCTCTCCATATTTTGTGAGCTGCTTAGCCAGGGAGCTAGCTCGAGCCAATAGTTGGTTAAGCTCGCTTTGATATTCCTTTTCAACTTGAAGTTTCCTAGCCGCTAGTCGAGCCAAATCGGCCTTATTGGAGGTTCCGCCCAGGGTTCTCGAGTAATTTAAGCTGGCAGATATATCAGGTTTTTCAACCTCAAAGGCACTAAAGTAAGATTCTTCACCTTCCGTGAGCCCAGCTCTTAATTCAAGATCCAGATCATGAGCATCTTCTTCTTCCTTTGACTCAATCTCTCTTAGAATTCGCTCCTTGTTCAGGTTAAGAAGTTTCAGAACTCTAGACTGTTTAGTTAATTTGCTGCGCAATTCTTCAACAGTCCTGTCTTGAACCTTGGTTAGAAGATCGAACTTAACACGAAGCCCGTCACCACTTTTCCTACCGAGTAGAACTCCAATTTGCTCCTGCAACCCCAAACTATTTGCTTCAACTAAAGCTAGGTTCTTTTTGATAGCCCAGAAACTTTCCTCTGAGCGAAAAAGATCTTCATTTTCTTTTACTCCTGCGTCTGTCATTCGGCGGGTCTGATTAAGTTGGGACCCTGATAACTTAACACGCTTTTTTAGGATTCTCTTTTTCGCCTCAAGCTCTGCCCAGCTCAGATAAAGCCTTGCAGCTTCAAGCAAAAAGCTTTCTGAGGTTTCTGCGCTTCTAACTTTGGCTAGCAAAGAGTCGAAGTTTTTTAGTTCATACTGAACTGTATTGAGTGTTCCACCTCTATTCTTGAGCAGCGGCTGATTGTAACCTAGGAACACTCCTTTCTGATAAAAATCTGGCACAAAGAAAGCACTAGAAGAAATTCCAAGCTCAGGTTGGGCAGCAACTTGAGAGCGGGTGTTTTCAAAACGGTCGAAAATACTCACTGAAAACTCTCCACCAGTTTCCCAAATCTCTCTACTGAGAGAGGCATCGAGCCCAAAGTCAGTATGGCTTTCAGAAACAGCTAGCCCAAGTTCAGATGGCTCCCTGTAGCCGTAGCCAAGCGAAGCATCAAACTTCCAATCGCGCCCACCCAGTTCTGAATCTCGCTCGAACTCTGCAACACGACCAGAAGCAAGCTGTGATTCAACAAAGGGATGCTCTCGCTTTAAAGTCTCAAGAAAAACGTCAAGGCTCAGATCTTCAGCCAATGATGGCTTAACAAATCCTGCTAATAGAAATGCAAAAAGAAACTTAAAGCGGATTACAAATCTAACCACTCTTCTTGGGCGACTCATAGAATATGTAAGATGTAGAATAGTCACTGAATTCAAAATAGACTTTACTCTCTCCGTCGTCATGAAGCCCGTTAAAATTTTCGTCCAAAACACCGTAGCCATACCTGTAGGGCCGAGCAGTGTTTTGACCATGGGTAGACGAAGCAGTTGTTAATTTATCAATCTTGATGAATTTTCTAACTAGTTTTTCCCCGGCATAGATTTCCAAGGTTCCATCCGTGCCAGTCCAGTTTTGAACTGCGCGACC
>CAZECN010000037.1:0-25312 GCA_964510575.1 uncultured Bdellovibrionales bacterium | reverse complement strand
CTTGGCTCTGGTAAGCTGGCGCAAGTGCGAATGCCGGGAGTAGATGAAACCTATTCTCTAATAAAAGTCATGGGAAGGGCGAATCTTAAAGATCATCGAGGTGTTCTTGAGAGTTTTTTAAAGCACGAAGACCCTTTGACAGTTTCACTGGTCATGGAAATTCTTTGTTTAAACTGGGAGCTAACAGAAGATTATCTGGAGCAGGTGGTTAACTTTGCACTCGGAGTAGCTTGGGATGAGGAATATGATGTGGCTGACACAGCTATTAGGGTGCTGGGAGAATTCTTAGCCAGTGGAAAGAAATCTGGCCCAGAAGCTCCTCAAGTTAAAAAACTCATTTCTGAATTGTTTGAAGACAAAAAGTCTGACCACTGGATACGTCAGCGCTGCTATTTTTCAATGCTTCGGGCTAGCGGAAAAGCTTGGGAGGAAATTCCTTCTGAATGCTCCTTGATTGAGTTCTCGCGTGATAATTCTGAGGTTCAGTGGTCTGTTATCGACCGGTTCAAAGAGTAACCAAGAAAAGCTTTTTAGAGGCTCAAGAATAGTCTTCGCCATTACTTGAGAGCTCTCCCAGAACTTCCTCCTCGGCAGAACTTGAGTCTTCCCCTGAAATTCGATAACTCTCCGAGGCCCAATTGCCAATGTCAGCGGTTTGACACCTCTGAGAGCAAAAGGGCCAAAGGCCATTTTCAAGAGAGGATTTCTCTTTTTTACAGTAGGGGCAATTGACCGCTTTTCTGGTGAATGCCTTTTGGGCTTTTGGATTCATGCGAGAAGCATAGACGGAGTTACGGCTTGAGGCAATTTTACCAAATTAGACTATCAGTGTCTTTTAGTCTGGGGCTTTTGGTCCTCTTTGTTCTGTTATCTTTAATATTCCCTGCTCAGGATTCACAGGCTTCCGATTTGCCAGGGGAGAAGCTAAGTCAGGAAATTTCTTCTACAATTATGAGTCCGTATTGCCCTGGCAGAACTCTTTCAGCTTGCCCAAGCACCAAGGCTTTAGAGCTAAGAAAAAAAATTAAGGGCAAAGCGATTCAAGGCCAAGGTCGTCAGGAGATTCTTTCCTGGCTGGATGATACCTATGGCGATAGCATTTTGGCTGCCCCAAAGGCAGGTGTAGCTCGCTTGTTGGCATGGACTGTGCCAGTAATTTTTGTTTTAGTGGGGCTTGGTCTAAGTATCCTAAAGGCAAGAAGTTTGAAGAGGCAACCAGAATTGGCTCTAGGTGCTCTTGGCGCAGAGAAAAATTTGGGGGAGATGTCCAAAGGGGAATCTCGCTCAAGTGAAGATGAAGAATTTTTAAGTAGAGAGATTGCTCAAAGACTAGGAGAGGAGTAGCTAGAATGTCAGAGATAAAAGCTAAACTTGATTCAGATATAAAGTCTGCAATGAAGGCTAGGGAAAAAGAAAAGCTGGTTACTCTACGCGGAATAAGTGCTGCCTTGAAGCAAGTAGAGGTGGACTCTAGAAAAGAGCTTACCGATGATGATGTGCTTTCCATCATCAACAAAGAGATTAAAAAGAGAAGAGATTCCCTTAGTTTTGCAAAAGAAGCTGGTCGAGATGATCTAGTTGAGCAAAATGAGGCAGAGATCAAGTTGATCCAAGGTTATGTAGGGGAAGAAATTACCGAAGATAAGCTTCGAGCTTTGATTCAAGAGTTAGTTGATGGTGGAGCAGGTAACATTGGTGACGTGATGGGTGGATTGAATCAAAAGTATAAAGGTCGATTTGAAGGCAAGGTCGCTAGTGCCTTAGCTAAAGAAATTCTCGGCTAGTTTTCTCAAAAGGTAATAATGTCACAAGTGGAAAAAGAAGCAGCCAAGACTGCGAGTGTTGATGTTGAGCAGTTGGATGACAGCCAAAAAAGGCGTTTGCGGGCGATTAGAAGAGGCTACAGGGCTGAGAAAGTCGAAGTAAAGGATGACGGCTGGACTCTTGAGGTTACCTTTATGGATGGCTCAAAGGCTAAAGTTAACTCTAAGTTGTTGAAGCTGAAGGAAAAAGAATTGCAACAAGTAAGTTAGGGTTTGCTTGCAAGAGTTCTAGACCAGCTCGCGCTTTGAGAATATTGCTGAAGCTAGAATAAGAACTGCTAGGCAGTAGAGAAGGGAATATAAGGAGGAGTAGCCTAGGTGCCCCAGTCCAGGGTTGACACCGTGAACTAGATCGTCAGCGACGTTTAACACTTCAAAATCAGGTAGTATTAAGTCCAAAGAACTGGTTAGCCAGGCCAAAGGACCTGAGTCTTTTCCTTCTTGGCTTAAAAATTCACTCACATAACTCACGCTTCGTCCTGCTATCCAGGCACCAAGAGTGAAAATACCCGTTAGGGGAATCTCTACAGCTACTGTGGAGAAGAATATTGCAATAGCAGCAAGAATAGCCACCTCAAGTAACACATAAGCTGTTCCTAGTAGTATTAAAGAATCAAGCTCGCCTTGATAAAGCCCAATGTATAACCAAAGCCCCAGCCCCATAAGAATAACTAGGGAAGATACTGTCATAACCAGCCCTAGGTATTTGCCCAGGATAAATTGCCAGCGTGCCAAGGGCTTCGACACTATATTGTAGACTGTTTTTTGCTTCATTTCTTTCCCAAGAAGAGTGACCCCTGAGATAATAGTGATCACTGCTCCAAAGAAAGAAAGAGAAAATAGGCCAAAGTCTTTAATGACCTTCGCGGTGTCGCCAATAGTTACGCGGCCAAACACAGTAGCTCCGCCAATAACCAGCACGGCAAAGAGAATCACAGAGTAGAGAATTTTGTTTCGAACTGCTTCCCTAAAGGTATTGATTGCTATGGCTGATACTTTCATTAGCTTTCTATTGAGTTGTCGAGTTTATTTCTTTCTTCTGGCTGGTACTTCTCTCCAGTAACTTTCATGAAAATGTCTTCCAGTGCGGCCATTCTATTTTTGAATGAAAGTATGTTTGCAGAGTTTTCAAGCAGGCTTTTTAGTGCATGGTTAGCTTGAGCAGACTCTTTAAAGCGAAGGTTATGAATCGTTCCTGAGCTGGTCTCTCTGGTTGAAGTCTTATGGGCAGAGGTCAAAATAGCCTGGTTAATCTCAGCGTTAAGATCTAAGTCTACTATTTCGATTTCGAATTCTTGGCCGTAAATTTCTGGAATTTCGCTAATTGAAAAGGAAGTTTTCACTTCACCGTGAGATAGAATACTTATTTTTTCGCAAATATCTTCAACGTCAGAGAGGATATGCGAAGACATAAAAATGCTTGTTCCCTCAGATTTTAATTCAATGATTAATTCTCTAATTTCTTTCCTACCTACCGGATCAAGTCCAGAAAAAGGTTCATCGAGGATTAGAAGCTCTGGCTGATGAATAATAGATTGAGCGATTCCCAGCCTTTGTTGAAGTCCTTTGGAGAGTGCTCTAACTGGCGACTTGGCTTTTCTTGCAAGGCCTACTCTTTCTAAAGTGTCAGGCACCAGTTTCTTTAGATCTGTTTTAGAGATGTCATAAAGAGACCCCAAAAAAGATAAAGTTTCCTCTACTGAGAGATGGTCATAGAAGTAAGGGTGTTCCGGGAGGTAGCCGATTTTGCTCCTCTGCGATGAAGAGACTAAAGGCTCTCCTTTAAAAATAATCTCACCAGCAGTTTTGTAAACCAAGCCCATTATGCATTTTATCGTAGTGGTTTTGCCGGCTCCATTATGCCCAAGAAACCCGAAAGCTTGATTTTCAGGGACCTCAAATGAAATATCTTTTACGGCGATTAGTGGTCGGTATAACCAGTAAGAACGGAAGAATTTTTCGAGATTCCTAACTTCCAGAATATTTGTTTGGCTTGACATAGAGGTCTAGTTTTCTAGCTACCTACTGTTATTGTTTATACATTTCTACTGAGTTTGGACTTTCCAAATTTTTAAACTCATTTTTAAAAGCACCAGTTCTGGCGGTCTTGCCTTCAAATTTCAGTTTTCGCTCTCCTGAGGTTGAAACTACCTCATTATTTTCAATCTTGTAAGTCCCTCCAAACGGTTCCTCAGGGATAGCTCTTAAAAAGCCAGCCTCAATCAAAGTTTCCAGAGATCTTGCTTCGGTTCCATACTTGGTTTGATAGCGGCTTTTGGCTTTTTCAAGCTCATCCAGATGCCAGGTCATTACAGCAGATTTAAGCTTCTCTTCAAGTGCTTCTTTAGCTGTGGGATCTTTGGTTGTGGAGATTTGATTCTCAAGGAACTCAACAGCCGCTTTGGGAGCGTTAATATCTGATATTAACCTAGCAGCCATTGAAGTAACAAAGTGCGGAGTGTTAGGGAGACTTGCAGCATGAGCTAGGTCTTTTTTTGCCTTGTCTTTATCTTCAAAAAAATACCAGAAATTAAAGCCACGCATATAATATAGCCGCCAGTAATCAGGATTTTTTTCTATTCCTAAGTCAAGTAAACGATTACTCGCCTCTGGGTCTTTTACAATCCAGCTTAATAGAGTTGCGCAGGATTCGATTCTAATTGCGTCTCTAGGGTCTAGCCCAGAAACAAGCTCACACATATGCTCCATCCAGCGATAGTCTTTTTCTCCTTGGTACTGACTGCCGAAGTAACTGTTGGTGTTAAACCAAAGAATATCTGAAGTGAAATTTTCAAAGCCACCGGTTAGAAGCCGGACATATTTTGCTTCTGGTAGATACAAAGGTTGGTAATTTCGTTCGTCCTTGTCTACTGAATATTCACTTATAGTGGATTTTATATAGGACGAGCCAAGGAGTATTGCGAGACTTAGTAGCGAGAGCGAGAAAGTTTTCATGGCCGAATTCTACCTATGGCTCTAAAATGAGCAAGAGGCTTCTTCTGAAAGGAGGGGCTTTTAGCCTGAGGTTTTACTTTACTACTAGGGAGTTTCTTTGAGACTGCCCTCGGTGCTGTCAATTATGAAGGTTTTAGTGCCTTTTTTATGTTTAGCTGTGCCCAGAAATGTGTCGCCAGTTACCTGAAAGTTGAAAGGGTTAATAGAGGCAGTTGGGCTGTCAGGATCTTTTGAGGCCAGAAAACCTGGTAATTGTTCGCAATCAATTGCCCCGTTACAGGATAGATATTCAGAGTTGTCCACAAAATAAGCCTCTTGGGCAGTTCCAGCTACTCTTAAATCAGACTGTGCAACTGTATTGAAAGTATCTTTGCGATATTCAATAAAATTAACGACTGCCAATGACGCCAGTATTCCTGTAATCGCTACCGCAACTAGAAGTTCAATTAATGTAAAACCTTTATTATTCAATGTAATCCTCCTTATAGATTACGGGTTTGCGAGTATTATTGAGCCACCTGCGCTACTATCGTAAACAAATTTTGCTTCCGAGTTTCTATGACTAGCTTCACCGATTAAATGTTGATTATTGGCTAAGTAACTATAGTTGTCACAGGCCGGACTACCATCGCTGATCTTACTTCCTAGAAATCCTGGTAATTGATTTTCACAGTCTGATACACCTGAGCAAGAGACGTAAGTGGCATTTTCACTAAAAAAAGCTTCCTCAGCCCCAAGACCGTTTCTTAAATCAGTCTTAGCCGTGGCATCATATGCTCTAGTTTTGTAACCCTCGTACTGGCTTAGGGCAATAGCTGCTAAAATTGCAATGAAGGATATTATTATAAGAAGTTCGACCATGCTAAATCCAGATTGTCGTCTATTCATTTTTTACCCTTTTGAGATTTAAACAGCTTATTCTTTATATAGCTTTGCTGGATGATAGAACGCTTAAGCTTCTTTCTCAAATACTTTAAAAAATGAACAGCCTATGGAGTAATAAAAAGCCCGGCAGAGCCGGGCTTTTAAAGTTAGAGAGTTTTTTTTAAGCTAACTCTCACTTTTTAAGAGCTTAGTTATTACAGAGCTCCTAGAACTCCAGTGGCGCTCTCGTATTCGTAAGTTTCATCGCCCTGAATATGTTTTGACTGAGCAGTAAAAGCCGTGCCTGCAGCATCGTCAAGAACATGTGTAAATGGCATCATAGCTGGGCCAGCTGATGTTTGAGATGCTTTAAACCCTGGAAGGTTAGTCTGACACTCAGTTGGGTTACCACAAGGTAGATAAGCTTGATTGTCAACAAAAGCAGCTTCCTGAGCAGTAATACTGTTTCTCAAGTCTGAAACTGCATTTGAGTTAAAAGCTCTTGTTCTATACTCAGCGAACTGAGGAATAGCGATTGCGGCAAGAATACCTACGATAGCTACAACAACTAGTAGCTCAATCAATGTAAAACCTTTTTCATTTCTCATTATTTTATTTCTCCTAACGTCTACGTTTTTTCACTAACAATGTTTAGATGAGTCGAACACTCGACTCGGTTTAAAAAATCCACCCGACTCGACCCCACTTACAAGCTGGTGTTCCGGCGGTTTGGAACTGTCTAGAGAGGAGCAATTTCGATGCCAAAGCGGCTTATTCAGGGCCTAAACAGGGCATTAAGGACATTTGTTAGTGATTACAAGACTTTGCTAAATTGCAGAATTTGCTGGGTTAGATATTCACTATATATATACATTTAAGATGGATTGAATGATTAGACATTTTGGAGCAAAAATTGTCGAAGTGACAAAAATTTACCCCCTGTGACAAAAGTTGTTTGATTGCTCTAGCCACCCTAACTTTGCGCTAACATGTAGGATATGAAGTTGTGACAGAAAAGTATTAGAAAAGTATCAAAGAAATTTGATGGCCTGATCCTTTGTTGTTTCGAGGTAAATCCGTTGCTGGGAAATCGAATCCGTAATTTCAGATTAATTGATCTAGAACAATTAATCTAGAATTTGGCTATGAGGCATTGGCTCTTAATCTTCTCCATTTGATACCTTAGGTGGATCTGTCGATAACTGGTTGATCTGGAGATATCCCCGTCTACTTTAAATTCCGGCTTTTTCTGTACCTGTCGTAAAGGGTATAAGCAGTGCAGAGCACTGCCCGACAACAAATATACTGAAACCTCATGTAAGCTTTAGCCAAACACGAAATTTAAAGTGGTTTCAGTATAGATAGCCTAGTTAGGATTTTACCTAGGCTATTAGCTGGCCATTTTGAAAAGGACTGCCCTGGACAAATAGGTAATAAAAGGTGGCTAGAATAGTCTCTTGCCCTAGTTAATTACCCAGAACTTTAACGTAGTAGAAAATTAAGTGAAGATTGGTTGTCTAAGGAAAATGACTAATTGGCACTAGTTTTAGTTATTTTCTTCATGTTCGCCAACCTCGGTTAGGCCATATTTTTTAAGCCGGTAGCGAAATGAGCGAAAATTGAGTCCGAGAAGTTGAGCAGCTTGTTTCTTAGCCCCTCCAGTTTCTTCCAGGGCTGATTTTAGATAGTTCATTTCAATTTTGGCCAGCTCTTCATCCAGGTTTGTAGGAAGAATATCTACAATGAGACTTACCTCTTCAGGGCGTTGAGTATTCAACTGGTTCGAGAAATCAAGCTCTTGGTCTTCAGCTCCGATTACTTCAGGTGGTAAATGAGCCTCTCCTATAAACTCACCACCAAGAACAACTGCCCTTTCTATTATGTTTTCAAGTTCTCTAATATTTCCAGGGTAAGAATAGTTGTTGAGAGCATGAAGGGCTTCAGCAGAAACCTCTATGCTTTCTTGACCATTCTTCTCCCCGTAGCGTGAGGTGAAATAGTTAATCAAGTGAGGAATGTCTTCTTTTCTCTCTTTGAGAGGGGGAAGAGTAATATTTACAACATTCAGTCTATAGAACAGATCTTCCCTGAACTCTCCGTCTCTTATCTCTGATCGGAGGTTTTTATTGGTGGCGGCAAGTACCCTTACATCAATATCAATAGCTTGTGCTCCGCCTACTGGTCTAACAGTTCTTTCCTGCAATGCTCTGAGAAGCTTGGATTGTAAATGAAGTGGAAGCTCGCCAATTTCATCAAGGAAAATCGTCCCGCCTTCTGCCTGACGAAATAGACCCAGACTGTCTTTTATCGCTCCTGTAAAAGCTCCTTTTACATGACCAAAAAGTTCACTCTCAATTAGACTCTCTGGAATAGCTCCACAGTTTAGAGTGACAAAGGGCTTTTCACTTCTTTCGCTGCCAAAGTGTATTGCTTTAGCTATTAACTCTTTACCCGTACCGCTTTGCCCGTTAATTAATACAGAGGCTTCGCTTTTTGCTACCCTGTCAACCAAAGTGAATATTTTGGTCATTACTGGGCTTTCACCTATTATTTGAAGTTTGTCAGAGAGTTCTTTTCCTGAAGAGGTTTCTAGAGAATCCAGCTGAATGGCCGAAAGCTTTTCTTTCAGACTAAGCTTCTCTTCCATCTCCTTAACTTTGCTTACATCATTGAAGATAAATCGTTTTCCGGAGATGTTACCTTCGGAGTCTTCAATCTCTTTCACATTATAAGAGAGAAATCGGCTATTTCCGGATGATTCATTTCTAAAACTAATTTCTCTGGAAATGCCTAATTTTTGACTGCCAAGTAGGTCGTCAATTTGATTTGCTCCCAAGTCTTCAAGAATGCCTTGCAAAGATTTGCCAATCAGGTCATTTGCATCAACTTGGGTGAGACCAATAATTGAACTAGCTGCTTGGTTTATGCTGGTAATTGCCTGATCCAAGTCTACAGTTATTATACCTTCTTGGAGATCATCAAAAAGCTGTTGTTGTCTGAGCTCCATCTTCGATAGTTCGTTAGCGCTACTGGATGCAGAACGTTTCACCCGACCAAGTTGCCTGGCGACTGCCGAGGCCGCTAGAGCAACAGTTACTAAGGAAATATAGACCATTAAAATTTCGGTTGGACTTAGTCGGGCAAAATTACCGTGGGCTGGAGGAATAAGTCCGGAGTTAATTATCGAGTAGAAGAATGCAGAGGCCGAAGCTGTAATAACAGCGCCTTGGCTACCGAGTAAAACGGCAGCTTCGATTATCACTAGGAGGTAGAGTAAGACACTTCCTGAGGATCCAAGTAGGTAAATAGTTAGACTGGCTAGAGTAAGGTCAGTAGCGAGCTGAAACCAAACAAGTTTTTGAGGATTCTCTATTTTTTTTAGTAGCAGTAAATTAACCGCTGAAACCAGGTAGGTGAACGAAATCACTCCAAAGAACCATTCCATCCCGTAAGAGCTACGGGTGCTAAGTTCCCACGCCGCAAAACCAAGCAGTAGCGAGAGAACAACAGTTCTTGCGGCTAGTAGAAGAACGAGAGTTTCTTTTAGACTTTCTGGGCGCAAGTAGTTCTCAGAGCTTAACAGCTCAGTCTTTAGTTCAGATAAAGTTCTGAAAAAAGATGTGCGAGGTTTAGCAGCACTCATTTTGTTTTGTTACACCCAGTTTTAGTAAGTAGTCTGCGTAGAGGGCTATCTTTTCGAGAGCTATACGACAGAGCCAAGCTTAAAGATCGGCAGATACATGGCAATTACCAAACCACCAACAAGTCCACCTAGAACTAAGATCATCAAAGGCTCGATCAGTTGCTTCATGCCGTTAACGGCGTTTTCAACTTCGTCATCATAAAAGTCAGCAATCTTTCCAAGCATCGCGTCAAGGGCACCAGTAGACTCACCAACGTCAATCATTTGAACAACCATTGGGGGAAACACAGCAGAATCTCTTAGAGGGTCCGCTAGGTTTTTACCTTCACTAATGCTTCCTCTGACACCCATGATTTCTTTTTCAACAACTTTGTTACCAGAAGTTCTGGCACAAATTTGAAGAGCGTCAAGAATTGGAACACCAGAGCTAAGCATTGTTGAAAGAGTTCTTGTGAACCTGGCAACAGAAACTTTTCTAATTATTTCTCCGAACACAGGTAGCTTTAGAAATATTGGATGAAGAATCTCTTGACCACGAGGGTTTTTCATCATCTTTTTGAAAACATGAATACCTATAAAGACTGATCCGAAAATTACATACCACCAGGCCAACATGAAATCTGAAAGAGCGATTACCCAACGAGTTGGAGTTGGAAGCGCTGCTCCAAAGCCGTTAAATAAATCGGCAAAAGTTGGAATAACAAAAATTAGTAGAATCGTGGTTACAATACCTGCTGCAGAAATTACTACTCCAGGGTAAATCATGGCAGTCTTAATTTGTCTTTTAAGGCTGTTCATTTTCTCTAGATACTGAGCAAGCCTCTCTAAGATAATATCCAAAATACCACCTGCTTCACCAGCTGCCACCATGTTTACAAAAAGGTAGTCAAAGACTTTTGGATGCTTGGCCATAGCTTCAGCCAGTGTCTTTCCGTTTTGAACTGTTTCCTTTATGTCCAACAATGTTTTTTTCATTTTTGGGTTATTATGCCCCTTGCCGAGTACGTCCAAGCCTTGAACTAGTGGAAGACCTGCATCAATCATCGTTGCGAACTGTCGGGTAAAGATAACCACATCTTTTGGCTTAACCTTGGCCTCCATACCTGGAATTTTGATTTCCATGTCAAGGCCAGTTCCTTTGGCTTTGATCTTCTTTGTATTAGGAACAATCTTTTGAGAGCGCAGGGCATTGAAGACGGCTTGCTGGTTAACAGCTTCCATTTCACCTTTTACTACTTTTCCGTTGTTGGCTTTTCCTTCCCAAACAAATACCGGCATCTTTCTAACCCTCTCTCGTTAATTTAAATTTATTAGTCATCGCCTACGGTTGTTCTTAGAACTTCCTCTACCGTAGTAACTCCATCTTTTAGGAATCTAAGTCCGGATGCCCTAAGGGTTTCCATTCCCCCTCTAACAGCCTCTCTTTTGATCTCTGCGGCTGAGGCGCCGTTGAGAACGAATTCCTTCAGATCTTCTGTCATCACCATGCACTCGTAGAGAGCCACTCGACCCTTGTAGCCTGTGCCGCTGCACTTGCCACAACCCTTTCCGTAGTAAACTTCTGTGTGTTTGGCCTCTGCTTCTGATAGGCCTACTCTAAGCAGAACCTCTGGGCTTAGCTTCACAGCTTCTTTACAGTTGTCGCAAATTCTTCGCGCTAGTCTCTGTGCGACAATAATATTTATTGAAGAAGCGACTAAAAATGGCTCAACTCCCATATTTAGCAGCCTGTTTACGGTAGATGGGGCGTCGTTTGTATGCAGAGTAGATAGAACAAGGTGACCAGTGAGCGATGCTTTAATTGCAATTTCCGCTGTTTCATAGTCACGAATCTCACCTACCATCACAATATCAGGGTCTTGTCTTAGAAATGATCGTAGAGCTGCTGCGAAATTTAGTCCAATATCATCATTGGTTTGAGTTTGGTTAATCCCTGGAAGGTTAAATTCTACAGGGTCTTCAGCAGTAGAGATGTTTACAGTAGCTTTGTTTAGTTCAGATAAGGCTGAGTACAATGTTGTTGTTTTTCCCGATCCGGTTGGTCCAGTAACCAAGACAAGACCGAATGGGCGGTTAATACATTCACCGAAAGCTTCCATCTGCTTTTCGTCAAAACCAAGCTTGGTCATGTCGGTTTGCAGATTAGATTTATCCAAAAGACGAAGAACTACTTTCTCTCCGAATAGACCTGGTAAAACACTTACTCGGAAATCCATCTCCCTGCGATTACCGAGTTTAAGCTTGATACGACCATCTTGAGGAAGCCTTCGCTCAGATATGTCTAGGTCAGCCATAATCTTAAGACGCGAAGTCATTGCATTCTTTAGCTTTGGAGGGGGCTTCATGATTTCATAAAGCACACCGTCAATTCTAAATCTTACTCGGAAGGTCTTTTCATAAGGTTCAATATGGATATCTGAGGCGCCTTTTTTAATGGCATCCATTAAAATAGCATTAACTAGTTTAACAACGGGAGCGTCTTCAGTAGATTTTTCAAGCTCATCAACATTGACGTTGTCGTCGTAGTTGACAACTTCAACACCTGAGTCGTCCATGTCCTCAAGAAGGCCATCGTAAGAAACGTTTTCTTCGTATTGCTTCTCTATTTGAGCTTTTAGTTCTGAGGCTGGAGCTAGAACTACTTGAATATCTTTTCCCGTTATAAACTTAACATCGTTTAAGGCCAGAATGTTTGAAGGGTCAGCCATAGCCACGGTTAGGGTATTTCCGTTACCGTAAAGAGCTAAAAGATGATGCTTAAGAGCTAAAGAGTGAGGAACCAATCCAACTGTCTCTGGATCGACATCCTCAGATTCTAGATCTACAATTGGGAGACCAAACTCTTCTCCCAGAGCTCCAACTATTGCATCTTCTTCGATTGCGCCAAGCTTGACCAACTCAGTATTAACAATTGAGTTGTTCTGCTCGACCATCTCCATAGCCTTTTGGAGCTGCTCGGCATTAATTAGGCCATTCTCGATTAGAAGTTGTCCGACACGTGATGACATTGAAAACCTTCTCTTTCCCCATCCGCCAATGCGGATAAATAATATCTGCTAGATTTGTCAGTTTTCGCTTGAAACCGACAATTGGTGACAAATAGTGGCACCGTTTCATAGATCGGGAAGCGCGGAGGAAAACTTTACCTAAATCTGGGCTAAGAGCAGGGTTTGAAACTAGGCTGGTAAGTGCTTAACTATATTGACTAATTTTTAGCCAAGTTTAGCTGTAAATTGAGACTAAAAGCCGAACTTCTCAAAGATAAAGCTTTTTACGGCCTCAATTTTTACTCGAGACTGCTCTAAAGTATCTCTGTCTCTGACAGTAACTGTCTGATCTTCGAGTGTTTGATGGTCAATAGTGACACAGATTGGAGTGCCGGCCTCGTCTTGTCGTCTATATCTTTTACCAATATTTCCAGCCTCATCATAAAAACAAGGGTAGTTTTCCCTGAGAATTTTGTACACCTCCTGGGCTTTCTCTGGATGGCCATCTTTTCTTAAAAGAGGGAATACAGCCACCTTGGTCGGGGCAAGCCGAGGGTGAAGGCTTAGCACAGTCCTTTTATTACCGTCGATCTCTTCCTCTTTATATGCGTCTGCTAGAAAAGTAAGAATCGCTCTGTCACAGCCCAGAGCAGGTTCGATGACATATGGAACGAAAGTCTCATTTGTTACTTGGTCTCTATAAAGCAGCTCCTTTTTACTGTGTTCACTGTGTTGCTTTAAGTCGTAGTCTGTTCTTGAGGCGATACCCTCAATTTCGGACCAACCAAAAGGAAAGTAATACTCTACGTCAGTGCAGGCCTTGGAGTAATGAGCAAGCTCATCTTCCTCGTGATCTCTATGGCGAAGCCGATCTCGATTGACTCCTAATTCAGCAAACCAGTTAAGTCTTTCGTTTCGCCAGAATGTAAACCACTCTTCGTCTTCTCCAGGTTTAACAAAGAACTCCATTTCCATTTGCTCAAACTCAGCCATTCGAAATGTAAAGCGCCTGGTAGTTATTTCATTTCGAAAACTTTTTCCTTGCTGGGCAATTCCAAACGGAACTTTTACTCTTGTAGAGTCCATCACATTTTTAAAGTTCACAAATATGCCTTGAGCAGTCTCAGGTCTTAAGTAAACTTCATTGCCAGAATCAGCCACTGGCCCTAGGTGGGTTTTGAACATGAGATTGAACTGACGAGGCTCTCCCCAATCACATTTTTTAAGATTTCCCTTACAAACTTGAGCGAGCTGATCCATATGGTCCGTTCTAATTCGGACTTTACAGTGAGTGCATTCTACCAGCTCATCATGAAAACAGTTAACGTGACCAGAAGCTTCCCATACCTTGGGGTGCATGATGATCGAGGCGTCAATTCCAACTATGTCGTCTCGGAGCTGAACCATGGAGCGCCACCAAGCGTCTTTGACGTTTCGCTTAAGCTCCACCCCAAGAGGACCATAGTCGTAGCAGGAGCCAAGCCCTCCATAGATTTCACTCGATGGAAAAATAAAGCCGCGACGACGGGCTAGGGAAACGATGGTGTCTAGAGACTCGGTTGTGGCCGCAGGGGACATGTTACAAACTCCGGTGCAAACTCATATTATGTCCCTGAAAGTATTCAGGGACTGAAAGTTGTCATCTACTAACTAAGCTGGTAATGCGCAAGCTTTGAGCATGACTATCAGCCACCTTCTACGTTTAGATGAATCTATTGCTATATTCTAAAGAAGATTCCACGCCAGATGGAAAAATTATCGTCGAAGGTAGGCGAGCCGTTCACATTACAAAAATACTCAAGCTTTCTCTTGGTGACTGCATTAAGGTTGGGGAAGAGAATGGCTTGAAAGGGACTGGCCGTTTGCTGGAAGTTTCCCCGAACCGAGTGGTTATTGAATCTCCTGAATTGACAGTATCACCGCCCGAGCCCTGGTTTGATATGATTTTGGCTATGCCTCGACCGCGGGTCTTTGGCCGGGTGCTTCAACATTTAACAAGTTTAGGCCTCAGAAGACTCACCCTTGTTAATTGTCATAAAGTTGAAAAAAGTTTTTTCAACTCTCCTTTGTTATCTCCTGAGTCAATAAATGAGAATTTACTGTTGGGCCTCGAACAGGCTGGATTGACCAAGAAGCCAGAGGTAGTAGTGAATGGTCCTGGCTACGGGTTGGGGCATAGTTTTTCAGCTATTCCTGAACAGCAGCAATGTAGAATTTGTGCTGACCCTTCAGGAGCTGATCTGAGCTCGGAGTTGCTGAGTCTAAAAGAGCGGTTAGGGGATGAGCAGCTGCCTCTATTTGCCATTGGGCCAGAGGGAGGATGGGTGAAAAGCGAGTTAGAGAGTTTTTCGAGTAGTGGATTTAGAGTTGTTTCGCTAGGACAAAGAGTTTTGCGAGTAGAGACTGCTGTTATATACATAGTGGCTTTGCTATCAGGATTTAGAGAACAAGTTTAGTCCGAGACAACTAAGTGAAGCTCAAAGGCAAGAAAACTAAAAAAAAGACAGTCAAGAAGGTGGATGAAGCTGATATCGAGGTGATCCCGCCTGAGACCAGTGTTGACGACAGGGAGCAAGACCTGGTTCCGTTTTCCGCCGATGAAAAGATTGTTTCCAAAACAAGTAGCTCCAAAGATTTAGTTCGTTACGATCCTCTCCAAAGTTATCTAGCTGAAATTAGGGGTCTGAAGACCTTGAGTAGAGAAGAGGAGAAGGAGCTAGCCGTTCAGTATAGGGAACAAGGAGACTTAGACGCAGCCTATAAGCTTGTAATGGCTAATCTGAGACTGGTGGTGATGATTGCCAAAGATTACCAGAGAAATTTTAAGAATATTTTAGATCTTGTTCAGGAAGGCAATATCGGTTTGATGGAAGCGGTCAAGAAGTACGATCCTTATCGAGGAGTGAGGTTTCCCTCATACGCTGTCTATTGGATTCGAGCCTATATGCTTCGTTATCTAATTAATAATGTTAGGTTGGTTAAAGTTGGTACTACTCAAGCTCAACGTAAGCTTTTCTTTAATCTAAAAAAAGAGAAAGCTAAGTTGGAGAGCGAGGGATTTGTGCCTGAGGCTCGCCTACTGGCAGAGAGGCTAAATGTGAAGGAGTCAGAAGTTATTGAGATGGAGCAGAGGCTAGCTCTTCCTGACCTTAGTGTGGATGCCCCAGTGGGAGGGGATTCGGATTCAGGAGGTGATTTTCATGGCATTCTTCCCTCTGGGGTTGAAACTGCTGAAGATATAGTGGTGAGGGAGCAGTTACACCAGGCATTGGGGGAGGCGATAGAGGAATTTAAGGAGTCTGCCGGTGAAAAAGAAATAGCTATTATCGAAAGAAGGTTATTTACTGAAGAACCGGATACCTTGCAGGAAATCGCTGATGATTTTAATCTTAGTCGAGAAAGAATCCGCCAAATTGAGTCCAGGCTTCGTGGAAGCTTAAAAGCCTTTCTTCAGGAAAAACTGGGGATGGACGATGGGGAGAAAGTCGCTATTGATTGACTGGCCGGTTAGAGAGAGATGATACCAGAGGACGAGCGAGAATTTGGAGAGTTTGGCAAGGATGTTAAGCCAGTTCTAAAGTCTCGCAAGAAGCAAGCCTTCTGGAGAAGAGTTTGGTACTTTTGCATCCTGGCTCTTATTCCCTTTCTTATCCTCGGCTGGCAGAAAGTTTATTCTAGATATCTAGAAAATAATCCTCCACATATCGAACTAGTTAATCCCCCATATGGAATAGGTCTAGAGACAGTAGAGCTGGAATTCGAGGTTGTCGATTCTGGAGCTGGTATTGATGAAGTTGTTGTTCGAAGCGATCAAGGGGGAAAGCTCACTACTCATGAGCGTTTCAATATTAATTCGGGTCGAAGAGTTAACCGCCGGAGGTTTTCTACTGAGCTGAAATCTAGACAGGAAGGTTTTGCGGAAGGAGTAGTTAGTCTCAGAATAACGGCTTTTGATCGTAGTTTCTGGAGCAATAAGACTTCACGGGAACTCGTTTTGAAAGTTGACTATCAGCCGCCGAGGCTGGAGCCACTTTCGTTGCAGCATAACTTGACTCAGGGGGGCGCTGGGTTGGTGATATACAGAGTCTTTGATGGTGTTAAGAAATTTACTGGTCTTTCCGGTGTTAGGCTAGGGAATAAGGAGTTTCCCGGATTTCGTGCTAAACGCTTAGATTCTCAGTTTGAGAATATGCCTGAAATCCATTTCGCGTTTTTTGCAATTCCAGTAGAGAGTGACCCAGATAATGATAAACTAGAAATTTTTGCTAAAGATTTCGCGGGAAATATTGGGACGAGTAGTTTGAACTACCGAATCAGAAAATCTAATTATCCTAGAAAGCAAATAGAAGTTAGTGCGGAAATTTTAGAGTCAAAAAAAGTTCTCCCTGTTCTTTACGATAAGTATGTCAAACTTGCCTCAGTTGAGAATCCGATTCCAGCTGAAAAACTAAGTGACTTAGTTGAGCGCTACAAGGCAGTCAATGTAGACTATCGTGCTCAGACTGAAGTGTATCTTTTTAATCTCTTGTCTAAACCAAAACCAGAGAGACTTTGGTTCGGTCGCTTTCAGAGGCCTTTGGCCGGTAAGGTTGTGAGACGATTTGGAACTGAACAGAGCTTTACATTTGAAACTCTTGATGCGGGGTCGGTAATTAACCAGGGCACTGCGATACATGCTGGCGAGAAACAACCCTTTGCTTCAGCTAGTGATGGAATAGTTGTTTTTGCTGGAGAACTTGGGGCTAAAGGCAAGACAATTGTCGTAGACCATGGTTTTGGAATTTCAACTCTTTATTCGAACCTCAGTGAGATCTATACGGAAGAGGGCGCTAGGGTCATTCAGGGTGATGTACTTGGAAAAGTGGGCTGGTCTGGGCTCTTAGACCCTAATGTTCTTAATCACGAGATCAGAGTCCATGGGGTCGCCGTGAGGCCTGAAGAGTGGTGGGATTCAAGATGGTTAAAGGGCCACTTTGAGAATAAGGTGAGTAATGTTAAAAGGGCGCTCGGCCTAAAGGTGATAAAAAAACTAGAGTAATCTTCCTCGAGCGTTGTGGACAAAAAGCTTTTCATTCTAATCCTGGTTTCGGTCTTAGGATTTGGAACCTTAATTTTCTCAGCGTCTAGAACTGCCGCCAAAGAAGTGGTTACAGTTGCTCAGCTTGTTTCAGAGGGGGAACCTGTAACCAATGTTCGATTAGGCGCTAGGGTGAGCTCTAGAGACATAGATTACGACACTAGTGGCCCAGAATTTAAGGTGGGATTTAAGGTGGTGGACATCCCGGAGGCTGATGATAACTCTAACTCGCAGCCCTTGGATCAAAGTCGGTCTATCTCGGTAGTATATTATGGTATTAAGCCTGACACACTTCAGCCTGGCAGGGATGTTATTCTAGAAGGGTCTTTTCAGGAAAATGGCCTTTTTACCGCTAGCACTTTGCTCACTCAGTGTCCCTCTAAGTATGAACCACCATCAGTGACGGCTCCTGCTGAGGAAGGATCTACTGCCTACATGAGCAAGGGCTTATGAAGGGTTCAGGAATAGATCCAGGTAACTTTTTTCTAGCCTCCGCCTGGCTTTTGTCTTGTTATGGTCTTGTGGCTGGAAGCCTTAGTGCTAAGCTCAATAAGCCAGCTTATTTTATTTCTTCATCCCGCTCTGTTTTAGCTAGTGCAATCTGCACTTTAATTTCTCTTGGTTTTTTGGCCAGAGCTTTTCTAAGTCACGATTATCGCTACGCATATGTTTGGCAGACTTCAAATAATGACATGCCAGACCTCTACTTACTTTCTGCAATTTGGGGAGGTATGGATGGCTCACTACTTCTCTGGACTGCCATTATGGGGGTCTTTGCTGCAATTGTTTCTATTAGACCGGTAGGCCTGCCACTTGAAACTAAAATGTGGCTAGTTCCAATGATTAGCCTGTCCAATTGGTTCTTTCAGACCGTCGTTCTGTTTTTGACTAATCCGTTTCGGTTTATTCCTATCGACCAGATTCCAGTTGATGGCAATGGAATGAATCCTTTGCTTCAGAACCCTTCGATGTTGATTCACCCTCCGATGCTTTACTTAGGGTTTACTGGGTTTATGGTTCCTTCTGCTTTTTGCTTGGCAGCTCTTTGCAGTGGACATCTTGGGGATGCTTGGACTCGAGTAACTAGAAGATGGACATTAGTCGCCTGGAGCTTTTTGACTGCTGGGATAATTCTGGGAGGGAACTGGGCGTATATTGAACTTGGCTGGGGAGGCTTTTGGGCTTGGGATCCTGTGGAGAACGCCTCTTTCATGCCATGGTTGACGGGCACCGCCTTTCTACATTCGGTAATGGTTCAGCAAAGGAGAGGAATGCTTAAGCTTTGGAATATATCCTTGGCTGTCATGACATATCTCCTGGCTGTATTTGGCACCTTTCTTACTCGCTCAGGAATTGTTCAAAGTGTGCATGCTTTCGCCGAAACAGATGTTGGTTGGGTATTTTTAGCCTACATAGTGGTCTTGGGAGTTTTGGCTACGATGTTAATCGGGCTTCGTTGGAATTCCTTAGCTTCGGAGAGCAGGCTTGAGTCTTATTTTTCTAGAGAAGCTGTTTTTCTATTTAATAATATTCTTCTCTTCAGCATTTGCTTTACGACTTTCTGGGGGACTTTATTCCCTTTTATTAGTGAGGCCCTTACCGGTCAAAAATCCGTGGTCGGCCCGCCTTTTTTCAATCAAGTCACTGCTCCCATGTTCACGGCTCTTTTATTTTTTATGGGAGTTGGTCCTCTCGTATCCTGGCGTAGAGCTAGCTCCGCAGCTCTCAAAAAAACCTTTAGCCGTTCTTTAATTTTCGGTTCTATTTTGTTTTTCACCGGAATTTTTGTTGATTCCACTCGCCCCTTTGCAGCGTTGTTTTTTGGCGTCAGTGGATTCGTTTCTGCTACTTTGCTTAGTGAACTTTATAGAAGTGTTAGGGCAAGCGGTAGTCTGAAGAAGACCATACAGAAGCGACATCGTAGACTTGGAGGTTTGGTTGTTCACCTCGGAGTTGTTGTTATGGCTGTAGCGATTGCAACTTCAACGATCTACAAGACCGAGAAAGATCTTTCACTAGCTGTTGGAGAGTCTGTGATAATAGGTCAGTACAGCTTAAACTTGAAAGGGATCTCCCCATATACGGGTCCTAACTATCAGGCGATTAGAGCAGAAGTTCAGGTATCCAGTGATTATGGTCAAAAAGTTCTGACCACATTACTCCCGGAGAGAAGGCTATACTCTAGGAGCGGTGAGACAACCACTGAGGTGGCTTTGAAGATGTCTCTTAAGGAAGATTTGTATTTGGCTTTTGCTGGAGTAGATCGAGACAGTGGTTCTGTTGAGAGACTTTCATTGAAAGTCTTTATTAATCCCCTTCAAGTTTGGCTTTGGTTTGGCGGCTTGGTCACTCTTTTGGGCGCCTTGCTATTACTCATTCCAGGCACCTCCGTTAGCTTAGCTAATTCTTCCAGTGTTGATGAAGAAGACTATGTCCAGCATGCAGAGCTAAAGAGGGCAAATGGCTGATTTCTTTCTTTTCATTCCAGTAATACTAATAGTTCTCTATTTGGTGGAACCCATCCTGAGGGACGAAGTCAAGCTAGGTTACCTAGATGCTCTGGCCATTGGAGCTGACCGACATAAGTTGCTTAAAAACGAAGAGGTCCTTCAAGCTTTAACGGAGCTTGAAGTAGATTTCCGAGATGAACGTATTTCCGAAATCGATTATTTTAAAGCTAAAAAGGAGTTGAGTCGAGGCTATGACTCCCAATGACCATTCAACAGCTTTGCTTGAAGCCAAGGAGATCGGAAAGAAGCTAGGTCGGCGCTGGGTGTTAAATAACATTTCCTTCGAAGTTAAAAAGGGTCAATCATATTTGGTTAAAGGAGCTAACGGCTCTGGTAAAACAACTTTGCTTCGCACTATCTCAGGAATTTATCATCCTGGTAGAGGGAAACTTTTGTTTCCTGATAGCAATAAAGAACCTAGAAAGTCTAAAGGAAGGATTTGCTTCGTCGAGCAAAATTCTTCTCTATACCCTCAACTTACTGTTGGCGAGAACCTGCAATTATTCAGCAAATTGAGTGGGGAAGATGTTAAAAATGCCTCAGCTCTTTCAGAGAAATTTTCGCTGAAGGAACATTGGAATACGAGACTCAATAACTGCTCCTCTGGAACTATTCGTAAAGTTTCAATTGTTCGAGCCTTGTCTAGCAATGCTGATTTGATCCTTCTGGATGAGCCTTTTAATTTTTTGGACTCAAGTAGTCGCTCAACTTTGGCAGAGCTGCTTTCTGACTTTGTATGCAAGGGGGGAAGTTTAGTTCTTGCTAGTAACAATGACCTAGAAACCTATCTTAGTTTTAATGAGATTTGGACAGTGGAAGAGGCAAGAGTTCGTAAGGAGGTCTGTTGATGAAAGATCTCCTCAGAGAAACCTTGCTTCTGGCACGGAAAGATTTTCTGTCTTTATACAGAGCCCCGGGCGGACTGACCTCTTGCCTGATATTCTCCTTGATGTTGGCAGTGGTCTCTTCTTTTGCTGTGAGGTATGCCGGAATGCAGCGCATGGAGTTGATCTCGGTTGGGGGAGGTTTAGTTTGGTTGGTTTTTCTATTTTCAGCTTTGGTGTTTATTAATCAATTGACCTTGATTGAGAGAGAGCAGGGAGCAGTCAATGCTTTGCTTTTAAGTCGTATTAGTCGTGAGAGTATCTTTCTCTCTAAGTATCTAGTTTGTTTTGTTAGCCTAGCTCTGACTTCATTGTTTTCACTTTGCTTGCTCGGACTTTTTTTCGGCTTCCAGTTTGCCTCTGTATTGTTGCCAATCTCTGTTGTTTGTTTTTTAGGGGCATCTGGTGTGTCTTCAATTGGGATTTTGCTGTCTATGATTTCCACCCAATCAGAGGCAAGGGATATTCTATTCCCAGTGATTCTTTTCCCTCTGATACTACCTCTGCTGGCAGGATGTGTTTCTCTAAGCAGGGAGCTGCTACTAGGAGGGAATATTAACTTTAGTGACTTTTGGCTGGTTTGTATTTGCGTTTACGATGTAATAGCTTTCACCGCCGGTCTAGTCCTGTTCGAACATACGGTTTGGGACTAATCTAAAGAGGCTCTGGATGTTGAATCAGAAAAAAATTACAAACATATTGCTGGATAATCCTTTGCTGAGCTGGGTGCTGCCCTTGGCTGTGTTTGTAAGCTTCCAATTGTCACTTGGAATGATTTTCTTGTATGTGCCTGATGAAAAAGTGATGGGTGCTGTTCAACGTATATTTTACTTTCATGTTGGATCTGCGACAGCCTGTTACTTGATGTTGGCTCTATTATTTATTGGTAGTATTGCGTTTCTGGTTTCTAGGGAAGGAATTTGGGATGCGCTTGCTAGGTCCTCGGCTAGTGTTGGCTTTTTGCTAGCCAGTATAGTTCTAGCGACTGGCATGATCTGGGGCCATTCAGCATGGAACACTTGGTGGAGATGGGAACCTAGGTTAGTTTCATCACTCGTTCTTTGGTTGATGTTGCTCGCTTATCTCGTATACAGAAAGTTTGCTAATGACTTTGTGAATGAGAAAAGTACTTCAGCAGTGCTAGGGATTCTAAGCGCCATCCAAGTTCCGATAGTTATTTTTTCAGTTAAAATGATTGACCAAAGTGAGCAGCTTCACCCGCAGGTGACAGCGAATCAGGGTCTGGCAGATCCACGTTTTGTTCAAGCGCTAATGGTTAGTATTCTGGCACTAAGTTTATTCTCTGTTTGGCTTTGTTTCATTCGAGTGAATCAAATTTTATTGGCGTGGCGAATAGAAGAATTAGAGGCGAATTCCTAAATGGACTCTTTTATTGTTGTAAGGAAATTTTAAAAGGACGAAATGGCTGGTAAGCAAGATACTTATTACGTAGTGGCAGATACATATATGGATCTATTTTTAGGGTATTCCGTGCTTTGGCTATTTCTTTTTGTGTTTCTGATACAATTGATAAGTTCTCAGAGAAAGCTAAGGAAGAGCATTGAAGAGCTCGAGCAAAGGTAAGTATAGCAAAAGTAAGACTGGAATATGAACGAGCTGCGTATAATTAATCCTGAGTTTGTGACCTCTGCCTACAATCCGGAGCAGCTTGAGGATGCCGAATTACCTGAGGTTGTTTTTATTGGACGTTCTAATGTCGGAAAGTCCAGCCTGATTAATGCCCTTTGTAATCATAATAGCCTGGCCAGAGTTGCAAAACAGCCTGGGCGCACTCAAGCCATTAACTTTTTTGATGTTCAACTAGCTAGCGGAGTTGGTGATCAGCGAAGCACGACTGATTTTAGATTAGTAGATTTACCAGGATATGGGTATGCCTCGGTTTCTCATTCGATGCGTAAGCAGTGGGAAAAGTTAATGGTCTCTTACTTCGCAGACGCTGGAAGAATTGCCCGTGCAATGCTTTTGGTAGACTCGCGAAGAGAATTTCAAAAAGAAGAGCTTTGGATTGCTCAGCAGCTTATAGAAGTTCCTCTTACTGTGGTTCTGACTAAAGCCGACAAGCTTAAGCAAAAAGGATTAGCCGAGGCACGAAAAAGGGCGAAAGGTACTGCTGGAGTCACAGGTTGTGAGATTGTTGAGGTGAGCACTCTGAAAGGAAAACAGGGTGGGATCAAAAAGTTGATGCGCACAATAGAGCAAAGCCTTCAAAGTCCTGATTTGGGTCTAGAAATCTAAAGTGCCAGAAGTTTCTGTAATTATTCCCGTCCGTAATCGCCCCCAACTTGTTCAAGATGCTTTTAAGTCTGTCATATCTCAAGACTATAGTGATCTCGAAGTTTTAGTAGTGGATGACTGTTCCGGCGTTGAGATGGGGCAGGTGAAGCAAGTTGTTGAAGAGGGGGGCGGTCGCTATCACCGCCTTGAATCTCATTCTGGTGTTTCAGAAGCCAGGAATATTGGAGTCTCGCTAAGCGATAGTCGATGGGTGGCTTTTTTAGACTCTGATGATTTCTGGTATCCCACCAAGTTAGAGCGTCAAATTGAGTTTCATCGCTTAAAGCCTGATTTGAAAATCTCCCAGACTCGTGAAAAATGGATTCGAAACGGAGAGTTTGTTAATTCAGCCAAGAAGCACCAACCACCGACAGAGAATGAAAATGTTCTGGAAGTTTTTGAGCGTTTGCTGGAGCTTTGCCTAGTAAGTCCTTCTTCCGTGATGCTCGAACGAGAATTATTTGAAAGTCTAGGTGGATTTAAGCCAGAGATGAGAGTTTGTGAAGATTACGACCTTTGGCTTCGTGCCTCATGTGTAGAGAAAATCGGTCTGTTGGATGAAGTGCTTATTGAAAAGCATGGAGGTCACGCAGATCAGCTTTCAAGGTCTGAGGTCGCGATGGACAGGTTTCGAGTATATGCTATTTTCAAGCTTTTGGAGCAGGGGGTTGATCCAGCAAGAACTGAGATTTGTTTGAAGCACCTTCTTTTAAAGTCCCAAGTTCTTCTTCAAGGAGCAAAAAAAAGAGACAGATCTAGACTAGTGGACTTGTACTCATCTTTTGTTCAGTTCGGAAAAGGAGATCTCGGATTGTCAGAAATAGCTCCTCGAGCAAAAGAATTGATTTTATAAGGGTGAATTTTATCCTGTGGCTAGTTTTAAAATTTTAAATACAAGGCCTACCGCCCAGGCAGCTGAATTCTCAGCCTTAGTTACAAGCTCAACCCAGCAAGCTATCGAATTACCTTGCCTTCAAATCGTACCCGGGCCAGAGCTTCAAAATTTGGAGAAAAGCCTTAAGTTGAAGGAAGAAGAGGCGACTTCGGTTAAGAGCTGGATAGTTTTTACTAGTTCTAACGGTGTTCGCTCAGTTGCTGAGAGATTTGATCTATCCGATTTTCTTGCTGAAATGAAGATTGCATCGATTGGGGAGAAAACTAAACAATCGCTTGAAGAGCATGGGGTTAAAGTTGATTTTTCTCCTAAGGAGCAGAACTCCATAGGCTTTGGCCGAGAGTTTTCGGGAGCTCCAGCTGCTAAGCTTTTTCTCCTTAGAGGCGACCTTGCAAACAAAGGGCTTGTTGAGACTCTGGATAGTAGAGGCTTTGATGTAACTGATTTGGTTGTCTACAAATCAGAAGCTCCTTCCTATAGCAACCAGCAGCTACGTGAAACTCTTTCTGATCTAAACCCTAGCTCGAGCATGATTGTGCTTCTGAGCGGCCAAGCTGCCAAAAATTTGAAAGAATACTCAGTTCAAGTAGACTGCTGGTCAATGTTATCCCAAGTCCCTGTGGCAGTCATTGGACCAGTCACTGCTGAGGCAGTTCTTAGCGAGGGATATAATTTAGAAATTTCCGCGAGCCGTCCTGATGTAGTTGCTCTGGCTAGCGAAATAAACGATTGGATTTTAGCAAAAAAATGAGCTCCTCATTCCCAGCATCGCGACTTAGCCGGCTTAGAAAAAGCCCAGCAATGCGTCAAATGTTTACTGAAAACGCTCTTCAGGTCTCGGACTTTATTGTCCCAGTTTTTGTTGTTCCTGGAAGTGGAGTGAAGAAGGAAATCTCGTCGATGCCTGGTCAGTATCAATTTAGTCTGGATATGCTTTCTGAAGAGGTTAAGCGATTGCAGGATCAGGGTCTTAATAATCTTCTGCTCTTTGGTATTCCCGAAAGCAAAGATCCTGAAGGAATGGTGGCCTGTGACCAAAATGGAATAGTTCAGCAAGCTGCAAGAACTTTGCGTGAGACTTGTCCTTCCACAGTGCTAATAGCTGACCTTTGCTTTTGTGAGTACACCACTCATGGGCATTGTGGGGTGATGGATGGAGATCGCTTAGATCACGATAGAACTAGGAAGAATCTTGGAACGCAGGCTATTTCTTTAGCCCGTTCGGGTGTGGATATTGTTGCTCCTTCGGGAATGATAGACGGAATGGTTGGGCAAATTCGTTCTGATTTAGATGCTGAAAAGTTTCAGGATGTAGCCATCATGAGCTATTCCGTTAAGTATGCCAGTGCATGGTATGGTCCTTTTCGAGATGCGGTTGA
>CAZECN010000036.1:0-27646 GCA_964510575.1 uncultured Bdellovibrionales bacterium | reverse complement strand
TTTCTTAGTAATACTAAATCCTTACAGCTTTTAGCACAATTATAGTCTTTTTTTGAACCATTTCGGTCCCAATAACTGACTATTCTACGGAGAAACAATTTAGTATTATTTATGGAGTTAAAAATGAAATTTTCAAAAATGGCATCAGCATTGTGTCTGGCTTCTTTGGTTAGCACTGCAAGTGCGACACCTTGGGCTGAAATGGAAGCACCTATCTACAACTTTCAGAGTGAAATGAGCCAATTTAATGGCAACGAATCTGCTGGAGAGCTTTTATACCTTCACACTCAGTATACGCCTGGTAGTAATTTCTACTGGAACTTTACACTGGATCAGACTGAAACTGGCGAGAAGGCTGACGCTTTTTACCTTGTTGTAAACAACGGCCCTAACCCTAAGACTTCAACTACTGAACTAGCCATTATATACGGTGATTTAGAGAGTAACACATTGTCTGTATTTGGTTACGACACTTCAAACGGACAAACAGGATTGTCTAACTCTTTCAGAAATACTGAAAACCATATTGCAACTTTCGAAGATGCTTTCAGCATAGTTGACACTCAAACTACTCGTCAGGTTCAATTTGGAATCGACACAGTTGACATCAACGCCGCCAATCTTTCAGATGACTGGCAAGGTGTTTTCTTTGATGAAGAGCTTGGTTTCTGGTTTCACCCAGTGCTTAACTCAAATTTCTCTTACAACGAGGAAGGAGTTCTAACTGGATTTAGCAGAAACGGAGTTGGTTGGTATGACACTAACTCTATCGCTACAACAATTATCACTTGCTCTGACGCACTTGGTGGTTGTGGTGGAACAGGTCCAGGAGCTGAAGTTCCAGAGCCTGCTACAGTTGGATTGCTTCTAGTTGGTCTTGCTGGACTAGCTGCTAGAAGAAAGAAAATGGCTTAATTCGAAGCTGTTTTCTTAACAAAAAGCCGCTCCCTTGGGAGCGGCTTTTTTCATTTCAGGCTCTAAGCTAGTAAGCCCTCATACTGGCCTAGTTAAGCTACTTAACTTTTGGCTCATTGGCAGTTCTAAACATCGGCATATTAGCCTCGGTTGAAACATAAATCACATTAGGATTTTCATTTAAAGTTGAAATCCATAGATACTGTAAATATTCCTGAGAAAGTGTTTTCTTAACTATCTCTTGAGCCTGAGCAGCACCTTTTGCTCTCGCTATCTCAATCTCAGCATCTTTCTTAGCTTGATCTAACTCAAACTCTTTCTCTAAAGCCTTCTGTTCAGCTTGAAGTTTCTGCTCAATAGAATCTTTGAATTTACCAGGCAAACCTAAGTCAGTAACTAGTAAGTCTTCGACCAGTATGCCCCTAGTGGCCAAGTTGTTTTTTAGGTTTTCTTTTGCTGCTTTGGTTAAAGTCTCGGGGCTATTGATCAACTCCTCGACTTTTTGTTTTCCGATCACCTCACGGAACACATTAATCAGCTCTGGCTCAAGAACACTTTTCACAAACCTTGGGCCAATTTTCTTTCTTAAATTGACTACATCAGTTGGTCTAAAAAGAACCGCTGTCTCAAGCCTGACGATCAGACCTTCCTTACTGGGTAAGTCTAATTGATTTTGTCTTCTTTGAGTTTTGATATCCCAGTGTTCGATAACATCCATGCCTGGGATAAAAAAATGAACGCCAGGTCCTAATGTTTCATCCTGTACCTTACCAAAACGCTTTTTTATGCCGGCCATACCTTCATCAACAATCACGCACCCTGATAGGGAACAGCAAAAAAAGAATACTACTAGATATTTTAAAATAACTGGTAACCTCAACATTAGGTCTTCCTTTCCTCTTAAGTTAATTCTTGAATCTGACGGGCGGCAAGTATAACGACATACATGCCCTGTCCATTCACCAACCAAGCATTGGCGGGCTACCCTTTCGGGGATGATTCTATACCAAATACATACTCCAAACTCTAGCGCAGAGCTTTAATGATAAAATCGATGTATAAAATTAAGCCGTGGAGATAAAGGTGTAGATATAGTTTACTAGGTAGCTATGAAAGAACTGCCAGACTATTTAAAAAAAGCCTATGAGCTCTTTAAAGACGAGTACTCAAAACATATGGCTTATTTCAGACAACAAATCGAACATCCTGAGCAAATCGATAGTCAAAGGGAGGAGATTTACCGAAGATTTCATACAATAAAAGGAGGAGCAGGTTTTCTGGAACTAGAGAAAGTCGTCGCTCTGGCAACTGAGGGAGAAGAGATTTTCAGGCCTCAAAACTACGATTCGTCAAAAATTTCTCGCTTCAAAGAAATCATCGAACTGCTAAAGAAAGAGGAAAAGCAGCTCTAGCAAAACTGTTTTTGCAGAGATCCGCTAAGAACGGCTGTAATAAAACCCTGTTTTGCCGAAACCCGAAACTGTGTCGGGCTTGAGTCGAGGTCGACTGAACGCCAGCTCTCCCCTTCACGGTATGAGGAGCGGAGTTTAGTGGACCTAAATGAGCACCGCAGCAATATTCCGTTGAGGAGAGAACGGCACAGTTCTACATTAGCCGGTCTGCAGCCTCCGCCAAATCACTCCTCACAATCTGCTTCAATCGCACATGCACAGCCTGCGGCCAATCTCGAAAGCAAGTACGCGCATGAGTTAAGCCATTATTTCTTTTACTGAGAAACTGATTATCAATCTGACTAGAATCACCGATGACAATACAAATACTTCCCTCTCCTAGCCTGGTAAGCAAAACCTTAAGCGGCCCTCTTTCAATATTCTGCGCCTCTTCAAGAATCACTATGCTATTTCGAAAAGTTCGTCCGCGAATATAAGTCAGCGGTGCGATTTCTAATCTATTCTCCATTTCCAACCAAGCCTTGGCGTCAAACGGTCTAGTGCTGCGTTGAACTCCACGCTTTCCTGAGATTTTCCCTGAAGTCTCTTCTCCAGGAACTTTTACAATCGCTCTTAGATTGTCTTCAATAGGTCCACCCCAAGGGCGCACCTTCTCCTCCAGAGTACCTGGTAGATAACCCATAGATGTTCCAACATCGACCATCGGTCGGGTAACAACAATTCTCTCAAAATGTCCTCTTTCTAGTCTTTCCCAAGCCGCTGCAAGGGTGAGGAAAGACTTTCCGCTTCCAGCAGGACCACTAACCGTAATTAATCTTACCCCATCCTCAGAATTAGGATCAGGTTCCCCACAGCCCATCAAAGCCCAAAGAAGAAATTTCTGTTGAGGATTTCGCCCTTCAACTTCTCCAGAGACTTTTAGATAATCAACATTACTACGATCTAAAACTTCAATTCGATTAGACTCAGGGTCACGAGCCATACCGTAGGCATAGTGGACAGAGGGGTTATCTTTATCGACAAGATGAACAAACTCATTCATCGGGAAAACTTCTTCAGGGTGATAAAAACCCTCCCCTATTGCCTTATCGAGTTGCTCTCCACTCAACTCGATTTTACTGTAGCCCGGCTCACGGTGCATGTCTGGAGCGCATATACTCATCAGTTCCTGAGCTTTAACCCCATAGACACTTCGAGCCAAGACTCTCAACAATCGATCCTGGGTAATAAGCACTACATCCTCAACCCCACCTTTTTTAATATCTTCACTTCTACCCTGAGCACTTGTCTCATCTTCTAGCTCCAGAGCCGTTGCTAAAATCTCATGATCCGCAATATTAGCTCTAAGCCCCCAAGCTACTATTTTTTCAGATGAAGGGCGCGGGGCTATTCTAAGAATCCCCCCTTTTTCAGTTTCAACTCCGTCTATAAGATTTCCTAGGGTTGAGTAATATTCCAACTGTCGAGCACAAGCCACAGCTGTTTTACCTCTATCACCGGTATCCCTTTTTAAACCATCTAACTCATCCAAAACTACTCGAGGAATGATAATTTCATTATCTCCAAGCACTCCCGCAAAAGCAGGATAATCTCGACGTCTATAAGTTGTCACATCCTGCACTAAGGACATTACCGCAGAGGTATCCAAGATAAAAATCTTTGAACTCATTTTATTTCAACTCTTCAATTAGTTTTTCAACTTCCGTTTCATCAACGCTCTCAATTGCTCCGGCAAATACACAAGCCAGAACTGGAGATTCGGACTGATCTTTAAGAAAATTTCGAATCTCTTGATCGGTGCATTCCTCCACTCTTCTGGCAAAATCCGATGCACTCACAAACCTTCCATAAAGTTGCTCGCTTTCCAACATACGCCAGATTAAGCTAGAGCTAACTCCTTCTTCCATTCTAAACTGGGCAGAGAGTGACTCTTTTGCCAACTGAATCTCGCTTTCGCTAGGCCCCCTCTTCCAAAGATCGGCCAATTGGTTGCTAACGATAGTGACAATCTCTGTAATCTTGTCTGGATGAGAATTGGCTCTTATTAACATCATGGCAGTGTCTAGGGAGTTCTCAATTTGACTCGAAATGTCATAGGCTAAGCCTCTGTTTTCACGAACCTCCTGAAATAGTCGACTAGACATCCCTTCTCCCAAAAGTCTTGAGACTATCAAGGAAGCTGGAAAATACTCGTCAATGGGTGAGGCACTTTCAATTCCCAAAGCAAAGTGACACTGCTCCACACCTCTGGCAATTCTTGAGGAATCCGTTTTAACCGGGATAGCTTCTCTCTGAAAAAAATCTCCCTCCTCAAGCTGCTCAAAACCGTCCTCAATGGCCTCTTTGACGACATTCAAACTAACCGGTCCAGCAACTGAGATTAGCATTCTTCTTCCAACCCTCAATTGATCGAGTCGAACCTTCAAATCCTCCAAACTTAGACTTTTAACAGACCCTTCGGTTCCAAAAACCGGGAGACCATAGCTAGAGCTTGGCCAAAATATCTTACTGAGTAAGTCAAAAGCTGCGGAGTCAGGGTCGTCATTCGCCTCAGAAATTTCCTGAAGAATCACTTCTTTCTCCAAGTCTAACTCGGCTTGTCGAAATTCGGGTTCAAGGACTAGCTCCCGGAGTAAAGAGATCAACTCTCCAAACCTATTGCCTGGAACATCTGCATAAAGAACCAGCTCATCAGTATCAGTACTGGCATTAAGATCTCCCCCTAACCGGTCAATCTCACAGGCTAGTTGGAAAGTGCTTTTAGATAGAGTTCGCTTAAACAACATGTGCTCAAGCAAATGGGTCAGGCCGATACTACTCTCGGTTTCCTCTCGAGAGCCGCCTTCTAAGCAGAGTGCAACGCTCACGGTACTAGAAGATGTCAACTCCGAGTGGAGTAACCTCAATCCGTTCTTCAAGACTACTTTATTTACTTTACTGATAGGTAAACCTGTAACACTTTTTATCTGAGAGAGACTACTTCCCCTGACCTCTAGCCGAGATAGATAGAATACTGTATATTCTTCCGATTATAAGGGAATGATTTGCGCTATAGCAAGGGCATTAAAAGCACAACTAAGGCAAGAATCTTCTAAATTACTCCGAACATTTCTTCATTACTTTTTATTTTATATTCTACAATGTCAGGAAAAACAGAAGCCAGGGTATTGAAGGGATTTCGAGATTCTCTTCCTGAGGAAAGCATAGCCCGCTCCGAAATGATCAAAAGGATCATTTCTGTATTTGAAGACTTTGGCTTCGCACCTATAGACACTCCTGCTCTTGAATACACTACCACTCTTCTTGGATCAGGATCTGGAGAGACTGATAAGCAGCTTTTTAGATTCATGCAAGGCAAGCGTGACGTAGCCATGCGTTTCGACTTAACTATTCCCTTAGCTAGGTATGTAGCCAGTAATTTTAGCAAGCTAACATTTCCATTCCGTCGATATCACATTGCTCCTGTCTGGAGAGGAGAAAATCCTCAGCGCGGAAGATTCCGTGAATTCATGCAATGCGACATAGACATAATAGGAAGCCACTCCCCTCTAGCTGACGCTGAGGTTATGTCTGCAATCAGCTTTGCCTTGGACAAACTAGAACTCAAGCACCTAATCCGGGTAAATAGTAGAAAGTTGTCGAATGGATGGTTCAAAGAGCTTGACCTATCTCAAAAATCAGCTGAAATATTGAGAGCCTTGGATAAGATAGACAAGATTGGGCCGGAAAAAGTAAAAGAAGAGCTTAAAGACAAAGTCCAAATAACTCCAGATAAAATCGATAAAATATTTGAACTAATTGACTGTCAGGGTGAGAGCAACCAAGAGACTTTCCAGAAACTGGAGAAATTAAGCAGTAGCAATGAAACTCTGCAGTCAGGCCTATTAGAGCTAAAAAAACACCTTGAAATTTGCCTAGATCTTGGCCTCAGCGACGAGTGCATATTTGTTGATTTATCAATTGCCAGAGGCTTAGATTATTATACCGGAATTGTATTTGAAACTGACCTAAAAGAAGAAAGATTAGGAGAAGGTCTAGGATCAATTGCATCTGGAGGCCGTTATGACAATTTGGTTGAAAGGTTTTCCAATAATAGTCTGACAGGGGTTGGTGCATCAATTGGCCTAGACCGAATACTGGCAGCCCTAAGCGGCTCATCCTTGATTTCAAGCTCAAAATCCACCACAAAGGTGATGCTTTTAAATTTAGAAGAAACTATTTCAAGCTATTCTTTAGGTATCGTTTCAGAACTAAGAAAAGCCGGAGTCAATGCAGAGATTTTTTTCGAAAACTCCAAGCTAGCTCAACAATTTAAATACGCGGAGAAAAAAGGTATTCCATTTGTACTTTTTACTGGAAGCGACGAGGAAAAATCTAACACCTTTACCATAAAGAACATCGAAAGCGGGCAGCAAACAAAAGACTTGAACAGGGAAAAACTAGTTGAGTCCGTAGTTTCAGCTATTTCCTAAGCACCGCTACTGTTTGGTCTCTTTTGCGACCCCAAGTCAAACTTGATTTCTCTGCTCCTTCAGCAACAACAAGCCAATTATCAACTAAGGTCAAATGTGAATATAGTGGCGAGCCCTTGTAAACCACTGCAGCTTCGAAAGCATAGTGCTGGAATATGGCCGAAGTCGTGGGAGCAAGATTTACTACCCTAGAATAATCTTCGAATAGAGATTTACCAAAAGGTTTTTGAGAAGGGCTAAAACCGAGAAAACCCCGTTCATCAACAAAGGGAGTAACTCCCATTGTGGCCAACGAAGAACCAAGCTGAAATTGATTGAATACAGCTACATCAGAGTCAGATAGCTCTTGAATAGCTGAAAGAAGAAACTTTTCCCCCGAAACTAGCTTGTACTGATTATTCGGAGATTCATCAAAAATCCTAAAAGCAGTGCAACCAGTCAAAACTACCAATGACAACAACTTGAGGGAACTGCTCGCCTCTTTAAGAGAGCTAGAAGAAATTTTCTCCGCTACTAAGGATCCTAGGAACCAAGCAAAAATAAAATTACTCCCTTTAAACATTAAAGCAAAGAGCAAGGCCACAACCAAACAAACAGTAGAGTATAGGGACGTAGCCTGTCGGAATATAATAGATACAAAGAACAGAAGGAAGACTCCCCACACTGTTTCCACTTGAATGTGAAAATTAGGAGTAGCAAATGCATACACTCCAAGAAAATGTTGTCCTCCATTGGAAAATACTTCGACTACGGCCATCCACAAGTCACGACCCCGTTGACTAACAGCTAATATAATTAGCATCAGCAAAGATAGGGCTGGAAGACCTGGGAAAGTTCCGCAAGAACCTCGCAATAAGGTAAAAACTCCAGTAATAAGAAAAAAAGGAATTAAAAGCACAACACCAAAGTCCAGATAGCTCCAAGTTATAAAGGCTAAGCCAATAAAAAGCAGCCTTCCTATCAATTCAAATAATGAGCCGGATACTTGGCATTCACTGCTATCGCGAACTCCCAGCATGAGCAGAGCCAAAAATGGCGCACTAAAGATTGCTGGGCTAGTTGGAGAACTAGGAATTGCAACTAAACTAAATACCGTAGCTCCAACTACTGCAGCCAGAATGTTCCCACGAGTAAAATAAAATTTAGTACCTGCGAGAAGAAAGCCGAGTAGGTACAGGCTAGGAGCAAGCCAAAGGCCGAACTCATTTGAAAAATCTCGCACATATCCAATGCCGCGAGCATAGGACTCATAGAGAGTATTTTGATTAGACTTTACACTCCACGGGAACTCGACTGACGACAACGCTGCCATCAAGTCACCTTGAGGCCTTTGAGCGCTGGAAAGCCCTCTATCCAGACAAACGGACATAAAAACTAGGGCTCCTAGCAAAAGAATTAGCCGTAAATTGTCCCTAAATAAAGTCATAGGCCAAAAAAAGATGTATTTTCCCATTTTCCTAAATCTAAGACTATAGGACCTTCTTTAGCGATGTTCTAGATAAAGATTAAGGATTGAAGACAAGGCCTCATAAGGCTAGTTTGTTTGAGTGGATAGTATACTGCGCCTCATTTAAATTAGGATGGGTACTTAACTATCTGAGAACAGCTAAAAAATATTCCTTTACTAGTTTGCCGTAAGAAATACTCTCAGTGTTATGACCAGACCTACTAAATACAGACCCAACGTTGCCGGGGTAATTATCAATGCCAAGGGACGAATCTTAATCTGCGAAAGATTTGACATAGAGGGCTCATGGCAACTCCCTCAAGGGGGAGTCGATGAAGACGAGAGTTTAGAAGAGGCCTTTCTCCGGGAAATGCAAGAAGAGATTGGAACATCAGACTTAAAAATTATCGGTAAGCTAGAGAAGCCAATCAAATATGATTGGCCAGAAAAGCTTCACTCAAGAGGCTACCTGGGGCAGGAGCAGCATTACTTTCTAGCTGAATTAGTTGATCTTGATTCTATCTGCCTAGTTCCAATTCGTGGTGAGCAAGAGTTCTCCTCCTATCGTTGGGTAGGCCTTAGAGAGCTTAAAGAATCCGTCTCTGGTTTTAAAAAAGAAGCTTACCTGAAAGCTTTGGATCAATTCGTAAATGAATTTAGTGATATCCCTTTTGTGGCATAAATAAGGATTAGTGATAGTGAGTCAGCAAACAGATAAATATCGAAAACTTTTTAAAGAAAACCAAGAAAAGCATTTAAAGGATCTCTTTGAATTTCTAAGATTTCAAAGTATTAGCGCTGACCCTGCCTTCTCTGATTCAGTTCTAGCTTGTGCTGATTGGGTAGAGGCTTACTTGAAAGACTCTGAGTTAAAAGTAGAGAGATGGGAAACGTCTGGTTACCCTGTAATCTTTGCCGAATATAATGAGGCCGGACCAGATAAGCCCACTCTCCTGATTTATAATCACTACGATGTACAACCTGTCGACCCTCTTGAACTGTGGGAAAGCCCTCCATTTGAACCAGTAGTCAAAGATGGTGAGATCTTCTCTAGAGGGGCTACCGACAATAAAGGGCAAGCTTTCTTTGTATTCGCTGCAATCAAGGAAATGCTTAAAAGTCAGGGGTCCCTTCCGGTAAACCTCAAGCTCTTCATAGAGGGTGAAGAAGAAAGCGGGAGCGAAAGCATGGAAGAAGTACTGGAATCGAAAAGAGAGAGGCTTAAGTCTGACTTCGTCTTGATTGTGGATGTAGGAATCCATGGAATGGATCGGCCTTCAGTGATTGTGGGAACCAGAGGCATCATAACTATGGAGCTTAAACTCAGGGGTTCAAATACTGACCTACACTCAGGCGTCTTTGGTGGGCTAGCTTATAATCCAAACCACGCTCTTGTTGAAATTCTGGCTGCAATGAGAAATGATAAAGGTGAGATTCAGATCCCTGGATTCTATGATAATTTAGAAAAATTAAGTGAAGAAGAAAAAGAACTAGTAAACTTCAATTTTCAACCTGATGAGTTTAAAACACTTTTAGGATTAGAATGCACCGGCGGCGAAAAAGATTTTAAACCTCTGGAGTCGGCTTGGTTGCGACCCACTCTGGAAATTAATGGTGTCTCAGGCGGCTACGCTGGCGAGGGTTTTAAGACCGTAATTCCGGCAGAAGCTACGGCTAAAATCTCTTGTCGCCTTGCCCCTGGCCAGAAAATAGAAGATATAAAAAATAAGATTGAAAAATTCATTGAAACCAAAACCCCAGAAGGAATTACCTCCGAGCTTAACGTCTTTGGTGGAAGCGGCGAGGCTGCCAGAACCAGTCCTCAATCTAAAATCGTTAAATTGTGTCAGCAATCTATCGCAGAAGTTTTTGGGAAGGAATGCAAAATAGTGATGGAGGGGGCCTCGATACCAGTTGGCCCTTCACTGACCCAAGCCGCGGAAGGAGAATTAGCCTTCATGGGATTTATTCTACCAGGTGATAAAATGCATGCTCCCAATGAACACTTTGGGGTTGAAAGGCTCGAAATTGGTTTTGCTTCAATTAGTAGACTGCTGGAGTTAATGGGCGAGTAAACAAGAGCTACAACTAGGTAATAGCTTTTTCCCTTAGTTCTTCAACCATCTTTGTAAACTCCTCAACATACTTAGCCTCGTTGTAGCTAGCGAGGAGCCTCGCACTGGCGGCCTCAACCCGCTTATCCGATTCTTTCTTATTATTGAGGGTTTCGCGCAAACACCGCGCCAACTCTCCAACATTACCCGGTTCAAAGAGTAAACCCGTTATGCCATCTTCAACATAGTAAGGAATTCCATCGACCCTGCTTGCTATAATCGGCACTTGAAAAGCCATCGATTCCAAAAGAACACGTCCCATAGATTCCGTTCTTGAAGCGAGGGCAAAAACCTTAGCTTGGGATATAATTTTATAAGCCTCTTTAGACAACACTGGTTGGCAAAGTTCTATTCGAGGATGATCGCCTGCAATTTTTTCAAAAAACTCTCTATCTGAAACTTCAAACCCTACTACCTTTAAGTGCAAATCGGGATACTCATCAGCAATTTCCAAAAAAGCCTTAATAAGAATATCAACTCCCTTAATATACCAAGGCATGCCCATGGTCAGGATATAATCTTTTTCAGGTTTACCGTCAGACTTTCTTTTAGAAAGATTAGTCACCGGAACAAATTCATGAAAAATGCTGACTTTCTTAGAGTCAATTTCTAAACAATCTAGCTGGTCTGGATAAAGGGTTCGCACGTAGTCAGTATTTTGACAAACAAACCTAGCAAGGAGTCTGGCAACAGATCGCTTGATCCTTAAAGTAGAAATAAAACTTTCCTCTTTTCTCCCAATAAAACCCTTAACCGGATGACCTGGAACTTCAACTATCAGGGGAACTTTGTAAAATCTACTAAAGAAAAAAGCCACCACACTGTTTAGATAAGGCCCATAAGTAACTATTGCGTCGTATTCCTTCTTCTTAAAAAGCTGAAAAGACTTTCGAAAAAGATTGAACAAATTCTTTGCCGAGTTAAGAGGAAATCGCGAACGATCTAACAACAATCGATGAAATTCAAAATCGCCCATTCCACTCTTAGCCAGTTCAATATCCTCCTCAAGCATTGGCCAAGTGGTCTGAACGAGGTCTCCTGTCAAAGAACTAGATAGGAAATGAAATCTATTAAGAGAAGGGTCAAAATTGGGAGGAGCAGCGCCTCTTTTGATAAAAAGAACGCGAGGTTTAGGTTTCATACCAAAAGGCAGTAATGTTGAGCTGTAAAGGCATTCACGGATATACTAATCACCTTAAAGTTCCCCCCACCAGTGGTAAAAGCCGGTCACTTTTACAAACTTTGTGATGGGTCAATTCGTCTTTGCATAAATTACTCGGTGTGCGAATTAAGAGCCACCACTTCATCGACCATGTTAGCAAATTCCCGAACAAAAGTTTGCTCATTATGCACATTCAGTATCTTTTCATGGGCAGCTTTTACTCTATTCTGTCTGGCTTTTTCATCATCAAGAGCTTCTCTGATTTTGAGAGTAAGATCTTCATAATTTCCAGGTTCAAATAGTAGCCCAGTAACTCCATCATCCATATAATGAGGAATCCCATCTACTCTGCTCGCAACAATCGGCACTTGAAAAGCCATGGATTCTAGGAGCACTCGACCCATTGCCTCCGTACGCGAAGCCAAAACAAATAACTCGGCAGCAGCTATAACTTTATGAGCATCCGCTGGCTCTAGAGGCGTGCAAAGTTCTATTCTAGGATGATTAGCTGCCAAACCTTCAAAGTATTCTCTTTCCACAACCTCCCAGCCAACTACTTTCAGATGCAAATCAGGGTAATCATCTGCAATTTCATGAAAAGCCTTGATCAACAAATCAACACCCTTTAAATACCAAGGCATTCCCATCGTCAGAATATACTTTTTCTCTGAAGCCTTTTTTGGAGCATTCTTAGACAATGCAGTTACAGGTACCCAGCCATGAAAGGTGCTTAGCCTTGAGGGTTTTACGCCTAAACTTTCAAGTTGTTCGGGGTAAAGTGTTTTTACATAGTCAGCTCTTTTACAAACAAAGCGAGCCACTGACTTTGACGCAAACTTTTTGATCTGCATCACAGAAAAAAAAGAATGCTTTTGCCTGCTGATAAATCCATTAACTGGATGACCTGGAACCTGCACGATTAATGGAACCTTAAATATCGCCCGAAACACTAAGGCAATTATACTATTTAAGTAAGGCCCATAGGTTACTATGGCGTCGTATTTGTTCTTTCTTAAAAGCCTAAAAGCTGTGCCAAATAAATTATAAAGATTTTTTATCGTGGAGATTGGAAAATGTCGGTGGTGTAAAGGAAACCTATGGTACTTAAAGTCCCCCATTCCCTCTTGGGAAGTGCGAAGCCCTTCTTCAGTAAGATCCCACGAAGTCGTAACCAAATCACCCTTTAATCTATCAGAGAGCCAATGGTAAAGATTAAGGCTGGTGTCCTGCTCTGGTGGAGCAGCTCCCCTGTGTATGACAAGAATGGTAGGTTTATCGGACATAACCAATTTTGGTTCCCTCGCAAGCGGGAGAGATTATCATAGCGTCAAATCAAGTCAAAAACCTGTAAAATAGGTCATAATGGCCATAGACAGCAATACGAAGATATTTGCGACTTAATTTAGCGGAAATATTGTGATGTGACAAAGCTCAGTAATTAGAGCTGGTAAGAAAAGAAAATCGCACTGCAGCAGTTATCTATAACCTCTTAAAAAATCTTGGAGTTGCTGAAGGCGAAAAAAGAGTCCCCTGACCAAAACATGCGCCAGAGGATTTTTCAAATGCTCAACAAATTATTAGTTTAAAGAACTGTTGAGCCAGTGCGACGACGAAAAGTAAGAATTGTCGCGAACAGCAGAAGAAACAGCTTGTCAGCTGAACCACCACCCCCGCCAGCTGTAACTATACCTGTCGTATCAGCGCCTGCATCATCATTATCGATGTTGATCAGGCTAGTACTTCCAGACATCATGATCTCTGTTAAAGAGAGACTTTCTGCGACGGCACTGTCAGAAGTTGATGAGTTTAGAACAAACCCATTAGCCTCGGAGTAGAACCATCCGGTGACAGCCTCGTTCCCTTCACCCAAATCGAAAAGCATTTGGGTTTGAGGGTCAAATGCAAAACGTCTGCCTTCTCGATCGCTAAGCAAGAACAGTTCCGCAGGGTTTCCGGTCTGTTCTATTAAAGGTCGAAACTCTGACCCTAACGAAAAAAACGTATTCGTTGGTTCAGCACCGGATAAATCTACACTCCCGGCCCTGTGATCATCATTGCTACCACGAACTAAAAAAGCCAAGCCTTCACGACCGTCTGAACCGCAATACAGTTCGTCAACATCAGAGACTCCTCCGATACGGAACCGCTGTTGAGCCCCAGTATTATCAGTCCAAGTCGTTACCAACTCAGAGCCCGACCAATACATTCCAAGACCACCCTGGGCCAAGCAAGTAAAGCGATGGATTTGAGATTCACTGGCTGCAGCAGGAGTGAAATCCTCCAAAACTGCTAAGCTCTGAGCCCCAAAGACATCGGAGACTACATACCAGATTCCTGCAGCCTCAACCCAAATATCGGGGTTGCTGTCAGACGATACGGACATTGTGCCTGCTTCGAAAAACAGCCCGTTCTCAGTGGCTATCTCGCGAGTATCCACAAATCTGGACTCACGCAGGTTGATCACGAACACCGAGCCCGTTCCAGCTTGAACCGCCAGAATATTCTCGTCGGCAGTCCGAAGGACTGACTGGGCATTTACGGGAAATCCGCTTGGTGGAGCAACTTCCAGACCAGTGTTGCGATCCAGAAGACGAATACCTCGCTCTTCCCGCCCGGTTTCCTCCTCAAATATAAGTTCTTCAATGAGGAAGTCGCCGGAAGATGCTGCCAAACGGCAGTCGTCGGCGGGACAAGAAGATTGCTGAGCAATAGATGTGGTCGGTAAAGCAAGTGAAACAACTGCCAAAGCAGCTATCGTATTTAAAATGCGCATAGGAGGCCTCCTTTGTTGCGCTAAAAAAGAAAAGCCATCACTATCAGCAATAAAAAATTGAGATAAGAAATCTATCTAAACCTTTTAACTGCCGCAGTGACGACACACATCGGGATTATGATCTGTGTCGAGACTGCGAAAAAATTCTGCCGATATTAAATTTTCAAACATTTAAAAAGCTGGTGCTACAGGAACATCAGCTCTCCACCGGCCCTAAAAAAGAAAAGCCCAAGGAATCTTGAAAAGTTATGGGTTTTTAGAAGAAAGAGTGACTTAAAATCAGCAAAAAAGTTATAGTTTTAGTCGTGAATTTTATCTAGTTATTTCAACTATTTAGCCAGTCACCTAGTATCGATCTAAGAGTTGAAAGTGGTTCTTGTCGAGGCTCTCAAACGCCGACGAGTGAGTCGTATCAATATACTACGCAATGAGGAGGCGTTTGAAAGAACGAAGAGAAGAGCCACTTTCAACTCTTAGACGTCTACTTCGATCAATTCTGCATTGTCTTGAATCAACTGATACCGAGTAGAAGGATCACTACCCATCAAACACTGCAAGTGATCCATCACTAAAGTCTCATCGTCAGCAGAAACTCTTAAAATAGTTCGGTTATCTGGATCGAGAGTTGTGTCCCAGAGTGTCCCTGGGTTCATCTCACCAAGTCCTTTGTAGCGAACTATTCTCGGCTGGTTTAGTTTTTCTTTTTTTATTATTTTTTCAAGCTCATCATCTGAGTAAGCCCAGAAAGGTCCTTTCTTTTTTCGCCCACCAGATTTCTTTTTGGTATTGGCGTCACCCTGAGACTTTGCTCCACCCTTTGGGAAAACTCCAAATAGAGGGGGCTTTCCGATATAAAGGCATCCTTCGTCTATCAAAGGTTTCATGTGCTTAAAGAAAAAAGCTAGCAACAATGTTGCTATATGCATTCCATCAGCATCGGCATCGGTGAGAATGATAACTTTTCCGTAGCGAAGTTTATCCAGGCGGATCTCCTCCCCTGCCCCGCAGCCAAGTGCAGAGATAATATTACTAAGCTCTTTATTTTCGGTAATCTTCTTCTTGGGAGATGCAATCGTATTTAAAACTTTACCTCTAAGAGGCAATACAGCTTGGCATTTTCTATCCCGACCTTGCTTAGCAGAACCTCCGGCACTATCTCCCTCAACAATAAAAAGTTCTGTCTCGCCAGGCTTATTGCTTGAACAATCGGCTAGTTTACCAGGCAAATTTAGTCGATGACTAATTCCTGTTTTTCGCCTAACACTCTGACTAGCAGCTCTAGAAGCTGCTCGGGCACGGGCAGCAAGTAAAATTCTCTCAACTATTAAGCCGGCTGTTGAGGGAGACTCGTTTAAGATTTGCTCAAGGCTTTTTGTTGCGGCTTCAACAAGAGGAGCAATCTCTGGATTATTAAGTCGGCTTTTAGTCTGCCCTTGAAACTGCGCCTGATACTTATCACCTGGAAGTTTTACAGAGACAAAGCAAACTATACCCTCTCTAATATCTTCAGCTCCAATCTTCAGACCTTTGGTTTGAACCTTATGGACTGAAATGTAGTTCCTTAATGCTCTAACAATTCCGGCTCTAGCTCCATTTTCATGAGAACCACCATCAGCAGTATGAATCCCGTTGACATAGGAGTAGAATTCTTCTCGAGGAGTTTCTGTCCAAACCAGTGCAACACTAACGTCAATCTCATCATTTTTTTCGATTAAGACTGGGTCGATAAATGGCTTGATTTTTTTTCTTTCAAGCTCATCTTTCAAGAAAGCAGCAAGCCCCTCTTCGAAGTGAAAGGTTTCCTTCTTTTTAGTCTTCTCATCAAGGTAAACTAGTTTTAACCCTGGGTTAAGATAAGCTTTGGTTTTGAGGGTTTCAGCAATTTTTTTGCTTGAAAACTGAGTCTTTGGGAAAATTTTATCGTCCGGTCTAAAAAAGATGGTAGTTCCTGTCTTTCGTCCACCAACTGATTTAGATTTAAGCTTAGAAGTAGGCTTACCTCTTGAAAACCCTTGGGTGTATTCCTTTCCATCTCTGAGCACAGTAGCAATCATTTCGCTACTAAGAGCGTTTACCACCGAGCTACCCACTCCATGTAGACCACCGGCACTTTTATAGTTTTTATCTGTAAACTTACCACCAGCGTGAAGCGTAGTAAGAATTAACTCCAGTGCTGATTTTTTAAACTTGGGATGTTTATCAACTGGGATACCTCGCCCATTATCCTTTACACTGACACTCTCTCCGTCTTTATGGAGGATCACGTCAATCGTATCAGCGTGGCCATTCATAGCCTCGTCCACACTATTATCGAGAATTTCAAAGACTAGCTGATGTAAGCCGGCCGGCGTATCAGTCCCAGCAATATACATCCCAGGTCGCTGACGAACAGGTTCAAGCCCTTCAAGAACTTCGATATCGGACGCTTTGTATGATTTCTTCTTAGCTGACGCCATCAATTAAACCTCAATAATCTCACCGACAACTGGCATACCGCGCTTAACGACTTTATTACCTCGCTTTGCTCGCAAAGAGCTTTTAAACTCAGAGACTGCAATTTTTTTCGTTTTGTCTTTTGCGAGAAGTAACTCGACAGATTCTTTCTTAGTGACACTCTTTACTAGTACAAGGCTATCATTATCTGGCATTTTCTGCAGAATAACTCCCTTACCAGCATTTGAAAGTACCGGCACTTCCTCGGCAGCAAAGGAAAAGCCATAGCCCTGTTCACTAACAAGAATTAGTAATTTCGTGTCAACTTCAGTGACACCAGCAAGCTCATCACCCGCTTTCAATTTCATCAGCCGCTTACCACTTCGATTTGTCTCGGAAATAGAATCTCCTGAAACTCGAAAACCTAAGCCTCGCTTTGAAAACAGTAAGAGCTCCTTCTCAACTGCTTGCCCCTCAGGCAACAATCGAACAGAGGTTATCTTCTCCCCATCTTTGAACTTGAAAAGTTTCTGAATAGGATCTCCGTAACCTGAAGTAGAGCTTAAATCTAGAACCTTAGAGGTATAGTACACACCTTGATTACTGAAGACTGCAATAGAATCTTTAGTCGAAGCCTCTGTTACAAAAAGAATGCTATCTCCATCCCGAAGCCTTGTTGTTTCCGGGTCGTTATTTGTTCTTATTCGTTTAACCCAGCCATCTTTAGTGACTATAACCCAAGCATCTTCGTGTTGGACATAATCATCGGCATCAAAGTCTTCCTCTTCGTGATCATGCACGAGAGCTGATCTTCTACCATCTCCGTATGTCTTGGCTATAAGCTGAAGCTCTTCAGAAATCTCCTTTCTTACTGCCTTTTTGCTTTTTAAGATGCGATTTATCTCTTTTACTCTCTTAGACTTCTCAGCAAGCTCAGCTTTTACCTCATCAATATTTGTTTTAGAGAGTTGGTAGATTCTCATGTCTACGATGAAAAAAGCCTGAAGCTCACTAAGCTTAAACTTTTTCTGAAGCTTCTCTGCAGCATCGGAACGGCCTGAACTCTTTCGAACAATCTCGATAACCTTGAGAATATCTGGAAAAACAAAAACCAGACCTTCTAGTAAATGGATTCGCTCCTCTAGCTTAGACTTTTCCCAATTTAACTTTCGCTTTGTAACGTCCTCTCGAAAGCTAACAAACTGTTCAAGCATTTCCCGCAAAGATAGGCGAACTGGCTTCCCTGAAAGAGGATTATCAGTCGGGATTAGTGCAGTGAAATTGACGTTGAAATTTTGTTCGAGCGGCGTGTTTTTATAAAGATACGCCATTATTTTAACCGGATCGGCATCACCGCTTGTCTCTAAAACTATTCGAACAATATCGGTCGATTCATCTCGAACATCGTTAAGGTTGGGAACTTTTTTGCTAATAATAAGGTCTGCTATTTTTTCTACAAGCGAAGACTTGTCGGTAGCGTAAGGAATGGAATTGATCACGATCAATTCTTTACCCCGGGCTCCTTTCTCGAGCTTATAGTCTCCTCGAGTTTTTATAGGCCCTCTACCATCTCGATACACCTGTTTTAGTTCCGCTTTTGTAGCTAAAATCGAACAGCCTGTTGGGAAATCTGGGCCCTTGATGCATCCCAGTATTTTAGTTTCACTGACTTCAGGGTCATCCAAAAGAAGTATGAGGGCTTTCACCACTTCATTAAGATTATGTGGGGGAATAGCTGTGGCCATTCCAACAGCAATTCCAGTTGTGCCATTAATTAAAAGCTGGGGCACTCGTGACGGAAGAACAACTGGTTCAAGCTGAGTCTGATCGAAATTTTCCCGCTCTTCGACGGTGTCCATTCCTATGTCACCGACCACTTCTAGAGCCAAGGGCATCAATCTAGCTTCAGTATATCTATAGGCTGCCGCAGAGTCTCCATCCAAAGATCCAAAATTTCCCTGACCATCTATCAATGGATAACGAAAATTAAAATCTTGAGACATTCTCACCATAGCTTCATAACATGCAGCATCCCCGTGAGGGTGATACCGAGCCAGAACCTCACCCACTACGGCGGCACTTTTACGGTGAGCTTTGTCGGGAGAAAGACCCAAGTTTTTAGCCATGGCATATAGTATTCGTCTTTGCACAGGCTTAAGGCCATCTCTAACGTCAGGCAAGGCACGGCTGTTGACTACACTAAGGGCATAAGTCAGATAGCGACTTCGCGATTCATCAATCAGAGATACATCTAAAACTGTCATAGAAATAAAGTTTGAACGAGGTGCCTAAAACATACAGGCCAATATATTCTTAAGCTTAAAAACACTGCTAGTCCGATTGGCTCAAGCAATGCTGAAAAATACTTCAAACATGAAGCCTTCTCAAAAGTTTATAGTCGGGGCGGAAGTCAGGCGCAAGTCAAAAGTGGTAGAAAGGCCAAGGAGCTTAACTAATTGAGACATAGGGAACCGGCATGCCCTGCCATTAACTCCGAAGCCCTTTCATATCTCCAATTCAAATCTGCAAACTCAAGTGTATCACCCCCATCTCCAACGTCAGGATGAACCTGCTTGGCAAGCTGTTTAAAACGATTGCTAAGTTCAAATTGAGATACATTTTCTGCCAGACCCATCGATTGCAAAAGCAACTTCAACTCCGTCTTCCCTCGACTGCTAACCTTTCGCCTATATTTTCGAAGAGCGAGGAAGAAAAAAACTACAGAAACCAGAAAAATAAAAAAATAACTAATAAAGGTTTTCCAGATCCAAAACATCGCTGCCAATGAATTTTGGCTATAGTTTTTGAACTCAGAGAAGCCAAAAGAAATCAATTCGAAGAATCCTCCTAAGTTAGGGTAGACCAGGAAGTACTTTTCCTGAGGAGCAGTCATTTTCTGGAGTCGAACTAATATACGACTACGTAAATCCTCAGAAGCCAGTCGATTGTAATCAATCCGACCAAGCAAGCTCATTAACTGATGCTGCTCTACTGAACCATCTCTTAAAGTTTCATCAAGTAGGGCTAGGGAGAGAAAATCACGGGTGGAGTTTGGCAGTTGCGCCAATTCAGATAGATCACAATCACTGCTACTAGTTTGGCACTTTCTCAGAAATTCGGTTGCTCCAACAAGTTCTCCGTAAAGAGAAGGACAGGTATCGCCTAAACCTTCAGCCCGAGCCAACAAACTCGATATTTTGGAATACGCATTCTCCGCACTACTAATTCCGGCAATGTCTCCAATATTTCCAGCGCCAGCCCAACACGCGAGTTTCAATCGAGCGAGATTAGACATGCCACTTTCAACGGCACCTCTTTCTCTGCTCCAGAGCCTCAAATACATACCCTCGTCAGCTATCGCTCCTAGAAGCACCATTGCTTCATCTTCTCCTTCAGCAAGAACATCAGAAAAGTGTTTAAGGAAGTAATCCCTACCTATCCCGGACGAAAGCAAGACTTCCTGCGCCAAAACTCTGGTGGATAGGGAATAAGAATTATCCAAGGTTAACTGGAACAATTCGGAACTAAGCGGTTTAGACTCTGAATCAATAGATTGCTCTAGAACAAAAACCAAAAGATTAGAACAAGATACACTCTGCTTACTAGCTCCTAAACCACGGGCACAAGCTTGCTCGTCAATCTTCAAGCAGCCTTCACACTCGAAACTAACGCCACCTAAAGAAATTACATGATCTTCCTGATTGGCCGCTCCAATAGAAGGAGATAAACAGGCAATAAGAATCGAAATCGAAAAGGAAATCTTTTGAAAGTCGCGAAATACCATACCGCTAAGCATCTCAATGGCGAACCGGCTGAAAACATGGAGGATTATAACCCCCTGAATATGCCGGTTTTTTCTAAAACAACAAAAATTCAAGCTACCCGATTTGAAAAAGAAGCCTGACTAGCGTAACAATCATACAGTTAGTTGTTATTAAAGGCCATAAGTAGGCTGGTTTTTTTGAGATTGAGTAGTAGGATTATCAACATCCAAATAAACCAAGGTAGTTAGCTAATCACTTCCATCAAGCCTTAGAGGTAGACCCTTAGGTATTTGCCCAACATAATCTCTACAACTCATGACTCAGGTTACTTTTAGGTATCAGGGATTCATGGAGTTGTATTTAAGATGAACATAGCCTGTATTGATAAGGACTCAGCCTCTAGGCTAGCCCTGCAAGGATTTATCCAAAACTGTTTCGACCGGTGTCGAGAGAAGACCGGTCACTTGTTATTACATAAGCTTTCTCCTCTCAGCCTGGATGAAATGCTTTTAAGCAGTAACTTTGATGCTTTCGTTTTAGGACCTAGTCTTGGGGCTCACTCTGCTTGGAACTATGCACGTTCAATAAAAGCAAGACACCCGAACTTACCCTGTCTCGCTATTCTTGAAGAAAAGGAATTAGGACTTCTCAATCTAAACAAATTTGAAAAAGCAGATATTCCTGTAGTCCAAACTGAAGACTCCATCTATAGAATTGTACATACGATCAATGGCCTAGACGAAAACAAGAAGAAGTCTAAAGACTTAGGTAAAGTCGTATTTGTAGAGGGATCAAAAGGAGGAGTTGGGGTTACATCAATAATCTCTGGCCTCGCTCATTCCGCCGAAGAAATAGATAAAAAAGCTATAGTTCTGGATCTATCTCCCCACTCAACATTTAGCAATTACCTTTTAGCAAAGAGATCTTTTAGTCTAGATTTAAATCTAGTCATCGAAGATAGTCTTCGAATCGAAACGAAGACCATAGAAAGCTCCATTGAAACCACACTAAGCGGAATAAATGTTTTCTTGCCACCATCTTGCAAGAGTGAAGTCAGGGAGAAATGGCTTCGAAACCCAGACTATCTAGAATACGGCTTAGAGACCGTTGAAATTCTTAAGGAAAAATACGATATCATTCTAGTTGACGGCTCTGGAGCTGAAGGGATTTTACCATTCAGTCTGTTGTCCCGCTCAGATTTAGTGCTGGCAGTTACATCTGATGACCCTGCCTCAGCCTATCTCTTAGATCAAACCCTAAAGAAAATATCATCTGTACCTGGTTCCTTTAAGACTCATGTTGTTCTAAATGAAACCAGTGACTCAGGGCTTGAAGTTCAAGATATAGAATCCATTTTAAAGTTCTCCAGTCGTCATAACGGCATCGTTTTTCATGGCCGACCCATATCTCTAGATAGGGGCGCCGCCAAATGGCCAGGGACAGGTAACTCCTTTTACACAGAAGGGAGCAATCAAACTCAGCGAGAGCTAAAGGAACTGTTAGAAGGCTTGCTGAATGACAAGGCAACTTGTCCCTCTAAGGAAAATACTGCTAGTCAACTAGATGTACTTTTTACCTCCGTCAAAGATAAATGGAGAAGCTTCAATAAAAAGGGCAAAGCTCTTCTACCAGCTCCCTCTGAACTACTATCTCCTTTCTCCCAACTTGAAGTGCGAAATGAGAAAAAAGGACTTCATAAGTCTCTTTCTCCGGAGCAACTGTTTAAGAACAGCCAATCCAATAAGCAAAAAGAACCTTCTCAAACGATAATAGAAGATCTTTACAAACCTGCGCAGCTCGTTAACGGGCCGAGCATTATGGAGGCTAATGAAAAATGAAACTTATTACCTACAAACTTAACAACGTGAGAGGGAGTCTGGCCTTAGAACAGGTGCTTTTCATTGGTGCTGTAGTGGCAATGGCCGCTGGACTGTTTCTTTTCTATGAGAATATCTCCGATTACCTTTCTGCCGTTGGCTTCAGCGCAGCCCCAGTAAACCTAGGAGCAACACCAAATTAAATGGGTAAAAAACCAAAAAAAATCTGGTCTTTCCGACTGCTAAACTCCACAACTAGCAGAATTGGTGGCATCGCTCTGCTCCTGTTGAGTGTAATGATTCCGCTTTTCTTGGGAGGATCTAGTTCGAGTAATCTTGCTCAAATTGATAAAAATCTTATCGGGGAGCAAATTACGGTACCTTTGCCTTCTAGAACCTTGTTACCCGGTGAAAGAATTAGGGATGTCCCTTTAACTCTTGTTAGCTGGCCACGCTCAAGGCTTCCCGATGGCATAGTTCTATCCACCGCTAGCTATCAAGACTCGATTGTTGAACATTCCGTAGAAAAACTAAACCCAATACCTCTTAGTGCATTAAGAGGTACACGAAAAACGAACAACCCTGTTGCAGAGGGAATTCCAAAAGGCATGAGAGCCATTACTGTAAGAGTCGATCTCGAATCTGCAGTCGAAGGATGGGTTCGATCAGGCACACGGGTTGATGTGGTTCTAATCAAAGAAAATAGGTTAGAACAAAGAGAGTTAAAAGCCTCGGTCATCGCTGACAATGTTAAGGTTCTTTCCGCCGGTAGATCGACCGAACCAGAGGCCACTTCTTTATTTAACAAACCTAGTCCGGCAACAGTGACTTTACTAGTCACGCAGGAACAAGCCCTCAAAATCAAAGCTGCGGCCTCTGTTGGGAAACTAACGTTCACGATGAGAGGACTACAGGATAATTCACCCAGTGACATTCTAAGTGTTTCAGAAAATCAGCTAAGAAATAAATTCGGTGAGCAAAGCTCACTCAGAGGTAAAAATCTCAAAGGCACAGCCAAAGGACCTGATGGAAAGACCTGGGTGCTAACCGAGGACTCTCTCTGGATAAAGACAAAGCCAATTGAAAAAGAGAAAAAGATTCATCTACAAAAACAAGTTCTTTCAGAAAGCAATGGCTAGTCTAATTCCAGTTGATAAACTTCGCAAAAGTTACTTAGGAGAAGAAGCACTAAGTGGTAGCTTTACTCGGGGCTCACAAAAAATTACTGGTAGCGCCAATTTCATCCTTAGAGAGTGCAGAAACTTTATAGCTCAAGACCCTTCATGCAAGGATAAAAAGAATTTCTCAGAAGCTCAAATTTCTCAATTAGTGGAATCGATCGAAGAGCTAAATGGAGAGCAACTTTCGAGCCAAGAAAGAAATGCTGTAGTTTCTGCTCTAAGCCAGTCGCTAGAAGATTTCAGCATCCTTAATTCTCTAATTCAGGACCCTGAGATAAACGATATTATAGTGCGCTCTTACAACGAAATCAGTGTACAAAAAGGACGAAAAAATTTCAAGACTGATTTGGCATTTCCCTGCCACGAAAGTTACCAGGCATTTATAGAAAACTTACTTAAGCGTGCGGGCAAATCTTGCACAAGCTCAACACCTGTTGTTGATACCGCAATTGACTCAAGGGTAAGAGCTTGCGTAACACATCAATCATTCTCCCCGCCAGGCATGGGACCCATGCTTACCTTGAGAGTTGCAAGACACAGCGATGTGACATTGAGAGGCCTTGAATATTTTGAGTTTGCCCCAAATGAAATCCTTAAATACTTAGAATACCTAGTCGCTCATTCTGGGAACACCATACTAATTGCTGGTGAAGTAGGTACCGGTAAAACAACCTTAGTACGGGCTCTTTCTCAAGCCATTCCAGAAACTGATTCGATTCTACTTATTGAAGATACTCAAGAAATAAATTTATGCCGTCCATTCGCAAGGACTTTACTGACACGCGGAAACAATAGTGAAGGAACTGGAGAAATTCCACCTTGGTTGGCAATACGGACCGGTATGCGAATGGCTATGAACAGAATCATTTTAGGCGAAATGAGAGATGCCGCCGCTGCTGAAGCTTTTATCGATGTCGCTTCTTCTGGCCATCCAGGCCTATCAACAATCCACGCCAGAAGTTCTAAAGACGCTTTGGGTAGATTGGAAATATTTCTCCTAAGGGCTCAAGCCAATGCGCAAGTCGAAACCATCAGAAGGCAAATCTGCAACGCTGTCTCTGTAATCGTTTTCCTCGGCATGGACAATAAGTCGGGAAAAAGAAAGATCAAGGAAGTTATTGAAGTTGGGCAAAGCGCGGAAGGTTACATTCAAAGTTCCGCTATATACTCCTTCCAAGACGAGAAAAATACTTGGAAAAGAGAAAGAGGAATTAGTCAATTCGATCAACAATTCCGAAAACAAGGAATTATTCTCTCCAGTCCTGGATCTAACGTTAACCTTTCACCACAACAAACAGCAGCATGATATTTCGTAGAGCTTTTGCTAAACAAAGAATGACTCGTCTTTGCTCTTCTTTACCCCTAGAAGACTCTTTATTTGACCGCGTTCAATCTTCAGAAAGCGACGAGCAATTATCGCAGCTCCCCTCTTTCCTAAATCATATCAAGCAACGTCTTAAGTTTGCGGGACTAGAAATACCTCTTCCCTTGTTATTTCTAATTAGCCTGTTTTCGGGTCTCTCTGTCTTTTCAATAGCGAGTACTATTATTGCTTGGCCAGCGCTGCCTCTAATCTTCTTACTAGGATCATACTGCCCATGGATATATGTAGACTGGAAAGCTGAGAACAGGGCTTTAGAATTCTCAAACGACTACCCGGAACTACTACAGTCGATGTCCTCTGCACTAAAAGCTGGACATTCTGCTCAAACCGCCCTCGAACATGCCTCAAAACTCCTATCAAAGGACAATCCAGTAAGGCTGGAAGTAGAGAATTTGTTGTCAGATCTGCACAAGGGTCTTCATCAACAAAAAGCAGTAGCAGCTTTCGCTGCTGATAGAGATGTGCCGGAACTAAGCCTTTTCAGAAATGCTTTTCTTCTAGTCCTAGATGATGGGGGGAAATTTTCTCCTACTTTGCAACGCTTAGCGCTAATTAGCAGAGAACGAGATAATCTAAAAAATTCCGTCAAGGTCAGTACAGCGACAATGAAGATGACTGGCAATATTCTTCTTTTGGTTTGCCCTATGGTCGTACTAATGGTCTCTACCAGATCTGACAACTTCTGGTCTGACCTCAGCAATAACACTCTAAGCTCTGGGATCTTTTCCACTGGTATGATCTTAGTTTTCTTTGGCTATTTTAGTTTGCGGACCTTAGGGAGGTATAAACCATGACTAGCCAACTAATTGTATCCATAGTTATAGCCACTGCTGGATTCGCTCTATTAGCTGTTCCGTCATTCTTTGAGAAGCGAATTCATCGCCAAAGATTACGCAGGATGACGATGCAAGACGAGATTCTTGAAGACAATGAAAACCCCTGGTCTCCACAAGTAGAGGCTAGCTTTGATTACCTCGAGCTAATAAATATATCTGCGATATTTTTTGGATTACTAGGACTTCTATTTATTTCCCTTAGTCCCCTGTTCACTGACATCAAGAGTGTTATGGGATTTGGATTCCTTGCTCTCTATATTACTCTAGCGATATATCTAGTACACAGAAAGTACGAAGCTAGAAAGAAGGAACAAGAAGTACTTAGATATACTCCTCTGGTGATAGAATCTCTCTGTATGTTGGTAGAGTCTGGACAGTCAATCCTACCTGCTATGGATCGCATAGTAAAAGACTTCAAGCCTGGAAATGAGGTCACAAAAGCCTTCGAAAAGGTATATTCTCTTTCCTCTTCTGGCCATACCTTTTCAGAATCTATCAATATAGTCTCAGTGAAATGCGAACATACTGTCTTAAAACACACTCTACTTCACCTATTGAGCAGCCAAGAATCAGGTGGGGAACTACTACCTGCTCTTAAGGCTCTAGCTGATCATTCCCAGCAGGACTGGAAAGTTAAAAATGAAATTAAAATTAAACAGCTAGAGAACAAAGTTGTCTTTCCTGTTTTCGTTTCAGTAATTGGCCTAATGTTGATGGTAGCCGCGGTTCCTCTAATTCCACTTTTTGAACTTGAAAGTAACTTTAAGCCTGGCTCGATCACCCGTCCTGAAAAACCTGGAGAAACAAATGAAGTTTAGTTATTTTGAAAACCTGAAGTTGTGGGGATGGTCTCCTAGAATTCACTCAGTAATCCAAGGGCTAAAAAAACTATTTCCCGAGGAAATAGTTAATCAAGCTTCATCATATTTTCCTGAAGAGGATTTGATTGAGAATCTTGCCAAGAAGTATGGCTTAGAGAGTCACGAAGTCCTAGAACAAGTTGCAAAACTGTCAGGACTTCACTTCCTTAAAGAAGCGCCCATACCAACCAGTGACGATCTAAATAGCTGGAAGGCAAATAGCAACGAGCTAAAGAATTTACACCTTATTCCTAGCAATATGAACGGGAAGCCCACTCTAATTTGCGCTAACCCTGCGACAATTGATGTTCCTCGATTTAGAAAACAAGGGTTTGAAATTTTTTTAACGCTTGGTAGTGAAATAAGAAAAGCTTGGAATGAATTTGAGACACTGCAGTCATTTCAAGAAAAGGCGACTGAAAAAGACCTTCGATTAGCCCTAGAGTCTATAATATCCGAAGTAGCTGGCCTTGGAGTAAAAAAGATAGCACTGGGATATCCAGAAGGCGATTCATTTCAGTACCGCTCCGAGGGACAAACTCTCCAAGGCTCAATTCATCCCAAACTAGTTTTTCTAGCCAACCAACTTCTATTCGATCAGCATCAGCTTACATTTAGTTTTGCTAAAGTGAGTGCTGAAATAGTTCACGAAACCATCAAAGGTCAAACCCTATTAGTAGCAAATTTAACGCCTGAGCCAGAAAAAGCTCCTAAGAAAGATTATCGTCAATCTAAAGAACAAGAAGAGAAAAGATCAGTGGTCCTGGTTGATGACCAAAGGGGTTTTCTAAAAGTTTTAGGAAAATTTATGGAAAGAAAAGGTTGGTCCGTAACCTCGTTTTCTAATTCGGCAGAAGCGCTGGCCTATCTTGGCAACAACGATTCAACCGACCTACTGATTTGCGACTACCATATCGACACCATGGATGGTTTAGAATTAGTGGATAAATTAAAAGAAATTTTACCAAATCTACCTGTTGTGATTCTGTCTGGTGATTGCCGCCCAGAAGTTAAGGAAACTCTAGTTCAATCTGGCGTCTCGGCTTTCGTTCAAAAGCAAGAAGACCCACGAATAC
>CAZECN010000035.1:0-27813 GCA_964510575.1 uncultured Bdellovibrionales bacterium | reverse complement strand
GGAGGAGACAATATAATTTTTGATACTGGCCCAATTACATTTCAGACTGGTAAAAATTTTAGTCTTTATCTGCTGCCTACTCTGGGAGGAAGAACTCTGTCAGGCGGGATGATCGTTGAGGACGGAGACCTCTAGTCTGTCCTTTTGTGTAAGCCTTAAGTCTTACACTCCCTCTTCTTTCTTAACTTTGTGCCGTTCAACTTTGATAACCCCTTCCAGGTTCTCCAAGCTTTGCTTAATTATTTCTAATTGGGAAGAGTTTTCAACTTTGACTTCAAAAGTGTTAACAGCTTTACCATCAGGACTAGCCGCCACCTGGGCTGAAACAATATTTGCGCCTCCATTCGAAATGCAATGACTCATCGCTGCTAATATTCCTATTTTATCTAGTGATAAAACCTGAAGCCGTATTCTACGAAAAGACTGAACCTTATCATCCCATTCGACAGCAATAACTCTTCGCTTATCGAAGCTCATCGCCTGTGAACAGCCACGACGATGGATAGTCACCCCTCTTCCTCTGGTAACGAAGCCCAAAATCTCATCCCCAGGAAGAGGGTCACAGCATTTAGCGAATCGAAACACGACATCATTTATGCCATTGACCTTAACACTGGCTCTCTCGCCAAACGCCCGTGCAGCTCGATTAAATATCTTTTGAATAGCCGTTTCTTCGCCAGTTAGCTTGTCATCTAAATCTTTTTCATCAGGCAACAGCCGAACTATAACGTCATCAGTTGCTATTTTTCCGTGTCCAATTTCTGAAAGCATAGACTCAATATCGCCATACCCCATACTCTCTGCTGCAGCCTCAACCTCTCCACTTTTATATAGCTTGTTATAGTTGAATTTTATTTTCTTCAGATCCCTGGAAAGCAATTCTTTACCTACAGAAATCGACTTGCTCTGCTCCTGATTCTTTAGCCAGGCACGTATTCTTTGTTTGGCCTTTGAGGTGGCCACGATATTGAGCCAATCCTTGCTAGGATGCTGGCTTCGCGAGGTAATAATCTCTACAGTATCTCCGTTCTGCAATTGGTAGTCTAAAGCCACTTGCTGACCGTTTACTCTTGCAGCTGAGCAATGATCCCCTATTTCAGAGTGAATATAGTAAGCAAAATCAATCGGAGTAGCCCCAGATGAAAAGGCAAGTAGCTCACCAGCAGGAGTGAAGGCGTAAACTTCCTCGGGAAATAGATCTTCCTTCACTATTGACATAAACTCAACTGGGTCGCTGTGAAGACTCTCGCTCTCTACTAAGTCTCGAATCCAGGCGAATTGCGCTGAATTTCTAGCTGCGTCTTTTATCTCTGTCGGGCGCCCTTCCTGACTATCTTTATAAGCCCAGTGAGCTGCGATACCTCGCTCAGCGATGTCATGCATTTCTTGACTACGAATCTGTATCTCAACCCGTGAACCCTCGGGTCCGATTACTGTAGTATGCAAAGACTGATAACCATTTGGCTTAGGCATGGCAATGTAATCCTTAAACCTACCCGGTATCGGCTTCCAAGCTGCATGAATTACACCAAGGGTTGCGTAGCAATCCATCAAAGAATCAGTAATAATCCTAAAGGCAATCAGATCGTAAATTTCCTCAAAGACAAGGCCTTGCAAGTCCATCTTGCGATAAATCGAATAAAAGTTTTTTGGTCGACCGGTAACCTCTCCGTTTAAATTATTTTGCTCGATTTCTCTGGTTACAAGAGTCGTGGTTCTTTCAATATAATTCTCACGCTCTTCCTTTCTAGTGGCAACACTCTCTCTTATGTCCATGTAAATTTTGGGTTTAAGAAAGCGAAAGGAAAGATCTTCCAACTCGGACTTCATCCAGTTAATTCCGAGCCGATGGGCAAGAGGTGCGTAAATCTCCATCGTCTCGCTTGCAATTCTAAGCTGTCTGGACTCCGAAAGATATTCCAAAGTTCTCATGTTATGAGTTCTGTCGCAGAGCTTGATCAAAAGAACCCGAATGTCTTCAGCCATGGCTAAAAGCATCTTTCTAAAATTCTCTGCCTGTTTCTCCGCTTGGGAGCTGAAGTTAATCTTATTGAGCTTCGTGACTCCATCAACCAAGGAGGCCACCTCAGGACTAAACTCTTCAGATAAATGCTCTAGCGTAACTCCTGTGTCTTCGACGGTATCATGAAGAAGAGCCGTAACAATTGAGCTAGAGTCTAGTTGAAGACGAGTGGCAAGAAGAGCAACTTCGGTAACGTGGCTAACATAGGGTTCACCGGAAGCTCGAGTTTGCCCACTGTGTTTTTTCTGAACAAAGGTGTAAGCGCGTTGAACAGCATCCCGATCAAAATCAGGGTCATAAGCTGAAACAGTCTGCAACAACTCAGCGAGTGATATCATCGATCACTGTCCAATGAGCACTATCCAATTAGGTGGAACTAGGGGCAGCGCAGTCGTTCAAAAACCCAAACTAACGATCCGACAACAAAAGCCGAAAACTAGTGAGCGCTAGGCTCCTGGGCGTCCGCTTCCTGAGTTTCTTCAACATCTGACCCCGGAGACTTCTCAACAAAGGAACTAGCCTCATAAGATTTTCCAGATTCAGAAGGAATAGCCAGGGAAGAAACTCCATCATCCCCGTATGAAAATCTAACCTGACCTGCGGCAATTTCTCTTAAGGAGGAGACAACAGCCTTATTACCCCTAGTATCAACCACCGGAGTCCTACCATTTAGGATGGCCTTAGCTCTTCGAGAGGCAAGTAGCACTAAAGAAAATCTATTTCTTTCGTATTCGAGACAATCATCAACTGTAATTCTAGCCATAGTTCCAAAATTCTAAGGGTTTATTTCCTGATAAAAAGAATAGGGAAATCGAGGTTCTCCTCCTTCTCATCTAACAGAATAACCAACCTCTGTATAGATGCACCCAAGACAGTAATTTATTTACTGCTATAGAAGGATTTCCAATGTGTTTTAGCTTATGATGGCTCAAAACAACTAGCATAAAATCTTATGAAAACTGGAAATACTAAGCGAAGCCCGAAAGTTCTTCTTCTAAACAAAGAGACCGTGCGCAACCGAGCACTACTACTACCTAACCTGATAACTTCAATTGGGATTTTTTGCGGATTCCTAGCGGTTCTCAGTACCTTGGATGGTAAGTTTCCCATCGCCACTGCCTGTATAGGTATAGCCTTTATTCTTGATGGGCTAGACGGAAGAGTTGCTAGAAAGATGAACGCTACCAGCGAGTTTGGAAAAGAACTCGACTCTCTCAGTGATGTTACCGCCTTTGGAGTTGCCCCTGCAGTCTTGATATACGCTTGGGCCTTCAAAGCCCAAGGATTTGAAATTGGTGTTCCAATTGCTTTTATATTTCTAGTTTGCGGAGCCACCAGACTTGCTAGATTCAACACCCAGAGCGAAACTGCAGGTAGCAAGAACTCTTTTACCGGACTTCCAATCCCTGCGGCTGCGGCTTCAGTAGCATCTTTGGTTTATCTAAACCCAAGCCCCCTTACGAACCATTTCCCAACCACAGCATTCGCCTGCTACTCAATATTTTTATCCTACTTAATGGTTAGTTCTATAGACTATGGCAGTCCTAAATACCTAAAGCTCTCAAACATTAACCCCACTCATGTGCTTATTGTTATTTCAGCTACAGTTGCTCTAGCTTGGTATAATAGTCGAATTGTGTTTGCGGTAGGCTTTCTTCTTTACACACTGAGTGGACCTCTAATCACACTGATTAAGAAAAAAGAAGAGACTAAACATTCGTAAGTGAACTTAGCTGGGAACTTGGCTGGGAACCTAGCTAGAACGCTGGGCATCCTGGGAATATATGTATCCCTTGTTACCTTCAGCTGACCTAATTTCCAGCCAGTTTCCTAGTTTGGACACCACACTTACTCGAGCCCCTTGTCTTAATCTAACAACTGCGTCAGCCATCAAAGAAGGTGCAGTATAAACATCAGTATCGATGATTACTTTATACTCTTGGGCTGGGTTGAACTGTCTAACCGGAAAACCCTTGACTCTGGAACTTGAAGGAGGGGGCGAGCCATAGTTTCTTCCATCTTTCTTTCTGTATACTTGGGCTGGGGTATCAACTGGAAAAGTCTCTCTCTGAATATTCTTTGGTAATTCCGGAACAGTTGGAAGCTTTGCTTGCTTCAACTCTGGGTTTACCTCCTCCACAGGACCATCAGAAATACTGTCTTCAGCGGCTCCATACTTAGAAATTTCATTTCCCTCGGTTGAACTAGCTACCTCTTCTTCCTTGTTCAACTCCCCCACTCTTCTCTCAAGTTCTAAAAGTTTAGGATCCGGATTGGTTACAGAAGGTGACTCTAGTTTAATCAAAGCACTAGTTTTAGTCTTAGCGATATTTTCTGATTTTTCTTCCCCAACGTCCGATTTAGCTTGCATTTCATTATTAATAGCACTGAATAAAGTCGGCCTAAGCAAATAAATTCCTGCTGCTACAGCTAGAACACCTGAAAAAAAGACTAAAAGGTAAGAAAAAAAGGAATTACCTGGAGCACCAACCTGAGCATCAGTTTCAGGTAGCTTCTCTGACAGACTCTCCGCTGGACTCCCTATTTCGCCAATGGTCAATTCCTCACCAACACCTTGTTCGTCAATGGTGTAATTACGTTCAATCACTAGACTCTCATCATCATCTAGAACTTTCTTATTCTTGGGAGGAGATGAACTCTCGTTTTTAAAGCTCTCGACCATTGGAGCCCCAGAAACCTTGGCCAGCTTTTTGGGCTTCGGCAAATCTTTAATTCTTTTCTCAATGGATTTTAGGTAACTAGAGGGCTCTCTTCTCTTACCAGCAGCTTCTAATTCTAATTCAAGAAGCTCCTTGAGTTCCAAAGTATGTTGATTAGATATTTCAGCTGGCAATTGAGACTCTTTCTCAAGTTGCTTAATTAAATCGTCAGCTAAGTCGAGCATACTAATTGCTAACTTATACTGTTTACGATTTTTAAGCTCCTGCGCTAACTTAATACAAAGAGCCAGCCCTGCTGAACAAAACTCATTTTCCTTAATCACCCTAGGAACCACCTCCTGCATAGGAGCAGTTAGGGCAATTAAAGGAAGATCATCCTGAGAAAGATGACCGTAAACCCAACACAGCTTGTCACCGAGATCTTCAGGATTTTCAATTAGGCGCTTCTCAATTTCCGGAAGAGTTCCTTGAGGATCTTCTCGAAGAGAATTCCACTGGGGTCGACCCTTAAAAAATAATTCATCCAGAGACAAGTTCATAGGTTAATTGATTCTTATTAGACACCCTCTAACAACAGACGAAAAACACCAAGCGAAAGATGCAAAGACTAAGCTTGCTCAGAACATCCATTTGAAGCTACCGTCAAATCTTGATGGACTGGACCAAGCAGAACACACAACTTCACCTCTTTATTATGACGCCAAAAGATAAACAAGCGGCTTTCTTAATTTTCCTGAATAAAATCAAACCTCTACGCCTGGCAATTGCCCTAATTTTTCCCTTAATGAGCTCTTGTATCTCCCACGGCTTACCAGAGCCAGTAAGTGGTTATGTCCTTTCTGATTCTAGACTAACTAAAGTCTTTATTCCCGACACCGTAGCTTTGCTAAAAAATGAAGCTTCTACGCAAGCATTGGAGAATAGTAAGCTTGGTAGCCAATACTTGTTCGGCTTTATTCCTTTGACCTCCACTTACTTTGAACACGGTAAGCAGCAGTTGATAGACGAGGTAGTAATTGACCTTTTAGCAAAAGACGGTTTCAGAGTAGCGGAAGTTCAAAAAAGAGACTTAACCAAACTAAAATCGTCAATACCGCTCCAGGGAATTGTCGAGGTCAAAATTGATTCCTTGCGTGCCAATGCATGGGACCTGCTACTAACTAGAAAGCTTAGTGTATCGGCTGAGTTGATAGTAAATTTCTATAACCAACACAGCGCTGACGCTCTTCGACCTTCTTTCAGTGAGAAAGTCGAAATCTCTGAATATTCCATTTTACCACAAGCCCAAGGTCCCAGAATAAGCGCTTTTGTAGAAAAGACTTTAAAGAATAAATTAGAACCTTTACTACAGCAGATAAGAAAGAGACCTAAGCTTCGTCATCAGAGCCTTCAAGAACCAGGGAAGTTCTTAGCCGTCGACATGCCGAGAGCTGAATTTGATATATCTGAAATAAATGGAAAAATAATAGCTGACTCATACGGTTTCAAAACCTGGCCTGGCTATAGTCAAGGTCAGTTACTGAGAATGATACAAAGGGGGGTTCACCAAGGAATTCCGTCTGATACTAAGTCTGCTTCTTTTGCCGGTAGTCGTGGACCTTACCCGGATGTAGATATGAAAATTCTTAAAACAAATGTTAACAGACTGGAGCTAAACCAAAGAGAGAGCAAGCTTTCCTTGGAGCTTAACTGGAATCTCGTTTCAAACAATCGCACTACTCCTATTTCTGGTAAATGTACTAGTAGCTCATATTTGGATAAAAACCTTGATGGTGGATGGGTTTTTGCTCTAGAAAAAGCGGCAGCGAATATATCCAATACTATGTTCAGTCGCATTAGTGCGCCCGAAACAGTTTGTGAGAAAAGAAGATGACTAAAAATAAAATTCTTTTAGTCAGCGCAGCAACAGAATTGTTTCTAGTTCTTATTTGGGTTGCCTGGATCTGGTATCGAGAGAAGCCTTTTATTGGGCTTCCGAGTAGAGTGGATCTTAAAATTGGACTTCTCTTTTCAATTCCTCTCTTTGTAGTAAATTTTATTTTTTTTGGAATCAGAACAAAGCAAATCCCTGTCCTAGATCAGTTCATTAAATTCAGAGATCGGGTAGTTTACCCGCTAGCGAAAATGATGGACATACCAACTGCACTAATCGTTTCTATTTTAGCTGGCTTCGGTGAAGAACTGTTTTTTAGAGGAGTATTATTGACCGAAACTGGAATAATTATAAGCAGCCTTTTGTTTTCGGTTTTACATTTCGGTTTTCAAGTAAAAACTTTTCCTCTGGTCGCTTTACTTTATTTCTTAATCGGCTGCTACTTCGCATGGCTTTGCCAGTACACTGGAAGCCTTTGGCCAGCTATTATTGCCCATGCATTCTATGATTTTGTAATTATCATGCACTTGAAAAGAATTTTGGTCTTATCAGACAAATTTTCTGAAAATAACAGCTCTCCTGGCTGACAGGCAGACCCTTGAACTAACTAGAGAAATTTTGTCTTAAGTTCAATTATCGTATTCCTCGATACTTTTGCTGCTTAGTCATCATCAAAATTTCACCTTTTCCAGCCCAATTGAACTAGTTAGGCTGAAAATGAGGGGATTGATTGAAGATGGGTTTGCGAGCTGTTTTGAATAAAGTTTTTTTTAAAGTTTTTGCTTCGGCTGCTGTAATTGCAGTTCTATTGCCCGTACGGGCAACCGCCGAAGATATTTTACCCTCGACTACCTTCTCCACTGAGACGGCTTCTCTGAGACAGTCGGAGTTGGCTCAAGAGGTTAAAAGCCTCAAAGTTAGTAACACTTCCTCAAACTATCAATTACCGAGCCTAAAAACTCTCACTGCTCAAGAAGTTCTAAAAGTGAATCACACATACGAAAGGTTTGGTTCTTTCTACAGAGGTCTTGTCAGAATGGAAGACTACCTCGATCTTAACCTGCTCCGCCAAGTTGAAGATGACCAGAGACTAGCCCAGTCAGTTTTCTTATATCAATCTGGAAGAGAGATCGCTAAATTAGCCCTTGACGCTCCGGTAGGTGAGTACATTAAGAAAAGCTTAAAGAAGCTAGTTTGGGTCAGAGATCTTACTACTCTAGCTGTTCATAAAAACAATCAAGGTGAACTAGCAATAAATAGTCGCTCAAAATCAAATGGTGAAGCCCTTGCTTGGTTTAAAGTTCACTTTAGCCCTAAAAGAGGGTTAGAGCCTAGGCTTAGGATATTAAAAAGTGTAACGGTGTCCTACGATTTTTTAGAATCAGCGGCTTTGCTAGAATTCGAAAAAAACTTTTAGAGCTAATAGATCATTCATTTTTTGCCTCAGTTCTACAGCCTATGATAGGGGCTATCATTGATAAAATCTCAAACTAGGACAAACCCAGCATGGTTAAGGTAATTAAATATCTTCTTGCAGCTATACTAATTTTTGGATTCCTCTCTTGCTCGAAAGACGAGGATAGAAATGGCTCCAATCAAACTGCTCAAACTAAATCCAGTTCAGTTCAAAGCACTAGCCCTTCCGCAGAAATACTTCTGCCTAGTGAGGCTGTTGGTTTCGTAAGCTTTAATACACTTAGCCCTGGCTTCAAGGATTACTCTGCATCTCCATGGGGAGGTTATGGTTTTGTGAAATTACTAGACTCCTTCAAGGTGCAAGGAATAAACTGGAAACAGGTATTTGAGAAAGCTGGTGCTAATATCAAGCCTAACAGCAAAATTGAGGATTTACTCGGAAGCGGTCTAGCTTACGTCTTTCCTGAAAAAAATGGTCTAACAACTGGCGGTGGATTTTTCGAAACCACACCCGGAGTCGACTCTCAAAAAGTAGTAGATGCCATTTCAGACCAACTAGAGAAATCTGGTAAAAAAATCACTGCTCCTGAATCAACACCCGAGAATACAAAAGTAGTTGTAGCAGATGGATCAGGGCAGGAGATATACTTATCAGCCAAGGATAAACTTATTTCAATCAGTCCTAACAAAGAACTGAATCAAGGTTTTCTGGCTGGCGAAAAAGCCGAAGAAAATAAGATATTCTCAGATTCTAACTTCAAAAGAGCAATCAAAGGTTTTGGCTCTCCTGAAAGAAGAGTCTACTGGGGGTACCTGGACTTGGAACAAGCTTTTCCTTCCAAAACCAGTGAATCTCCTTTAGTAAACTTAGCCTTCGAGGGAGCAATGCTAGAGAATCCAAGCGGCATCGCTCGAGCACTTATCAAAGAAAGAGACTCACTAGATAAGTTAGCAGGAGCTCCAGGATCGTCAGCTATTTCGTACTTTACAGGAGATCCCTTACTGTACCTTGACCTAGATGGCTCACTAATTTCCTATTTAGTTGATACTAGTAAAGATAATTCTCTACACGTTGAAAAACTTAAGTCTATTAAACGTGCTTCCCTAATGGCTAAGCCGGCTGAGCCAGGACAGTTCTTTCTTCCTATCCCAGAGCTAAGTTTAGTTATTCAATGTTCTGAGGAGCAACTAGCTGAACAAATTAAGCAAGAATTGGATCAATCCTTAGCCAATGTTTTTGGAAAAGGTGGCACATCTTCGGAAAAAACTATTGGTGACAATAAGGTGAAACATTTCATCAATCCTATGGGAATAGGAGCTTTTCTAGCCAGAAAAGGAACTAGGGTTTTTCTGGCAATGTCCGAGAAAGAAATAGGCTCGCTGCTTGGATTAAACGAGAGCAATGATAAAAAGATCTTTGCTGATAGTTTAGATAGTAAAATCCGAGAGCACTTAGTTGACCGACCAACTCTAGCGAATCTTTACATTAATAATCGTCAACTAGGCATCCTACTAGAAAAAGTAGGAGGATTTATTCAAATGGCGTCACCCGGCAATAGAGATGTGGCAAGGTTCATAAACGCTGAAAATATTAGAAATTTAAAGAAGCAAGGTTCTTTCACTGGCTCACTAGAGAGAGTCCCAGGAGAGCTAGTACTGAACTATTTTGGTGCTACAAATTGATTATAAGTTTTTCTGGCTTTTGAGGTTGAACCCTTGGCTTTTGGCCAGCATCTAAATGAAGAGATTGAGCAGTTTGCTGCTGTGGGGAAAACAGGTTTTTTTGCTTTGAACATGGATACTTTATCTAAAATACAAGATATTTCGCTTAGGATTGACCAGCTAGAGACCACTGGAGAGTGGCTAGCACGAGCCCTTGTCCATGTTGACAGCTCAGGAAGCCAAGCAGGCTCAATGATTATGGCACTCGCCGAAGATATTAGAGAAAGAGTTCTAGAGTTAGTCACTGAATTAGAACAAGCTGTTGTCTTAGCTGACACAGAGGAAGACGAGTCCCTTCACTAGACGGTTCACTTTAAAAGGCGCTAGAGTGAACCCCATTGGGAGGAACGACTCTGGACACGATCTCCCAGATAGTAAACGAAACCACCTTTTCCATAATTTAGTAGGTGTTCCCTTCTACAAACTAAAGCCTCTTCTTCTCCTCGATTAAGCTCATTAATAAACACGCTTAACTCATGAGCCATCAACTCAACCATACTCTGATCTTGAGAAGAAAAGGTGTAGTCCATCTTTTCTAGCTCTGGACCAGTGACTCGAGTCAAAGCGTTTAACGGAACCTCCTCTTTAGCCAAGAAGTCTTTAAGCTGTTTTTCGAGAGGAAAAGAAGTAACTGAACTTTCCAGGTCATGACCAAAATACCTAGAAAAGGCTTCACTAATAACCACGGCTCTACTAGCTCTCAACGACTGAGAAAGTTCAAACAAAGTCCGGGCATAGTTGAAATCTTTTTGGAAACGATTGTTCAGAGCAATCGCTACTCTCGCCGCTAGACCATTCTTCTCTCTTCCAGGGGTGATAAATATAGAGGGTTTGCCCTGCTTTTCAAAATAATCACGAGCGTTAGTAGTTAGGGTCTCAATGGCTGAAGTATAACCAAAAGTTTTCTCTGGTTGGGCTCGCATTCCATAATCATGAGTTGATTCAATAAAAACTACCGGTAACTTCGCAGAGCCGAAGCTAGGCATAGCTTTTCTCGTGCCATTACCTCCAAAAAATAAATACAAGATGGACGAATCACTGTCCTTAAAGTCAGACATTAGTTCTTCCAAAGAAAGTCCAACTCTATCCGCAGATATTTGACTAGGGCGGGTTGAGGGCCCCACAACCTCGATGCTTTGCTCAAACCTGCTAGACCCAAAATCTGAACTAAGCAGCTCAAACATCTCGGGGCAGCCCCTACGGGGTGAGCGCACTTGGATAAGCTTTATTGTTTTGAGAGAGTTCATATGTACTTAGCTATCGGCTAGCTGAAGAGTCAAAATTAGCGATTTTAAACCCCCTATTTTAGCCAAAAAGCTTAATAAAGTTGAGCAAGTGCTTAATATGACTGCCTTTATGCTCTCAAATCACAGGGGAATCATGACTGAATTTATGAAGCAAAGTTTGATTTACTAAGGATATGAGAATAAGAAATAAGGCAATAAAGAGACTATGGTTATTCAGAGCACACAAAATTTAACATATGGCTTCAGCAACTTGCTGGACTCTCCCCGCTCGCACGTGGCCAACCCTCAACTTCCAGCTAGGGAAGTATTCGCTCTTGGAATGTTCCTTTCTCTTCTTCAAATCATAGACGGCATGCTCACAAACATGGGAGTTAACCAGTTTGGAGTTCAGATGGAAGGGAATCCATTTTTGCGAAGCATGATGCTTGAATTCGGACATGTTCCTACACTGACCGCCGTAAAGGTAATGTCGATACTGTTAGTTATAACTTTAACAGTTTACTCTGGAAGAATTCCTTGGGTTAAGCATGCCTTGAAAGCAATAACAGGAATTTACATCGCAGCTGCCATCGTCCCTTGGACTTACATTCTTTTTATTGAGCCTCTTATCTAGCTCTCGATATCTAAATCAAGATACCTAGTTCAAAACCTCAATATCGCTAGACCTTCCACGAAACTTAATCCTAGCCACCTTTGAACCTAAACCCTTTCGACCGTTCTTATTGAATGCATGAAGAATATAGTCGTAGATTAAGCCCGGCTTCACATCAGAATCTTTGTAAGCAACTCTTCTCTGTAAACCGTCTGGTCCTTGCTTTTGGTTGTGACCAATCTTAGCAATGGTTCGGAATTTACTTCTCTCCCCGTCAATAACTACCGCTCTACCCAAGGTAAAACCGTCAAGGTCATCCAAAGGTCCTCCTGCAATTTTGGTAGCCGGAGGAAGCCAGGAAAACTCTAGTCCTTGAGAGTCGCCCTCTACCCTCAGATCTCTAACCCCTGCTGGTCGAAAGTCCTCAGGAGGAAGCGGAGAGCCATATTTTCCACAGGAGCAAAGTAAAATAAGCCCTGATAAAATCAAAAATCTTAAAACAAGGTCAGACCTTAAAATGGACATAGCAAAAAGACCGAAAAGAGATTAAAAACAAGGTGGACTATACTGTGATTTTTTAAGAGGCTGCAACCCTCAGTGAGGACAACAAATTGAAGGGAAATAAATCAGAAGTTAATTTTTCAATTCGACGTAAAAGATTTCTGGCAAAAATTAAAGGAAGCGCCGCAATTCTGTTCTCACCTGAGGCCAAAGTCTGCTCTGCAGATACCTGCTTCCCTTTTGTGCAAGATACTAATTTTTATTATCTAACCGGCATAAACCAACCCGATACTGCACTTCTATTACTCGGGAATAGTTCTGGAGCACAAACGATTCTGTTCGCTCCTGAATACGACCCTGTGAGAAGCCGTTGGGATGGAGATTTAAAGACTGTAAAAGATTTCAAAAGAAATAAAGAATTCGATCTAGTTTTACCCTACCCTTCGCTAGATAAGGAAATCCCCAAAAGAGTTGCCGGAGCGGAAACAATATTCTCAACTCTGGGCATTTCCAATAGTTGGGATCAAAGAATTTTAAAACTACTATCGTCGCCTTGGGGACCTAGGCCCGACAGGCCTTCCGGTTTCGGGGACATTCGGCACCTATTATCTCGAGAAAGACTTACTAAAGACTCCAAAGAACTAAAAATAATAAAAGAGGCTGTGAACATTTCTTGCAAAAGCTTCATTGAAATCATGCAGGAAATTAAAAATTTCCGAACAGAACTGCATTGCGCACGTGAACTCGAAGCTCGCTTCGCAGCACGTGGGGCTGAAAGAGCTGCTTTTAATACTATAGTAGCGAGTGGGGCTAATGCCGCTTGCCTCCATCACTCTCCAGGACAATCGAAAATTAAAAATAATTCCCTCGTGCTGATTGACGCCGGGGCAAGTCTAAATGGTTACGCCGCCGACCTAACCAGAACTTTTCCAAAAAATGGAAAATTCTCGGAAGCCCAAGCAGCTCTCTATGACATAGTGTACAAAGCTCATCAGGCAGCTTTAAAGAAGTCGAAACCTGGCTCAAGCTTAAAGAAAATTCACGCGGCAGCTGTTAAAGAAATAGCCAAAGGTTTAATCGATATCGGCCTTCTTAAGGGCTCCATAGACACCGTCTTAAAGAAAAACAAATATCGGCAGTTTTATATGCATAACACTTCACACTGGCTTGGACTTGATGTTCATGATTGCGCTCCTTTCGATTATAAAAAACCGTTTAAAATAGAGCGAAGCCAAGAACAAGGCCTTAAACCAGGGCAAGTTTTCACTGTAGAACCTGGACTTTATATAGATGGACAGGATAAGTCTGTGCCAGCCGAATTTCGAGGAATAGGAATAAGGCTTGAGAATGATATATTAATAACTCAAAGTGGACATAAGAATCTTTCCGAGGCATTGCCACTAAGACGAGATGAAGTTGAAGGACTACTCCAATGATTTTTAAAAGAATATTCTTAACAAGCTTGATCTTTATATTTGCTTCATCAGTAAAAGCTCAAACAACTGGGCCTGAAACCGCAATTACCGTCTCCGCCTCAGCTTCGAAGTTAGTACAACCTTCAGCTGCTCTTATAAATTTCTCAATCACAGCTGATGCCGAAACTGCAGAGCAAGCAAATGCAAAGCTAATTGGAGAATTAGACTCAGTAAAGAAGAGAGTAAACGCAGTAGTACCGACTGCTAAAGTAGTGTTTAGAGGAAGGGAATTATCAGCTAAACATCCTCCTAACTTAAAAAAGTCCGCAAACAATAACTCGCTAAAATTAACAGGGCCCAAACAAATAACTGCGTTTTACGCGATCAGCAGCTCCCAAATAGAAAAAATAGACCAGATTGTGGATAGCTGCCTTGAAGGTGGTGCCTCTAAAGTTGGGGAGGTAGAGCTACTAATCTCGGGTCAAAATCAAATCTCTGAAGAGCTTGCTGAAACGGCGGCAAAATCTGCCAAGATTAAGGCAGAAAAACTTGCTGAAAGTTTAGGGGTAGGACTTGGAAAGTTGGTAAACATAGGTGTCTCTGACAGCAAATCTTCTGGTCTTAGCTTAATTCATAAGAAACAAGGAGTGCTAAACCAGAGTTTTGAAGACCAAAGATTCGAAACTTTTGTTACCCTGAGCTACGAAATAGCTGGGGGCTAATCGCCCCTTAGATCAGAGACGAAACTCCCTGGATCCAAGCCCTTAAAGTTTTCCGCGAGGTTTTTTTGAACTGCGGTTATCAGTTTTTCCATGCCCTCTCGATTAATCGCAGAGATCGCCAGCGAGTCAAAATGCTTTTTGAAAGACTCTCTTTCCAAAACACTTAGTCGGTCTACCTTATTAAATACTAGAATTTCAGGATGAGACCCGTAGCCTAATCCAGCTAAGGTCTCTCGCACCACGGTGATTTGTTTTTCACATTCCGGATTGGTGGAATCAACAACATGGATCAGCAGGTCAGCCTCACCAATTTCTTCCAACGTTGCTCTAAAGGCTGATACTAGTTCCTTAGGAAGTTCACGAATGAAACCCACCGTATCGACAAACACCACCTCTCTCTCGTCAGGGAATCTCATCCGTCGAGTTGTGGGGTCAAGAGTAGCAAACAACTTATCTTCAGCTACAACCTTTGAGCTAGTAAGACAGTTCAGTAAGGTTGATTTTCCCGCATTGGTATAACCAACCAAAGCAACGACCGGAACTCCTCTCTCTCGTCTTCTTTCTCGTCTAAGATCTCGCTGAGCGGTTACTTTGGAAATTTTCTTTTCCAAATCTGTAATTCTTTTTCTAGCTCGCCGCCTACCTATTTCAAGCTTAGTTTCCCCAGGACCTCTTCCACCAATTCCCCCAGTTAATCTACTAAGTCCGGTATCCGTTTCAGTTAGTCTAGGAAGAGAATAACGAAGCTGGGCTAGCTCAACTTGCAGCCTACCTTCACTAGATACTGCCCTTTGAGCAAAAATATCCAAAATCAACATGCTTCGATCTAGAACCCTAAGCTCCGTTGAGTTAGTGATCGAACGGAGCTGTCCTGGGCTTAATTCCTTATCGAAAATAATCAGGTCCACCCCTAGGTCCAAGGCTTCTAGGACAATACTTTCCAGTTTACCCTTTCCAACCAAAGTTCTTGGGTCCAGCTTCTTTCTAACCTGAATAATAGTATCAACAACAGAAAGTCCAGCCGTTCGCGCCAATTCAGCAAGCTCTTCAATTGAAGCTTTACTATCTCTAATGTTGGAATAGGCCCCAACCAGAATTACCTTTTCTTGACCAAGAATTATCCCTTCATTTTGACTGGCACTAAAACGCTGCTCCAGTTCCGAGATGAACTGCTCAAAATCAAGATCGAGGTTATTAACGTCTTCAGCATGGGTAAAGGAAAGTTCTTTACTCGGTAGCGTTTCAGTAAAAACACCTGTTTGACCAGGAATCGGCTCCAGATGAACCAAACTAACTGGATAACTACCACCAGAGATCGACGAAGAAACTACCGCTACGAGATCAAAACGAAGCTTCTCCAAGTCAGTGATAAGGTCGGTGGAAATCTCAGGACTAAGAAAAGACTTTTCCTCATTGACTGCAATCGAGGAATTAATATTTCTAAATTTCTTTAACTGACCCTCTGACTCTGGAGGAAAGACTATTAATCTCAGTCTTCGAAGTCGGGCCTTACTCAGCCTAAAACGTCCTAAATCAGGCAAATAGAGAATACCTGTGCCACCTAAGACAACATGAGAGATTCGGCCATCCCTCTGGATAAGCACACCGATAAAGCGTCCTAGGTCAGAGGCAAGTTTACTCGCTCTCTTAATAAGCTCTCGGTTTACAACATCTCTAACAGGGGTTCTGTGAGAACCCAGTCTCTGAAGAGCTTTCTGTTCACTGGCTTTAAGAGACTTGGTGTCTCCCCAAACTATTGCCAAACTGCCCTCTCAATAAACTTAAGGTTCATGCAGTGCGCAGCCAAAGGCTGGAAGATGGCTGTTGAAGTGAAGAAATCATTGCGGTATTCTAGGCTCAAATGAAAGAAGAAGCCAGTAAAACTGAAGATAAAAACCAAGCTAATCCCTTACCGGCCAAGCCCTCCCTAGCTAAGGGTTTTCTATTGTTCCTAGGAAGCGCAGGAGGAATTACAGGACTCATTATTCTAGCTCTTACTGTAGTTTGCTGTGTTGCCGGGTCGTTGTTTCTTTAACCGATGTCATCATCTTCCCAACTAGTTGTATTCACAAAAATACCAGGCAAAGCTCCAGTTAAAACCAGGTTAGCGGAACTACTTGAAGAGTCTATAAGAGAAAAGCTAGCAGAAGCAATGATTGTTGATACCCTTCTTGCTGCTGGTAAGTCGAACTTTGATAATTTTGCTTTTTGCTCAGAGCCGAGAATTGAAAAGAGTCAACTTGAAGCTATTGCTGACATACATGACGCTAACCTTGAAAAATTTTTCGGTAAGGACCATAGATTCTCAAGTCAGAATGGTGAATCCTTCGCTGAGAGACTTGATAATTGCTTCTCTGAACATTTTTCAAACTGCTCAATCGCCTTAATCGGTTCTGATTGCCCAATGATCACCCCCGCAGCTTTGTCAGCTGCAAAAGATTTCTTAGACCAGGGTGTAAGTTGCTTAGGACCAACACCTGACGGAGGTCTTTGGTTAATAGGACTTTCAGCAAGTGCCCTAGAGAAAGGATTTAAAATAAGCTCAATCTTTGGGAAAGATGGGCTAGACATTACTAATTTCAGCGCTGCCTTGAAGGCAGAGGGACATTCTTTTGCCTTTCTACCAGTTCTGCAAGACTTAGACCTTCCTGAAGACCTAGTCTGGACCAGTTCATTCTTTAAAATGGCATTGGAGGCAGAAAACCGTCCACCATTCTACCCAGAGTTTTCAATGAAAACTCTGGGCGGCATCAGTTTTAAAACGGAAAGGTTCACCGGAGATACTAGGAAAACTAAAATCTCCAGGAATTAAGCCCTTCTTCTTCCCGGCTTACCAACACACTTTAGAACAACAAGACGATTAGTATTGGTTCCTTTGGCGTTGTTATCTACTTTGAAACAATTAGCCAGTTTGGTGAACTTTTGCTGATTGATTAATACTTCTTCAACAATAAATCGTTTGGAAGGATGGCTGATTTCACGAGCAGCTTTAGCTACTTCCTCATCAAGGTTAATAACCTTTCCATTCTTCTCAACTTCACCAACCTCGATCACGGCATAGCTTTGCTTCTTAAGAACTCTTAGACTTTCTTTGAGCATTCCGGAAATAAACTCACTCCAGTCCGTTAGCGTCGGAGTCATAACTACATTCTTACGGAAGGCTTTTGGCGAAATTCCAGAGAACCAAAATTCCAGCCAATTATCAGCAAGATAATCAACCTTATCCAGAAAAGGTGGTGAAGTGACTATCAGATCCACTGAATTGGCACCAAGCCATTCCATTTTTCTGGCATCGGAAACTCTAACCTCATTCGCACTAGCAATATCGAAGAAATCACTAGTAAACCCGTCTCTAAGAGATTGCGCGGCCTTTTTAATGATACGCGGCGCAACTGAACGATACTCCGGAGTCTGCTCCCGTTTAATATTAATCATTTTCTGACTCTCAGGCGGAACTGAGATTTGCGGAAAAGAATAGACAGAGAAAAACCCTGGAGAATGCCCATGCAGTCTAGACATCGCTAGGAGCTGAATAAAGTCGCTTACAGCGTCTTCTTGTCTTGCCAAGTGCTTCTTCAGATTAACCAATTCTCGGAAAGTGTCCGGGTGATAAAAAGGAGAAAACATATCCTGATATCCCTCAAGATCGATCGGTCTTCGAAAATCTATTTCATTCAATCGAAGAACTACCTCGTCTAATCCCACCGGATTAAGCTTAGCTCTGGTAATCTGCACACTCAAAGGATTGACATCAGCAGCCCAAGCAACTCTTCCCAGAAGGTTTGCTTGAAGAGCAGTAGTTCCTCGACCAGAAAATGGGTCTAAGACAACATCACCCTTCTTGGAATACCTTCTGATACAAAAATCAGGAAGCTCAGGCTTGAAGCTACCTCGGTAGCTAATAGCGTAGTGTAAAGAATGAAGCTGCCGCTGTTTAGCAGTCCACAGTTCGCCAACGATCCTCGGATAATCCGATTGATCCGCATTCTTGTCTTCGACAATCTTTAATTTTGGTGCTCTTCCCACATCCCCTCGTTGATGTTTGGTTCTATTAAAACAAACGTCCACTACCCTCAGTTTTCACCCCGGATCGAAAACGCTAGCACCCGACTTTCAATTACGCACTAAAATAGTAACTTACTACATCCTTGCTAAACTAACAGCCCCTTCTAGTATTTTTTCTCTAGATAGAGACGATTTTACATTAAATAGCTAGTTAAACTACAGTGCCGACCAATGCCATGAAAGAGTTCGAACTAATAAATTTTCTAAAAAACCATGCCTCCGGGACTACCTACCCGTCCATTGGAGATGATTGCGCTGTTATAGATACGGCCACCAGCTTCTCTGGTCAGGGCTACCTCCTGATCAATACAGATACGATGATTGAAGGTCATCACTTCCTTCGTAAGCAAATATCGGCCCAAGACCTAGGCTGGAAAGTCATGGCTCAAGCAGCAAGTGACATTGCTGCCATGGGTGGCACACCAAAGGCCGCAACTATCGGCCTTACCATGCCAAAAGGAGAAGCTCTTGAAGATTCCTATCTGAAAGAACTCTATGAAGGAATTGCTGACTTCAACAATCACCACAAAACATCTCTCATTGGTGGAGATACCTGTTTCGGAAATGACTTTGCGATGAACATTACTTTCCTAGGTCATTGTTCAAATACACCTGTGGCTCGATCAACTGCTCAAGGAAACGATCAAATCTGGGTATCTGGCTGCATCGGTTTGGCTGGAAAAGGCTTGGCTCTGGCGCAAGGAGAGCCCGACCAAAAGCTCTCAGATTCCGATAAAAATCTGATAGAGAAGGCTTTCAACCGCCCTACCCCCATGGTGGAACTTGGAGAAAATCTAACAACCATAGCAAGCTCAATGATCGATATCAGCGATGGGCTTTTAGCGGACCTCTCTCATATTTGTGAGGCCTCAAAAAAGTCTGCTGTTTTAGATCTTGCGAAAATACCAGTCCACTCCTCTGACCTCGGCAGTGAAAAGAATCTGCTAAAGGCCTGCTCAGCTGGAGAAGACTACCAACTACTGTTTACTGCCAGTCCCTCAAAGCAAGCTTCAATTAATGAACTAAGTAAGCAACTTACTATACCCTTAACCCCAGTCGGTGAGATTTCACCATCCTCTGACAGACCTCAAGTCTCAATCAGATCTAATGGTAAGCTGCAGCCTATGGCTAAACTACTTGAATCCCACAGCCTTCCCGCCCGTGGTGGATGGGAACACAGCGGCTGAATTGTTGGTATCTTGCCCCTTCTGGCTTTAGCTGAATGTTTAATTTGAGGCCTGTCTATGCTACTCTCTAGCCATAATCGAAGGGGTGCCTTTTTTATTCCATGGCTGAGATTAAACTCTTTGAACCTGATGCGGCTAGTACCGTCGAAGGAATCGATACTATCATTGCCCGGTTAAACCACCGGAGCTGTCAGTGTTTCCAGCGACTGCGATCAGTTCTCCTCTAAGATTGTAATTTTGAGTAATTAGCAAACTTACTCTACTTGGAGTGATGACAATTGAGTTTTCAAATATTTGTTAATGAAGAGTCCCTGACCGTTGAAGCTAAGACGTCTGTCGAAGATGTTTTGCTGGATATTGGCATTAAGGAATTTGCTGGAGTTGCGGTTGCTCTGGATAACGCAGTCGTTTCCAGAGAAGACTGGAAAGCCACTTACTTCAAACCAGAGCAAACCTTGGTTGTTTTCACTGCAGCACAAGGAGGCTAGCAGAGAGCTATGTCTTCTCTAATTGTTATAAGCTGTGAATCGAACTGGAAATCTCTTGAAGAGGAAGCTTCTGTCATTGACCGAATTATTTCAGAAACCGGATTTCGAGTTCATTTGCGCAAGCATCACTTCACTGAGAAACAAATGCTAAGCCTGCTTGAACTTCTTAGAGAAGATTCCCTTCCCAGTATATTAGTTCATAGTCACCATGACTTGGCCAAGGAAGTTGGTGTCGGTGGCATTCACTATTCCGAAAAGGATTTTGACCTTAAAAACGATCTCAACGGAAACAGCAATGGCTTATTGGTTAGCACCTCCTTTCATGACATTGAGCAGTGCCATTCCTCAAGTGAGTTTGTAAACTACTCTTTTCTTTGCCCGGTATTCGACTCCATTTCTTCAGATAAGACCAGTCCTTTCCAGTGGCAATACTTATCTGGCACAGAACTACCAAAATCAGTTTACGCTTTAGGAGGAGTTAATAAAGAAAACTTGCCTTTAATAAAAGACTCCTCATTTACCGGAGCAGCCTTAAAAGGAGCACTTTGGTCGGCAGAAGATCCTCTAGCATATGCCACGGAATGCAAGGAGCTATGGTCTCACTAGAAAGAAATGTAGTGCTCAGTATTGCTGGATACGACCCCTCAGCGGGTGCAGGAGTTCTTTCTGATTGTAAGACTTTAGAGAGCTGTGGTTGTTACGGGCTTGGTGTTCTAACTTCTGTCACATCACAGTCTGCAGAAGAATTTACAGATTTAGTTTGGCTAGATTCAGAACGAATCAAGAGTCAGTTGAGTCCTTTAATAGACTCTTTTGATATTAAGGTAATTAAAATTGGTCTAACCGCTGGCTATAAAATGCTGGCTGATATTCTTGAGATAACAAAGAAACAACTACCTGGAGTGCCTGTGCTTTGGGATCCAGTGGTTAAAAGCTCATCAGGCTTTGAGTTTTTCTCGGAAAATGACTCAAGACTACTTCCCTCTTTACTGTCTCAAATTGACTACATTACACCTAACTTAGAGGAAGCTAGATTTCTAACCAATGCCGAAGATGCTGAACAGGCAGCTAACTTTCTGGCCAAAGACTGCTCAGGTGTTATCACTGGCATCTCTAAAGAAGATCAGAATAGTGTATTCGACCTAGTTTTCGAAAACAAAACTAGAAAACAAGTGGAAGGAAAAAGTCTTGATACTCCTAAGCACGGCTCTGGTTGTGTTTTCTCCTCATCACTTATTTCAGGAATAGCCAAAGGCCTTTCCCTAGAGGAATCTGCAGAATTTGCTAAGTCCTACACTAGTGATTTTCTACAAAGCTCTTCCACGAATATTGGACTTCATCAGGTGAAGCAATGAGCATTTCTGGAATCTACTGTATTACTAACGGCAAAGATGCTGCCGAGACCATCAATCAGGCTCAAGCTGCTTTTCATGCCAAAGCAGATGCTCTTCAAATTCGCTGTAAAAACCTCCCCTCCGAGGAAATGAAGAACTTAGTTACTGCATTAGAAAATTCAGGCATCCCTGATTCTACTAGTTTGATCATAAATGACTTTTCAGAAATTTCTCAAAACTCAGCCAAAGCAGGCCTTCATATTGGCCAAACTGACGGACCTCCCTCTGGGGCCCGAAGTCTCTTAGGCAACAAAAAAGTCATAGGTTTAACTGTAAACGAAGCAGACGATATTAGAAAAGAAGACTTGGAGGATGTAGACTATGTCGGTCTTGGGCCTTACAAGTTCACTAATACTAAAGATTCGATCAAGCCGCTATTGGGTTTAGAAGGCACACGCCTGCTAGCTAGAAAAATTAGGTCATTAAAAGAAATACCCGTTTTTGCAATAGGTGGAATTGAGCTTAGGGATATTAAAACCTTGGCTAAAGAGCCGGATATTCAGGGTCTGGCTGTTTCTTCTGCAATTTGGAATACAAGTGATCCTGCTGAAACGATAAAAGAATTTAAGGAATATTGGAGGAAGTATGCTGAAGATAGCCGATAAAACTTTTTCATCCAGACTTTTTCTGGGAACAGGAAAATTCTCTTCTCCAGAGATAATGAAAGAAGCAGTAAAAGAGTCTGGCTCTGAGCTCGTGACCCTAGCCCTTAAAAGAATGCGACTAGCTGAAGAGCATGACCCTCTAGTCAAAAGTCTAGACCTTCCCTCAGTATCTCTTCTACCCAATACCTCAGGTGCAAAAGATGCCAGAGAAGCCGTGCTAGCTGCTGAACTAGCTAGGGAAGCTTTAGAGACTAATTGGGTAAAATTAGAAATTCATCCAGACCAGCGCTACCTACTCCCTGACCCGATTGAAACGCTTGAAGCTGCTGAGACCCTAGTTAAAAAAGGCTTCGTTGTTCTTCCCTACATCAATGCTGACCCAGTGCTTTGCAAGCGGCTCGAAGAAGTAGGCACCCAAGCAGTAATGCCTTTAGGAGCCCCGATAGGAAGTAACCAAGGCCTGCAAACTAAAGCAATGCTAGAGATAATTATTGAGCAAAGTGCCGTGCCTGTCATAGTAGACGCAGGAATAGGAGCGCCATCTGATGCATCCTCTGCACTAGAGATGGGAGCTGATGCAGTCCTAGTCAACACAGCGATCGCCGTAGCCAAAGACCCAGTAGCCATGGCCAAAGCTTTTCGCTTGGGTGTTGAGGCCGGAATTCAAGCTAGAAGCGCAGGCATAGGCCAAAAAGGCCTTATTGCTGAATCAAGTAGTCCGTTGACATCTTTTCTTTCCGAGGGTTGATGAAATCAGGAAGCTATAAAACTTTCTCAGATCTCTTTCAGACTCTGGACCCTGCTGAAGTTTCTAAGCAAGTCTTATCTGCAGGGGCAGCAGATGTTAAGGCTGCCCTTAACAAGGCGGGCCATTGTTCACTAGAGGATTTTGCCGCACTTCTCTCCCCTGCCGCAGAGCCATTCCTTGAAGAAATGGCTGTTCAAGCTAACAAACTAACTAGGAAACGTTTTGGGAAAACTATTCAAATGTTTGTCCCAATGTATCTTTCAAATGAATGCCAAAATATCTGCACCTACTGCGGCTTTAGTTTGGGAAACAAAATCCCAAGACTAACCTTGAGTAAAGCTCAATTTCTAAAAGAAATTGAAGCTGTAAAAAAATGGGGCTTTGAACACATTCTCTTAGTCACTGGAGAGTCTCACTCAGTAGGAATGGATTATTTCCTGGAGATGATACCAGTTGCTAGGAAGCATTTTGCTCATGTCAGCATTGAAGTACAACCGCTTGAGGAAGAAGAATACTCTAAACTTCACGAAGCGGGAGTAGAGTCAGTCTTGGTTTATCAGGAAACCTATAACGAAGAGTCCTACGCTAAACATCATACCAAAGGCAAAAAATCTAAGTTCTACAATCGCCTAGAGACTCCAGAGAAAATTGCTCGCGCCGGAATTAATAAGATTGGCTTAGGCTCGCTTCTAGGACTTGCCGACTGGCGAGTAGATGCTTGGTTTGCAGGTCTTCATCTTGTTTATATGAGGGAAAAATACTGGAGAAGCCGCTACTCATTAGCTTTTCCTCGCTTACAACCGGCTGAGGGTATAGTAGACCCAGCAGTGGTAACGACTGAGAGAAATCTCGCTCAGATCATTTGTGCCTACAGACTGCTTGACGAAACTGTAGACCTCTCCCTTTCTACTCGTGAAAGTAAAAGATTTAGAGACCACGCTATTCAACTTGGGGTAACCACCATGAGTGCCGGGTCTAGAACTGACCCTGGTGGATACCAAACTAGTAAGACTGAGCTTGAGCAGTTTGAAATCTCTGATGAGAGGACTCCAGAGGAAGTAGCAAAAATGTTATTTAAAGCAGGGCTTGAACCCGTTTGGAAAGACTGGGATCAGAGCATTTCAGGATGACTAATCTCTGTAGAGTTGCACCGTGACTGATTCAACTAAAGAATATCTAGACTGGTTTAAGCGACAAGCTATTCTTCCTGAGATTGGTCAAGACGGTCAGCTTAAGCTTAAAGAATCAAAGGTTATAATGGTAGGAGCTGGTGGACTAGGGTGTCCAGTTTCTCTCTACCTGACAGCTGCCGGCGTTGGCGGCATCACTATTATTGACGGAGATAAAGTCGAAGAGAGCAACCTCCATCGACAGGTTCTTTTTGGCTCAGAAGATATTGGAGAATATAAAGCTGAAACTGCAGCCAAGAAGCTAAAAAAACAGAGCCTCTGGACAACTCTTCAATTCAAAAATGAGTTCATCTCTGTCGACAATGTAAGCCAAATTAAGGACTACCACTTGGTCATTGATGGCTCTGACAACTTTGCTACCAAATATTTACTAAATGATGCGTCCCACCAATTTGGCATCCCCTATCTTTCTTGCTCTATCGATAAGTTCAAAGTTCAACTTGGACTTTTTAATACCGAGGAAGGCCCTACCTATCGATGCCTTTTTCCTGAACCACCAGCTGTAGCTGGAAACTGTGCAGAGAATGGAGTTCTTGGCCCTGCAGTTGGAGTAGCTGGAAGTTACCAAGCACTTGAAGCGCTAAAATATCTTGCTGGAGGAAGCTCCCAGTCTGTACAGCTTTTAGCTATTGATTTGTTAAAAAACACTACCCAGCAACTAAGCCTAACTCCTAGCAAAGCTGGATTTAGAGAAAGTTATTTAAGGAAACAAGAATACTACAATAGTCTAGGAGGGGTTTGTTCAACTGGTTTGGTTCAATCTTTGAGTTTAAAGGAACTAAAAGAAAAGCAAGCTGCGGGTCAGAATTTTACTCTAGTGGATGTTCGAAGCAAAGAAGAGCACAGTGAGTTTAATATAGGAGGTGAGCTAATTCCCCATGAACAAGTTCTAGAGAACCCTGACCTCCTGCCTAGTAATCGCCCCCTTGTAATTTACTGCCAAACCGGCAAACGAAGTGCTCTCGCTGCTCTTTCTTTGGAGCAGACTAAAGAAGTCTACTCTTTAGCTCTAGATAACTTATTATAAAGACCTGTTTTAACTTAAGTGTTTTACATGTGAGTCGATTTATTTCTCATTGATTTCATGTTACTAAAAAAGGAGATCTTTTCCATCCTTTACAAATTAAACTTCAATCACGTGTAGTTCAAACCTAAGGGGTCATACTGAGCGAAAGCCTGAGTATGACCACGATATTTTGAGGTTTTAGTGGTTTAAACACTGCAGCCTTGTGCTGTATTTCAAAAACTAACCTAAAGGGGAACCAGAAATGGATTCCAAAAATTTAATTATAGCGAATTGGAAATTAAACAAACTTCGTGAGGAAGTGGTTAATTTTGTCCAAAACATGCCAAACGTACTAAAACTCGGAGAAACTGTAGGTGTCGGTATTGCCCCACCTCTTACTTCATTAGGCACCTTGCACAGGATGCTTCAAGACACGCCGATTGCAGTAGGAGCCCAGAACACCCATTGGAAAGACAGCGGAGCACACACTGGAGAAGTTTCCGCCCCTATGCTCAAAGACGCCGGGGTAGAGTTTGTGATTATTGGTCATTCTGAGCGAAGGAGCGATAACAATGAGTCTAATGATGTTATTAAACTCAAAGTGGATTCTGTTCTCAAGAACGGACTTCAAGCTATTCTTTGCATAGGTGAAAGTCTTGAGGAATATGAACAAGGCAAAACTGAGGAAGTAATAAAGAACCAGCTCGTAGAATGTCTACCTGAAGGTTCAGAAGACCTCTTAAGTCTTGTAATTGCTTATGAGCCAGTATGGGCAATTGGTTCTGGTAAGATGCCGACACCAGAAGAAATCCAAAAAGTTCATAAGTTTATCAGAAAGACTCTGATAAACTTCTACGATAGTGATCATAGGATAGAGCTTATTCCGATTTTGTACGGCGGATCTGTTAAGCCAGAGAACATTGAAGTGCTAATGGCTCAGGAAGATGTCAACGGTGCTTTGGTGGGAGGAGCTAGCCTGGATGCCGAGAGTTTCTTCTCTATAGTTAGCGGAGCAGAGAAGGCAGTCGCTAAAAAGCATTAGGCTTAATGAGGTTTTTTGATTCTTAGAAAAGGGGATAGCAATAGTGCATCCCCTGAGTAGTTATTTAATATCGTGGTCAATCTTTTTACTCCCTGCCAAACAGATCCCTAAAGCACACTAAACTTATTGTTTAGTATTAGTGTTTTTAATCAATAAGCCTGTTCTTCTTAGCATCAATCCCTAAATATAAACTCAGTTCTTTCACAAAAGAATAGGGGTATATCGCGCGACAAAGGTTTTAATAACCTGTTCGCCTTGGGGACTGGATCTGACTTTTACATCAAACACCGGGGTAAAGGTCAGTTCCATCACCCAAAGGACAACAACATGTTTCTAACTCTATCTAACGGCTCACCCCTTGAAGTTCCCGGAAATTGGAATGAACTTCCCTCAGATCTAAAACTTCGCTTGAGACAAGCTGAGGGTAGGGAAATGCAACTAATGACTAATGCAGACTTGGCAAGCGTAGCAATGACAAGATTAACTGAAAGTAATGAAGTGCCAATTCCTGGGCTTTCTCACCTATCAGAAATTGATTCAAAAATTGCATCTGGCTTGGTTCTGGGTCTAGAAACCTTACTGCAATCCACTACTCTGGCCCACGTTCAAGTTCTAAAAGATAAAGGTTCACCGAGAATCACAATGGACTTACTATGGAGTAGGCTAGACCTTTTCTTTCGCAGGCCAGAAGCTGGGGATGACGGTGAAAAGCTTGTCTTTCGTCAACCTCTCCGCATTCTAGATCTGAATAAGGATGAAAGCGTTGAACAAGATACGAATGCTCTCTACTGGGGCCCTTATAAGCACATAGTTTTTCTATCTGGAAGAAGAGGTTATGGTGAGAATTTTAAATTTGCTTCCAAGTCTCTCGAGAGAATACTAAAATAGGAAGATAAGGTTATTCAAGAAAGAGAAAGTCATGCCATTATTGGCGTGACTCTCTCTTCTTTGCGCGATACGCCCCACTTACCTAAATTTATGATAATATCAAACAATGTCAGTAAGAATTCCAAATAGCCTCTCAGGTAAGATAATCGAACTTTTAGGAGAGAAGCCTTTTCTGACAGCTGCTCAAGTTAATTCTTTTCTCAGTAAAACTGGAAACAAGCCGTATACAGAACAAGCAATTTTCAAAGAGCTTAAAAAGCTCCAACAAGGCTCAGTTGTCACCAAGTCTAATTCAAAATACTGGCTCAATCTAAGCTGGGTCTCTAGTCTCGTTTCTCTAGGAGAGAAAATTGAAGAGAATTATTACAGTTTAAAAACCCTAAAACAGTTTCTTCCGGAAGAGAGTGAACATTATAGCTGGGAGTTCTCAAATCTCCTAAGCTTAAGGAACTTTTGGGGACACATGGTTATAGTGATGCTTAATAGCTCAAAAACCAATGCGCTTTATAGCTGGAACCCCCATCCTTGGTATTATCACCTCAACCCTGAAGGACAAAGTCAAGTTTGGTCTGCTATTGAGAAGACAAATGCAAAGGTTTTTAGGTTAATTGGAGGAAAAAACCCTCTAGATCTCGAAGTTAAGAAAAACTGGGGTAAAAAAGTTATTTACTCTTTTGGTGAGTCCACTTTCTCAAAAAAACAATCTCTCTACTTTAGCTGTATAGACAACTATTTGTTGGAGATAACCTTAAGCCCCTCACTTACTCGTAGAATTGAAAACTACTACAGTGGCGCAGGATCTAAACGAGATGACTACTCCAAATTTATAGAACTACTAACTGCCAAAACAAGGGTAAAAGTAAAATTGGAAAACAACCCAATTAGGTCTAAACGGCTAAAAAAAGATTTTGAAAGGATTCTAAACTAAGGAACTACCTTCTAACCCGGAAACTAAAAAAAGCCGGAATTTAAAGTAGACCGGGTATACAGTGCTTTTAATCCTCCCTA
>CAZECN010000034.1:0-28327 GCA_964510575.1 uncultured Bdellovibrionales bacterium | reverse complement strand
AAGGGCCCATGATTATATTATCGCCAAAGATTCCGAAGCTTAAGTTACGTAGCACCTGGCCTTGCGAACCAATAAAGCCAGCTCCACGAAAAAACCAATGATAGTCATTGCCGATTAGTCGTATTACTCCGAGGTCGGAAGTCTCTGCAGCGGAGGATTGATAGGTGAAAGGTATGTCCGTTGCGCCACCAAATTGTACTGCAATATTATTACCGGCCGAGATGAAGTCTTTTATAAACCAGGTTCCATTGCTCGGTCGAAAAGCAACAGGGTTGGAATTGCCGTCTCCGTCAGGATCAAAGGCCATTCCATTAAATATCTTCGGGCGAGGGCTGCTGCCTGGATTATTGGGGTCGGTCTGGGTTAGCAGCTCAGTGAAGTCACGAATTCCATCACCGTCCGTATCTAAGTTATCTGGGTTACTGGCATCACCTGGGCTATAAAAATTATCACAATTTAAATCTTCAGTGGCATTGGAGAGCCCGTCCAGGTCACTGTCTATTGTTGTCAGTGATTCACAATTACTGGTCAGTACCTGATTTGAGGCTATACTTTCACCAAAAGAGTTTGTGCAAAAAGCAGCAACTGCAATATCTGTTAATCCGAACTGGGCTGGGATTAAAATATCAAACTGGCCGGTGTTAGAGTCAGAGTCAATTGTGGAAGCAACGATCTCCGCTTCTGCGAAATTAGGATCTATGCCCACTCGGTATTTTACTGAAATATCAACCCCGCCTAGCGGGTATTCGGGGCAGAGTTCAAGTTCTACTCGAAAAGGAAAACGGTCAGACAGAATAGCTTTACTCGGTTTGCTTTGGTTTAAGGCGAGCGTCAACAGGATCCCGAATCCAGCCATTAAGAAAGCTGAAGATTTTAAAAATTGGCCTTTGAACACCACTTTCCCATAGCTTTGGTTTGCGAAGAATCCCAGTCGGAGAAAATACAGGCTCCCATTCCAAAAAGGCAAGACCTAGACTTACAAACTTGATTCAAATTTCTCGCCTGGTGGGTCATGAAAACTCCCTAAATTAGGGGAATTTAAAGAAGCCTAATCCTTATTTAATATTAGAGCATCTTAATCCAGAAAGGATTACATGAATACTTGATTCTTGATTAATTCTATACTAAAAAAGCGTCGCAATTGCAGAACCCCTCTTTTTTTTGGGGATTTTTAAGTTAACCACCCGATTTAATTAATACTTATTGGCAGACAGAATGAAAGAACTACTGAAGAAGATTGAAAAAGAGGAGGCTCTAGTTGGAATTATGGGTCTTGGTTATGTCGGAATGCCTTTAGCGGTTCTTTTTGCCGAGGCCGGAATTCCTGTCTTAGGATTTGAGGCTTCGAAAGAGAAGGCCGATTTAGTTCGAAAGGGTGATTCTTACATCAGAGACATTCCTAGCAAGCGTTTAGGGGCGGTTACCGTTGACAGCAATGATCCTAAACCTGGCCAGCTTGGAGTAGCTAAAGACTTCAGTGAAATTTCTAAATGTGACGCAGTTATCATGTGCGTGCCAACACCTCTAGCAAAGACAAGAGATCCCGATCTTAGTTATGTAGCAGATTCTTCAGAGTTGATTCGCGACAACATGAAACCCGGGACCTTAGTCTTGTTGGAGTCAACAACGTACCCAGGGACTACTCGGGAACTTATTTTACCACTTTTAGAAGCTTCTAATGGTGGTGGACAAAAGGTGGGTAAAGACTTTTTTCTAGCCTACAGCCCGGAGCGAGTTGATCCAGGTAACCCAAAGTTTGATATCCATAACACGCCGAAAGTTGTTGGAGGAGTTACACCAGAATGTGTGGAAGCAGCTTCCAAGCTTTACGGAAAGATCGTTGAACAGGTTGTGCCTGTTAGCTCTACAGATGCTGCTGAACTTTCTAAGTTATTGGAAAATACGTTCCGAATGATTAACATTGGTTTGGTCAATGAGTTCACAGTGATGTGTCGAAGACTAGGGGTTGATGTTTGGGAAGTTATCGATGCTGCGGCTACAAAACCTTTCGGTTTTATGCCTTTCTATCCTGGTCCTGGTTTGGGAGGACATTGTATCCCGGTAGACCCACATTACTTGTCTTGGAAACTGAGACTTTTTAACTACCGAACCAAATTTATCGAATTGGCTAGTGAAGTTAATAGTTTAATGCCGCAAGAGGTGGTCTCGAGAGTAGTTGATGCCCTTAACCAGGATGAAAAGAGTGTGAAGGGTTCTAAAGTGCTTGTGCTTGGAGCGGCCTATAAAGCTGACATCGACGATATGAGAGAATCTCCAGCTCTAGACGTAATGAGCCTTCTCTTAGAGCGGGGAGCTAATTTAAGTTATCACGACCCTTATGTTGACAGTTTGAGTATCTCAGGAAAGAAATTAGAGTCTCTTGCCTATAGTGCAAGTATGTTGGCTGAGCATGACTGTGTGGTTGTAGTTACTGACCACTCAGACTTCAATGCTGAGGAAATAGCTTTAAACTCTAAGCTAATAGTTGATACAAGAAACTTTATCGACAAGAAAGGAGCTAAAGAGCAGGCAGGGGAGAAGTTGTTTAAGCTCTAGATTGCTCGCTTCGAGCTTCCTTTTTGCCCTTGTTTGCTAGGGAGAACAATGAAAGGGAAAGGACTTGAGAAGGGATTTGCTGACCTCTTAGCTAGGTACGTTGACCAAGACCAACATGGACTCCTGATCACCGCTTTTTCTGGTGGTTTGGATTCCTCGGTTTTGCTCTACCTGGCCAATCAGTATAGCCGGCAAAACGGCGTCCCACATTTGGCAGTTCATATAGACCACGGACTTAGAGAAAATAGTTCAGCTGATGCGCTGCATTGTCAAAACGTTTGCGTCTCACTTGGGATTCCCTTTGCTGCCACCAAACTTTCTTCTAAACCACCTGGGGCTAACTATGAGGCTTGGGCTAGAGAGAATCGCTATTCCGCAATAGAGAAGCTAGCCAATATGGCTAGCAATCCAATTGTTATGACCGCCCATCACTCCGACGATCAAGCTGAAACACTATTGTTTAGACTCCTGTCTGGTAGGTTTATGAGTTCAGCTTTCGGAATTAACGAAAGAGGAGGACAACTTTTAAGACCTCTTCTTAGTTATTCACGGGAGCAATTAGAAAAATATGCCAATGACCAAGGCCTGGAATGGCGGGAAGATCCTTCAAATATGGATCAGGATAGGGAGCGTAATTTCATTCGCCATAGCTTAGTTCCCTTGATTGAAGAGCGTTATGGATCAGGTGTTTCAGGAAGGCTCAGCGCTTGCATGGAGCGAATCGCGGAAGACGAGGCTTATTTGAATTCAATAGTAAAATGTACTGACGATCAACCACTAACTATTGGAGTTCTTCGAGATCTTCCTTTTCCGATTGCTTGGAGAACGTTGAGGGATTTCTCAGTTAACTCCACTGAAGAGGCCAAGAAAATTGGTTTTGGAACTTGGAAAGAGCTTATTCATAAGCTGCCTAATGATGGACAATGCCTACGTTCGGATATTGGTTTCGGGGTTAGAATAGAAATGAGCTCTAGAGGGGATATAAGAGTTTTTGATGCGACAGAGAGAGTTGAGTCTCAGCAACCCTGGTCGATTGAGTGTAAAGTTCCATTTGAGCAGGTCCTGCCAACTGGCAGCAAAATTGAAGCTAGTGAGCTGTTGCCTAATGAATTGGCAACTGATCGGCTGGGGAATTTAGAGGGTGTCGATCTAGAAAACTTTTATGTCGATGAAGAGAGAATCGCTTATTTTGATCTTGAAAGACTAAATTCGAACAACTTACAAATTAGGAGCTTTGTGCCGGGCGACTGTTGTCGGGTTTGGGCGCGTGGAAGTCGGAAGCTGAAGAAGCTTTTTCAGGAAGCAGGATTTAGTGAACCACAAAAAAGAGCTCAACCCGTGGTGCTTGATCAGAACGAGCAAATAATTTGGTTGCCGGGGTTAGCTAGGTCCGAGGTGGCTCCGATATCAGCGCAGACTAATAAGGTTTTGATGCTTAAACTATCTTAAGCTGACAAAACTAGTCAGCTAATTAGGCTCGACTCGAAATCCTTGTTTCAATCTGTGTTCAGTTTCGTCCTACAACGGTCTGCTAATTTTCAGAATATTTTTGTATTAAAGACCCTGTAGTTTGGGCTTCTTCGTAAATTACTGTATGATTGTAAGGCGGGGATATAAGCCCTTTATTAAAGGCTTAAATAAGAGACTGATTTAGTGCTAGAAATCGAAAAAATCGAGTTTTTCTAGTCAGATTGTTGGGTTCACAGCATCCTAATCTCTAGACCTGCTGAATAAGAATAAAATAGTAAGTTTTCGTTGATAATTTGTTTGAGTATTTTTTTACTTTGGAGCGACATTGAACCAAACGTCTAGAAATATCGCCCTGTGGGCCTTTCTGTTTTTCATGTTGATGTTGTTTTACAGTTTGTTGGAGCAACCAGGAGGAAGGTCTCACGTTATTAAATACTCAGAATTTAGAGAGTCTTTAGAGAAGCAACAGGTAGAAAGTGTAACCATTCTGGAAAACGAAATAGCCGGTCAGTATAAAGAGGGTTATGGTGATACTCCAAATGGCAAGTTTTTAACCCATGCTCCCCCAAGTGATGGTGAGTTGATTAAGGTTTTGCGCGAATCTGGCGCAGACTTCGAGTCAAAACCCAAAGCCGAAGAATCTTGGTATTTTCTTTTATTAGCCAACTGGTTTCCAATGCTATTGCTCATTGGGGTTTGGATATTTTTCATGCGACAGATTCAGGTTGGTGGGGGAAAGGCTCTCAGCTTTGGAAAGAGTAAAGCCCGTCTTCTAGAAGATGGCCAAAACAAAGTTACTTTTGATGATGTTGCGGGCATCGAAGAGTCGAAAAATGAACTTTCTGCAATTGTTCAGTTTCTGAAAGACCCTAAACGCTTCGGAAAGTTAGGGGGAAGGATTCCTAAAGGCGTTCTTTTGGTAGGGAGCCCTGGAACGGGTAAGACACTGTTAGCTCGCGCAATTGCTGGAGAGGCGGGAGTGCCTTTCTTTAGTATTTCCGGTTCTGATTTTGTTGAGATGTTTGTAGGAGTTGGTGCTTCCAGAGTCCGAGATTTATTTCTTCGTGGAAAAAAGAATGCCCCCTGTATAATCTTTATCGATGAGATTGATGCAGTTGGTCGTCATCGTGGCGCTGGTCTTGGCGGAGGTCATGATGAACGTGAGCAGACACTGAACCAGCTGTTAGTGGAAATGGATGGCTTTGAAGCTAACGAAGGAGTTATTCTGGTTGCCGCTACCAACCGTCCTGATGTTCTTGACCCTGCTTTGCTTCGTCCAGGGCGATTTGATCGACAAGTTGTCGTTCCGCTACCTGACCTTAGGGGCAGGGAAGCTATTCTTAATGTTCACACCAGAAAAGTTCCTCTTGATGATAAAGTCGATATGGCTACGATTGCTAGAGGAACACCGGGCTTCTCCGGGGCTGATTTAGCCAATCTAGTTAACGAAGCCGCTCTTTACGCTGCTTTGATTGATGAGGAAATTGTTTCTCATAAACATTTCGAACACGCTAAAGACAAAATTATCATGGGCGTTGAAAGAAGGTCATTGGTTCTTTCCGACAAGGATAAAGAGATCATAGCTTATCACGAAGCAGGTCATGCCCTAGTTGCTAAAATGCTTCCTAATGCAGAGCCTGTTCACAAGGTGACAATTATTCCTCGGGGAATGGCTTTAGGCTTGATGATGCAATTGCCAACCGATGATAAGCACAATTATCCGAAGAATTATTGGTTGGACAGGATAGCCATTGCGTTTGGTGGACGTGCTGCTGAGGAGATGACCTTTAACGAAATTACCACTGGAGCCAGCTCTGATATTTCAGCTGCCACTTCGATTGCTAGAAGAATGGTTTGTGAGTGGGGAATGAGCGATAAGCTTGGGCCACTTTCCTACGGGAAAAAAGAAGGTGATGTTTTCCTCGGTAAAGAGTTTGGTCATCAGCAAGACTATTCAGATAGTACAGCAGATCAGATCGATGAAGAAGTTAGGTCGATTATTGATGAGCAACTTGATAGGTCGAGAAAGATATTGAAGGACAACGAAGCAGCTTTAAAAGCTTTGGCTGAAGCATTGCTTAGAGATGAAACTTTGGATGCGAACCAGGTTGAAGCCATTGTTTCTTCTAATGGTGGGCCAGGCGGAGGTGGGGAAGGAAAAGAACGCTCGGATATTAGAGCAGCCTAGTTTTATTACCGCTCGTAAGTTCCAGAATATTGTTCAGTGCTTTGCTGGAACAATTTGGTGGTAGTGTTGTCTAAGTTTGCATGCAGCTCGATGAGATGTAGGCTGGTTTTTTATTACTTTTACGTTTCGGACTAGGAATTGATTGGTCCGATTTTAACTGTTCCAATTATGGATTTACAGAGTTTCCTTACCGCAGACACCTTTAGTCGAGTAGTAGATATCCTTTTGGTGTCGGGTATTATTTACACCACACTTATCTTGGTTCGAGGTACTCGGGCCCAACCCATGTTGGTGGGTTTAGCAATAGTTGCTCTAGTTTACTTTGTAAGCCGAGAGTTGAACTTTGTGGTTCTTAACTGGATTCTAAGTAATTTTTTGGGTTCAGTGATACTTTTGATCGTTGTTTTGTTTCAGGATGATCTCAGGAGAGCCCTGACGAAAGTTGGATTATTTTCTGGATTTTCCCATGAGTTTGAAAGCCGATCGGAGCGAACTGTTCAACAGATTGTTGCTGCGGTCTCCACGTTAGCTGAGAAAAGAACAGGTGCTATCCTGGTTATTCAACAGGATGTGGGCTTGGGTGACTATACCGAGCATGCGGTGGAGATTGATGGAGTTGTTAGCAAGCAACTTCTTATTTCAATTTTTCACCAAGAGTCTCCAATTCATGACGGAGCAGTTGTCGTAAAAAAGGACCGAGTGATTGCTGCTGGGGCAGTGTTGCCTCTTTCCTTTAGTGCAGAATTGCCTAATGATTTGGGTACACGTCACAGAGCAGCTATTGGCTTGTCTGAGAAAACCGATGCTCTTGTTTTGGTGGTTTCAGAAGAGACGGGTCAAATATCTTTGGTTAGAGATGGTAAGATTACCAGAGACATTGGAGCATTGAATCTTTCTAAAGTACTAGGGAAATTTCTTTTTGCTGAAGGTTTGTTCAAAAATAAATCCAATAGCGATAAAAATGTTTCTTCAGAATCCCAAGAGAAGGCTAGTTCCAAGAAAGCGGATAAAGCTGCTCAGGTGTCTAAGAAATGAGAAAGTTTTTTTCTGAAAACTTGGGCATAAAGTTATTTGCCTTAGTATTGGCAGGTTTGCTGGAGTTCTATTTTTATAGTCCTGACAACTCAGTTACTGAGACCCATTTGGCTAGAGTCTTAATCACGAACCTTCCCGAGAGCTTGATGGTTGTTAAGCCTATCAATGGCAGGAAAGGCTTAGTGACTAGAGTTCGCTTAACTGGTCCTAATCATCTTGTAAATCAGCTGCGTGTTGCGAACCCTTCTTTTTCCGTGGAATTGCCCTCCAATTTTGATGAAAGCAGCTATAAATTAGGCCTATCGCCTGATGATCTAAATTTACCAAACGGTGTAAAGGTGGAGGCTATTGAGCCGCCAGAGATTGAGTTAGGCTTTGAGAAAGTGATTCGAAAAAGTCTTAAAGTTAATGTCCCAGTCCAGGGTAAGCCGAAAGGTGGAATGAAGTTGTCCTCAGTTGTAGCTGTCCCTTCAGCTGTGGTTGTTAGAGGCCCTAGTAGTGAGCTTAAGGATATAACTGAGGTCAGTACCGGACCTGTAGATATTTCAGGAATTTCAGGTGAGCTTGATAGAGAGATGAGACTGGAGGAAATAGGTAGGCTAACAGAGTTGGGGGTCAATGTTGTTAGTGTTCGTGTAGATCTAGAGCCTTTGGTGAGGAAAAGAGCTTTCGCTTCTTTACCCATAAAAGTCTTAACTGCTGAAGGTTTTCAAGCTTCGGTTAAGCCTTTAGAAGCATCTATAGTTGTAACCGGTCCGGTCAAGCAGCTTGAGAAGCTGAAAAAAGCTGAAATCGGGTTGGTGGCTGATGCTAGCCCCTTTAGTCAAGGTCAAGGGACAGTCGAATTGCGAGCAAAGCTGCCTAGTGGATTTAGTATGGTAGCGGCCTCACCCGCTGAGGTTAGAGTTAATATTTGGAAATCTGGAGAAAAGTAACCAGGATGGGAAGATTATTTGGAACTGATGGAGTTAGAGGGCAGGCAAATGTTGCGCCGATGGATTCTGAAACGATCATGGGCCTCGGTAGAGCTGCCGCTCACGTACTTGGACAAAGTACTGGTCGTCATAGAGTTTTGATTGGTAAGGACACTAGGATTTCCGGCTACATGATTGAAACCGCTTTGGCCAGTGGTTTAACTTCGATGGGAATGGATGTGATTCTTTGCGGACCACTACCCACACCAGGCATCTCCTTTATGACCCGTAGTATGCGAGCTGATGCAGGAGTGATGATCTCTGCCTCTCACAACCCCTATGAGGACAATGGAATCAAGTTTTTCGGTCATGATGGTTTTAAGCTAGCTGATGAAACAGAAGATCAAATTGAAAGTCTTCTTGATCCCGAAAAAATTAAGGCTCTCAGAGCGTCACCAGAGAAAATTGGGAAAGCTTATCGAATTGAGGATGCAGTGGGGCGATACACTGTTTACTTAAAGAGTTGTATCGAAAAAACAGTTAAATTTGATGGCCTGCGAGTGGTTCTTGATACAGCTAATGGTGCAGCTTATCGCGTAGCAGCTGATGTGTTTTCTGAACTAGGTGCCGAGATTGTAACTCATGGTGATAATCCGGACGGTAAGAATATTAACCAAGATTGTGGGAGCCTACACCCCGAGGTAATGGTGGACTTGGTGAAAAAGCACCGAGCGGACTGTGGTATTGCCTACGATGGCGATGCGGACCGTGTAGTGATGTGTGATGAGAACGGTTCTATTATGGACGGTGACCTGCTCTTGGCTCTTTGTGCGATTGACGCGAAAGAAAGGGGAGAGCTGAAGGGAGATGCTGTTGTTGGTACTGTGATGAGTAACATGGGGCTAGAAAAAGCTCTTGAAAAGCATGGTATTGGGTTGAAGCGTTCTGGAGTAGGGGACCGTTATGTTTTGGCGGAAATGGTTAAGCATGGAATTAATTTTGGTGGGGAGCAGTCTGGCCATGTGATCGCCCTAGATCATAATACTACCGGGGACGGAATCCTTACTTCCCTACTTACTCTGGCAATAGCAGTAAAGAAACAGAAACCAATGTCCAGTTTTTCTGGTTTGATTGAAAAATTTCCTCAAGAACTAATTAACGTTAGAGTTAAGGAAAAGATACCGTTTGAAGAACTTCCGGCTGTTACATCTTGTGTTGCGGAAATGGAAGAAAAGCTAGGATCTTCAGGACGCGTATTGCTTCGTTACTCGGGCACAGAGAAAAAAGCTCGTGTGATGGTGGAATGCGAGGACGCTAAGCTTTGTTCTGAGGTGGCTTTAGAGTTGACCTCCGTTGTAGAGCAGGCGTTGAAATAAATAGAACAAGACTAGCTTGTTTGTCCCCTGACAGATTTTATTAAAAGGGCATAGAAATGCTACACTGCGCCGCAGTGGTTGTCATTTTTTACTCTCCACCTGCCCGTTGATTTTGTGAAAAGCTCTTCTGAAATAATTGTCTCCAGCGTGGATGAGTTACATGCCTTGGCTAGGTCGGTTGCCTCGTTTGTAGGTGGAGGGGATGTCCTCGGCCTTTCAGGTCCTTTAGGAGCTGGGAAGACTGAGTTTGTAAGAGGAATGCTCTCAGCCTACGGCTTGTCTGAACAGGTGAAAAGCCCGAGCTACTTAATTGAGTTTGAATATCACTCCTCTAATTCCGAAGTCTCAAGAATTCGTCATTTAGACTGTTTTAGAATTGAAGGCCGGGCTTGTGATAATGGCCTGGAAGATATTTCGGCAGCTCCAGATGAACTTATCCTTGTGGAATGGCCTGAAAAACTGGACAATTTCAATCGTTTACTTTCCAGATATATCGAGATAAACTTCGCCGAATCTAAAACAAATCTTGATAGAAAATGTAGTTTTATGTCAGGATTTTCTGATTTGGAACTGCAATCTCTATTAGGAGCTTAACGGCGAAAGTGTTCGTCTGAGGAACATGGGAAATACTGTAGTCATGAAATTTGGGGGAACCTCAGTGGGATCTCCTGAACGTATCAAAGCAGTAGCTGAGAGAGTTACAAGTCATATTAGCAAAACGGGCGATAGGGTTGTCGTTGTCGTTTCCGCTATGAGTGGGGAAACAGATCGCCTGATTGGACTTTGTAAGACGATTGCCAGTGGAGAGGCTCCTGTAAGGGAATATAGCCAGCTTCTCGCTTCTGGTGAAATGGTCAGCTCAGCTCTCACCTCGATGGCAATCCAGGATCTAGGCGTTAAGTCCCGTTCTCTGATGGCTCATCAGTTTAGCATGAAGACTAAAAGGACTTTTGGTCAGGATCTTATCGCAGGCATTGATTCAACTGCGATAAAGGCTTTACTGGAGAAAGATATAGTACCCGTTATTTGCGGTTTTCAGGGTATTGATGATCAGGGAGATTTTACTCTTTTAGGTCGAGGGGGATCCGACACTACGGCAGTGGCAGTGGCAGCGGCCTTGGATTCCTGCCCTTGTCTTATACTGACGGACATTGATGGAGTATATTCTGCGCTGCCAAAGCTATGTCCTAGGGCACGAAAGCTAAACAAAGTTACATATGAGGAAATGTTAGAGTTAGCTAGTGCGGGGGCTAAAGTTTTGCAATCTCGTAGCGTGAGTTTGGCCCGAGCATTTAAAGTCCCACTTTGGGTTTGCTCAAGTTTTTCAGATGAAGAAGGAACAGAAATTTTAGAGGAGTATCCAGGAATGGAAGAAGCAGTCGTTTCAGGAATTACCTGTCGTCGAGACGAAGCAAAATTGACAGTTCGAAATATTCCAGATCAACCGGGTAATGCAGGAGTTGTGCTGACGGCCTTGGCTGAGGTTGGGATAGTGGTGGATATGATCGTTCAGAGTCAAGGTGAGTCGGGACGGGCTGAACTGAGTATAACAGTTCCCCGAGAGGATTTACAGAAAGCAGACAAAGCCTTGCAGGCTCTGGCGAGTAGTAGTTTAGAGGGCGTTAGGCTGGAGACGGAGCCTGAAATGGCAAAGCTCTCAATTGTGGGTGAGGGGATGAGAAATCATCCAGGTATTGCCGCTCAAATCTTTCAGATTCTTGGTAAAGAAAAAATCAATATCGAATTGATCACCACTTCAGAGATTAAGGTCAGTATGGCTCTAGCGGATCAAGATGCTGAGCGAGCAGTGAAGGTGTTACATACTCATTTTGTCGAAAACGCCTAAGGATTAGGTACAGGCCTGAAAACTGCTGCTAACTTGTGGATAAGTTTGCTGCCTAAAAATCTCATTTTGAGCGATTTTTCACTTGAGTTGCCGCCCCTTGGCCAGTATTGTCTTTGGTAAAAGAATTGCACTTTATCTGGGTAATCTAGTTGCGAAGCTAATCTTGTATACCAGCATTTAGTGACGAATTTAATATTGTTTTTTTGGGAGAGCGAATACAGTGCCAGCTAAAAAAAAGAAAAAAACTACTACAAAGGCAAAACCACAAGCTAAGCTTGTTAAGCCGAAAAACGGAGTTCAGTACAACCAAACAGAGTTCTTTGACTGTGTTCAAGCATCGTGCGGGTTAGATAACCGGAAGCAAGCGAAAGAAGTATACAATAGTTTCGCTACAATGATTCAGGTTGCTCTGAAGAAAGGCTATAAAATTCCTCTACCAGGTATCGGGAAGATACAGGTTAGGCATTCTAAGGCTAGAATGGGAAGAAACCCGCAAACTGGTGAGCCAATTAGAATCTCTGCTAAGAAACGGGTGAGACTAAGCCCTAATAAGGCTCTTAAAGACGCTGTATTATAGTAGTCTAGGCTTATATCATAGTCTTTATTAACTCGCCTCGGTTGGAGCTCTTTTGCCTAGCCGAGGTGAGTTTTTTATTTTTAGCCTTTTTTAGGCTAATTAGCCGATATTTGGCCCCTAATTTCCTTTTCATTCTAGTCACTTATCTCGCCCTAATATTTTCTCTTAGGAAAATCCTCTGCTTGGACGATTGCTAAGATGTCTAGTGCATTATCCTTGCTTTGGAATGCACTTTTTATTGGAGCTTTATTAGCCCTTAGGTTTTGAAGATGTTTATAGCTGATAGCCGTATTTTTAAATTTTTATTACTTGGCCTTATTCTGGTACCGACGGTTGCTCATGCGCAAGGTGGCGCAGTAGCACTTTCAGATCTTGAAGAGAAAAAGAAAGTGAAAAAGGTCGTAGCTAAAGCAGAGCACCCGGCCTCAACTGAGACTTTAAGTCAGCTATTTTTTAAGGGTGTTACATTATACAACGATGAAAAAGCCGGCGAGGCTGCAGTTAGCTTCCAAGCTGCCAGAGACAAGGCTTCAAGAGACGGATACTTAAACCTGACAGAGTTTTCAATTGCTTTATTAAGACAAGCTAGATTGGAGAGTCGGGGCGGGAATATCAATAGTGCCAAATTTCTAATTCATTGGGCAGACACTCTTTCTCCCCTTGATGCTCGTGTCAGCCTTCTTTCGGCTGGATTCTCAGAAGTAACAGGGTATGGAGCTTCCATCGGTAAGGTTGTTAGAAGTATAGGTTTGTTACCTAGGACACCAACTCTGTTGGCTAGTCTACTTTTGAATGTTCTATTGGTGGGTTTAACAGCTTTTACGATTGCCTTGTTTATTACAGCTTTGTTGCAGCTGGCTCGGAATGCCGAGTCTGTAGTTTCAAATATTTCGCAAATGATACCCCTCAACTTGCGTGGGGTTCTTGGACCAGTGCTGGCATTGATTGTTTTAGTTAGCCCTCTTTACTTGGGTCTTCTACCTGCAGTCTGTGTCTGGTCGGTTTTGTTAGGCCTTTTTCTACATAGCTGCAGATGGTTGCCGGCTCTGGCAGGAGCCACTGTTATTTGTTGGGGTTCAGGAATGCTAATCGCAGAGAGAGTAGGGCCTCAACTTGCTTTGGACTTAAATTACGCAGTTGAGAATGTAAATAATAGAACCTACGCGCCGCAGGACAAAAGAGCTTTAGCCATGTCTATAGAAGCAAACCCAGGAGACTTGGTACCTCTCTTTTTATACGGGCAAATTGCTGGTCAGGAAGGGGACCATGAGTTATCTGCGCAAGTGTTCAATAAGATAATTGATCAAACTAGAAAGAAAGAAGATATGCACAAAAAGGCCAAGCTGAACTTGGCAGCTGTTTATCTTAGGAGTTCAAAGGAAACTGAGGCAGGGGCAATTTTGGAAGAACTTCTTAGATCTGGAGAAAGGAGTTTTGAAGCCTATTATAATAATGCTCAAGTTAAAATGGCAGCTTTGGATACAGTTGGGCACAGAGCTATGTATCAAAAAGCGGCTGATCTGAACCCTGAAAAAATTGAATGGTTAGAGGACTTCAAGAGTTCAGACGCAGTGCCGATTTTTGCCTCACTACCTGCCGATGGTTTTCTTGAGCGATATTTTAAGCGTGTGCCAAGTAGTAGTGCTGTGCTGCCTGATGAAGAGCCACTACAAACTGGTTCTTTATATGGAAAAGAGAAGGTCTATGCTTCCTTGATGACGGGCGGAAGCTTTGCTCTGATACTGTTGCTTGGAGGGCTCACGCTTTCTATAGGTCTATTTATTCGATTTCGTAAAGGTGAGAATGACCTTGAGAATCATGATAACACTTCATTTTTCGGTAAGAGAAAATCTGTAATTTGGCATGGATTTCCATGTGGTGGAATGATTGCTGGTAACAAACCTGTGCTAGGTGCCATGCTTTTAGGAGTTTTGACGAGCTTGGTGATTATTGCTTATCAGAATCCAGTTGAGCTACTGCCGGTTTCAAAAGATCTCTTCCTTGAGAAAGGAAGTTTCTTTTTGATCTTAGCTGTTGGTCTCTTTCTTATAATTACTTCTTTCACTTTGTTATTTAATCGTGAGAGTTCAGTGAGGAGCGGTAACTAGAATGGAAGGTAATTTTGAAAAAGGAGAATTTTTCTCAACGATTCGTACTCTCTCCTATCGTCGCAGACAGGGTTTGTTGGAAATTGAGTCTGGTGGTGAGATTACGGAGGTATTGCTTTCTGATGGTCTAGTTGTGGAGGTCCGAGATGCAAAGCGACCTTTGTCGGTAGCCATCGTGGCTAAGCTCAAGATTGCCAATAAGATTACTGATAAGCTTGCTGTGGCCTATGTTAAGTCGCCTGTAGGAGTTAAACTACTAGCAGATAATTTAATTGATGGAGCAATTGTTAGCCGGGAAGAATTTGCTGCTGCTAAGAGAGCTTACGAATTGGATAGACTTCATCGTCTAAGAAATTTTAAGACTGGTAAGTTTAAATTTACTCCAAGAATTGTGAGACTTGGGCATGATTTTGAGTTGAACCTCTCCCCTGGGCATTTGATGTTAGACCTTATTGAAATGGCTGACTCCGATGAGGGTTTTGCAAACACAATTGGATCTACAACTGATGTGAGAACTTTACTAAGTAGGTTGTCTAGACCAAAGTCTAGAAAACCTGTGACATACAAAGTTTTCGAGCACATTGGGCAGATGAATAACTTTAAAAATGTCTACAACTCAGCACTTCTTTGCGAGAAAGAGTTGAGAGAGATAGTCGTTGAGTTAGCTGAGTCAGGATCTATAGACGTTGACGCTCCACACCTTCCAGGTGAGCTGAAGTTGAGAGACGTTGAAAGTCCTGAGAGTGGGCAGGATGATAACAGTAAAGAAGAGGAAGTTGAGCAGCTGATTTCCGATGCTGCTACCCAACTAACCGGTGCGGAAGCTGAAATGGTAGAAGACTCATTGGTTGAGTTTGTTGGGCCTGAGGGAAAAGTAGTAAAGGGAACTGAAGAAGAAGCGAAAGCAGTGTTGGGTGACCAGTATCCTCATCAGCTAATCGGAGATGCGCGTCATAGAGCAAAGAAGAATGAGGCTTGGAAAGCTTGGTCAGAGGCTGGCCAACGAAAATTAGAAGAAGAGCAGGCGGTAGCTGCTGAACTATCAGGGTTCGCTAGAGCTCAAAATCGCTTTATTTCTATGAATTTTAGGTTAATGGAGCCTAAGGTTTTTGAATTCATGTCAATCTTTGTGTTGGCAGGTTTTTTTCTTTTCCTAGCTTTAGTTGTTCCGGGTATGATTGAGCAATGGATGTCTGTTATCAGAGATTTTTCAGGCTCTGTACGTTAGAGCTATCTGGATGAGCGAGACGAACTAAGTTGAAGGTTAAAGAAGTGAAGATGAAAAAAGGGATAGTAGAGATCTCAGAAGAGATGGTTAGATGCCTCGGCTATAAGAAGCTAGGTATCGAATTTAGGGTAGACTAGTCATGGCTGATTTCGATTCTATAGGTAAATACGAAGTTAAGAGTGTCATAGGAAAGGGGGCCACCGGTGTGGTCTATAAGGCCCTTGATCCAGGGATCGGGCGAAACGTAGCTATTAAAACTCTGAACTCAACCGCTACTTTTGATGAAGTCTTGGACGCAAAAGAGCAAGAATTGCTGGAAAGATTTAAGATGGAGTCCCAGTCAGCCGGGAAACTTAGCCACCCGAACATAGTTACTGTTTTTGACACAGGTAACACTGAAGCTGGCAATCCTTTTATTGTTATGGAATTTGTTGAAGGTGAAACCCTTGATCAGATACTTGAAAAACGAGGTAAGTTAGACCCTCTGCGATGCATTCACTACTTATTCCAAATTGCCAGTGCTATTGATTATGCTCATTCAAAGGGCGTTATTCACCGAGATATTAAACCTGCCAATATTTTAATTAATAATCAGGATCAGCCCCTTCTTTTAGACTTTGGTGTGGCTAAGGTCTGTGATGTTAAAATGACCCAAATTGGAACTTTACTGGGGACTCCTGGTTATATGTCTCCGGAGCAGGTTAGAGGAATGGACCTATCTGGTAAGTCTGATATTTTTTCTCTAGGAGTACTGGCTTTTGAGATTTTGGCTGGCTCAAGACCTTTCCCTGGTGATGATTTCAGTGAGGTTGCTAGTCACATTATGCAGCATGATCCAGTGACTTTCAATAAACTAGGTTTACAGTTTCCTGAAGGAGTTGAGGCTGCCTTAAAGAAAGCAATGAGTCGAAACCAAGATAATAGGTACGACAAAGCCGTTGACTTTATTTCGGATCTCGCAGAATCACTCTCTATTGAAGCTAGCGAAACAGGTGCAGTTGATTTTGACCCGAAAAAACGCTGGAGTTCTAGTGAAGGCTCAGAGCAACAATCTAAAAATACAAGTAAAGTAGAGAAAGAAGCTAGTTCAGGTCTTGAAGATCTTCTTGGACCTAACTCTGAGCTCGCTAAGAAAGAAAATGAAAAAGAGCTAGGTGGAAGCGAGGTTGAGATAGTAACTAATGGACACCATGAAACAGAGGTGAACGTTGCTGCCGCCACAATTTGTGGTGGTTTTGAAATGTTTGAAGAAGAGTTAAAAAAACTGGCAGATAAGAGCATGTCGCCTTCTGCGAACGAGGGAGATCTTGACTCGGAGGATCTGGATTTCGATTCAGATGATCAGGATTTTGACTCAGAGTATGAGAATGTTGCTGATAAATCGGAATTAGAAGAGGATGTTTCGGTTGCCAGTCAGCGATTGCGTACATCTGACTATCAAGACCTGGATGCTAGTAGAACCCATTTGAAGTCTAGTATTCAAAGCAAGTATAAAAAGTCCCTTCGTGCTTTGGCAATGACTGGTCTCTTCGGATTGATTGTCGGACTTTTGTTTATGGAATTGATTGTTGAGGATCCTGAAGACGATATAATTCGCTCTGTTCAGGCTGTTTCCCAAGCAAATTCTACGACTATCCAAGATGATTCGACTGGGGAAGTAAGTTCTTCTATTAGCCAAGTAGATTCGTCCAGTGATAGTTCAGCTGCTCTAGTTGAAACATCTGGTCCTAGTCAACCAGATTTGCAGTTGCTGAAAGATAAGAACTATCGGCTGATGAGTAGCCAAGAGTTGGCTTGGATGGTTGAGTCAGCTGATAAAGGCTCTAGTAGTAACGAGTTGGTCGCTGTGGTTTCTGAAGTTGGGGAGCGAGGTGACTTGACCCTTCTTCCTTATCTCAGCAAATTATATTCGGGAGCTGAGGAAACAGTCAAAATTCAAATTATAAAAACGTTAGCCAAATCCCCGTATAGTTCGGAGCCTGAATCAATTGCTCTGGCTCAGCTGGCATTGAAGCATGAGGATTATTTGGTAAGAGGGTTTGCAGTGAAGTATGCCGAACGTTTTGGATTGGAAAATCAATTAATAGATATGCTTAAAGATGAGCAGAATGATGTTGTGAAAAGTATAATTAGCAAGTCGTTAAAATAGTTTTTGGAGATTAGCCTTTGCAATGGGGTTTTTAAGTCAGGTGGAGAAGATGAGAAAATTAATCCTTCTATTAGCTTTCGCAGGTTTGTTTACGACAGCCTGCTCTTCTAAAGAAGAAGTTGTTGTGCCAGAGCCGGTCTTTTATGTTGAAGAGGTTTCTCGCCCTAGTTACATGCAGCACGAAGTGAAGTATTCAGGTGAGACTCTAGGTCTAATTGCTAGATGGTATACGGGACGAACTGATAACTGGAAAAGAATTGCAGATGTCAATTCATCTATAAAGCCCCAAAGAATATCGATAGGCGATATTATTTTGATACCTATGGAGATTGTATCTCAGTCAGATCCACTGCCTAAAAAGGCTGTTCGATCTGCCAGAAGGACTCAGCCGGCTAGTGCTAATGTGGCATCGGAGGTAGATTCAAGCGCTAGTGCTGATACTACATCTTCTGCAAGCGAGACAGTGGTCGAGCCTGTTGTAACAGAGACTAATAAAATCGAGGAAGAATCTTCTTCTAGGGATAAGCTTCTTGACGAGCTTTTAAGTCAGTAGACTTAATCGCACTTCCGAAAAGGGCAGCTGTAGTTAAACTTATAGGGGTTTTAATAAAAACCCATTTATTTTGGTTATTTTTTCGCTCCAAAACTTTTCTCCAAGTTCAGCTTGATTGATTATCATATGATTGCAGTTGATATTGTAAGGTGTGGGTATTGGCCAGTATTCCACTTTGTTATTTTGACACCATTTTCTAATTTTATTAACTGCGAGCAATTCGTCCTTATCGCTGCATAATACCAGGCAGTTTGAAACTGACTTTCTACTATCACGTACGGTCCGGCTGGCTTTGAGAGTCCCAAAATAGGAATTGAAATGCGTGCGCCCAGATGACCTGTACTCTTCTAGATTTTTGCTTGGAGCAGAAAGACCAAAGTGTCTGAATGGAGAAGCGATGGTCATAATTGTTTCGTAACGGGCTCGAATATAAATTGCAGGAGCAATTAATATTAGTTTACTGAAGCTATTGAATTTCTGTTGCTGATTGAGCAGCATGGCTGCTCCTAGAGAGTAACCAATTCCAACTAAGTCTTGCCCACCGGAGTCTTTTTCAATCCACGCAACCGAATCTTCTATATTTTTCTGCCAAAGGTCAAAGCTTCCATCACAGGTCTTTTGATGGCCAAAGTGTCCATCCAAGGTCAGGTTCGCAGCCTGAAAGAAACAAGAAGATAGAGAATCCCTCAGTGGGTGCATCACTTCAGGGCAATTATTCAAGCCATGACAAAGCAATATAGTTCCACTATTACTCCCTTTGGTTTGTTTTATATCTAGATTTGAAGGGATACTTTTCATTATTTACAGTGAGCACTATTGTAAGAGGATGAGGGAACCCTAGCAGTGGCGCTAGCAGTGGCCAAGAAAAAACATATTGACTAGATGCTAGTATTTATATACCGCGCCTCATTGAAATTTCGGTTTTGCTGGATTTCGCATAGACGCAGTATAAGCCAAGCGTAAGCTTGGCCAGAAAATAGGTATACCCATCTAGCCTAGATGGAAGCTAAGCCGAAATTTAATTCAGGGTGGGTATATAGCTGGACTAAAGGATGGCCAGTTTGGGTAGCTTAGGGTAGATTAGACCATCGATGCTGCCATTTATGTCCAATAGAAAGAAGTCTTTAGCCTTTGATACATTGATTGATTATTAGCGATGCTGGAAGCCAAAAGCCTTACTAAAAGTTTCTCTGATATCAGAGCTGTTGATCAGGTTAGCTTCTCTGCTAAGAAGGGAGAGGTTGTAGGTTTTTTAGGTCCTAATGGTGCTGGAAAATCTACTACAATGAAGATGATCACAGGTTTTCTAGCTCCTGACTCTGGCGAAACTTTTGTTGGTGGTTTGAAGGTTTCTAAAGACTCAGTGGAAACCAGAAAACTGATTGGCTACTTGCCTGAGAATGCGCCTCTTTATTCTGAAATGCTGGTAAGGGATTTCCTGAAGTTCATTGCTGAGATTCGAGGACTTGCTGGAAGCTCATTGGGAAAAGAAGTGGAGCGAGTAGTTGAGGAGGTTTCTCTTAAAAAAGTACTCGATCGTCGCATTGATAAGCTTTCAAAGGGCTTCAAGAGAAGAGTCGGGCTTGCTCAAGCGATTATCCATCAACCAGAATTATTAATATTGGATGAACCTACGGATGGACTGGATCCTAACCAAAAGCATGAAGTTCGAAAATTAATCAATCGCTTAGCTCAAACTAAATGCATTGTTCTCTCCACCCATATCTTGGAAGAGGTGGAGGAAGTGTGTTCGCGAGCTATTATTGTATCCGAAGGAAGAGTTATCGCTGACGATAGCCCTGTAGGACTGTGTCAAAAGGTCGGTCGAGGAGGACTTATTGATATTTCTTTTAAGGAAGAGGTCACAGAGGAATTTAGAGAGAAGATAGCTGCTTTTGAGGAATTTAGGGAGATTCATGAGTTCGAAGAGGAGGGAGGATCCTCGGGGTTTAGACTGTTTTTGGCCAAGTCTTCAGCCAGCGGTGATTTTGAAGGTTTGGATTCGCTTCTCGCTTTGGCCAAAGAGTTCGACCTGACAGTGTCCAGGATGAATTGTGGCTCAGCAAGACTAGAGGATATTTTTCGGGAGCTTACCAAATGAATTTGGGAATAGTGAAGAGCATTTTTAAAAGGGAGTTTCGAGCATATTTTTCAACTCCAATAGCTCTTGTATTTTTGGTAGTCTTCTTGGTGCTTAGTGGTTTTTTTACCTTTAAGATGGGAGGTTTTTTTGAACGTGGCCAGGCTGACCTACGTGCTTTCTTTGCCTGGCACCCTTGGCTTTATCTGTTTATTGTTCCTGCTCTTTCTATGAGACTTTGGGCTGAGGAGAAAAGAACAGGCACCATTGAGTTACTTTTAACCCTTCCTATACGCTTGTCAGAGGCTTTGCTGGGTAAATTTTTAGCTGCCTGGGCTTTTATCGGCTTCTCCTTGTTAATGACTTTTCCAATTGTTCTGACAGTTGGCTACTTAGGGGAGCCCGACTATGGAGTTATTATAGCCGGCTACTTAGGCAGTCTCTTAATGGCAGGAGCCTTCTTGGCTGTGGGAATGGCTATTTCTTCCATGACTAAAAATCAGATTATTAGCTTTGTGGTTAGCGTTTCAGTTTGCCTTTTTCTAATTCTTCTCGGTTTTGAACCCCTGGTTAACTCGTTCTATAAAGTTTTGCCGGACTGGTTTTCTAGACACCTTTTGAATCTCAGTATTCCTTACCACTTTGAGTCTATACAAAGAGGGGTGATAGAAGCCGCTGATGTCATTTATTTCTTATCTCTAATGGCTGTGTCTTTGATGATAAGTGGGGTTGTGTTGGAAAATGAGCGTGGAAACTGATTGACATGAGTGGAGAAGAGTCTTGAGCAAGACATTTTCTGGATTTTTATCTGTTATAGGCTTGTTGGTCTTATTTTTCTTGATCAATGCCTTGGCTAAACCTTTTCTCGGTGGTTGGTTTGCTGATTTTAGCGAAGAGAATCTTTACAGCTTGTCTTCAGGAAGTGAGAAGATACTGGAGGGACTAGAGGAGCCTGTAACACTAAAGTATTTTTTCTCTAAAACAGATGCTGCTTCGATACCTGCCTTGAATGTCTATAGCGACAGGGTTTTAGCTCTTTTGAGACAATACGATAAGGTGGCAGGTGATAAGATTAACTTCGAAATTTTAGACCCTAGACCCGACTCTGAAGATGCTGAATGGGCTAACCGTTTTGGCCTGCGGCCCTTGGCTTTGCCTAGCGGAGAGCTGATCTATTTTGGCTTAGTGGGTATTTCCTCCGACGGTACAGAAAAGGTTATCCCAAATATTGATATAGATAATCAAGATCAGCTTGAATATGAGGTTAGTGGGCTTATTCAGTCTTTGTCGAGCAATTCTAGACCCCGTGTCGGATTAATCTCGAGTTTAAACTTGAGTGGCTCTAAGGTTCCAGCCCCTTCTGGTGGAGCACAGCCCGCTTGGGTGGCTGTTGAGCAGTTGGCAGGTTTTAGTGAGCTTGTATCTATTAATGAAGACGTGAATGAGATTTCGCCCGACCTAGATGTCCTAGTCTTGGTGCATCCTAAACGGCTTTCAGAGGGACTGCTTTATTCAATTGATCAGTTTGTAATGGGAGGGGGGCGTCTTTTAGTTTTTGTTGATCCCTATTGCCAACTAGACGCTCCACCTTCAACTCATCCTCAGGGAGAGCCCTGGAATAATAGTTCTGATTTAAATTCCTTGACTGGTAATTGGGGGGTAGAGCTTGTGAGGGAGTTTGCCGTGGCTGATTATGGCCGAACAACATCAGTGCAGACTAGTCGAACTGGGGTGCCTGAAGAGTTTATTATGTGGCTCTCGTTGGGCAAAGATGATCTCTCTAGCAGTGAAGTTATCAGCTCTGGTTTGGAACTAATGGTTTTTCCGTGGGCTGGCCATATTGAGACCACGCAGCTGGAAGGAGTAGAGATTGCTCCTATTGTTAAAAGCTCAGGCTCTGGAAATTTGGTTCCGGTGGCGGAGTTGCAAGGTCCTCAGGGGAGACCAGATAGCTTGCTTAAAAAATATTCTCAGTTGGGTGGAGAGAAGAGACTACTTGCAGCTAGAATTGAAGGGAAGTTGAAAAGTAATTTTGAAGAACCCCCAGCAGCAATGGCCAGTCAACAATCAGTTAACCATCTAAGTGTCTCAGAGAATAGGTCCAATGTAATGATTGTTGCAGATGTGGATTTCATGGCGGACGCCTACTCTGTGGTCATACAAAATAGCCCCTTTGGAGGGCGGGTTGCCGCTAAACTTAATGATAACCTACCTTTCTTTTTGAATGCAGTTGAAAACATGTCTGGTTCAAACGAGTTGATTAGTATCAGATCTAGAGGCAAAGTTGCTCGTCCATTCACTTTGGTTCAAAAAATTGAAAAAGAAGCGCAGCTTCGTTGGAAGAGAGAAGAGGAAGTCTTTTTGGCTCGTCTAAACGATACCAACATGAGGCTATCTAGTTTTGAGAAACAAGGAGCAGATGAACAGGTATTTTCTTCAGCTCTTGTGCAAGAACTGGAAAATTTGAGGCGAGAAAAAGCTGAAGCTCAAAGTAATCTGAGAAAAGTAAGGCGAAACCTAAGAGAAGATGTCGAGACACTGGGAAGCAATTTGTTTTTGATAAACACTTTTTTAGTGCCAGTTCTTCTTCTAATTATTTATTTTGGTTTTATGATGATCAGTCGAACTACTGAAAGTTAGCTCTCTATACGAAATTTGAAATAAATCGAGCATATTTTGATGAACGGAAAAGTTTTATTTTTATTAGGCTTAGTTTTAGGCGTGGTGTTTTTTAGCCTTGAGAGATCCGAGCGGCAACCTCGTTCCAAGTCGGAATCTAATTCTTTACTCGGCGACATTACCTGGGATCAGATTCGCTCCATTAAAATAATAAAAAATACAGATCAGGTTTTATTAACGCTGGAGGATTCCAAGTGGCTTGTCGGAGGAAGTTATAATTATCCAGCGGAATATTCACAAGTAAGAGAGTTTTTGTTTAAGCTCTCCAGAATGAGCGATGCTATTAGTGTTCCTTTGGCTGAAGATAAGGGGAGTGAGTTAGGTCTTACCAAAGAAAAGGGGACTGAAGTCGTTTTCATGGATGGGAAGGGTGAATTGCTTTCCTCTCTTTTGATTGGCTCAGAGAGAGATGTTTCCTCTAATATTCAACCGGGACTAATTCGTTCGGGTGGTTATTATGTTTCTGATCGAGCGGGTAAGAGCTACCTAGTCTCTGAGGATTTGAATATTTCTGTCTCACCGAATAGTTGGATATCTAGGAGTGTCTTATCAGTATTGGCTAATCGAGTTGTTAAAGTGGAACAGTTGCGTCTACTAGGCCAACAATATCAAAGAGAGTTTGAATTGGATCAACTTTCCTTTAGTCCTAAATTAGAACATCCTTCACTTCCACTTTCTCGTGAATTAAACACTAGCAGGGTTAATAGTATCCACAACGCTCTAGAGAACCTAAGAATTGAAGATGTTCGTAAATCGAGTGATCTAAAGGTAAATTTTGACCAGAAAACAAAATTTTCAACGGGCTCAGGGTTAGTTTATGTGGTTGAAACAGGGAAGCTTGATGAAAACTTCTATATGAGACTTTCGGCAGAGTTGAACGCTGAAGTTAACTCCCAGTATAACAGTCAGGCTCAAGAGATATTGACCAGTTCCAAGCAACTTAATTCGGATCAAGCTGAGAAGCCTAAGGAGGAGAGGCAATCCGAGGAAGAGGCAGTTAGTTCGGGTAAAGATGATGATCCCGTCAAAGAGTATCAGCCGATTCCCCTAGTTTCTGAAAAGACGGTAGAGAAAATAAACAAAAAGCATGCCAACTGGGTGTTCCAGGTGGCAGAGTTTACAGGCCAAAAATTTAGGCATGGGGCTGGCGCTATGTCTCAACTCATCCAGCAATAATTACATTTCCAGACTGTGGCACTTATTGGCGTTTTCGGTCAAAGCTACAAAAAATACTCCACCCCAAAAAAGACCGTAAATACAAATACTTATTCCACTTGTTAGGGGGACAGATTAGATCTGATTTCAACATCAGCCTAATGATCTTGGGCTAAGCTGCCGATAGTTTAACTGACTATAAATAAACGAGTTTTTAAGGTTTTATCATGTCTTTATCTTTAAGGTTTAAAAGTCCATTCGGCTTTCTAGTTGTTTTTACTACCTCAGTATTCCTGCTCTCGAGCCTTGCTTCTGCTCAATCGATAAGTCTCTCAGGGCCTAGCGGAGTCGTGGTCGATGATGCTGAGGACTACTTCACTGACCAATGGGGAGAAGGTAAGAACTTTAATGATACTTGCGACATAGGATTTGATGGTTGGTTTTTTGAACCAGAAACAGTCTCCAATGGTGTTTGGACTGGAGTGCACCCGCAGATTGCGAGCCCAATAGTTGGAGTAATGCCTATTCCGACTCTAGGTTCTCAGCTCGCCTTTAGAGAAAACTGTGGCCGTCTTGGAATACATTATCCTCTCGACGCTGATAAATACACATTGTTCTCAATGAGAAACTCAACCACGAATCCATTTGAGTATGCGGTTCTTTGGTCTTCTGGAAATAACTTGGCTATTTTCGGTACTCAAAGTATCGATGGTTACGAACTTCACAATAGGGGCTTATTTTATCGCCACCCTTCAAATGTTTTTAATATTAAGACAATAGACCTTCCAGCCAATGCTTCTGCCACTCACCCTTGGAGTGGAGAGGTTAGCGGACTTTCTATTTTTACAAGTCTAAATCAGCCTGCTGGAGGTTCGCATAGCTTCGATTGGATTAGAATCATTGATCCAGATACCTCGCCGACGATTAATCTTAGTTGGAATAGCTCAGGTTCTTCAGATATTCCGGCCAGAGATAATGTTGTGATTTATGTGGACGATAACAATAGCGGGTATGACGGAGAAGCTGTCGAAAGAGGTCTGGCCTTGGATGGTTCGATTGATTTCAAAACTGGAATCTTACCTCCAGGAACTTATTATTTTTATGCTCAGTTTGAAACTACTCCAGCTAGAACCCCAGCTTCTTTAGCTCGAAGTAATTACATTGGCCCAATTACAATTAATGGAAAGCCAAAAATTGAGTTCAAATCACCATCTAGAACTAGTGGTCAGGAATATTCTGAAACTGAGCGAGGTGACGCTTGGGATATGAATGAGCTTTCAGATGTTGTGAACCTGTTTAACGCTGATGGTTCAGTGACGACTCCTTTTCAAAGAGGATTCCACGACTTTGGCATCGTGAATAATACTTTTCAAGCCAAGACTGATTTTGATGCTCTAACTGGTACTGTTGATACCCAGGTTCACCTTACAGTTGATCCTGGTGTTCAGATCAATCCACTTACTTATCGATATTTTTGCTACAGTATGCAGGTAGATCCAGTGGAGCTAGTTAGAAACGGAGATGCTGTAGAGTTAAATAGAGCTGGATGGGTTGCTAGGGTTATATGGCAAGATAATACCACTGGGGAGCTTGGTAGTACAAAAGCCCATGAACTAATTGAAAGGTCTCAAACTTTTCCTGATTATGAAGATGGGTTTGTTGAGTTCTGTATCGATCTTTGGGACCCAGAGAGTTACGAAAGTGGGGTGCGCTGGACTGACATGAGTCAGGTTTCAGTTGTCCGCTTTGACCCTCTTGAGGCTGCTGACGTAACTCCATTCGCAATTGATTGGGCTGGTCTATTTGCAGAGAATATTACAACTAATGCCAGAGAGTATGAGTTTGAGATTGATCTTTATGATCCTGAAGGGGACAGAATGGATGTAACTCTCTACTACGATAGCAATAGAACTGGCTTTAACGGCAGAAGAATAGGTTCTATGAACGGCCGTAGAAATGGCATAGCTACTTATAGTTGGGACGCAAGCTCAACACCTGACGGTACTTACTATATTTACGCTGAAGTAGATGACGGAAGTAATGTTACTCGCTTTTATTCTGATACTACAGTTAAAGTGGGCGGTATTGCTTTACCTCCGGTATCAACTTGTCCGACCTGTGACACAGATGGAGATGGCGTTCGTGATGGGCAAGAGGCAATTGACTTGTCAGATCCTTTCGATGATTCAAGCTTTAAGTTCGAACTTGGAACAGATTTTTGCTTTGACTGGAATGGCTTTATTGGTCTTCAGTTTAACATCGCAGAATTTACCAACTTCACCAATGAAATCAGAAATATTAGAGCTACTCTATTTGACAATTTAGGAACTGCTAGAGGGTCAAGAGATATACAAATCTTACCAGGCGCTCAGACGGACTTAACTGTTCATGATATGGAGGGATTTATTCCTGACAGCATTGGAACTGTTTGTGCTGAGATTCTCGATAGAGGTGCTCAGCCTGGTGATATTGATGGACGGATGCTTCAGTATCGTCCAGATGGTGCTGGAAATTTTGATTTTGTAATTTCAATGCCTTTTAGCAATCCGTTAAATGGTTCTCAATTTGTTCAATTTAATACTTTTCATCCTAGCTTAGACCCAGGTGAAATAGGTTACTTCGCTGCTAACTGGTTGACAGTTGCCAGTACTGAAAGAAGCAATCAGAGTGGAACAGTATTTGTTTATGGCCAAGATGGTTCAGTATTGCTCCGTGAGCCAGTAAGGTTGGGACCAAATGGACGAGTAGATATTCCCGTTCATCAATTTGGTGCTAATCTGATTGGTCTACTGGAGTGGAGACCTAACAATGACAGTGCTGGGTTTCGAGTGACATTGAACCGATATGTTTACGAGGGTCCAAGTCCGGCAGCTCCAGTTAGGGAAGCAGTATCCTTGGCAGGCTTTCGAGGTTCTCAGCAGAGAATAGTTACTCCAATGGACACGAGAGGTCTGACTGCGGTGTTAGAGATTTCTAATACAGACTCAGTTCCGGCTAGAGTAAACGTTAGTGCTTCTGCGAAAACGGGACAAAACGTTCTGGATCAGAGCATAAACTTAGCTCCTTTCTCTACTCAACATGTAATTCTTGATGGCGCTTTGGCTGGGGATCTTGGCCTGGCGATAGTGAACGGTGGAGCCGGGGACAAAGTAATGGTTACTGGAATGCAATACGGCAGAAATGCCAGAGCAGGAGTAAGCAATATTTATCCTATTCCAGCGAGACAGGCCATTGGGTCGATAATGCAAGGAACCTACAATACTTTCCTTGGTCAGGACTGTAGCTTACTTCTTGGAAATCTTGCACCCGGCGCAGAGTCAATTAGTTATGACGTGACTCGTTTTGACGGGACGGTTCTTACTCGAGGAAGAAGAGGCTCCGTGCCAGGTGAAGGGGTGCTTGAAATAGATTTATGTAGTCAAGACGTTGATAACGTTTACGGAGTAGTGAGAGTTAATGCGACTTCCAATAACGCAATTGTTGGTAATGTGGTTAGAAGTGGGGTGGGGGACAACTACAGATTAGCAACTCCTGCTCGTTAACCCAGGACGTCAAAAGATATAAGTTTACTTGCCCAGGTTAGCAATAACCTGGGCTTTTATTTTTTTACTATAGCTATTGAGCTTCCAATGTCCGGGGCTCCAGCCCTTTAAAAAACGATGAAAGTCTGCCCAGGCTATCGGTACTAAACCTTTCCATTCATCGATTACGGCCTCAGAGTCAATTTCAGGTTTATGTTCTTTTATTTTGGTGCCTAATTCGTAGAAGTAAAATTCGCTAAATTCTTCTGCAGATTGCTCACACTCCTCTTCGCTTAGACAGCTGCCAAGGAAGTATACTAAATCTTTAACGCCAGGGCCTCCGCCGATATACTGAAAATCAACTGCGGCTACCTTGCTATCATCCTTAGAGAAACAGAAATTTGCTAGTTTCGCATCGCCGTGGACAATGGTTTGGTAGGTGGCATCTTTTAAAAGCTGATCGATTTCACGAGCAACTGCTTTTAGTTCAAGGTCTTTAAGTGCTTCTAACTCTTCTGGGCGAGTATCTAAATGCCAGTAGCAACCTGTCTCCCAAAGTCCACTTGGTTTTTCTCCTAAGAATGTAGCATGAAAAGTCGCTAGCCATTTAAGACAGGTTTGAATTTCTTTTAAAGAGCCAGAACCTTGATTCTTTTCAAAACCAACGGTTGATAAATCCTCAAGTACGAAAAGAAAAGAGCCCTTATCGACACCTGAGATAACTCCAAGGGCTTTAGGTGTGTAGGAAGTCTAGGGCAGAATTTTTAGCCAATCCTTATAGAACTTTACGTCAACTTGGTAAGATTTAATCTTTCTTTGGTGTGAGTCCTCACCGGCGCAGCCCCTTGGATGTTCCTTTATCTCCGGTGCCTTGACCTCTTTTACGACCACA